>NZ_CAJURR010000017.1 GCF_910589175.1 uncultured Lactobacillus sp.
AAATGAACTTCAGCGTTCTTTTTTAGTCTAGAAAATTACTTTTTTCCCAGACACTAGTAGTTTATCTAACTTAATTAATAGCCCATGTAACGGTCTCTTTCCCAATCAGAAACTGATTGAGTGTACTTAGACCATTCAAGGTTCTTAGAATCAATAAAGCTTTGAGTCAAGTGTTCACCTAAAGCTTCTTGAATTAATGGGTCAGCCTTAAAAGCTTTTACAGCATTATGCAAAGTAGATGGAAGTGGTTTAATACCTCTCTTAGCTCTTTCTTCTTCAGACATTTCAAAAACATTAGAAGTAATAGGAGCCATTGGCTTCTTAGCCTCTTTAATACCATTTAGTCCAGCAGTTAAACAAGCTGCAAGGAGAAGATATGGATTAGCAGTTGGATCAGCTGAACGCATCTCTAGACGAGTGTTAATTTCTTCTGCATCTGGAATACGAACAAGTGGTGAACGGTTCTTAGAAGCCCAGGAGATATAAACAGGAGCTTCAAAACCAGGAATTAGACGTTTATATGAGTTAACAGTTGGATTACCAATTGCTGTAATTGCACGGGCATGTTCCAAAATTCCATTTAAGAAATAGAGAGCTGTATCTGATAAGTGGAATTCACCATCTTTATCATAGAATACGTTTTTACCATCTTTAAATAAAGACATATTAGTGTGCATTCCATTTCCAGCTTGACCTTCTACAGGCTTAGCCATAAATGTAGCATACAAACCATGCTTTCTTGCTACTTCACGAACAACCATCTTAAATGTTTGAACACGGTCGGCAGTAGTTAAAGCATCATCAAATCTAAAGTCGATTTCTTGTTGACCGTCACCTACTTCGTGGTGAGCTGCTTCAACTTCAAAACCAATATTTTCTAAAGTTTCAACAATATCACGACGACATCTTGCACCAGCATCGTCAGAAGTCATATCAAAGTATGAAGCATGATCAGGAACTTCAGTAGTCCAGTTACCATCCTCACCTAACTTAAATAAATGAAATTCTGCTTCAAAACCAATATCAAAATCAGTAAAGCCCATTTCTTTCATTTCTTTAAGGACACGCTTCAGGTTATTTCTTGGATCACCTTCGAATGGTTCACCATTTGTCTTATGAACGGAGCAAACTAAGCGACCGATCTTTCCACCCTTTTCATCTCCCCAAGGCAAAACTGCCCAAGTAGAAAAGTCTGGATATAAAACCATATCACTTTCTTCTAGACGAACAAAGCCATCAATTGAAGAACCGTCAAAACGAATATCATTAGTTAAAACTTTATCTAATTGACTAGTTGGAACTTCAACAGCTTTAGATGTTCCGTTAATATCGGTAAAGGCTAATCTTAGAAAACGAACATCGTTATCTTTAACACTCTTTTTAATATCTTCTGCAGTAATAGTTTTACTCATTGTACACACCTATTCTAAAGAACTATAATCCAATTTCAGAAGTGGTATAGTCCTTAAAAATCTATTCACTACTTGTGCTTATGCACATGAATACAATAGCAGACCAAATTGGTCTCGTCAATAAATATTAATATTTCTTTAGCTATATTTTAAATTAATTGTTATAAAGAATACTAATAATACACTATTATAACCATAAATTTTTTATTTGTTTAAAAATTCATTTATTTTTCTAAGAGCCTTTTTAGGTGCTTTTTCATCTTGCAAAGGATCAAGCCAAACAACAGGTAATTGGTGTTTGAAATATGTCAATTGACGCTTAGCATATTTTCTAGAAGCTTGTTTTAGTTTGTTCACACATTCATCTAAAGTCTTTTCTCCAGAAAAATAGGGAAAGAATTCTTTATATCCAATAGCTTGAATTACTTGATGTTCACGAGACCTATTTTCATAGATAAACTTTGCTTCTTGTAGTAAACCACGCTCCATCATTTTATCTACACGCATATTTATTCTCTGATAGACTTCTTCTCGATCACTATTTAATCCAAGAATTAAAGCATCATATCGCGGACTAATCTTTCTTTGTTGTTCACTAAACAATTTACCGGTTCTACTAATTACTGTTAATGCTCTAAGAGTACGACGACTATTTTGCAGCGCTATTTTTTCTGCTGCGGCTGGATCTTTCTCTTGAAGAAGCTCCCACAACTTATTTTCTCCATTCTCTTTTAGATATTCTTCCCATTGTGAATCAATGCTTGTTTGATACTCCCCTGGCTCACCCAGTTGGAGCTGGTTGACCAAGGCATTAATATAAAAGCCTGTTCCACCAACAACTAATGGAATAGCCCCATCACCAACAATTTTATCTACGGCTTTGGTACCTTCAGCAACAAAATCTTTAACAGAATATTCTTCAAAAATTGAACGTTGATTAATTAAATAGTGCTTTACTCGTTTTAATTCTTCATCTGTTGGCTTAGCCGTACCGATACTTACCTCTTGATAGATTTGCATTGAATCACCAGAAATAATCTCTGCATTAATTTTTGGGGCTAAATCTAACGCTAAGTCTGTTTTTCCGATCCCGGTTGGGCCAATTAGTACAATAATTTTTTGCATATAAAAACCTCTTATTTCTTGGTATCAATTCTAACAAAAATCTTCTTTTTCTTCAGAGTTAATATAGCAAAAGACTTTATTGAATTAAGAATTATTGCTAAAATTTGAGGTGATAAATAATTAATTTCTAGGGAGGCATTTGTATGGCAAAGAAATTCGGTGCCGGTGTTGTAACTGGCGTTTTAGCAACTGTTGGTGCACTTGCAGCAGGACTTGCTACTTACAAGAAAAAGGTAGTAGAACCTGAGCAAAAAGAAGCTGACAGAATCGAACAAAATAGAATTAAAGCCAACAGAAAGAGCTACTCAGCTCACCAAGGCTAAATAAAAAAGAGAGATTAATCCCTGTAAAAAGTGTTAATCTCTCTTTTAATATTTAGAGGCCTTAGTTTGACCATCCCATTTTTCAAAACCGTCTTTTAGCCAGTATACCCTTTCATAGCCCTTCTTTTGTAAAAAGCGGGCTGCTCTTACCGTCAAGGCATTTGAATCAGAATAAAGATAAACTGGTAAATCTGGACGAATTTCTTGATATTGATATTTGAACATTGTATAAGGAATATTACGTGCTCCTAGAATATGTTCTTTTTTAAAAGGATTTTTTTCGCGTACATCAATAATTTGTGCTTTTCGCTTTCCCTTTTCAAATTCTTCGTTAGTTAATGCACCACCGACTCTTTTTGATTGGATCCAGGTCCAAAGCCAACTCAAAGCAAAAGCCAAAATAATGATGATTAAGATAATGTTGATAATCCCAAAAATATTCATTAATTACTTACCCCTATATAAGAATTTCTATAGTACTATGATAATCCATTACTATCTTTTGCGCTAGTTTCCTTTTCTTCTTCAATTTCATGTTCGTGACTTAAAATTAACTTTGCGTTCATGTATTCTTTCTTAGAAACTACACCTGCATGATATAAATTATCAAGTTCAATCCCCATCAGTTCTATGTCCCACTTACGTTTGCCAACATAAACAATAATATTGAATTTTTTTAATAGCTTTTGAACATCATGTAAATTTTTCATTATTAATTATTAATCACTATTCCCTGATGCAAACAGAAAACAACATAAATAATTGCTACTACTGCTGCAATAACTCGTAATTTATGATGATATTGTCTTAAATGAGCACTACCAAAAATTATTCCTAACAGAAAACCAGATATTAATCCACCAAGATGCCCTAAAATATCAATGTGACTTGCAAATAAATCAAGAGCTAAGTTAATGATGGCCAATGCTAAAGCTTGCCTTCCCAAATAGTTAATTGCGGGAATTGCACGATTGGCTAAATAAAGAGCAATTACTACACCAAAAAGTCCAAACAAAGCTGTAGAAGCACCAGCACTAACTACAGAATCGCTTCCATATGCATAACTTAACAGATTTCCACCAACCCCTGATAACAAATAAACTGTTAAGAATCGCCAGTGCCCTAAAAGTGGTTCCATAAATTGACCCATATAATAAATCATTACTGCATTAGATGCAATATGTAACCAGCCGATATGTAAAAATTGAGCTGTAAACAAACGCCACCATTGATGTTCAACAGTAACAAGTTGATTATTCATCGCCCCAAGACGAACTAGGGTATTAATATTAGTCGAGCCACCCATTATTGTTTCAATTATAAAGACAACAAAGAGTACTATTAAAATTGCATTTGTAACGAAAGTGCTAGAAAATCGATTAGTATTCAACTTTTGCATTGTCCATCATCCCCTTCATTTAATTAAAATAAGATTTTCTATTGGAATATCATGAGCCTCAATTTTCCACTTTGTTTGATCAAAAGCCTGAACAGAATTAGCCAGACTAAGAGTTTGAGTAGGATATTTCTTTAAAAAACGATCATAATACCCACCACCAAAACCAAGTCGACTATTTTTATCTAACCCATAAGCTAGCCCTGGTACGATTATTAAATCTAAATCATTTTTTACCTCAGCTTTTGGATCGTGATTTTCTAAAACTCCAAACTTAGTTTTTTCCAAGGACGTATTTTTATTATAACGTGTAAATTCCATCTTTCTTTTTGGTAAACAGCGTGGAATATATACTTTCTTATTCATTTTCCATAAAGCAGCAATAATAGGGGCTGTATCCACTTCTAAAGCCATTGAAATAGAAATGCCAACATTCTCTGCTTGATATAATAGTCGGCTTTTAAGTAGCTTTTCTTTTAAGATTTCATCTTCTAATTTTTTTTGCTGAGTTTTTTCAAATTTAGTCAGCTTTTTTATTTGTAAATTTCGTAAATCTTTTTTATTAATTAAATTCATTAAATAAAATATCATTAGATACAAAAAAACAACAGGAATTGCCTGTTGCTTTGATTACTTAGTTTCGCGGTGAAGTGTTACCTTTCTTTCAACTGGGCAATACTTCTTTAAAGCTAAACGTTCCGGATGCTTACGCTTATTCTTTTCAGATAAGTAACTTCTATCGCCACATTCGGTGCATTCAAGGATAATATGTTCTGCCATGTTTTCCACCACCTACTTATTTAGTTAACTGTTAAACTATACCATGTTTTCCGCACTTTTACCAGTACTTTTCTATTTATTAAGTTTGAAGTAATCTTCAACCATTGCCTTAGCCACTTGCAAAGTATATGAACCTTCTTTATCTGGGTCCAATCCTGGGAATACTACAGCTACAGCAATCTCAGGATCTTTTGATGGAGCATAACCAACAAAAGTAGCGTTAATAACTTCTGGCGCATTTGGATTACCTGGATTATCTTCATCATAGTAAAAAGTTTGAGCAGTACCAGTCTTACCAGAAATCGAAGGTTTAACATTCTTTAACGAATGGGCTGTTCCCCATGAATTAGTACCGTGAACAACGCGGTACATCCCTTGATGAATAACATCAAGTTGATCCTGAGTCCAAGGAATACGCATCTGAACTTGTGGTTTAGTATTATGAAGAATTGATACTTTATTACCTTGTGAATTAGTTTCACCAACTGATTGAACTAAATATGGTCGCATACGATATCCACCATTAGCAATCGTTGAAATATATTGTACTAATTGAATTGGCGTATAAGCATCATAGTTTCCATAAGACAAGTCAAGAACAGAACCTGTAAGCAATTGACCAGCTGAGTTATATGAACGACCTTGAATACCTGAAACTTCTCCAGGAAGGTCTACACCTGTTTTTTGACCCAAGCCAAACATTGCAAAATTACGTCTCAATTTAGTAAATGCATCTGAAGGCATTGAGATAAAACTATGTGGAGTATATTTAGCATTTACCCATCTTAAAGCCAATTGCATCATGTAAATGTTACTTGATACTTCTAGTGCCGTTGGAGCATCAAGACTACCAAATGTACCAACTGGGTAAACAGATTTCTTAATTGGAGAACCTGGTAAGTAAATTGGCGTATCGGGCATTACATTGTTAGTTGGTGTAATGACACCATTCATTAATCCACCCGCAACGGTTGCTCCCTTAACTGCAGAACCCATAACAAAGGATTTATTAATTACACCTAACGCATCATCAGTATCTTTATTGGTCTTTGCATTATGATCAATACCAGCAATCGCTAAGAGCGCGCCAGTCTTTGGATTCATAGCTACTGCATAGGCACCATTAGAATACTGAGTAGCACCCGCAGCTTTAGCAGCCGCATATTGCTTCTTCAATGCATCTTCTACTTGTTGTTGATATTTAGCATTCATTGTCAAAATCAAACTGGCACCACTTTGTCCTTTATAGACAGTCTTAGTTTGTTCAACACCATCTCCGGACTTTGTAACTACCTGTGACTTAGACTTAGTTCCTTTAAGAAGCGGTTCATACTTTTCTTCTAAGTAACTTGTACCTACACGGTCATTTCGTGAGTAACCTTGTGTTAAGTAGTACTGCAAGTTATCACTTGGTAAACCAGCTTTTTCTGAAGAAACGGAACCAATAATACTTTTAATGGATTTTCCATTTGGATAACTTCTTGACCAGTCGGTTCCAATACCTACACCTGGTAATTCAGATAAATGCTCTCCAACTAATGCCATTTCTCGATCAGTCAGATCTTTATTCTTAATATAGATAGTGGATAAGGTGTATGCTCCAGAAATCTTATTAAAAATTAAGGCAGCTGTTTTTTGGCGTTTAGTAAAATGGATATCTTGTTTTTCAACACGCTTTAAAACATTGTCATAGATTTGACTTGAACTTAAAGCATCCCCATTACTGTCATAACGTTCAGATCGAGGCAACTTAGCTGTTTCCTTTTCTGATATTTTACTGTTAGCTAAATAATAATCATAGAGCTGTCTTTGGGTAGGTTCTTCATCATCAAGTGTTATATATTGACTTAAGCGATTAGAAATTTTATATATTTGACTAGACGTAATGCTAGAATTTTTGGTATAAGTAATTGCGTTATTAGCTTTATTACCTACCAAAACTTTACCGCTGCTATCATACATCACACCACGTGGTACATTATTTGATACAATCTTTTGGTCGGTTTGCTGTACCTCTGCTTGAAAACGTCCACCGTAGAAAAGCTGTAAGTAGGCCAATTGACCAATTAATAATAAAAATAAAACTAAAATGACGCCCAAAATAATTTTCATTCTTAGGGGCGTCGAAGTGGAATTTCTATTCGAACCTTTACTCTGTTTTAAATAATTCAAAATTCTAACCTCACTAAACTAGAATTGATTTTAGCAAAAAATGCATCTAAATTCTATTTTTCTCCCAGTGAAAATCGCAATAATTATATATTCTTAAGAAGTAGGGTATTTATCAATGATTATCAACAAAGTTAAAACATATTTTAAAAATAAATATCTATATTGGCTTTCTTTTTTACTGCCTACTTGTATCTTTGCAAGCTATTTTCTATATCGAGGCCAGGAAATTTTAACCGTTGATCTAGGTCAACAATATATTGACTTTCTTTCTTTTTATAAAAATAATCTACTCTCTAATCCTTTAAACTTTATTTTTACATTCAGTAATGGTCTAGGGAGTTCGTTTATTGGAACTAGTGCCTATTATTTAAATAGTCCCTTTAATCTTCTACTATTACTTTTTTCAAATTCATCTTTACCAATAGCTATTCTTTTAATTATTAGTCTAAAAGTCGGCGCCATTGGTCTAAGTAGCTTCTTTTATTTTCAGAAATTCTTCAAGGGTGATAATAAAATTTTTGCTTTAGCCGCTAGTCTTGCTTTTGCACTAAGTGGCTATATTATTAGCTATAATTTAAATCTCATGTGGCTCGACAGTCTAATTTTATTACCTCTTCTATTAGACGCAATTGATAAATTATTTGAACAAAAGAAACACTATTTTTATCTTACCACGATCACGTTCTTACTATGGTTAACTAATTTTTATACTGGTTTCATGGTGCTATTTTTTGGCTTACTTTATTTTATTACCGCTCTAATTAATCATTCTTTCTCAAGCAAAATTATTTTCCACTATTTCACTAAGAGTCTCTTAGGCACTACCCTAGGCGCCTTTGTATTATTACCAGCTTTTTTTGAAATATTAAATGGAAAAATTAACTCCGACACTACTCTTTCGCTAGGTTTTCAGTTTGCACCATATCAAGCTCTTGATAAATTAGTAATTGGCGCATTTAATTTTACTGAGATGGAAAAAGGACTACCTAACATTTTTCTAACTAGTATTTTTACTCTATTGTGCCTCCTTTACTTTATCAATCAACATTTTTCCCTAAAAGAAAAATTTACATCAGCTATTTTACTATTATTTCTATTCCTATCTTTTAGCTTTAACCCACTAGTTCTGTTATGGCATTTAGGTCAATATCCTGTTTGGTATCCAGCACGCTTTAGCTTTATCTTTTCTTTCTATGCAATCTATCTGGGTGTTCAAGTTCTCGCACATACACACAAATTTAATCTTACTAGTAAAATAGCTAGTATGCTTTTAGTAATTAGCTTAAGTATCTTTCTTTTATTAAATATCCATCAAAAAGAATTTTTGAATCAAACTAATATTATTCTTACTATCCTTTTTCTTTTGTGTAGTTTACTCATAATTTTATTTTTTAACTATAAGTGGATCCCAGTAATCTTTTTTGGAATAGTAGGACTAGAAGTAAGTATTAATCTGCTAGCAAGTTTAGATAATATCTCTTATCAAAAAAACTTTGATTATGCTAATTTCACTAGTAATGTTTCTCAAACTACAACCTATTTACATAAATATGACTCTGGCTTATATCGCACAGAAAAGACATTTACTCGTTCCGATGACGATCCATTCAGTAATAATTATTATGGGGTCAGCAACTTTAATTCTATTTCTGATCGTGCAGCTATTAATTTAGTAGATTATCTTGGGCTAGAAAACAACGATAATTCTTTTACCAATAATTTCGCTACGCCCTTATCCGATAGTCTTTTAGGCATCAAATATAATATTGTTCCCATTAAGAATAGGCGTAATTTACCTGAAAAAGAACAAGTTGTATTTACGAGTGCTTTTTATCGACCAGATTTAGTTACAAATACAGTTGTTAAAAGTTTTAAACAATTACAAATTAGAAAAAATTCATCTGCTTTACCACTTATTTTTATTTCAAATACCCATCAGAAAATCACCTTTTATAATAATATGCCTGCTACAAATCAAAATAATCTCTTTAGCAGCATCGTCGGTCAAAAACATAATCTTTTCAATAGTTTATATCTAACAAATCCAAGCAAACTAAAAAACACTAAGCGTAGCAAGAATATCAATGAATATAAAAAGATTGATAAAAATAAAACTGCTACAATAACCTTCAATATGTCTTCGTTTCAAAAGGGAGCTTATTATCTCGAGCTTCCCTCAAACTTAACTACTAATATCACCTCGATTATTGTTAATAATCATCCACTTAACAATGATGATTTAGGTATTTCAAGTAAGTTACTAAATATTGGATATTATTCAACAAATACTCCCATTAAAATTGTTTTCAATCTAAACACTGAAAATATCAATCTAAATGGTATTAGAGTTCTCCAATTTAGAGAAGATGAATTTAACAAAATTATCCATAAATTTAATCAAAAACAACCAGTAACTCATCAAACAAGTCCTATTTCTTTAACTCTTGATTACACTGCACAAAAAAATGAAACATTAAATTCTACCATTCCTTATTCAAAAAATTGGCTGATTTTTGACAATGGTAAACTTCTCAAAACCCACAAATTTGCCCAAACATTTTTAAGTGCACCTCTAAAAAAAGGTACCCATCACCTTACTTTAGTTTATGTACCAATTGCTTTCTTAATTGGTCTTATAATTTCGATTATCTCAACCATAATTTTATTTATTTTCAAACCAAAAAGGGATTAACTTACTAGCTTTTACGTAAGTTAATCCCTTTTTTAGATAAATTGTTTAAATTAGTTCAATGTCTTAACGTCATTGATAGTAACATCAAAAGTTCCACCGGGAGTATTGATAGTTACTTTTTCACCCTTCTTTTTGCCAAGTAAAGCTTGAGCAATTGGTGAATCATTAGAAATTTTTCCATTAAGCGGATCAGATTCATCAGATCCAACAATAGTATAGGTTTCTGGGTCATCAGTGCCTACTTCAGTGTAAGTAACAGTTTTACCAATAGAAACTTCATTAGGATCAACACTATCTGCATCAACAACTTGTGCATATTTAAGCATTTGTTCAATTTGAACAATACGTTGTTCTACAGCACTTTGTTCATCTTTTGCTGCATCATACTCTGAGTTTTCTGATAAGTCACCGAATGATCTAGCAACCTTAATTCGTTCAATAACTTCTGGACGTTTTACTAATTTTAAGTTTTTTAATTCCTTCTGAAGTTTTTCTTTACCTTCAGCGGTCATTGGATAAACTTTTTCTGCCATACTAAAAAATCTCCTTACCTATACCTATTTTTCTTTGCACCAAACAGCTTATGTTTTCTACCTAAAAAAGTCAACCGTTTTTACTGACCTAAACTACTATTTCGCTTCAAATGTTCATCATAGTTTTCGTTGTAGTAAACCTTACCAGTCTTAAGATTTGCAACAAAGTAGAGATAGTTAGACTTAATTGGGTTTAATACAGCACTAATTGAATCTAGACTTGGATTATTAAATGGTCCAGGACCGTATCCCTTATGAACATATAAGTTATATGGTGATTTCACTTTAATATCCTTCAACGATAAAGAATGTTTATGCTTATTCAATGCATACATTACTGAAATATCTGACTGAAGTGGCATATTAGCTTTAAGTCTGTTAAAGAATACTCCTGCAATCATGCGTCTATCTTTAGTTTTAACACCTTCACGTTCTACTAAGGAGGCTAAGGTTAGAACTTCCTGCACTGTTAAGTGCTTCTTCTTAATTGAACTATAGTACGGTTGCAAAACTTGATCAGTCTTATCAACCATTTGGTTAACTAATTCTTTTAAAGAAGCTCCTTGATAAACATCATATTTTGCTGGGAAAAGATATCCTTCTAAATGATAGCGAACACCCTTACTGTTCATAGAACTAGTTAAAAGTTTAGGATATTGCTTCTCCAAACTCTTCATAAAGCTCTTATCTTTCATTAGCTTTAAGAAATCTTGGCGACTATACTTAGTATTCTTACCAACTGTAGTAGCAATACTATCAATCGTTTGTCCTTCTTTTATTAGAACATGACCAACAACTGGCCGACCACCTCCGCCTTGCAATTGACTAACAATCTCTTTGTTATGCATTGAAGGTGATAAATAAAAATTACCTGCTTGAAAATTTGTCGCACTATGGCTCTTTAACCAAAAGTTGAAAACGGCCGCATTTCTAATAATCTTTTTCTCTTGTAAAATTTGAGCAATTTGACTATTAGTTGCTCCCGCAGGAATATGAACACTAACAACATCTTCATCATGCCGATTGGCTGGCTGGAGTGCATAACCTACATAACAGCCCCCAATTAAGACAACTAAAACCAAAATTGCTCCTAATCCACTAAGGATCCAACGAGTAACCTTTTTAGATGCCTCTTCCTCTAACTCATGATTTTTCTTTTTGTCTTGATTTAGCAAATGCTTTTCCTCCGAAAATCACAAAAATCTAAGACAATTATAGCAAAGCTCCCTAAAAAAGAATTAACGAACTTTAATCTTTAGACTTTCTTTCAGATCTGCTTCGATCTTTTCCATTGCTTTAGCTACAACTTCATCAGTTAACGTGTCTTTTTCATTTAAGAAAGTTAATGAGTAAGAGATTGATTTATGGCCGGATTCAATTTGGCTTCCAGCATAAACATCGATTACTTGAATATTGTAAAGGTATTTACCTCCATTTAGCTTAATTTGAGCTTCAATTTGTGCATTAGTTACATCATTAGGTACTAATAGTGATAAATCTCGTTCAATAGCTGGGAATTTTGGAGCAGCCTTAGCTTTCATACCTTTATGCAGCATAGAAACAATTGCATCTAGATCAATTTCATAAACATATATTTCACTGCCACGTAATGCTTTATCAAGAGCAGTAACAGCATGTGCTAGCATTCCAATTAGACCAACGTATTGATCATTAATATAAATACCGGCAGTTCTAGTTGGATGCATTCCTTGAATAAGTTCAGCGCGGTACTCTACATCTTCATCTTTGATACCAATTGCTCTAAATAAGTTAGTTAATTGTCCCTTTACAAAATAGAAGTCAATCTTTTGGTCTAAATGTTGCCAATTGGCTGCTAAAGTATGGCCTGAATAAAGAGCAGCTAAATGTTCATGTTCATTAAATGTATTATTTTCATGATCATAAACTCTACCTTGTTCGAATAAAGCTAATTCTTTTTGCTTACGGGCCATATTGTAGCTTGCAGCATCAACTAATCCTGTTATTAGGTTTTCTCTCATAGTTGAACGACTTGAATTTAATGGCCATTGAACCTCAACTACTGGTTTAGGATCTTTAGTAAATGAAATTGCTTTTTCTGGAGAAGTCAATGAGTAGGAAATTGCTTCCATCAATCCTTGTCCTTGAACAATATCTTTAATTCTACGCATAGCAGTTTCTTTTGCAGAGTAACCACCATGAGTTTCAGCTAAAAGAGGTTGGGTAGATTTTAAATTATCGTAACCATAAATTCGGCCAACTTCTTCTACTAAATCTGCTGGAATAGAAATATCCCATCTTCTATTAGGAATGGTAACTACTAGCTCGTCTTCAGAGCCTGCAACAATAAAACCTAACTGATCAAAGATCTTTTCCATTTCAGCTCTGCTTAACTCAGTTCCTAATACCTTATTAATATAAGATACTGTGGTTTTAACTACTGAACGATTTCTTTGAGCATCAGTTGCTTTAATTTCTCCTTCATTAACTGTACCATCTGCATCATTACGCAATAACAATGCAGCCATATCTAAGGCTTTTTGAGTATTATCCCAGTTAACGCCTTTTTCAAAGCGACTTGATGCCTCAGTTCTGTTAGCGTGACGCAATGCAGATTTTCTTACACTGGTTCCATCAAAAACAGCAGATTCTAAGATTACATCAGTAGTATCATCTTCAACTTCTGAGTTCTTACCACCCATGACACCAGCCATCATAACAGGCTTTTGACCATCAGTAATAATTATGTCATTTGGATCTAATTCTACTTCTTTATCATTCAATAAAGTAAGCTTTTCATTTTTATTTGCTTTTCTAACTTCTAGTTTACCGTCCTTAAAAGTACGAGCATCATAAGCATGCATTGGTTGGCCAGTTAAAAGCATTACATAATTAGTAACATCAACTACATTATTGATCGGACGAATTCCTGCATTCCAAAGACGTCTTTGCATCCACAATGGACTTTCACCAATTTTTACATTAGAAACTTTTCTTAAGTAAAACTTAGGTGCTAGTTTTTCATCAACTTGTACATCTAATTCATTAGTCCAGTCGGGGCCATCTGCCTTAAGAACCACTGGTTCAACTTTAGGTTTTTCATCAACAATTGCACCAACTTCATAAGCGGCACCTTCCATTGACAAAGTATCAGCGCGGTTTGGAGTAATATCAAAATCTAAAATATAGTCGTCCATACCAAGTGCTTCATATACTTCTTCTCCTGGTTTTACATCTGAATCTTTAGGGAAAACAAAAATTCCATCTGCATATTTTGCAGGAACTACCTTATCTTCAAAACCAATTTCTTGAAGTCCGCAAATCATACCGTTTGATTTAATTCCGCGAATTTTACCCCGCTTAATTTTTTCATTTCCGGCAATTCTTGCCCCATGTAAAGCAACAATAACATCTTCACCAGCTGCAACATTAGGAGCACCACAAACAATTTGAATTGGTTCTTCTTCACCAACATCAACTTGACATTTGTGTAAGTGAGTACCTTCAATATCTTCACATTCTAAAATGTGTCCAACTACTAATTTTTTTAATCCTTCTGCTGGGTGATCTACAGATGCGATCTCAACACCAGTTCTAGTAATTTTTTCTCCTAATTCTTTAGGATCTTCATCTAAATTAAGAAAATCTTTTAACCAATTATATGAAACAAGCATTAATCTTCCTCCTTACGGAATTGTGCCAAGAAACGTACATCATTAGTATAGAAATCACGAATATCAGAAATGCCGTATTTCAAAATTGCAAAACGATCTAAACCTAAACCAAAGGCAAAACCACCATAGACTGTTGAATCTACACCAGCATTTTCTAAAACATTTGGGTGAACCATACCAGCACCAAGTACTTCGATCCAGCCAGTATATTTACAAATTGGACAACCCTTACCATCACAATTAAAACAAGAAACATCCATTTCAACTGATGGTTCAGTAAATGGGAAGTAAGATGGACGAAGACGAGTCTTGCGATCTTGACCAAAAACGTGCTTGGCAATCATTTCTAGAGTTCCTTTAAGGTCTGACATAGTAACATTTTTATCGATTACTAAGCCTTCCATTTGTTGGAATTGGTGGGAGTGAGTTGCATCATCGTCATCTCTACGGTATACCTTACCTGGACCAACCATCTTTAATGGACCTTTAGAAAAATCATGCTTTTCTAAAACTCTAGCTTGGTCTCCTGAAGTTTGCGTTCTAAGCAAGTTTTCCTCATCAATATAGAAAGTTGCTTGCATATCACGAGCAGGGTGATCTTTTGGTAAGTTCATCATTTCAAAGACATAGTGATCCGTTTCAATTTCTGGACCTTGAACCACTTCATAACCCATTCCAATAAAGTAGCTTTCTAAATCATCTAAAATAATATTAATAGGATGTTTGGAACCTAAATGTCCCTCACGACCAGGCAAAGTAACATCAATTTTTTCTTCTTCTAGTTTTTTAGCAATTAAAGTTTGTAAGAAGTTATTTTTTGCTTCATCTAATTGCTTTTGAAGAAGATCGCGAACTTGATTTACTTCTTGACCCACTTTAGGTCTATTCTCTGGAGCAATATCTTTCATTGAGTGAAGAATTTCAGTTAATTCACCCTTGCGTCCCATCAGCTCTACTCTAATCTTATCAAGCATTTTCTGATTTTCAGCATGCTTGATTTCATTCAATCCTTCTTCTTTTAACTTATTTATTCTATCGAATAAGTCCATCTCATTTTCCTTTCCAACAAAAAAGCCCCGTCCCAAAAGGGACGAAGCTTCGCGGTACCACCCTAGTTTGAACTAGCACAAATAAAGTGCGTGTTCACACTCTTTTCGAATAACGGTGAAATACCGGAATTGATTAGATTCTGCTCCTAAGATGAAATTCATGCTTCTAACTTAAGTTTCTTCCACCAGTGAAACTCTCTCTAAAAAGCTATCCACACTACTAATCTTAATCATCGCATTTAATTATAATAGTATCTTAAAACTTTTTACCTAACTTTGCAATTACCTTTAAGCCCATTTATCAGCCCAATTATGGACTTGCTCAAAAACGGGTTGTAAATCGGCACCCTTTTGAGTCAGGGTATAGCTAATAATTCCACTCTTTTTGTCTACAGTACGGTTAACAATTCCGTCTTTTTCTAGTTCTTTTAGTCGTTCAACTAAAACACGGTCAGAGCACTTACTAATACAACGTGCTAAGTCCTTAAAACGCATTGCGTTGGTATCACACAAAGAGCTAATAATTAAGCCATTCCATTTTTTGCCAATAATTCCAAAAGCATCAATAAAATGCGAACACAGTGAATAATCTTCTGGATCCGGACAGTCAGTCATTTTAGTTTTGCTTTCAATTTCTTGGGACATATGTATTCCTCCTAAAAAATCAAAATAATTTTAAATCATCTATATTAAGATTATAGTGATAACACTTACTAAAAACAAGCTACAAGCTTATGAAAAATGATAAATCATAATACCCGCTGCTACTGCCGCATTTAACGATTCCGCCTTTCCCTTTATCGGGATATAGATCTTTTTATCCGCTGTTTCAATTACCTCTTTACTTGCCCCATGAGCCTCATTTCCAATTACTAAAGCTAATTGAGGAACCGGAGTACAGTTATTTAAGGACTTAGCAGTTTTATCAAGAATACTTACATAGACTGGAAGACCATTTTCCTTAAAACTACTAATAGCTTCCAAAATCGGATTTTGAATAATTTGAATATGGAACTGGCTCCCCTGCATACTACGCTGAACTTTTGGATTATATAAATCCACACTTTCTTCAGACAAGATAACACCATCAAAACCAGCTGCATCGGCTGTACGAATAATTGTTCCAACATTTCCGGGATCAGTTAAATTATCTAAAACAACCCATTTTCCATATTCAAAACTAAATGATTTTGGTTGATTAATTGGTAGCACCATAAAAATATCTTGACTATTCTTGGTACTACTTAAATGTTGAGCAATTGCATCGGTAATCTGGATGACTTTATCATCTTTTAATTTATAGCTCGCATCTAATTTTTCTATAGCTTCCGCTGTTCCTAAAACATAAAGATAGTTTTCATGACTCTTTAAAGCTTCTTCAACTAAATGAAAACCTTCAATTAAATATGTTTGGGTCTTTTTACGATACTTTTTCTGTTCAAGCTTTCTAAGACTTTTAATTGTGGGATTATTTACTGAGTTAATTTCTATCATAAATTTCTACTTCCTTCTACTCTAATATTTTAAATTACCTCGCCTAAAATTAACATGTTAAAATTTAAATTAGAATATACAGAAAAGAGTGATACTTATGAAAACAGTCACAATGAGAGTTACAGGCTTAGTACAAGGAGTTGGCTTTAGATGGACAACTCAAATGATTGCTCAAGAATTAGGAATCACAGGTACTGTTAAAAATAATCCAGATGGATCTGTATCAATTGTAGCTCAAGGGGATGAACTACCTTTAGAGCATTTTATCAAAAAAATCAAAGCATCTCCTTCAGTTGCTGCCCATGTTGATCATGTAGATTTAAAAACAATTCCCAATACAGAAAAATTTACTCGCTTTAGTGTGGTTTATTGATACTTTAAGAAATAACTAGTAAACTTTATTGCAGTAACAATAAAGTAGGAAAGGTTATAGTTAATGAAATCAAAAACTAAATATTTTAGTCTATTTGCCATGATAACTATGCTAGCACTTATCTTAACCGGATGTGCTAACAATGGTCAAAGCATCTATCAAGCACCCACTAGTGGGCCCTATGCTTGGGTCTTTAGTCTATTTGGCAAACCAATTCAAAACATCATGTTAGCTGTTGAGAATCAAATTGGTGGATCAAATGGAGCTGGCTGGGCAATTATTATTATTACTTTTGTTGTTCAGCTCATTGTTATGCCTCTTCGACTAGCATCCCAGCGTAAAATGACTACCCAACAAGAGAAAACTCAAAAGCTCCAACCTCAAATGAAATTGATCCAAGAAGCACTTAAGAAGCCTGGGCTAACACAACCACAACAAATGCAAATTAGCCAACTTCAAATGCGCGTTTATAAGGAAAATAATATGTCAATGATGGGCGGAATGGGATGCTTACCATTACTTATTCAGCTTCCAATCATGATGGGAATTTATCAAGCTGTAGCTTATTCTAAAGAATTAGCGGCCTCAAGTTTCTTTGGCATTTCTCTTGGACAACGATCCATTATCTTAACAATTATTGCTACATTGCTGTATGTAGTTCAAGGTTATCTTTCAATGGTTGGAATACCTGAAGAACAAAAGAAAGCAATGCAAATGACTTTAATTCTAAGTCCAGCTATGACTTTCTTTATTAGTATTTCTGCTCCAGGCGCTCTAGCACTTTACTTCTTAGTCGGTGGGCTTATTGCTATTTTGCAACAATTAATTACTACTTTTGTTATTATGCCAAAAGTAAAAAGAGATGTTGCAGCTGAATTAAACGAACGTCCACTTAAAGTAGTTGTTACTCAAGAAACAATCGATAATATTCTTAACACTACTTCTTCATCAACTTCCACTCCTGAGGAAAATAAAGATCTTCATCAAGATTTACGTGCACGTAATGCAGGTAAGCAAAAGCGTAAAAATAATTCTGACAAAGATTAATAAATAAAAATAGGGAATCCGTAACGGATTCCCTATTTTTATTTATCTGACTCAGATTTTAATAAGGGAAATTCAATCATGAACTTACTGCCTGAGCCAAGTGTTGAACTAACACTGATCTTTCCATGATAACTTTCAACGAGTTTTTGAGCAATAGCTAAGCCTAGTCCATTCCCACCCTTTTCACGGGTTCTAGCCTTATCTACACGATAAAAACGATTGAAAATCTTGTCCTGCTCATCAGGAGCAATTCCTTCACCAAAATCTTGAACTAAAATCTTAACCTTATCTTCTTCAGTAGCAGCAGCTACCAAAATTTCTTTTCTATCAGTAGAATATTTAATAGCATTATCAATCAAAATGATTAAAATTTGCTCAAGATGATTACGATAAATCTTAACTATTGTATCAGGTTTTAAGTCTGCATCATCATAAGTAATAGTAAAGTCTTGATGAATCATTCTCATGTCATTAACAGTTCGATTTAATACTTCGTTGACATCAGTCGTTTTATCAGGATACTGCAAATCAACCTGCTCAGCCCTAGTTAGATCTAGCATTTCTTGAATCAAATGTTTCATTCTCTTGCTTTCTTGAAGAGAAGCCTGAATTGATTCTTCCAGTACTTGAGGATCATCTTTTCCCCAACGCTCTAATAAGTTTAAGTGTCCTTCAATTACAGCTACGGGAGTCCTCAATTCATGAGACACATCTCCTACAAATTGTTTTTGTTGCTGCATATAGGCTTGCATTCTATCAAGCATCTTATTAAAAGATATAGCCAGTTCTCCTAATTCATCATTTCTATGAAGATCGGGTACTCGCCTTTTATCAGTGGGGTCTTTATTAATATCATGAGAAATTTGAGACATTTTCTTAATTGGTTGTACAACACTATTAACTATCAAATAAGACAAACCAATAAAAACTACAATAGCAATAACTGATAGACCAATCATCCAGTGTCGAATAGATTTCAATACCTGATTTTGTTGATCCATGGAATTATCCACAATCAAATACCCAGTTAACCGATGTGTCCTCTCAGAAAAAATCTTCTGATATACTTTCATATGAATTTTTCCGCGACTCGTTACAACCTTTAACACATGATTTTCAGTCTTACTAAATTGTGGCATCCCTTCATCAGGAACATTTCCATTACTAAAAACAACATCTCCAGCAGGATTATAAATCGTAATACTAGTATCACGATTCGATAAAGTAGCTAATACATCATCATTAAAAACATTCCCACCATCATTAGAAGTAATTGGTGTTTGTCCTTCTAAAATACGATTCGTATTAGGAGAAAGCTGAGGTACAACATTTGAAATTTGTAAACTTGTTGGAATTTCAACGAGTCTTCTTTGAAATGTAGTTGCTACACTCTCTGTCAAATTTCTTTCCTGTGAGATAATTTGTTGCTTAACTAAAGAATAAATTGCAATTGAAAATATAACAAAAGAGACCGTAATTGTCGCTGCAACTAAACTTACCCACTTAAAAGTTAGTGAGGACTTTAGGGTCTCTTTCTTAGATTTATTTTGTTTCTTCACGTGCTTCATCATTTTCATCAGTTCTTACCATATAACCGGTACCACGAACAGTCTTGATGTATGATGGACGGCCCGGTACATCAATCTTATTACGTAAATAACGCACATAGACTTCAACAACATTGGTTTCAATCTTAGATTCAGGTCCCCAAATTTTGTTTAAAAGTTGCTCTCTTGTAACAACATTATTCTTATTTTCAATTAATGTCATTAACAAGTTGTATTCACGTTTAGTTAGATCAACTGTACTATCTCCGCGGTGAACAATTCGATTAGCTGTTTCAATAGTTAAATCATTGAAGTGAACTACCTTTTGAACTCCCATCGTATCGCCCATAGCTCTCTTTTCAATTTGTACTCTTCTTAAAACAGCACGTAAGCGAGCTAATAATTCTTCGATTGCAAAAGGTTTAACAATATAATCATCAGCACCGTGGTCCAAACCTGAGACGCGGTCAATTACTGAATCTCTTGCAGTCATCATAATAATTGGAGTTGTTTTTTCTTGGCGAACACGACGAGCAATTTCTAATCCATTAAGATCTGGCAACATTAAATCTAATAAAATTGCGTCAAAATCTTCATTTAAAGCTAAATCCAATCCTTTCCGACCGTTTCCTTCAACTTGAGTTTCATATTTTTCATGTCTTAATTCTAGTTCTACAAAACGGGCAAGATTTTTTTCATCTTCAATAATCAGAATTTTACTCATTATTTTCTCCACTACTATTCAATCTGGTTAAAAATTTTATTAATAAATTAATATTAAATTTAAAGATACATTAATGCAAGGGGTTATTACTTGTTTTTTTCATCTTTAAATAAATCCTTAAGCTTAGCAAAAGCAGGATTTTCTTTATTAGATTGCTGTTCTTGGTAAGCTTCTTGAGAAACAACCTTCCAGCCTTCTCCTTCAGGAAAGTCTCCTTCGGCCTCTTCTTCAGGAGTCAAGATCACTGATGGTAAGCTTAAAAGCAAGTTATCTTCTACAGCCTTTTGAAGATCAATTGTATCGTCCTTAACAGTTACAATTGTATCTTCCTCATCAAGCTGTTCTTGAGTTGGTTCAACTTCACTATAGTTCTCAGTAAAGTTGAATTTTTGATGCATTTTTACTGGTTTTAAGCTACGAGTTGAAGGTACTACAACATCTGCTTCGACAGTAAAATTACCAGTAACAAAAGGTTCATCATAGAAGAAGTCACCAGTAACATGAACATTCTTTGCATCTTCCAGTAATTCTTTACTTCTATCAAAAAATTCTTTACTTAACTCAACGTTCTCATCAACATGAGTTAATGGATTACGACTATTTTTAATTTGCGAATATGAAAACTTTAACATTATTTTACCTCGATTGGTTTACGACCAAAATTTTGATCTTCACCTATAATTTGTTCAAAAAGCCGATCCACTTTTACTTGAAAACCTAAAGTTCCACTTGCAGCATTTTTCTTATCAACTTTTGAAATAATCGGTACTTGAACATCTTTTCTAATTTTCTTAAGATAATTTCTTCCTCGATTACTGTAGCCTAGCAATAGAGTTGAAACATCTTGATAAGAATCCTTTATTTCGTTCTCAGTGACATTTAAAAGTGTGTAAAGACATAATCTTCTTAAACGAGCATAAGTATATCGCTTAGACTTAATTTGCCGTAAAAATGAAGTAAAATCTTCTGCCGTATGAATTTCTTCCTTCATTTTATATTCTAGTCCTTCACTCATTTGATAAATTGACTGCAATTCTTCTAAACTTGCACTTTCAATTCGATACTTCAAAAAGTTAAATAAAAGATTCCAGTTCGGATAAACTTTTTGACTTTCTAAACTTACCAATTCTCCTTTAGGAAGATATTTTTTTAATTCAGATAAGTCATTGGGATGGTGCAAACAATAATTTCTAATCGCTGTAGCTGAGGAAACTATTTTATCTTGTAAAAGTGGATCATCATGTCCACTTCCTACTCTTGTTATAGGATGTAAATGAAGTGGATTCTTTAATTGTTCACTTGCAACTGCATAAGCAACGGCTAACATCATGTTAGGTTGATTTACTTCATGCCCCACTTCTCTAGCAACCATTTCATTATATTGAGTAGCATAAGTTTGAGTGTAGTCTCGAAAGTCCATCCGATTCTTTGGAATTTGATTTATTTTTTGACCTAAATAAGAGAAATTTAAATTCGCATCCTCTACTCCAAAAAATAATTCTGACACTCCCAAATCACTCAACATTTTAATACTACCATTAGCAAAAATATCAGCTGGCTGCACAGCAAAAGAAAATGGTAATTCAAATACCAAATCAGCACCAGAAGCTAAAGCTGCCTTTGCTCTTTGCCACTTATCCATAATTGCCATTTGTCCACGTTGAACATAATTACCTGACATTACAACAATTATTGGATCATTTTTAGCTGCTAAACGAGCTTGATTCATTAAAAATTCGTGGCCGCTATGAAACGGATTATATTCGGCTACAATGCCAATTACACTCATACTCTTACCTTTAGTCTAAGTTTAATTCTAGTTTCTTACCATTGCTCCAAAGCTTTTCTAAGCCATAAAAGTCTCGTGCATCTTCAGTAAACACATTTACAACTACATCTCCCATATCTACCAAGAGCCAGTTAGAATCACGAGTTCCTTCAATACGGTAGTCTTCTTTTCCATGTTCATGAATCTTATCAATAATACTGTTAACGATGGCATGAAGTTGACGGTTTGAGCCAGCTGTTGTTACAACATAGTAATCAGCTAAAATACTAATTCCTTGCATATCGTATGCTTCAGTATCTTCACCATGTCTTTCATCGATTGCTTCTACAGTTAAATCTAATAATTTCTTACTATCCAATTTTACTTTTCCTTTCAAAATTCTAATCCTTTACTGACCATTTATTGTAAGCAGCAAATGTCTTAGGATAAATCTTTTTTCTATTAGTTATTAAAAAATCAAGTGTGTGGGCTAATTCAAAGCCTACCCCATCATCTAAGTTAGCAAAGGCTACCTTTCTTGCTTCTTCTACTCCAGGAAAGTCACGACCTGGTTCAATAAAATCCGCTACAAAGACAATTTTATCTAGCGTGGTCATCTCTACATCAGCAGTAGTATGACGTTTAATAGCAGTTAAAATTTCTGGATCAGTTATCTTTAATTCTTTTTCAATAAAATATGATCCCACAATTCCATGCCAAATAGCTCGATTATAATTAAGTAAATCTGGATCAAAATGCTGTTCCTTAATCACTTCAATAAATCGGGCCGGAGAGACTTGCTTTGCATAATCATGGATAAATCCTGCTAAAGCAGCCTTATCAGGATCATAATTATTAAGTTCAGCTAACTTACGACTAGTTTCACTTACACCAATACAATGCTTAAATCTCTTTTCATCCATGTTGCTTTTTTCTTTAGCAATAATTTCCTCAGAAGTTAATGGGGAATATGTTTTAACAAAATTAATTTCAGTCACGATATAAGCCTCTTGATTCAATATATAAGCGTACACTTTCTGGTACTAAATACCGAATAGAATTACCGGTAGCTATATTTTGACGAATTAGAGAAGATGAAATATCTAAATTTGGTGCATCAACCCAAATCATTGGAAACTTGGGATTTTGCGGATAATTTGGTCTCCTAACGCCAACTAGGGTAGATAAAAGGGCGATAGTTTCTGGTTCACGCCAATTTTCAAAATCATTTACTTCGTCACTACCCATAATTAAGTAATATTGATTACGTGGTGCTCTCTTCTTTAAGTAACGTAAAGTATCAACCATATATGAGGTTCCACCACGCATTATTTCAAAAAGCTTAACGTGAAAATGTGGATTATCATGAATAGCCAATTCAAGCATTGCACAACGATCTTTAGTGCTTATGTTTCCAGCTATTTTTTTATGTGGAGGCGTATTATTGGGGATAAACCATATTTCATCTAAATGAAGCTGTTTTCTAACTTGCTCAGCCATTGATAAGTGAGCTAAATGAACCGGATTAAAAGTTCCTCCCATAATTCCAATTTGCTGAGCAGAACTTGTAACTGGTTCAAATTGTACTTGTGGTTTTTCTTTTACAACACATTGCATTATATTAACGCTCTTCTAATTCCTAACCCAATTCCTTCTGGCGTATAAGCTTTTACTACAACATTAGCAGGTGTGGTAATAAAGCCAACTCCGCCAAATAAAATATCGCTTTTTTCTTTTGGTGAAAAAGTTTGGCCCTTTAATGGTCCGAGATTATCTTCTTTACTTGGTGGAAGCAATAAATCATCTTTATGTTTTTCATAAAATGCATCCGCATTTTCAGTCTTCGTTCTGTGTACATAAAGGTCGCGAGCAACATAAATTGTAAATCCAGCAGATGGACCATCTACATAGTCAAAACGTCCTAATCCAGCTAAAAAGATTGTCTGTCCAGGTAAAAGTTGGTAGGTTGCTGGTTTTAATGGTTTCTTTGGTTCAACAACTTCAAGCTCTTTTCCACTCAAATGACTAGCCAATTGATTAGCATTCAAAATCCCTGGCGTATCAATTAAATAATGACCATTAGAAAGTGGGATTTTAATTTCATCTAATGTTGTTCCAGGGAATTTAGAGGTAGTAATGACATCCTTTAAATCACTGTTCATATTGATGATCGCGTTGATTAACGTAGATTTCCCAACATTTGTTGTTCCAACAAAATAGATATCTTTCTTTTCGCCTTTTTTAGCTAAAAATGCCATCAACTCATCTAAATTTTTCTTTTTAGCAGCTGAAACTAAAAATATTTTTTCTGGCTTTAAACCATTTCGATTAGCTTCTTGGCGCATCCAATCTTTAATTTTGGATTCTTTAGAATTTTTTGGGAACAAATCTACTTTATTACCAACTAAAATATATTCATTTCCACCAATAAAACGCTTAATTGAAGAAATCAATGAATTACTAAAATCAAATAAGTCAACCACATTAACGACTAATGCCTTCTTTTGACTAATTGAATTAAGTAAAGCCAAGAAATCATCGTTATTTTCTTCAACGGGCATAATTTCATTATAGTGTCTTAATCTAAAGCAGCGCTGACAATATACTTCATTATCATCACTCTCTAGTGCCTTTTTTAAGGCAGAAGATGGTAAGTAGCCCGATTTTTTAGGGTCTTGATCTTGTAATATACTTCCACAACCAATACAACGTAATTCTTCACTCATTCTAATTTCTCCTTAAAAACTACAGGTTTTCTTAAATTCAAAAAGAAAAAGATAAATTTCTCAAAGAAGCGGTTGATTCTTGTATTCCACTTATCCGTTTCAACTAATGGTTTTACTAAAACCGTAGCTACACCAGCTAAATTACCCGCCTGTATGTCAGTAATCAACTGGTCTCCTACCATTAAAACTTGATCTTTTTTTAGATTCAAAGTTTTTAATTCCTTATTAATGCCGATAGGTAAAGGCTTGCGTGCTTTTGCAATAAAAGAAATATGGTATGGATTCAAAACTTTTCCAATTCGTTCTGCATTATTATTTGAAATAACAACTAAGCGAATTCCATCCTTGGCCAGGCGTTCATTGAGCTGGTTCATTTCAACAGCTGTATCTGCTTTATTCCAAGCAAGTAGCGTATTATCCAAATCGCTAAAAACAGCCTTAATTCCCATCTTCTTTAACTGTTTTGGATCTAAATGATAGATAGTATCTATTGTATAACGAGGTCTAAATAACATTAAAAAATCTCCACTTTTTTCTCATATCTATAGTATCAGAAATCTTTAATCTTTAGAAACATTTGATGATTGAAAAATTAAATTTTACTTTTCTTTAGAATAAAAGATGGTAAAATGATAACAATTTATATTTCCACCGTATTACATAAAGGAGTTAAATTATGAAAAACTTTATTGATCTCCATCTACACTTAGATGGTTCTTTGCCATACCCTACTGTTAAAAAATTAATGAAAGCTCATAACTTTCCAAGTTTAACTGAAACACAACTCAAAGAAAAGCTCTCAGTTTCTAAAAAGTGTGCTAATTTACAAGAATATTTAACTAAATTCGATTTTCCTTTATTGTTTTTACAAACAAAGAGAGATTTAGAAGTAGCCATTTTTGATCTTTTAAAAAGTTTACGCTCTCAAGGATTAGTTTACGCAGAAATCCGGTTTGCTCCGCAATTTCACACTCAAAAAAATCTTACTCAAGAAGACGCAGTAAGAGCTTGTATTTCAGGATTGGAAAAATTTTATAAGTGGCAGGATGAGCAACAAGATAATTCTTATCCTTTACATGCTAATTTAATTCTTTGCCTCATGCGTTTGCCAAATAGAGAACACGAAAATAACTTAACCGTTAAACTAGCTGCTAAATATAATCAACAGCATGTTGTCGGAATCGACTTGGCTGGGCCTGAAGGTCCAATTCCAAATAAAGCTTTCAGACCATTCTTTGAGGATGCAAAAGCAATGCATATTCCATTTACCATTCACGCCGGAGAAGCAGCTGGTCCTGACTCAATGCAAGAAGCCCTAGATTTAGGTACTAGGAGAATTGGTCATGGAATTCGCTGTTTAGAAAGCAATCAAATGGTTAAATATTTAGTCGACCACAATATAACTCTGGAGTGTTGTGCTACTTCTAACCTCAATACCAAAGTGTTTAAGGACATTGATTCTTATCCTCTAAAAACACTTCTTTCAAAAAAGATAAAGGCAACCCTAAATTGTGACAACATGACTGTTTCAAATACTAATTTACCCAAAGAATTTAAATTACTTGAATCGAAAACTAACCTTACAAAAGCAGAGGAACATCAATTACTATTAAATTCTATTAATGCTGCTTTTGCTTCTGATCAAGAAAAAAATCGTTTACTAGCTATATTTAATTAAATTTGAGAAAAAAATGCTCCGCCTATGCGGAGCATTTTTAATATTCTTAGTTCAAAGCTTTCTTAGCAGCATCTGCTAAATCAGCAAAAGCTTTTTCATCGTTGTAAGCAATGTCAGCTAACATCTTACGGTTCATGTCAATACCAGCTACCTTTAAGCCGTGCATTAACTTAGAGTATGAAAGACCATTTTGTCTTGCAGCAGCGTTGATACGAGCGATCCATAATTTTCTAAATTCGCTCTTACGCTTCTTACGGTCACGGAAAGCATATTTACGAGAAACAAATACTTGAGTACTTGCTGCTTTAAATTGTAAGTGTTTTGAGCCACGGTAACCCTTGGCTAACTTCATGATCTTCTTACGACGAGCGCGTGTTACGGTTCCACCTTTAGTTCTTGGCATCTAAAATTCCTCCTCAAAAAGTCTTCTAATAATTAACGCATTTGGGAAAGCATCTGTTTGATGCGCTTTAAGTCACTTGCTGAAACCATAGCAGCTTTTCTCAAATGACGACGTTGTTTCTTAGTCTTACCGTGGAAACGGTGTCCAGTGTAAGCATGGTGACGCTTTAAACCACCATTAGCAGTTCTCTTGAAACGCTTTGCTGAAGCGCGGTGTGTTTTTTGCTTTGGCATATCTATTCCTCCAATTAACTACTTTTTCTTTTTATCTTTCTCACTTAATGGAGCAAGCATTAAGAACATTGAACGGCCTTCCATCTTTGGCTTAGTAACTACATTAGATAAGTCACTAGCTTCGTCAGCCATCTTTTCTAAGACCTGTTTACCTAACTCCTTGTGAGTAATTGCCCGGCCTCTAAAGCGAATAGAAACTCTAACTTTAGCGCCCTTGGTCAAGAATTTACGAACATGCTTTAACTTAGTGTCAAAGTCATTTCCTTCGATTGTTGGACTTAAACGAATTTCTTTGACAGCCATAACCTTTTGATTCTTACGGTTTTCTTTGGCTTTCTTTTGTTGTTCAAAACGGAATTTACCGTAGTCCATAATTCTAGCAACAGGTGGCTTAGCATTAGGAGAAAGCAAAACCAAATCAAGGTCAGCGTCAGCTGCTTTACGTAAAGCTTCATTTTTGGATACAACACCAACTTGTTGGCCATCAACTCCAATTAAACGAACTTCACGAGCACGAATATCTTCGTTTAAGATCATATTTCTTGGTATGAGTATTCACCTCCACGTTAATTTCGAGGACAAGAAAAAAGCGGGCAAAGTTAACGCCCGCTTTTAATCAACAGATATTATCGATCAGCCCAGAGGTAATATTAACTTAGGCGAGAAGCGGGAGCTTCTTCTTGTTCTCAACTTCTAAATTATACCATCTAATTAACTTACGTCAAGAAGTAATTAAATGCAACTATTAATTTTTTAGTATCGATTAAATTCCACTGGTAAATTCATCAATCGGTCAGCATTTTCTTCTAATACTTCTCGTCTTTTACCATACATCATCCAAATTGTAACAATTAGCGGAACTAAAACCATTAGAACTTCAGAAATGTAATCTGTAGCCCAGCCATTAAATTGCCAGCCTGCAGAATTCCAACCACTCTGTAAGTTTGCAAGATAATCCATCAAGAAGTGAAAAATCATTGGTATCCAAAGTTTTCCACTATAAAGATAAAGCACAGCCCATAAAAAACCACTTCCCATTACTCCAATTACTTGAGCAATTGTAGCTTCAAAGGTTTCACCATTCCAACCAACGTTTCCTAGATGAGATAATCCGAAAAGAAGCGCAGAACCATAGATAGCTATTGGTACACGCCAACTACGATATCGCTTAAAACCAGCCAGTAAAATTATAATAGCCAAATATCTTTCAGTTTCTTCAAGAATGCCTGGTTCTAAAGCAGCTGTAAAACTTGCAATGGTAACATATTTTTTCTGCAAATCGATTGAATATTTAAAAAATGCAGTCCAAATTTGCTTATCATAGCTGATAAATGCATTGTAAAACACATCAATAAATGCACATAGCAAAGTATTATTAAAATTGAATATTGAAAATTACTACTTTTTATAAACTTCAAATTAGGATTAAAATGAAATCCCCACTCTTTTCCTAAAAAACAAGCTAAAATTAATAGAGCAAATGCTGCAATTACTCCTTGGCTAGTAATTGAATGGAGCCACGATAAATTCTTGCTAATTTTTAATAAAGAATCAGGACCATATTGTGTTCCTAGAAGACCAACCCCTACTAAACGTAAAAACCAATTCTTCAAGCTGCCCACAAATAAAATTGCGAGAGGTAATAGTAAAACTAAATAGCTCATCCAGAGCAAAAAAATCCATAGAATTTCTAGCTGAGGGACATTTTTTAAAAAGTAATTACCTATTTCTACCCACATACTTGGGAATAAAGTACTTAAGCCAAATAAATTTAGCCATCTTACAATTTCAAAGATTATTCCATTCGTTTTTTTTGCTCTTTGAACATATAAATTAAGTCCAAAAACTATTATAAAAAAAGCTCCTTGAATTAAATTCTCTAAACTATTTTTATTATGAGATAGAGCCTCTAAAAATATCCATATAAGTGCAATTAATAATTGAATATCAAAAATTTGTTGCCATCTTTTATGTGACAAAGTAAAATCCTTCATTCTATTCCTCCAGTTAGTTATCTAGTTTTTTTATTATAATGATCTCTCAATTTTTTTAAAGATATTTCATGCATAATAAAAAGAACTCATCTGCTGTGAGTTCTTAAAAACTAATCAAATTTTCCTTTAGTCTAAAATTACAACTTAAAATTTTGTTCTCTATTTAGACATATCAGCGCCGTCTTCATTTATTTTCTAGCCATGTTTTTATTCTTTATTTTTCTTTAAATGCGTATTAATCTGCCTCACTTCATTCCACAAGTGAAAAAAGTAAGTTCCATATGCAATAGCATACATCAGAATAAAATTTCCAATCACAATTGCCCACTGTTTTTCCATAACCGTTAAGCCATCTACAAATAAATTAAATACTAACCACGCTGCTAAACAAACAAAGAAATTAATAATAATCTGCTTTCTTAATGACCAACTCTCATTATTAAAAATCCAACCTGCTAAACAGAAAAAGATACCAATTAAAAAAGATTCTAGTATCCAAAATAAAAAATCTGAAATTTGGAGTGTCCCATTAGCTAAATTGTTCCAAGAATACTGCAGCAAAATCTGAACAACTATCCAAGTCATCCCGATTCCAATTCCAATTAAACCACTTACTAATAATTGACCAACCTTTTTCATAATCCTAACCTCTCTTTCAAAACTTTAATCTTTCTTCTTGCAACTTGAATGCGTAACCCATTTTCTAAAATTGCATCAATATTTCCGCTACTAACAATTTCTAAATGATTTATGGAATGATAGTTTACAATCGAACTTCTGGAAGTAGTAACAAAATCATTAGGTAGAAGTTTTTCCACTTGATACAATCTTCCTCTAAAAATGTAAACATCCTTTTCTGTACAAATCATTGTTTTTTCATTTTCAACTTGAATAGCAAAAATCTGCGAAAATTCAATCATATAAGCATCCCCATCTTGGTAGCCCCAAAGGAAATCTTGATTTGATTTTAATTCATTCGTGATTCGCCTTATTTTGCTAGTCATCTTTTTCAACCAAAATTCAGCTTTTTCTTCTGGTAGATTAGGATCAATCTTAAACTCAACTTTCATTAATTTCCCTCCTTACTTGGTTATTAAGTATAGTTATTTACCGCTTGAAAACCAGAGATTTTCGGTGAATGGCCTTAATCTAACGGTGAATGGTCATTTTTCGATACAAAAAATCCGCTAGGATCTTCTTCCTAGCGGATTTTTATTATCTATCAATTATCAAAATTATTTTTCTCTTGAGTATGACTTAACATCAGCATCAATTTCAGCAATAAAGTCATCTAAACTCTTAGAAATTTGTTCTTCAGTACCATAGCGACGAACATTAACACCATTTGCGTTCATTTCTTCATCACCTAGAACTAAAGTATAAGGTACTTTTTGAGTTTGTGATTCACGAATCTTGTAGCCAAGTTTTTCATTTCTGTGGTCTACTTCTGCTCTAAATCCGCGCTTAGCTAATTCTGCACGAACTTTGTCAGCATATTCGCCGTGAGCTTCTTCGTTAACTGGAATAATTTCAGCTTGAACTGGAGCAAGCCAAGTTGGGAATGCACCCTTGTAAATTTCAGTTAAGTAAGCAATAAATCTTTCCATAGTACCAACAATACCACGGTGAATCATAACTGGACGGTGTTCTTCACCATCTTGACCAACATAAGTTAAGCCAAATCTTTCTGGAAGCATGAAGTCAAGTTGAATAGTTGACATAGTTTCATCATTACCTAAAGCGGTCTTAGTTTGAATATCAAGCTTAGGACCGTAGAATGCTGCTTCACCTTCAGCTTCAACGTAGTCAAGGCCAAGGTCATCCATAGCTGCTTTAAGCATTGATTGAGATGTTTCCCACATTTCATCGTTTGCGTAGTACTTATCAGTGTTCTTGGGATCACGGTAAGAAAGTCTGAAGTAGTAATCAGTAATGTCAAAGTCCTTATAAACATCCATGATCAACTTCAAAACTTTAGCAAATTCTTCTCTAATTTGATCAAGTGCTACAAAAGTGTGTCCGTCGTTCAAAGTCATTTCACGTACACGTTGCAAACCTGACAAAGCACCTGATTTTTCGTATCTGTGCATCATACCTAATTCAGCAATACGAATTGGTAATTCACGGTATGAGCGAATGTGGTGCTTATAGATTTGAATATGTGATGGGCAGTTCATTGGACGAAGTTCAAGCATTTCACCATCACCCATGTCCATTGGTGGGAACATGTCATCACGATAGTGTGCCCAGTGACCAGAAGTCTTATAAGCATCTACGTTCATTAAGACTGGAGTATAAACGTGTTCATAACCATCAGCTACTTCTTTATCAACGATGTATCTTTCAACAACACGACGAATAGTAGCACCTTTTGGCATCCAGTAAGGGAGACCTGCACCAACTTTAGGATCAACAAAGAATAAATCTAAGTCTCTACCAATAGTTCTGTGGTCTCTTTCTTTAATTTCAGCACGACGCTTCAAGTCTTCATCTAAAGCAGCCTTCTTGAAGAATGCAGTACCAAAAATTCTTTGAAGCATTGGGTTGGAAGATTTACCTAACCAGTATGCACCGGCAACTGACAAAAGCTTAAAGTTCTTGATTTTACCAGTGTTTGGTAATAAAGCATCAAAGCCAAAGTCAACAAAGTCACCTAACTTGTAAACTGCAACTTCGTCTTCTTCATCTTTCAAAAGATCCAATTTGAATTGGTCATCCTTAAAGATTTCTTCCAATTCACTCTTCTTCATTGAAGTATATTCAATCTTTTCACCATTCTTAATGGCTTTTTGCATTGCCTTTTCAAGTTCTGGTAATTCAGTAACCTTAATTTGATCTTCTTTATCAGTATCTACGAAGAAACCACCTTCGTCAGCTTCGTGCATCCCCAAACGTAATTCTGGGTATTTGCGCTTTGCAACAGCTTCAAGTAAGAATGCTGTAGTAGCACGTAAAATGTCTAAGCCTTCTTCATCTTTATCAGTAATAATAGCTGCTTCTACATCTTCATCAACGATGTAATCTAAAGGCTTCATTACTCCATTAATCTTTGCACCAACAGCAGCTTTTCCTAGAGAAGTAGCAATTGAAGATGCTAATTCCTTAACAGAAACTGCCTTATCAAAATCTTTCTTAGAGCCGTCTGGCAAAGTTACAGAAAAACTCATAAATTTTTACCTCCAAATAAAAAATCCCAGCACTAAAAACAGTGCTGGGACGTTAAAATACGTGGTTCCACCCGAAATTCGAATTAATTACAAAATTAATTCCTCTAAAGGTCGTTAGTGGTACCTAGCCAAATATAAGAATTTCAGGAATGAAATTGGGGTTTTCTTCTAATCAGGAGCTTCCAGAACTAGGCTCCTGTCTCTGAATTGAAGAAAATCATGTCTTTCATTGACTTTCATTATACTAGCTCATCAAATAGATGCAAGCAAAATTTTAAAATTAATTTCGACGATTTTTGCCGCCAACAAAAACTTCTTTACTCAAGAAACGCACTCTTTCCATCAAACGCCTTGCCTTAACTTCATCAACGCTATTTCTAGTTTTGGCAAAATGTTCATTTAAACCATCCATTGTCATATTCGAACTGAAAAAAGTTGGTAAAACATTATCCATTCGCTTTTGTAAAATTACACCTAATACATCGTCTCGTGACCATTCACTTAACGTCTCTGCTCCAATATCATCAAAAATCAAAACCGGAGCTGAAGCAATGCGATCAATCTCATCGTTTAAACTATTATCTTGGAAATGACTTCCTAAACTAGCAATAAAAGAAGGGACATGTAGAAAAACTACTCTACTTCCTTGTCGTGCTATTGAATTTGTAAGTCCAGCTAAAATATATGTTTTCCCTACACCAAAATCACCTGTTAGATATAACCCCTTAGTATGTTTATTTTTCTTAAAACTAGCAAGAAATATTCCTACTTCATCTAACACATCATCACGTTCAGGAGTCGCATCAACGTTTTCTAATTCAACATGACGAAGTTTAGCAGGTAAATCAATCAGTTCAATTCTATTTTCTGCACGTTTTTTAGCTTCTGAATTCAGTTTTGCTTCAGTAGGGACATAGGTAATATCAATTACTTTTCCATTAAGAAAAAGTTTAGGTGTATATCCCTCCATCACCGGATTTGGTGACTCAATTTGTTCAACATAGGTGAAAATTGTAGGAAGGGATGCCTGGACAATTTCTTTATTCAATCTTTCTTTATTCTGTGCAAGAAAGGCTTGAACTTTTGGATGCTTTATTGCTGTTTTAGCAATTTTTTTGCTATCTTCACCTAATTTGCGTTTCTTTATAATTCGTGTAATTACTTCAGAAATATCTTCCACCAGTACAACACTTCCTATTCATTTTTACCAAATTCGCGAAAAATTTTATTTCTTTCTTCTGTAGATAACCGCCTTTTTTTTGTTTGATTCTGCTTTTCATATTTTGACCAGTCAGTAAGCTTATGGACAGTCTTTTTAGGCGTCCTATAATATTGCTTTTGGTTACGCTTATTCTTACGTTCCTTAAGATATGCAATTGCTTCAGTTGGCGTAGTAATTCCATTTTGAAGCCAATCATTAGCAATTCGATCTGCTAAATTATTAGTCAAGACCGCATCATATTCAAAACAAGTATGAACTATTAGATTAATTAAAGGCGGTGTTAATCCCATCTGATCCTGCAAACGATAAATAACTTTCTTTTCATTAGCAGTTACATATCCGCCCTTTTTTTCTTTTAATTCATATAGGTAATCAGTAGGAGGTTTACTATCCACTGCTCGAATCAACTCTGCATCTGCTGTTGACAAGTTCTTAATTGCTTTATCGGCATCCTTAGGCTTTTGCTGCAACTGTTTTCTAACCATTTCCTTATTTCGATTAAGGCCAAAGTTTTCGTTAACAGCATTTTGAATTGCATACATATTTAATTTATCTGTGCCTGCCGACATAGTAATTAAAGAGGTTTCCACAAATTCTTGTTCTGTTAAGTGATAAAAATCAATAATTTGCTTAATTTCTACCTGATGCTTTAAAACTTCTTCTTTATCAATATGATAACTTGCAAATAGATCGACCAAAAAACTCCAATCAATCTTCACAGGCTCATTTCCTAGCTTTATTTCACCTTTATTATCTTTAGGAACTTCACGTGCTGCTTCTTTAACTTCGATAGGAGCGTCAATTGCACTCTCAGCACTTAGATGAAATACGTCAAAAAATCCACTAGTAACCTCTTTGGCATCCTTTAGGCCAATAAAAGTGCGCGGCGTGAATTTTTTTACCAAGCGATTAAAAGTTACACTTCCTACTCGTTCAAGTAATAAACTAGACAACAGAAAGGTATGAAAAAATTCACCAGCCGAGGGAACATTTTCTACTTCAAAAATTAACGTTTCCCCTAAAACAGGATTTGATCCTATAAAAGTCTTAATCAACCCTGTTGCTTCTAAATGATGTAGAGTGGAAAATAAATCCTCTAGTTTTAGATTTGTCTGGTCTTGAAGTTGATACAAAGTTTTATAATCTTTGGCAAACGGAACTTCATCAAACTCCTTAGTCAAAGTTATATACAATCCTACTCCTTGTATGCCTACAAGGGGTTCAAATAGAGTAGTTAAGACCCTTATATTTTCTTCACTAACAGCTACTTGATTAGCCACATAAAAAGGCTGTTTAGGATCAGCACTTTCAAACACCGGCTACCTACTCCTTATCATGCTTAGCCATCATATCTTCCATGGCTTCCATAAATCCTGAAACATCTTTAAATTGACGGTAAATACTTGCAAAGCGAATATAAGCAACATCATCTAAATTTGCTAGCTCTTTCATCACTAGATTACCAATATCTTTAGATGAAATTTCATTAAGACCTTGCTTACGAATTTCATTTTCTACATGGTCAACTAAAGCATCAAGTTGTTCACTTGAAATTGGTCTCTTTTGTGCGGCCATCATTACCCCATGTAAAATTTTATCGCGATTAAATGCTTCACGGGTTCCGTCATTTTTAACTACTAATAAAGGTGAACGTTCTACTCTTTCAAAAGTTGTAAAACGAAAACCACAATTTTCACATTCTCTACGTCTTCTAATTGCTCTATTTTCATCACTTGGACGAGAATCAATTACTCTTGAAGCATTTTTATGACAGTTTGGACATTCCATTTTTTTACCTGCCTATCTCTTGTAATAAATCAGATAATTTTTTCTCTAAGTCATCTATTGTACCAGTATTAGCTACTACATAGGTAGCCCTTTTTTCTTTTTCACTTAACGGCATTTGATTATTTATTCTAGCTATAGCTTCTTTTTTAGTGAAGTCATTTCGTTTCATTAAACGTTCAATCTGTAATTCTGGTGTAATAGAAATAACCAAAATACCGTTACATAAACTTTCAAAGCCAGATTCAAACAGCAAAGGCACATCGATTACAACTAATTTTTCTTGATTTGCACGATATTGTGCCATTTGTTGTTTAATTTCTTGATGGACAAGTGGATGTGTTAACTCATTAAGTTTTTTCAACTTAACTTTATCGTTAAAAACTATTCCACCTAACTTACGACGATTGATCGTTTGATCCTTATTAAGAATATCAGTACCAAAATAATCAATTACTGCTTTGTAACCATTTTGCCCAATTTCCATTATTTGATGAGCAATCAAGTCTGAATCAATAATTGGAATTTTTTTCTTTTTAAAAAATTCATCAGCTGTACTTTTGCCACTAGCAATTCCACCAGTTAAACCTAAAAAATATGTCATTTGTATAACACCTGACAATGCGGACAGAAAGTAGTTCCGCGTCCATTTACTTTAATTTTCTCTAGAATAGTGCCACAATTATTACACTCTTCACCCGCATGACCGTAAACCTGGAGCATATTTTGGTAACCACCTATATCACCATTAGCATCCAAATAAGTATGTACCGTAGTACCGCGCTCTTTAGTTGCAACAGTAATCGTATGATTTATATTGTGATATAAATCTACTATCTTGTCAGCAGGAATTGACTTCGCACTACTTAAGGGATGAATTTTACTCTGCCACAACACTTCATCAACATAAATATTTCCTAAACCACAAACTACGGTTTGATCTAAAAGAGTATTCTTAATATTTTTCTTCTTTCGACTTAGAGCATTAATAAAGTATTCTACACTAAACTCTTCCGTATTTGGTTCAGGGCCAAGGTGCCGAATTCCAGTTGTCTGCTTCTCTGTTCCAGTTTCTACTAGATGCATTCTTCCGAATTTACGTACATCAGCATAGCGCAGAGCAGTTCCATCAGTAAAAACAAATTCCACATGCTCGTGCTTTCCTTTAGGATGATCAGGAGTCACTAAATGATATTTTCCTTCCATTCGTAAATGGGAAACCATAGTCAGGTCATCGCTAAATCTAAATAGTAAATACTTGCCATAACGATCAATTTTCAAAATTTTTTTATTCGTTAATTTTTCAACGAATTCGTCAGGATTATTAACTATAATCTTTGGATACCAAATAATAATTTTAGCAATTGTCTTTCCTTTAACTAAAGGAGTTAGCGTTCTTCTAACTGTCTCTACTTCTGGCATTTCTGGCATTGTCTCACCTACTTACTGTTTATTTTGCATCGTACCAATTATGTCCCCAATTTGAATCTGCAATTAGTGGAACATCTAATTTGACAGCTGACTGCATAACCTCTGGAACAATTTTCTTAATTGTATCTAATTCATCTTTTGGCACATCAAAAATCAATTCATCGTGTACTTGTAAGACCATTTTAGTCTTTAAATGTAGTTCATCAAGTTTTTTCTGCATATTAATCATGGCAATCTTAATAATATCAGCTGCTGATCCTTGAATTGGAGAATTAATTGCAGTTCTTTCCGCAAAACTTCTGACATTGAAGTTCTTTGAATGAATATCTGGTAAATACCGTCTTCTATGCATAATTGTTTCTGCATAGCCATTCTCACGAGCTTTTTTAATTGCTTCATCCATATAATTTTTAATTTGAGGATATTGTTCAAAGTAATTTTCAATAAAAGTTTTAGCCTGCTTACGGCTAATGCCTAAGTTTTTAGACAAGCCATAGTCTGAAATACCATAAACGATACCAAAATTAACAGCTTTAGCATGTCTACGCATTAATGGCGTTACTTCATCAGGTGAGTCCAAGTGGAATATTTTCATTGCGGTGTGGGCGTGAATATCATAGCCTGACTTAAATGCTTCTTGCATATGTTCATCCCCAGAAACATGAGCTAGCACTCTTAGTTCAACCTGAGAATAATCACAAGAGAAAATATACCCATCTTTTGTTGAAGGAACAAAAGCTTTTCTAATCTGCTTTCCTTCCTCAGTTTTAGTTGGAATATTTTGTAAATTAGGATCAACTGAAGAAAGACGACCTGTTGTAGTCAAAGTCTGCAAATAGCGAGTGTGAATTCTTCCATCTGGCTGAATGCAGTCAAGCAAGCCCTTAACATAAGTGTTTTGAATTTTAGCAATTTGACGATAGTCCAAAATTTCTGAAACAATTGGACTTTTCATTTTTAATTGCTCTAATACTTCAACAGATGTTGAGTAACCAGTCTTAGTCTTCTTAATTGGTGGTAAACCTAATTTTTCAAATAGGATATGCCCCAACTGCTTAGGTGAGTTCAAGTTGAATTCTTCGCCAGCCTGTTGATAAATCTTATGTTCTAGTTCTTGTAACTTAACTGCAAAATCATTACCTAATTGATTCAAAACGGATGCTTCAACCTTGATTCCAGTAATTTCCATCTTTGCTAAGACGAAAGCCACTGGAATTTCAATTGTTTCATATAAATCATCTTGTTCATGATCTTTTAGTTTTTCAAGAAGTGGAGTCTTTAATTTCTCAATTACGGCAACTTTAGCTGCTAAATGTTCAAAGAATTCATTATCGTCAGGTACAGCTTGTTTTTTACCTTTTCCGTAAACTTCTAAATCAGTCTTTACAGAATAATCGTCATATAAATGAGCTACTTCTCCAAGATCATTCGAGTTGTTTTCATTATTAACTAAATATGAAGCAAGAAGCATATCATAATCTAGACCTTCTGCCTTGATATCTAGTCGATGTAAACCTACATACGTTCTTTTAATGTCAAAAACATTCTTCTTGATAGTCTTATCTTCTAGCATTTGACGAAGTGAATTTTCTTGCAACAAAACTGGATCTTTAGATACATAAATCTTATTACCAACTTTTAAAGAAAAGCCTTCAATTGGAGCTAGATGATAATTATCACCTAACATTGCTAAATAAAAAGTTACTTCTTTTTCACTGATTTTATCTAGCTCAATGATATTTTCTTTAGTTAACTCAAGATATTCATACTTTTCCGTTTCTGGTGTGTTACTAGTTGTACCATTAACATCTAACTCAGCTAAGAATTTCTTAAATCCTAAACGCTCATATAAATTACGCAAGTCTTCAATATTTGGTTCTTGTAATTTAGTGTCGGCCAGAGTTACTTCCACTGGCGAATCCCGATCAATAGTAGCTAACTTTTTAGCTAAAAAGGCCTTATCTTTATCATTAATTAAGTTCTCTTTTAGCTTAGACTTTTTCATTTCGTCTACATGTTCATAAAGTTCTTCAATAGAACCATATTTTTGAATTAGACGAGAAGCAGTTTTTGGGCCGACCTTAGTTACACCAGGATAATTATCTGAACTATCCCCCATCAAAGCTTTCATGTCAATGAATTCAGTTGGAGTAACACCGTTAACTTCTTTCATATGGGCTGGAGTATAAGCTTCTGTATCGCCAACTCCGTTTTTAGTAATTAAGACTGTGGTTTTATCAGATGTAAGCTGAGTTAAATCTCTATCTCCAGTCACAATATCAACTGTATATCCAGCATCTTCTCCCATCTTAGAAAGTGTTCCAATAATATCATCAGCTTCATAATTCTTTAGCTCATAACTCTTTATTCCTAAGTCTTTAAGCATTTCACGAATTACAGGAAGTTGCTCTGACAATTCACTCGGTGTTTTTTGGCGACCACCTTTATAATCTTGATACATCTCAGTTCTAAAAGTAACTTTTCCTGCATCAAAAGCAACTAATACATTAGTTGGATTAGTCTGCTTTATGATTGCGTCAAGCATATTTTTAAAAGTAAAAATTGCATTTGTATGCAATCCATCTGGACTAGTAAAACGATCAAGCTGACGGTATAAAGCATAAAAGGCACGAAAGGCCACAGAGTTGCCGTCAATTAAAAGTAATTTCTTTTGTGCCATATTTTTCTCCTTAAATAAAAAACTGTCAAATTAGTCTCTTAACTATTTTAACAGTTTTTCTTCTATGATTTAATTATCTACTTTGCTTTAGTTTGCTCTCAAGTTAATTCTTTACCACTATAAAGAAAAAGGAATCACATCTCTGCTATATGTGATTCCTATGATGAATGCTTAAGTAAAAAATAATTATTAGGGGAATATTTTTACTTAGATTCTACTTTTTTCGTGAAAATAGTTACTTTTTGTTGATAATCATCTATCAACAAATTTAAAAATGGTGCTAATGAAATTGACTATGTAATTAATATTACTGAATTAAAAAATAAGAATTATGCTTATATTAAAGCAGAAATAGAGCAAATGGTTAATATTTGTCACAAATATCATGTGCCATGTAAAGTGATTTTTGAAAATTGTTACCTAACCAAGGAAGAAATCAAAAAATTAGCAGAAATTGCGAAAGAAATTAAACCTGACTTCATTAAAACTTCTACAGGCTTCGGCCCATCTGGAGCAAAGGTTGAAGATGTAAAATTAATGAAGTCAATCGTTGGAGACAACGTAAAGGTTAAAGCAGCTGGTGGCATTAGAAATAGTGATGATTTCTTAGCAATGGTAAGAGCCGGTGCAGACCGTATTGGCTGTAGTGCTGGTGTTAAAATAATTGAAGCTCTTAAACAGCGGATGCAAGATGACAACGTAACTACAATTGAGATTAATAGATAAATGACTGAAGCAAAATATAAAAAAATTGAAGCTATTTTAAAACAAAGAATTATCGATCAAACCTATCCTCTTAATAGTTTATTGCCAAAAGAAATTGAACTAGCTGCCGAATTCAACACAAGTCGCCCAACAATTAACCATGCGATTCACAATCTTGTTCAACAAGGATTCTTAGAGCAACGTAAACGATTAGGTACTATTGTTAAAAGAAACAAGATTGCACAAGAATTTACTCATGTAATACAAAGTTACAATCAAGAAATGGATGATAAGGGATTAAAAGCGAGAACTAAAATGATTTCTTTTGAGGAAATTGATCCTACTTCAGAAATACAAAGTGCCTTAAACTTATCTCCTTCTGACTCAGTCTTTAAATTAGTTAGACTAAGATATGTAGATACGGCTCCAATTGTTGAAGTAACTACTTATATTCCTACTAAACTTGTTCCAGATCTAAATAAAATAGATTTTTCACAAGCATCCTTATACGATGAACTTAGGAAAAGAAATTTACCGGTCACCCATGTCACAAGAAAATTAGAAGTGAAACAAGCTTCTTCAACTATATCGAAAACTTTAAAAATTAAAGAAAATGATCCTGTTTTTTATTTTCATAGTTATGGATATACAAAAAAGGATCAAAAAATAGAATACTCAATTGCCACTTATCGTGGAGATTTGAACTCGTTTATTATTGATCTTAATCTTAACTAAAAAGGATTGATTAAATCTTTTACTTTACTGCAAAAGTCTAATCAATCCTTTTATCATATTTCAAAATATTTAATTAAAGTAACTTTTCATAAGCATCTTCATACTTAGGAATATCACCAGCACCCATAAATACAACAACTGCATTCTTGTGCTTAGTTAAATCAGCGATGTTGTCTAAATCAATTACTTCTGAACCAGGAATATTATTTACTAAATCCTCACTTGAAATATCTCCACTTGCTTCACGAGCAGATGCATAGATAGGAGTAACATATGCTTTATCAACATCACGCAAAATTTCTTCAAAGTCCTTTTGGTATTTCTTAGTTCTTGAGAAAGTATGTGGTTGGAAAACTACCACTAATTCTTTATCTGGGAATTTTTGACGAGCAGCTTGAATAGTTGCACGCATTTCTGTTGGGTGGTGAGCATAATCATCAATTACGGAAACATCCCCAAAATCTTTTTCGGCAAAACGTCTTTTTGCACCCTTGAAAGTAAGTAGACCTTCCTTAATATCATCCATTGGAACTTTTTCAGTATAAGCAACTGCAATTACAGCAGTAGTGTTTAAAATGCTATGATCACCGAATAAGTGAATTTCAAAACGGCCAAGGTCTTTTCCATGTGCTAAAACATTAAATTTAGAGCCAGTAGTTGTCTTTTCAATATTAACTGCTTGAAAATCATCAGTGTCCTTGAAACCATAAGTATACTTAGGAATATCAGTCTTTAAGCTTTGCAAGCGCTTATCATCTCCCCAAACAAAGAGAGCCTTCTTAGTTTGATCAGCTGCAGTTTGAAAAGCACTAGTGTAATCATCTTGATCCTTAAAGTAATCAGGGTGATCAAAGTCAATGTTAGTCATAATTTGGTAATCTGGATGATATGCCAAGAAGTGACGACGGTATTCATCAGCTTCATAAACAAAGAAACGTGAGCCCTCTACTCCTTTACCGCGACCATCACCAATCAAGTAAGAAGTTGGTGCAACTTCACCTAAAACGTGTGCCAAAAGACTAGTAGTTGAAGTCTTACCGTGAGTACCGGATACACCAATTGAAGTATGCATCTGTACAATTTCTTCAACTGTATCAGGATAGCTTTGCCATTCAACATTTTTGTCTAAACATGCTGCTACTTCAGGATTATCTTGTTTAAAAGCATTCCCTTTAACAATTACTTGTTCTGCATTGCTCTTAATATTGGCCGGATCAAAATTTTTTACTTCAATACCAGCTTTTTCAAGAGGTACCTGAGTAAACGTATATTTTTCAATATCTGAACCTGCCACGTTATAACCTAGGTCATGTAAAACTAGAGCTAGGGATGCCATACCAGTTCCTTTAATACCAATGAACCAAATTTGTTTGTTTTTGTCTAACATATATTAATATCTCCATCGTTTACGCCAAAATATTCGCTTTAATTCTACCATTTTTAGCACAAAAAAAGAACATAACCCAGCGTTATGTTCTAATTAGAAAGTAGTTAGCTCATCCTTACTCCCTACTTTCTTTATATTTATTAATCTATAATAAACTATTTATCGAACCCTAAAATATTACGTCGTCTTAGATCATCAATCCACGCCATCAGCATTCTTATGTAGGTGATAACCCAAAATGGTAATCATCAAAAAAACTCCGCATATCTTTTATACTTGGCCGATAAGTGAGGCTATATCCCCCCCCCAGAATTTCTGGAGGATTGGCTAGTATTTTGTACATATTGCACTTCATCATTACTATCTTGCTCCATTATTTTATTCACCATATATATCAAATAAAAAAACATTATTCTTACAGTTTTACTATATCACTTATGATGATTAAATAACATAATAAAGATAGGTATTATTCATAATTTTCTGTTTATAGGTTAATAGCTTCAATTTATTAACACAATAGATAATTCCTTTTCTGTTATATGGCTTATCAAAAGAAGTTTAAAATTACACCAGCTTAACTTTAACCTAATAGCTTAGTGCCATGAACCTGTTTTATTTTTATTTGTTCAACAATTTTATTTATATTTGCCTTAGTAATTCCGCCACCAGGCAAAATTTCTATCTTGTTTTTTGCCTGTTTGACTACTTCCTTTAAATGATCAAGTGTATGGGAGATTGGTTGATTTAATGGTCCACCATGAGTAAGAATACGCTTAACTCTATTTTGGGATAACCAATCAATGGCTTCTTTTTGTTCAGCATTTGTTAATTCATCAAATGCCATGTGCATCACCACTTCTAAGTCTCCAACATGCGCTACTGAAAGCAATCTATTCATTGCCCTCTTATCTAAATGTTTTTCCCTAGTTAAACACCCAAAAGTAACTCCATCGACACCTAGTAAATTGCATATTCGAATATCATTAATCATTACCTCTAGTTCATCCTCGTTATAGACAAAATTTCCGCCACGAGGCCTAATCATTACAATTACAGGAACATCATGTTTATGTGCATACTCAACAGTCTTTTTAATTACGCCAAAAGAAGGCGTCGTTCCACCTACAGTTAAATCATTATTTAGTTCTATTCGATTGGCACCACGTTCAATCATCAAAGGTACATTCGTAAAATTTTCAACACATACTTCTTTGATCAACTTTATGTTTCTCCCCGATCTAAGCTTGCTTTTATCCAATAACTTACAACAAAACCCGAAATTCGTCTGAATTCCGGGTTTTATAATCGTTATTACTTAAGAGTATTATTTTAAAGACTAATTTGACCACTAGCTAATAATTCATCACACTTAGTTGGTTCAAATTCATCGCCAGCTTTAAAGTCGTCAGGAACAACCATAATACCACGCTTTTGAGGAGCATGTGCTAAGCCTAATTCGCGTGCTGAACAAATCATACCGTATGAATCAACACCACGAAGTGCACCTGGCCAAATTTGTTGACCATTTGGCATTAAAGTACCAGGAAGTGCCACAACTACCATTTGGCCTTGAGCAATATTTGGAGCACCACAAACGATTTGATGTTCTTCACCATTCCCCACATCCACAGTAGTTACATGTAAGTGATCTGAATCTGGGTGTGCTTCACAAGTCTTAACGTAACCATAAACAAGAGTTGGCTTGCCAATTTCTAGCTTAGTATCAAAACCAGCTTCAGCAATTTTCTTGTTTAAAGCATCAACTAATTCTTGTGTTGGTTTAACTTCACCATTTGGTAACTTATCGTAGTCTAAAAAGCTACTTACGTTAAAGAAATTAAATCCAATAACTTCTCCATCCTCATTTTCAACTCTTGTAACTTGATCTTTTTCTGTGAATTTACTACGACCTTTATCTTGGTCCAAAATCACAATTAAAGTATCAGGGTAACTTGTTTTATTGGTAGAAATAATCATTTCTAGTAAATTTCCTTTCCTAGACTATTTGAGAGAGTTAAGGAAGTTTTCTACTTCTTCTTTAGTCTTTCTGTCCTTATTTACTAGTCTACCAATTTCTTTGCCATCTTGGTAGACAACAAAGCTAGGAATTCCAAAGATATTTAATTCTTTGGCTACATCAATTGATCCATCACGGTCAATCTTATAGAATTTTGCATCAGAATTATCTTTTTCAATTTGTGGTAAAAATGGGTCTAAGAAGCGGCAATCTGGGCACCATGTAGCTGAAAATAGTAATACTACTTTTCCATTTTTGGTAATTTCTTTTAACTTCTCAGGAGTTAACTCTTTAATTTCTTCCATTTATCTCACCTTTTCTTACTTTTTATAAGTTATAATTATTTTACATCCTTTTATTTCAAAAATCTAGTCTCAGATCTTTTAGCTTAAATTAAAAACAATCTACAATAAAAATATAGAAATAAGGTATTAAAATAATGGTTGATATAAATAAGGAATTACTCCATGCCGGTTATCGATTACACTTAGTTTTTGACGAAATGGTTCAAGATATTAGAAAAGATCCTGATAATTGGATTATGATTATTGAAAAAAATATTGACCAAATTTCCTCATTAATTTCTGAATATCATAAAATCGCAGCTACAATTACTACCAATACTCGAAAAAATGGGCTACCTGTCCACTTAAAATCAGCTTCAGATGATACCTTAAAAGTGATGGACGGATTTAATGATGAGATTCTTACTTTTGACAATTTTGTCGATAACAGTGACCATATCAAAGCCTTTATCAAATTTTTTAGGGCGGTCAATTATACAAACGAATTACTTCTAGAATTAAAATTGCAAAACAAATAATTAGACTAAAAAAGTGCCTAGGATTAAATTTTACTAAGCACTTTTTTGTCTTTTCAAAATATTTTTAGCAATTTATTTTACAAAATGTGCATGCAAGCAGTAAATTGGATTACCCTTAGCTGCAAATTTATGTTCATATTCAGTCTCAACATTTCTTTCAAAAATTTCATCATCTGCGTGATGTAAATCTAGACTTACATAATCAAATTTCATTCCATAATTGTTAAGACTTACTAAACTGTATTCAAACAATCCTCGATTATCTGTCTTAAATTCTAAATGTCCTTCTGGCTTTAAAATTTGACGATACTTATCTAAAAAGCTCTTATAAGTTAATCTACGCTTTTCATGACGTGTCTTTGGCCAAGGATCAGAAAAGTTTAAATAAACAATGTCTACGCTGTTTTCTGGTAAATACATTGCAATATTAGCAGCGTCTGCACACATTAATTGCAAGTTATCGATCTTTTCTTCAAGCTTAGTTCTTAAAGTCATCCCTGCAGCTGTTGTTTGAAGTTCTACTCCAATAAAATTCATCTCAGGGTGTTCTTTAGCTAAAGTAGTAATAAACTGACCTTTTCCGGAACCAATTTCAATTGCTAAAGGCTTAGAAAAATCATCGAATCTTTCTTCCCAGTTAATTTTCTTATCTGGATCTGGCTCATTTAAAATTGCTTCTGGATGTTCAGCTACTAATTTTTGAGCCCAAGGTTTATTTCTTAATCTCATTTTTTCACAACCTAATATCTAACTTTTTTAAATAACTGTTCAATTTTACTTGGTAAATAAAAATATAGCAATAAGAATGTTAAGGCAAGTAAAGCAATAATTCCACCAAATGCTTCTAATTTTTGTGGAGAAAAGATTATTATTGCCAAACTAATTAATCCCCATTCAAGTAACATTCCCTTTTGTAGAACTTTTCTTAGTGCCTGTCCTCTAGAAGCAAATGGAATTGGCATTACATGATACATCATATTATGCTCATACACTGTTCCTAAAGGAATCAATTGATAAAGTGTTAAGAAAATGATCAAAGCACCAGTACCAATTGCCCAACCTGCATCTTGTAAGCAAGCAATTAATAAAATTGAAAAAAGAATCATTCTAATCAATAAATTACTGTACTCTGGATCTCGCAATAATACTCTTTGGTAAATGAAAGTATTTGGCGTTTGATCTGTTGTTTTGATTAAGAAGTCTAAATATTTTCTTCTAGAAATTCGTACTTTCTTATCAGGTACATCAGTAAACATACTATAGAAATTATTTAATAAATCTACTCTTCGTTCTTCATAATCTAATGCCTTGTACCAGTCAAACATCTTTCCTTGTGGCAAATAGTCTACTCCAACCCAAGCAGCAATTGCTACCGTAGTATAAATAATTGGATTAGGGTAATGGCCTAAAAAGGAAAAATACAAGACTAGGAAGTTAATTCCTAGATATAACCAAGTATTGTAATAATCATATTTGTTAAAATAGAAACTTCTAACAATCAATTTAAATTGTACATTCTTACTGATAATCAAACCAATCACAATAAAAATCAGGCCACCAATTGAAAAGCCAGCTCTCATTGTCGCAAAAGGCAATAAAATTCCTGACACCAGAATAATTAAAACAACAGGTAAGATCATATTATGCAGATATAAAGGCTTAAAATACGCCTTCATTTCGTTATCTTGATTAAAAAGAAAATGTTCATCTGCCCTATCAAATAAAGTAGCCAAATGACCAATTCCCAAAGTTGCAGTCCAAATCAAGGCTAAGAGTGGCCTGTAGAACCAAAGATTATTGGGCCACTTTTTAATATTTTGTGCATACCAAAACATTAAGGCTCCAAATAGAAAAATCAAAGCCAAAATAAAAAAGTCGTTAAAAACTAAAGTCAGATAATGCATCTGTTTTTTGAAGTTTTTATTGAGTCTATTTTTAATTAAATCAGTCATGTTTCTTCACCGTTTCCTGATTTAAAATTTGATATAAACGATCAAAGGAATCGCTTGGCTTTAATCCATAAAACTGTCTAATTTCATTTAAACTACCTTCAGTTTCAATTGTGCCATTATTTAAGACGGCAAATGTCTGAACCGCTTCTTGTGCTTCAGCTAAAACATGAGTAGTCATTAAAACCATCTTTTGATCAGCAACAGCTTCTTTAACTAAATCAATAAAATTAGCTACCGCTAAGGGATCAAGACCAGTAAATGGTTCATCGATTACTAACAAGTCCGCATTTGCTAAAAAGCTAGTCACAATCATTACCTTTTGCTTCATCCCCTTAGAAAAGTTAATTGGAAGCCAATCCAGCTTATTTTCTAAACGAAACATTTTGCATAATTCTTTTGCTCGTACCCAAGCTTGATCATGATCTAAATCATAGGTAAGCATTACTAACTCTAAATGCTCTTTCAAAGTTAGTTCCGGATATAAAATTGGGGTTTCTGGAATATAAGCAACCATCTTTTTAAATTCGGCAGGATTTTCAGTTAAGCTTACCCCATTCAAAATAATCTTGCCTTTTTGCATTCTTAATAATCCAAGCAAGTGCTTAATGGTCGTTGATTTACCAGCACCATTTAATCCAATTAAACCAACAGCTTGTCCCGGTTCAATTGTTAAATTTACATTTTTAATGACATTAATCCCGGAGTATCCTCCAGTTAAATTTTCAATTTTAAGTGCCATTACTTTTTCCTCTCTACTGCAATAAGATACATATTTATGATAGCATGAACATAAGTTAAACTAAATTTTCTTTTCATTAAGAAAGGGGTCTTATCATGACAGAATTAGAAAAGGATTGTTTATTTTGTAAAATCATTAGAGGAGAAATTCCTTCTTACACAGTTTTTGAAAACGACGACGTCAAAGCTTTTCTTGATATTTCTCAAGTAACTAAAGGACATACTCTCATTATTCCTAAGAAGCACTTAGTTAACTTCTTTGATTATAGCCAAGAAGATGCTGCTAGATTTTTACAATATATTCCTGTTATTGCACAAGCAATTAAAAAGTCTGATCCAACTATTAAGGGATTGAATGTTGAAGTAAACAACGGTGAAATCGCTGGACAAGTTGTAATGCATTCACATATTCATTTAATTCCACGTAGAAGCGAAAATGATCCTGTTTCTACTCCTCATGTAAACAATGCAGATGAATATTCAGAAGAAGATTATCAAGCGGTTGCAAACGCTATCAAAAACAATCTATAATAACAGTAATTTTTTCTTTAATGCGGTACAATAAAGGTGGTTATTAAGTTAAAAATTATTGAATAGATAAGAGGTATACATTATGTCTGGATTTTTATTAGGAATTCTTACAGGTACTGTTGCAGGTGGCTTATTGTCATACGCTAAGAATCCATTAAGTGGTAACTCAATCAGAAGTGATGTTAAGGACTCTGCAGATAATTTCACTGATTCAGTTCACCGGGTTAAGACAATTTACGATGAACTCGAAGAAAAGAGAATGGAACAACCTAAAGAAGAAAACAAGACTGAAGAAATAGATACTACTGAAACTCCAAGTGACGAAGAAGTTGAAGTTTCTGACCGTCCTTCACTCAAGGACAAGGCTCATGATTTAGTTGATGCCTTCTCTGCTGCTTCATTCAAAGCCGTTGACCATGACCGTGTCTTTGCTGCAGTTAAGAATAAATTAAATGAAGCAAAAGAAGATCTTGAAGACGCAAGCGATGATGTTAAAGATGCTACTGAAGATGAAGAAAAAGTAGATAGCAACTCTGGCGCAAGCGAAGAAGAACATAAGGAAGAAAATTAATGAAATTTTTTGGAATTGGATTAGGATTAGGCAGCTTAGCAGGATTAGGGATTTCTCTTCTCCCAAATCCACAAACTGGCCATAAAGTTAAGGAAGATGTTCGGCTCTTTTTAAATGGCACCAAAAATGATGCTTCTTCATTAGTTACCAGTACAAAACAAGCTACGCAAGCTGCCAATGAATTAATGAATAATCTACCACAAGCAGAACAAACAGTTAAAGACATACAAAATAACTTAACTGATTTTCAAAGTTCAATTAAACCAGAAGTTGATCAAATGAAAGAAAATGTTTCTAATTTAACTAAAGAAGCAAAAGAGACAGTTGATGGAATTAAAAATGAACTTTAATTTTAAGATTTGTTAGTCTTTTTTATAAATATCAAGAAAACTCCTATTGTCCATTGGGATAATAGGAGTTTTTATGTTATATTTGAACTTGTAATTAAGCAAAGGATGTGCAAATTAATATATGAATAAAACATGGAAAAAGGCAGCTACTGTTCTAGCTTTTGCAGGAATTGCCTTAAGTGCTACTGCTTGTTCTGGTGGTAAAGCTGTCGTTACTTATAAGGGCGGTAAAATTACCGAATCACAATATTACGACAAGATGAAAGAATCTCAAGCCGGTCAATCAACTCTTGCCAGCATGATTGTTTCTGATGCCCTAGAAAGTCAATACGGCAAAGATGTTACTCAAAAGCAAGTTGATAAAGAATACAATAAGTACAAGAAGCAATATGGTAGTCAATTTGACTCAGTTCTTGAACAAAATGGAATGACCGCTTCTACCTTTAAAGATAACTTAAAGACTAATCTTTTAACTGAGGCTGCTTTGAAGCACATCAAGAAGATTACTCCAGCTCAAGAAAAGAAAGCTTGGAAGAATTATCAACCAGAAGTTACTGTACAACACATTCTTGTTTCAAAGAAGAGTACAGCGGAAGATGTCATCAAACAATTACAAGATGGCGGTGATTTCAAGAAACTAGCTAAGAAGTATTCTACTGATACTGCTACTAAGAATGATGCTGGTAAACTACCTGCATTTGACTCAACTGATTCTACTTTAGATTCTAGTTTCAAGACTGCCGCATTTAAGCTTAAGACTGGTGAAATCACTACTACTCCAGTTAAGACTCAATACGGCTACCACGTAATTAAAATGATTAAGCACCCTGCTAAAGGTACTTTCAAGGAACACAAGAAACAAATTGATAACCAAATCTATCAATCAATGTCCGAAGATCAAAATGTTATGAGAAGCGTAATTGCTACTGTTCTTAAGCGTGCTGATGTTTCTATCAAGGATAAAGACTTAAAGAACGTTCTTTCTCAATACGTTTCATCAGATAGTCTTTCAAAATAAAATTTTTACATAATAAAAAGAACGATGAAATTGTTATAGGATTCATCGTTCTTTTTTGTTCTAGAGAATTACATTTCTCCAGACTCTATTATTTATAAAATTTTTTCAATTGCCTCTGCTACACCATCGTGGTCACAATCACTTATTACTCTTTGTGCTGCTTCCTTCACCGCAGGGACTGCATTACCCATTGCTACTCCAATACCTGCAAGTTTAATCATGCTTAGATCATTTTCTTCGTCTCCAATAGCCATCAAATTCTCACTACTTAAATTCAATTTGTGACAAAGAAATTTTAGAGCATTTCCTTTAGAAACACCTTTAGGATTTGCCTCATAATAAAAGGGTGCTGTTTTAGTAAAAGTAATTTTATTATCTAGATGGGCAAAAGGCTTATGATCAGCAATTTTTTGATCTAGCAAATCTTGCTGATCTACATACATACACTTAATGATTGGAATATCTTTCATTTCAGCTGGTGTACGATACGAAATACCTAAATTAACTAAGTTCGCTTCATATAAAGTATAGTCGCCAATATCTCGATCGGCAGTATAGATTCTATCTGGTGCTGATGCATGAAAATGTAAACCTAATTTTAAGGAAATTGTCTCTAAATCTAGATAATTGTCATAAGTTAATTTTTTCTCAAATAAGATATTTCCCGCAGTTGTTTCTACTACTCCGCCTCCAAAACAAACGACGTATTGATCTTCTTGCTCATTTAAACCTAACTCAATCAAAATCTTTTCTACTCCGCTCAATGGTCGACCTGTAGCAATAACAATTTTTATCCCTGCACTTTTTGCTTTTAAAATTGCATTTTTTACTTTTGGAGTTAGTTCTTTTTTAGAATTTAATAATGTACCATCAACATCAATTGCGATTATTTTTATATTTTTCATCTTATAATTTGCCTCAATATTGCCAATCCTACAACTCCTAATCCAATGCATCCCACAACGCTAGTTGCAAAGCGGACATTAGACTCCATCATTTTATATGAAAGAATCAATATTTTTATAGTTGTCATGAGACTAACTTCAAAGCCAACATTTCATCGAAAAATGCCTTTTCTATATCTATCTTAGAACCTTTTCCATCAATTTTTATTTATTCTACTCATTGAGTTTAATTTGAAGATCTATAATTTTTGATTATTCTTCGTTCAATGAAGCTTCATCAAATTGAACTGATGAT
>NZ_CAJURR010000018.1:0-9312 GCF_910589175.1 uncultured Lactobacillus sp.
TGTATTATCAAATCTTTAAAATTTTATAAATGTCTAACTTTTCTATGGCACTTCAGAGCATTTATGCTCTTTTTTTTAATATTATTAGATAGAAGATAGCTGTCGCTAGCTGAGCCAGCCCTTCAAGAATAATGGCTGGCCGAGCACCATAGTTTTTAACAATAAATCCTCCTAAAAATGATCCAATCGGAATCATGCAGTTAACAATGCTGCTGTTAATCGTGATAATTCGTCCTAATAAATTAGAAGAAAAACTTTCTTGAATTAGAACCTTAAAATTAATGTTCATAATGCTAATCCAGAAAGTACTACATAGGGCAAATATTAGAATTAAAATAGGCCAGATTGGAGCAGTTATTACTTCTAAAACAATTGCTAATCCAGAAAGAATTAAGCAAGTGACAATTAATAGTCTTAGTTGACTGTCTTTCACGTAAAGTCGCTGTACGATAAGGCTGCCTAGTAATCCTCCAATTGAAGAGGCAAGTTCTAAACTTCCATAGCTAAGTGCACTATTATTTAAGTATTTGGTTGCAAAGTAAGGTAAACCAACAGATGATATTCCATAAAATAAGTTGGTTAGAGCAAAAGGCAAGATTAAAATTAAAATATTTTTATTAGTACGTAATGCTTGCCAACCAGTAACTAAATCTTTGAAATAGCTAGTCGTGCCTTCAGATGATGAGGCAGCTAGAAGTTTAAAGTGTAGACGCGTGTAGAACAAAAGTGCAAATGCAAATACTAATGCTGAAATAATAATTGTATTTTTTATAGATAAAAAGGTAATTAGAAGTGTTGCTCCAGCATTGAGAAATAAGTCTAAAGTTTGATAAGACATCTGAAAAATCCCATTAACTTTAGGTAATTCTTTCTTTTCTACTATATTGGGCAGTATCTTGTCTTCAGCAGGATAGATTAATGTTGAGCCGATAGTTGACAAAACATAGACTACTATCAGAAATGTAATTCCTAAAAAGTGTAATTTTTGATTATTAAATAGCGGAATAATGATTACGCTCAGCATTGCTTGAATAATTGTCACTAATTTTAATGCTTTTTTGATGTCTATACGATCAATTATAGGTCCTAAAGTAAACGAAAACATATCAATGCTAGATTCAGCTATGAATATCACTGAAAGAAGCATTGGTGAATTAAAATGGGTTTTAAAGTACCACAATATCGCCATATAGAAAAGAGAGTCAGCAACATTTGTTCCGATCCGGCCAATTAAGAGGTTTATAATATTATAGTTATTTTTGTTAGTCATTTTCCCGTTCCTTTTTAATACTTAAATTTATTGAGTACATGAAAGTTTAGGGAAAAGATAGCTAGATTTTAGTTAACAAACCCCAAACTTTCATCAAATTTGGGGATATTTATTAAATATAGCTTAATAACTGAAAGAAAATAATTCAGTTTTAAGCTTAATCCTAAGTTATTTAGAATAAACACTTAGTAGTCACCTCGATTTATCATAGATAAAATAAGTATAGCATACTTGCTAAGTCCGAAAATATACCACTTAGGTCATAAATTTGTCCGCTTATAAAAATATGATTGTAAATTAAAAAAATATTAGTATAATTAATAACAAATAAAAATAGGAGGGGCAAATAATGACGTTTAAAGAGTTGGTTAAAATTAATGTTCCCCGTTCAATACTGATTTTTTGTTTGTATATTTTATATGCAGTTGCGGGTTCAATGGGAGAATATCTTTTTAAAGATTCATTAAACAATATTCTTAAAGGTAACTTAAATGGATATCTTTTTTGGACTTTTATTCAGGCTGGGATGGAAATAGGGACGGCAGTTTTATTACCAATTGCAACAATTGCTTTCACAAGACAAACCCAAGACTATGTTCATAAGATTAGAGAAGAAATTATTGAGCATTACTATGCTTCTTCGGAAGATGAAAAAACTTCCAAAATGCAAAATCAATTAACAACAAATCTTAAACTATTAACTACTAACTTTGCTACTCCATGGGTATCAATTTTGAGTGGAACACTTGAAATTCTAATTGCTGTTGTTTTGTTATTTACTATGAACTGGAGCTTAATTTTAGTTAGTGCGATATTACTAGGAATTAATTTTCTTCTACCTAAAATTATGGAAAAGAAAACAGCTCAGGCAACTAAGAACGTAAATGATAAAAATGAAAAGTTGCTAAATACGATTGAACATTGGTGTGGTGGACTGCAAGAGTTAAGACGCTTTAGTGCATATGAGAGATTAAGAAGACAGCTACATAAGGCGAGTGACGATTACACGAAAGCAAATAAGAAAAACTATCGGTACCAAACTACTTCTTACTTATTCAATGGTTTCGGAAATGCCTTAGCACAAATAGGAATATCATTTTTTGCAGGAATTTTATTCTTAAATCATGTGATTTCTTTTGGAGAATTCGCGGTAGCGGGTGCATTTGGATCAGCTATCTTTTCAGCAGTTTGGGAAATTACTCATTCAATTACTTTAGTGAAATCAACTAAAACATTAAGAGAGGAAATTTTAGCTCTACGCAAAAAAGAAAAGCAGACTGTAAAGACAGCTGCTTATGGTGTATCGGTTGAAAATTTGAAAGTTACATACGACGAAGGAGAAACTATCACTTATCCAAATTTCACTATTAAACCTGGTGAAAAAGTACTTTTAACTGGAGATTCGGGAACAGGTAAGTCCACCTTATTTAAAGCATTATTGGGAAAAATTGAGACTAAATGTGGTAAGATTACTTATTTTGATAAGGAAAGTCAACCAATAACCAATGCTAGCCTGGGTTATTTACCGCAAGATCCAATAGTTTTTCCGATTTCAATTAAAGATAATATAACGATGTTTGTTAAAAGAACAGAAAAACAATTAATGAATGTCGTTAAGAATGTCGAACTAAAAAATGATTTAGATAAAATGCCTTCTGGAATTGATACAGTAGTTAATCTAAAGAAAAATAATTTATCAGGAGGACAACGCCAGAAAATTGTATTAGCTAGAAGTGAAATTTATAATCAGCCATTTGTATTGATGGATGAGGTAACTAGTGCAATTGATCAAAAAGCTACTGAAGAGATTATTACTGCGTTGCTAAAAACTGATCAGACAATTTTAATGATTGCCCATAATTTTACACCAGAATTAAGAGCTAAGTTTGATCAAGAAATAAAGTTAGCTAAGAAAGGGGAAGAGGAATAATGAATTTAAGAAATTTTATTCGAATTAATAGGGCACGTTTTTTTCTGTTTTCAATTTTAGCTATTCTTTCTCCTCTTTTAACAATTGCGATGACGGCCTTAGTTCAAATAGAGACGAATATTATTCTTTCAAGAAATTTATCAAATTTTTTGATAATTTCAGCTATTAGTTTAACTGTGTGTATAATGTTTTATGCATTATTTAGTTTGACCCAATATCTACTTCTTGCTCAAACGCAAGATTTAAATAATAGTGTAAGAGAAAAGATAGTAGATCATTATTTCCATGATGATAGAGATCATCCGGTTTCAAAAATTCAAAATAGACTAACTAATGATTTAGAATTAATTAATGATAATTACTATGGCTCTCTTCTAAATCTAATTTTTGGAGTTGTTCAACTTATTGCAATTATCATATATTTAATTATGTTAAGTTGGGCTCTCTTAATTACAATTTGTATAATTGTAGCCATTTCTCTAGCTTTGCCAAAATTGATTGAAAAACCACTCCAAAAAGCTAATAAACTTATTTCGACTAGTAATGAAATATATTTAGATACTTTAAACGACTGGCTACGCGGTTTAGATCAATTAAGACAATTTGCAGCTGGCGCAAAGCTATTTTCTGTCACTCAAAATGCTAGTAAAAAGCTTGAAGACGCAACTGTTAAGCAAACTACTTATACTAAATTACTTAATGCGATTAACGGGATAGCTTCTGCATTGTTTGGGTTGATCATATTTGTTTTGACTGGATTTTTAGTCAAAAATGGCTTAGTACAAATGAGTGCTCTATTAATAGTGGGAAATTTCAGATTTTATTTAAATCAAGCAATTAATGAAATCTCTCAGGCGAGGGGAGATATGAAGGGAGTAAAGAGTCTAATTGAAGAAGTAAATGAAGCAGCGGAAAAAGTTCAAGTTTCAGATAAGCAAAAAACAAATATGCCTACTGTAATTAAAACAGAATCATTAAGACTCAATTTTCCAAATGGCGAAAAACTAAGTTATCCGGATATTCAGATTAATCAAGGTGAAAAGATTCTCTTAACAGGAGATTCTGGTACTGGTAAATCAACTTTATTTAAATTGATATTGGGAGAATTGGCACCTAGTGCTGGTAAGATTATTTTTGAAGATAAAGACGGAAATGAAATTAATCCAGATTTGAAAACAATTGGGTACTTACCACAAGATCCGGTTATATTCCCAGCTTCAATTAAGGAAAATATTACTATGTTTAATAATAAGCTAGATAATAAGGTTGAAAAGTCCGTAGAAGAAGTAAATTTATCTGCTGATCTACAAAAATTTGATGGGGGAATTAATAAACAATTGGATCTTGATAAATTAAACATCTCTGGAGGACAGAGGCAGAAAATTGTTTTAGCAAGGGCTCAAGTTCATGAGAGTGATATTATTTTAATTGATGAAGGGACAAGTGCGATTGATCAAAATTCAACCATTGATATTTTAGACAAATTGTTAAAAAGTAAAGCAACAATTGTATTTATTGCCCATAATTTTACTGAAGAAATGCATGAATTATTTGACCGGGAAATTCATTTGATAAAAGAATAAAAACAAGTATTAATTAACTTTTGTTATTTAGTAGAACGAAGTTCATTAAATTAACTTTTGGTATTGATCCAAATTTAATTTAATGAACTTTTTTTACTTTTATCTTTTAATTAATAAAATTGTTACTTTAACATTTAAAGGAAAATAAAATAAATAGGATGGCTGCTGTAAGCAGCCATCCAACGAAATAGCACTAATTATAGAGTTGTCGAGTGAAATTGTAAAGGTCTGTATCCAAATAATATTTAACTTCATCGGCTTTAGAAATATGATCTAAACCAAATAGAGCAGTTAAAAGTTTCAATTCATATTTTAAGTTTTGAATAGCAGCAATTAAAGTCTCGGAATCTTGGCTAGCATACTGCAAGAAATAGTTTGCAATACCAACATACTGTGCACCTAAAACTAAAGACTTAAAAATATCCAGTGCATTTGTAATACCACCAGCCGCAATAATAGTCTTATTGACGGGGATAGTACGCGCTGCAAGCAATGTTTTAACAGTAGAAAGACCAATATCTTCTAAAAAGTTTAATTTTTGAGTCTTTCGTCTTTCATTTTCAATTTGCGCAAAATTAGTTCCGCCACTTCCACCTAAATCGATAATTGAGAAGTCATTAATTAGCAGGGTACGAAGAGATTCTGGATCAATTCCCATTCCCACTTCTTTAATAATAATTGGCACATCAACTGTATCTCTAATTTCTTTTAAATTATCTATCCAATGAAAATCTCGATCGCCTTCGGGCATTACAGCTTCTTGAACACTATTAAGGTGAATCTGTAATGCATTTGCATCTAAAGCGTCAACAATTCTCTGAGCTACTTTTGGATCAGTAGTTGGATTAACATTTGCAAAAATTAGTCCATCAGGATTTTCTTGACGCGCAACTTCAAAGCTCTTTATTTGATCAATTTCTTTTTCAAGAATGCTGGCGGATCCTAAAGCCATTGGAATATTTTCTGCAGCAGCCGCCTTAGCTAAACGCTGATTGATAGTATACGAAGTATCAGATCCACCTGTCATTGCATTAATAAAGAATGGAGCACTGATTTTGTGACCAAACATTTCAGTTAAAATACTATCTTTATTTACTGCGCTTTCTGGAAGAGCAGGGCGGATTAAATGAACATGATTAAAATCATTATCTTTATTACTATTAAAAAACATCTTAGCTAATGCTAGATGTTCTTCTTTTCTTTGAGATCTTTGTGACATAATTGTTTCCCATTAAGCAATCGAATGAACTAGAAAGTTCAATGGCATAATTCCATTTTTACGCCAATTATTTTTCATCTCTTCAATATCAGTTTTTTCATCTGCAATCACAATACCACAATCGCCATTTCCTGCACCAGAAGTCTTAGCAGCACCATTAAATTGTTCGGCAATGTTAATTAATTTAGTTAAACGTGGAATTTCGATCGCAATATGATTAAGAGATGCAAAGTCTTTTAATAACTGACGATTTAAACGAATTTGTTTTTGAATTAAAGAAATATTTTTTTCATTAAATCCTCTAATCATATCAAGAACACATTTCCGTGATTCATCTAAAAAAGTATCATATTGAGTCTTAATAAACTTTTTCTTTGCATTAGTCTTATCAACTAATTGAGAGGTTGAGGCAGGTTTTTGACTCCAGCCGATTACCAAGTTTAGTCCTTCGGGAGGAGTTAATAATTGAATCTTAAGGCCAGGCCAAGCTTCGTTTAAAACTTCGCTAAGAGACTTAGTAGCTAATTCTTTCTTGAGCCATGCTTTATCAAAAGTTTGATAAGCCAGCCAACCACCATAAACACTTGCTGCAATATCACCAGCAGATCCATTACCTTGAACGCTGTAGTGGGAAATAGCAGAAAGTTTAAAAATAAGATCTTTTGTACAGTGTAATCCATAGAAATTAAGGATAGCCTTCACTGTAGCAACTGTTACAGCAGCTGAAGAGCCAAGACCGTATTTCTTACCATCGGCTGAATCAAGATCTGAATTAACATGTAGATCATATAAAGACATTGGAACTTTTTGTTCAAGACAAAAACGTTCTGTAAAGTTAATAGCAGATAAAATGTATTCAAACGGATTATCACGATTATCAATAACCATTTGGTTACCTTTACGGATCCAGTGAATTGAATCTTGAGAATACTGTTTAGAATGAATTAACCCACTTGTACCTGTACTTTTTGCAATTGAAACACGTACAAATTCATTTACTGCAACTAAAATGGCAGGGCAGTTTTGCTCAAGAACTGCATACTCTCCCGCAATATACAACTTTCCTGGTGCTTGTTCTGTAATCAACGAATATTCCTCTAATCTTTTTATTTTCAAATTACTAAAGCAGAGTAACGCCCGGGCCGAAACTCGCAACGACTATTTTAACATTAGTCAAGGTTTTCTGAACAGCTGAAATAATATCTTTTCTATTTCTTAAGGTGCAGAGAATTTTCACGTTTGGACCAGCATCGATTGTATAGTAGCATTCGATGCCATTTTTTCTTAAATCTTCAACTAACTTAATAGTTTTAATTGTTTCCGGTTCAAAATAAGTAAATGGTTCTTTAGCGGTTAAATTACAAGCATGCATTTCGTTGGCACTTAGTTCACTAAGTTCACCAATTCTAGTAAAGTCATTATTTTGGATAGCTTGCTTAATTTCAGCAATTTCTTGTTTATTTCTCGCTAACCAAGGCTGATAAAAAGGAGAGGTTTGAGCTAATTGCATTCCTTTGGTTGAGGAAATTTTTTTCTGCTTTGTATCAACTTCGATTGCTAGTAGAGAAAGATCAAGAGCAGGATTTTCATCAATTGGTACTGCATAAGAACTCTCATCGTCAAATCCCCTTTGCCATTCAACAAAGCCGCCATAAACTGATCTAGTAGCTGAGCCTGACCCAAGCCGTGCAAGTCTTGAAAGCTCCTTTTTAGAAAGATCTAATCCATAGCTTGCAGCAAAACTTGTTGCAAGAGCCGCAAAAGCTGAAGCTGATGAAGCAAGACCAGCAGAAGTAGGAACATGGTTAGTAGACCTAATTGTAAAATGATCAGTAACGCCAAATTTTTCTTGTAATAAATGAATATAATTAAAAACTCGCTTGCTGTTTTCTACTGATTGTTTTTGATCATTTAAAATAAAGGTATCTTCAGTTAATGAAGGATCATGTTCGAATGTGGTATCAGTATAAAAGGCATCGAGTGTCATTGAAAGACTAGACATTAACGGTGTCTTTAAAGCTTGATCAGCTTTTCCCCAATATTTAATTAAGGCGATGTTAGTATGTGCACGCGCAGTTTTCTTCATTAAATGGCCTCGATCCAGTAATTATCAAAATTAGCTTTAGCTTTTTCAGCAATTTCTTGAGCAACTTCTTGATTAGGACATAGTGCAATTACAATGCCGCCTAAGCCACCACCAGATAATTTAGCTCCTAAAGCGCCATTTTCATTGGCAATTTTACAAATATTATCGATTCTTTCAGTTGAAAGCTTAAAAGAGGCAAGAATATCTTGCGCTTCATTAAAAATTTTTCCGATTTCTTGAGCATTTTGGTTAAACCAATTTTCTCGTGTTGCGGTAGCTAATTCTCCAAGGCGTGCAATTTGTTTCTTTTTAAGATCACTTTCATCCATTTGCTTTTTAACTGATTGAACTGCGATCTTAGTATTTCCAAGTTCACCCGTATCCATAATTAATAAGGTAGCACCTAATTTTTGAGAAAGTTGTTTTGGTCCGTCTTGTTTATTGAAGAAAACCAAGTAATCAGAATTTACGGTAGCAGCGTCAAGGCCGGACGCTTTTCCATGATTAATCATTTCTGCATGATTAGTAATTTTCATGATCTCAGCTTCAGATAGAGTCAATCCTAAAAATTGTGAGACAGCCTTGGTAGTTCCTAAAGCTACAACAGCACTTGATCCAAAACCCCGTTCCATAGGAATTTCACCAGTATAAGTAATTTTAAGATTAGGAGCGTTTTTTACTCTTTCAAGTAAGTTTTTTACAATATATTTAATACCATCGTATTCATCCGGTGCATCAAAAAAAGCACCATGATAATGAGTTGTATCCATCCAAGTAGGACCATCTGTTTCTTCAACAGTTGTGGTGATATTTAAGGCCTGGATTGGAAGAGCCAGGGCATCATAGCCATAAACTACAGAATGCTCACCAATAAGAATCACTTTTCCATGTGCTTTGACTTCTATTTTTTTATTCACAATTATCTTTCCTATATTATAAATTTCATTAAGTCTAATTGCCTTGTCTCATATGCTAAAATATTTGCTAAGGAGACTAGAGACTTATGATTAATGTAATTACTGGTAGACAAGTAGACAACTTGCAAAATGAAATAATTGATCAAGCTGTTAAGTCTTACTACCAAGATAAAAGACACGATGTTTTTATTATCGTGCCAAACCATATTAAGTTTACCACAGAAGTACGCGCACTTAGCAAGCTCTCTGTTTTAACAAATAAAAAACAAATTGCCGTAAATAAATTACACATTCTTTCTTTTTCACG
>NZ_CAJURR010000018.1:9322-49305 GCF_910589175.1 uncultured Lactobacillus sp.
GCTTGGTATTTTTTGAGAGATGAGGCAATTAAATTACCGCAAATTCTAGATGATGCCGCTAGTGTCATGCTTCTAGAGCAAATTGTTAAAGATCATCAAGATGAATTAAAGCTATTTCAGAGTCAAACTCAAGTTACATCCGGTGCCTTACGACAAATGTATGAGGCTATTTTATCTGTGCGAGCCGGCAATATTGAGCTAGACAATATTGATGAAAAGAAATTAAATGAAGAGACCAGCTATAAAATTCATGACTTAAGAATTATTTATGATGAGTTTATTGAACGTTTATCAGAAAAATTTGCTACCAAAGATGAAATGCAATTATTGCTTAATGAGTTCTTAGCAAAAAGCAATAACTTGAGTACGATGGAATTTTATTTTTCTGATTTTTCACATTTTTCTTTACAAGAGTTAACATCAGTTCGTTTAATTTCAAAAAAGGCAAAAAATACAACTTTAGCTTTTAAGACAAAAATTGGCAAAATTGATAATAATGCTGAACCAGGTGACTATGACTACGTAGTGCAACGTACAATCGGCCAATTAGAGCATTTTTGGCAAAATCAGCAATTAGATTATCAAACTCAAGAGTATCCACTTACTCAAACAAGTCCTAGCTCTTTACTAAATGGGGTTTGGACAAAAACGAGTGGGTTTGATGAACGTTTAAGTAAGTTTTTGCAGCCAGTCAAAGCAGACTCGCGGTATGCAGAAGCCTATTTTGTTGCGCGTACAATTTATCAGCAAGTAGCCTTAAATAACTATCGCTATCAGGATTTTCTAGTTTTAGCACCTAATTTAAGTGAATATGAAACATATTTAACTCCGATTTTAAGGCAAAACCAGATTCCTTTCTTTAATGATTTGCAAAGAGAAATGAAATACCATCCCCTAGTAGTTGCTGTTGAAAATCTACAGCAAATTTTTAAGCGTGGTTTTCAAACGGATAATGTAATTGCGTTAATGAAGACGCAGTTATTCATCCCTGACTGGTACAAAAATTCTGCTCGCTATCAAAACGATGTTGACCTACTTGAAAATTTTGTCTTAGCCCACGGTATAAAAGGTAAGCTATGGACTAAATCACTAAAGAGTTTTGTAGATGCAGATGTAATTGCTTTAGATAAATCTGAGAAAGAAGTAGAAGAACTTGATCGACTACGAAAGCACTTTATTGATGCTTTAACTAAATTTTTTGAGCAACTTGATAAAGAAGAGGATCCTCAAGCTGGAGTAACAGTTTTTTGGAATTTTCTAATTAAAAATCGTGTTGCAAAACGTTTAGAAAGTTGGCGCAAAGAAGCTAATGATGCAGGCGATTTACAATTGGCACAGCAGCCAGAACAAGTTTGGTCAACTTTAACTGATTTATTAAAAGACTATTTACTAGTAGCTAATAAATTTTCTTTAGATCAATTTTTTGATCTTTTAATCAGTGGCTTTAGCGAAGCTAATTTCTCACAAATTCCATCTACTCTTGATGCAGTCAACATTTCTGAATTAGGTATGGTGCAAGGTCAAGGATATAAACAAGTGTTCATTATTGGCGCAACTAGTAGTAACTTGCCTCAAATTGAAAAAATACCAGGTTTCTTTAGCTCTGAAAACTTAGAACAGTTAAATGAAGGAAATGAAGCTAATGGATACTTAGAAGATCAGCAAAAGATCAATAACTTAGACCAAAATTACCAATTTGGAAATGCTTTGAGCTTGGCCAGTGATAAGATTTATATTTCTTATCCAGTAATTAATACTGCAAATGAGCAATTAGAGCCTTCAATTTTTTATAAGCAGTTATTAAAGTTAACCCGCACTGATGAATTTGCCCAACATGATTTACCTCAGAATAATGGAGAGGTTTTAACTTTTATAACTAATCCAGAAGCAAGTTTAGGCTACTTAACTTATTTAAAAAATAAAGCAGCTACTGATGTAGACTTTTTATTGAAAATAACTGAAGAAAAAATTGGTGAAATAGCGAAAAATGTGCTTGAAGGAAGCAACTTTAAGAATATACCGGAAAACCTTTCCCCTGAGCTAGCACAACAGCTATATGGCGATCGAATTGAAACTTCTGTTTCACAACTAGAAACGTATTATCAAAATTCTTTTGAATACTTCCTAAATTACGGCTTACATTTGAAGAAAAGATTTGAAAATGAACTTGATGTAATTCAGGCGGGAAACTATTACCATGAAACTTTTGATTATCTAGTTAAAAGGATTAAAGAAAAGAAGTTAAACTTTGCTGACTTAACAGAGGAGAAGCTAGGCGAGCTTTTAATTGAAGTAAGAGAGGAACTAAAAGAAAAGGGTAGATATCGTCAGCTTTTAAATGATCCTTTTAATAAATACCTATTCCATAAGTTAGACCAAACTACAGCTAATGTAGCTCACTATTGGCATAGCAATGTAAATAAGACTACTTTCAGACCACAATATTCTGAATTAAGTTTTGGTAAAAATCAAAAGGTAAGTGGTCTCTCATATAGCTGGAAAGATGATAATAATAAAAAGAAGATTGTAGATCTTCGCGGAAAGATGGACCGAGTTGATTTGGCTCAAATAAACGATCGAGTTTTAGGTGAAGTGATTGATTATAAGTCATCTGCAAAAAAATTCGACCTAGGTTTATTTGCAAACGGAATTTCAATGCAGATGATTTCTTACTTAGAAGTTTTGAAAAATAATAATAAGTTTTTTGCTCAAGGTAAGGATTTAGATGTTTTAGGCGCATTTTACCAAAATATTACTAGTAGTCTTGAACGCTTAAGCAGCGAAAAGATGATCTTAAGCAATTATCAAATTAAAGATTTAGCTAAAGAGAGTACTAAGAAGTTAATGTATAACGGAATTTTAATCGCAGATGAAGAATTACTTGATTTAATAGAACCTGGAATGGAAAAAGATCGTGCTGTTTCTGATCTATACACTAGTGTTAAACGAAAGGTAAACGGCGATATTAGCTGGCCTCAGAATCAGAGCTTTACACCGGATCAACTAGACTTGTTATTAGCTTATAACTCATATTTGATAAAAAATGCTGGTAATGAGATTTTGTCAGGAAAGATTGAATTAGATCCTTATTCTTATGGTCAACAAACATCCCTTACTTATTCTGACTTTAAAGACATCTTCTTCTTTGATGCAATGCTTAAAGAAAATAACTATCATAAGATTAAATCCATTGATAAAAAGACGCTTTTGAACCTAATAAAAGAAAAATTAGACTTGGATGGTGAAGAATAGTTGACGCAATTTACTAAGGAACAAAATCAAGCAATTAACGATTATGGGAAAGATATCCTCGTTTCAGCATCTGCTGGTTCAGGCAAGACTACAGTATTAGTTGAACGTGTTTTGAAACGTATTTTATCTGGTACACCAGTTGCATCACTTTTGATTATCACTTTTACTAAAGCTGCTGCTCGTGAAATGAAGGAACGAATCAAGCAAAAAATAAGTGACCAAATTGAGAAAGAGCCTAATAACCAATTTCTTCGTAGCCAATTACTTGATGTGGATACTGCTAATATATCTACAATTGATTCTTTTTGTTTAGATGTAATTAGACGTTTTTATTATGTAATTGATCTTGACCCACAATTTAGTGTTTTAACTGATGAAACACAAGCTGAGCTTTTAAAAGAGCGTGCCTTACATGAAATAGAAATTGAGTATCTTGAAAAAAATGATCAAGAATTTCAGGATTTTTATGATAATTTTTCTGGTGATAGGGATGCTGAAGGAGCGCGAAATCTTTTATTGCAGTTGTACAATACTGCAGTTACTGAGCCTAATTATGAAAAATTTCTCAACAATCTGCCTAATTCTTATCAAGTTCAAGATGATTTAATTGAATCTGATTTGTGGCAGACTCATATTAAGCCTCTTTTAGTAAAAGAGATCCGGGATCTGCAAAATGAGATAAAACAGTTATTTGAAAATCCTCAAATAGAAAATCCAGATTTAGTGAAGGTTAAGGAAAACTATGATATCTTTACTAGTCGCTTGGACCAATTATTGAATGCTTTAGAAAATGATCATTCTTATAATGAAATTCGAGCTAGTCTAATGAATTGTAAGTTTGAAAAGAACATTCGCAAGTCTAAAAAGTGGTCAGAGGAAAGTCTTGAAACTTACCAAGAAAGTCAAAAACTAAAATCTGATTTAAATGATCAACTTAAGAAGATTTTTGCCAACTTTTTTGTAGTAGAAGAAAAAGAACAGATAAACATTCTCAAAAAATCAGAAAAAATAGTTAAGACCATTGTTGATGCCGAAAAAAAATTAATTAAGAGATTTGGTCAATTAAAACGAGAACAGAATTTAATTGACTATAGTGACATGGAGCAATTCGCTTTCAGCATTCTTACCACCGACACTTCAAATGCTCATATTGCCCAAGAGTATTACCAAGAAAAATTCAATGAAATATTAATTGATGAGTATCAAGATGTTAATGCTTTGCAGGAAGATATTATTACAGCGATCAAAAAGAAAGGACAAAACAACCTATTCATGGTTGGAGATATAAAACAGTCTATTTACGGTTTTAGACAAGCACGTCCTGACTTGTTTTTAAGCAAATATCATGCTTATGGACAGAATGATGACAATGAAAAAATTATCTTATCAGATAATTTTAGGTCAACCAAAAGAGTTACTAAGACAGTTAACTCTTTATTTGATCCAATTTTAACTACAAATTTTGGCGGAATTGATTACAAAAAAGAAGGACAATTGCAATTTGGAGCAAGTTATTATCCTTCTGACCTACCCACTGCAAGTGAATATATTTTTACGGATAAAAAACAAACGCAAGCTTCACTTGAAGAAAATTTTGGGGATGAAATGGACTTCAGTGAAATTCAAATGGTGATTGCTAGAATTAAGCAACTTAAGGAAGAGAATTTCCAAGTTTGGGATCGAAAAACACAGCTTAAACGACCCCTTGAATACTCTGATATTGCCATTATTACACGTACTAGAAGTGACAACTTACAGGTAATGCAAGAATTTGCAAAGGCCGATTTACCTTTATTTGTAACTGATGCTCAGAACTATTTTCAAACCTTTGAATTAGTGATGATTATGAATTACTTGAGATTGATTGATAATCCGCAGCAAGATATACCTTTAGTAGCAGTTTTGCGTTCACCGCTTTTTAACTTTAAAGAACCTGAACTAGCACAAATTAGGGTCAAAACTAGGTCTGGTAATTTTTATAATGCTTTAACTAGTTTTGCTTCAGTCAATTCAGATCTTGGTCAAAAATGTAAAAACTTCCTTCAGCAATTAGAATCTCTGCGATCATTTGCGGCAACTCATCGAATTTCTGAGTTGATTTGGAGTATTTATGAAAAAACTCACCTGTTAGAAATTGTAACTGGCTTGCCTAACGGACAACAACGTAGAGTAAATCTAGAATCTCTATATGAGAGAGCTACTTCTTATGAAAGTGCCGGCTTTAAAGGTTTATATCAATTTATTAGCTTTATTGAGCGTATGAGAAAAAATCAAAAGGATTTAGCGCAACCACTTTTAAGTGATAAGGCTGATAATGCTGTAAAATTAATGACTATTCACGCTTCTAAGGGTCTGGAATTTCCAGTAGTGTTTGTCATGGGACTAGGACACAAGTATCAGACACGTGACTTAAGTGGTAATTTTACAATTAGTAAAGATGGACTAGGGTTAACAATTAAAGAAAACGATTATCGGATTGATTCACTAGTTAAATCTTTAGCCGATGTCGAAAAAAGACAGCAAATGCTTGAAGAAGAAGCTAGAATTTTATATGTTGGTTTAACACGTGCTCAACAAAAGCTTATCTTAGTGGCTAGTGTAAGCGATATGGAGACTAAGCAGAAAAAGTGGGAGAATGAAATTGATCAAAAAACGAATATTCTTCCCTTGATAAGAAAAATCAATGCCCAATCTCCACTAGATTTCTTAGGTCCTAAGTTAGAACAAAAGCATGAATTTGATCAAAATATTGAAGACATGACCTTAGCTTTAGAAGAGCAAGATAAGATCTATTACTTAAAGTTTGCTGTACAGTCAATTTCAGAAGAAAATATTGAACAAAAAGAAGACACTCAAAAATTAAGTTCTAAAATGAATGATGTAGTCAAAACTCTTTATAATTTTGAATATCCATTTTCGGATGCCACTAAGACTACAGCCTATCAGTCTGTTTCTGAGATAAAAAAAGTATTTAATGATCCTATGGATACTGAACTTGAGAATTCACGTCTTATTTCTTCAAGTAATCGATATTTACAACCAATTGATGAGACTCCCGTATTTTTAGAAAAACAAAAATTTACTGGAGCAGAGATCGGAACAGCTATGCACTTAGTTTTACAATATTATGATTATCAGGGTGATAAAACTGAATCAAATTTAGAACAAGAAATTGAAGAGCTTGTAGAATTAGGTAAATTAAACCCATTGATGGTACCACATTTATCAAAAGAGGCCTTAAATTGGTTTGTAATGAGTGAATTTGCGGCAGAATTTTGGCAAAAGCCGGAAAAATTACATAGAGAAAGTCAATTCTCAAGCTTAGTGAATGCTAGTGAACTGTTTAATGATTTTTCTGACTCAGCAGCCAAAATTCTAGTTCACGGAACAATTGATGGATATTTTGAAACAGATGAAGGGGTAATTTTATTTGACTATAAAACTGATTTTGTTGACAAAACTCATGAAGAACAAGCTATAGACAAAATTAAGCAAAAATATACTGGGCAACTACGTTTATATGAACAAGCATTAAATGAAATATCGGAAAATAAAAAGGTAATTGGAAAATATTTAATTTTGCTTGACGCAAGGAAAGTGGTCCCAGTAGACTAGAAACAGAATAGAAGGGAGATTATTATGAAAAAAGCCTTTACAGATGATGTTTTTGCGGTCGTCGATCTTGAAACTACAGGCACCCAGCGCAATCAAGGCGATCATATTATTCAATTTGGTTGTGCAATCATCAAAAAGCGTAAGGTAGTAAAAACATATTCATTCTTAATCAATCCTCATCGTGAAATCCCTCAAGCTGTTGAAAATTTAACTCATATTAGTAATGAAGACGTGGCGCAGGCTCATGATTTTAGTTACTATGCACCAAAGATACGAAAAATCTTAGAAAATACAATTTTTGTTGCACATAATGTAAACTTTGATCTTCCGTTTTTAAACTATGAGCTTGTAAATGCAGGCTTAGAGCCACTAACTGGAAAAGCAGTTGATACGGTGGAATTAGCACAAATTGCTTTTCCAACTTTTCCATCTTATAAATTACGAGATTTAACGGCTCGTTTGAGAATTAAACACTTAAATCCACACCGCGCTGATTCAGATGCACTAGTAACAGCAAAATTACTACTAAAAGCAATTAAGAAACTGGAAAATCTTCCTCAGGCAACTCTCAATACTTTGACTTCCTTATCAAAAGGATTGCTACGCGATACTGACTATATTTTTTATGAAATTGGTCAAGTTGCTCGGCAGACTAAGAGACCGTTGCCTAAAGATTTGATTCAGGTAAAACATTTAATCCTGAAAAAGCAAAATGTAGCTCCACGTCGTAATGATGTAGCAAGTCCTGGCTCATTTCCTCAAAGCGATGAAGAAAAGAAAGAATTATTTAAAAAGAATCTCCGCTTTAGACGGGGACAAGTTAGTCTAATTAATAGACTACACGACTTTGTTTATAGTGACACAGATAACTCATTAGTTGTTGAAGCACCAAATGGTAGCGGAAAAACCTTTAGTTACTTAATGGCATATGCGTATGAGCTATATTCAGGTAGAAAATTAGTCGTAGCAACGCCCACTAAGGTTTTACAGGAGCAAATTCTAAAGCAAGAAATTCCGCAACTTTTGCGAGTTACTCATTTAGATTTAGATGCCCAAATTGTTAAGTCAAGCAGCCATTATTTAGATTTAGATGGATTTTACAATTCTCTTTATCAGACTGATAATCCGATTCAGCAAACTTTAATTTTACAAATGGGGATTTTGATCTGGCTTACTGAAACAGAAACTGGTGATTTAGATGAACTCCAGTTAACTAACTATCAAGCACCTCTTTTTGCAGCAATTGAACATCCTGGAGATGCGAGAATTGGAACAGCTTTTGCCGAGTATGATTTCTGGAATTTAGCACGTAGTAGACAAGAACAAGCTGATATTTTAATTACTAATCATGCCTATTTAGCTAATCACTATATGGACTCAATTTGGGGCCAGAATCCTTTCCTAGTTGTTGATGAGGCGCATCGTTTTGTTGAAAATGTAGCAAGTTCACGAAACGATTCACTCCAATTTGAAAGTTTCTGGGGGATGTGTAGTCATTTACGTAACCTGCTTTTTTATGCAGAAGATAGTGCTAAGTCACGTTTTGGCAATAATTTAGAATTCAAATTAATCCTAGATAAACTTGAAAAAGATACGAATGATTTAATCCATTCTATTAACAAGATTCAACAAGCTCTCTATGATAATCGAAAATTTGCTACCAGTTGGGAAGAGAAGCGCCAAAATGCTATTAGTCTCGGATTTCAAGGACAAGATTTGTTTAACAATATTAAGCACTTCAAGCATTTGTTAAATCTTATGCAAGACAATATTGAAATTGTGCGCCAAGAAACTAATCAACTTCTATTTTTGCTATATCATCAACAAAAAAATCTTTTAACGAGCGACGATGTTTTAATAAGAGATCTTCAAGAAGAAATAGATCAGTTAGATTATTACTCAGAACAAAACTATCTTTTACTTGATCAATTAAGCGACCCTAAAAAGTTAGATCATGAAGGATTTGTTTTAGAAATAAGTAATGAAAATGACCCACTATCAACTAATTTAACTTGGTTAACACTTGATCCTGAAGAAGAAGTTAAACAGTTATATCATTACTTTGATAAAAAACTATTTATTTCAGCTACTTTAGCAGAACAAGACGACTTCTCATACACTATTAAAAACCTATATTTAGATCCTAAAAAGACACTCACTTATCGAGCAAAACCTTCTTTCAAAGTTGAAAAGCATTTAAAAGTATATGCACTTTCAGATAATAATGCGCCGGCGGATCCCAACAGTCCGGAATATGAAACATTTATTAGTGATTTACTTACTCAAATTGAAGACTATAAGCATGTGTTAGTTTTATTTACTAATTTAGATGTTATCCGCGATGTTTTTAGTAGACTAAGTGAAAACAGTAATGCTTTAAAGGACTACGAAATTTTAGCTCAAGGCTTAACTGGTTCTAATGAAAAAATTGCTAAACGTTTCGGAATTGCTGAAAAAGCCATTTTACTTGGAGCAAATAGTTTTTGGGAAGGAATTGACTTTAAACATAATGGGGTAGATCTTGCGATTGTTACTCGTTTACCTTTTGAGTCACCAGATCAACCCGAAGTAAAATTACGAACAGAATGTTTAAAAAAGCAAGTTGGAGCTGATAAAATTTTTGAAGTGGATACCCTTCCACGAGCAATTTTAAGATTTAGGCAGGGATGTGGTCGCTTGATCAGAAATGAGCGTGATCATGGAGTCTTCGTAATTTTAGATCAACGAGTTTGGAATAAATCTTATGGCGAACAATTTTTATCAGGACTACCTGTGAGTGCTAAAAAGGTTAGCAAGCAACAACTACTAAATGTTTTAAGGAATAGTAAACAGAATGAATAAATATGTAAAAAAAGGACTTAAAATCACTGGAATTGTAGTTGGGGTTTTGGCAGCAATTTATCTATGTCTTTGTATTGTGTTTTATATTGCAACTAAGCCAGCAAGTGATACAGTTAAAGAAACTAATAAGGTTGCCCTTGAAAAGACCCCAATTACTACAGTTACCAAGAACTACCATTTAAGTCGTAGCGTTGAGAGTAATAGTTTAGAAGGAATGAGTAAGAAGGGTAAAAAGTATTACTTCATTTATCTTCCAAAAAGTAAAAAAGCTTACCTTTATCAAGCAAATAAAGGTAAAAGTGAAGAGCAGATTTTAAAGACTTTTAATGATGAACATTCTGGACACAATAATCCTAAATGCCAGCTAGGTTGGTATAAGGGGATGCCAGTTTGGGAAGTAACATATAAAAAGAAAAATGGTAATTATGGCTATGTTCTTTATGATTTTAGAAATGGAAAAGAAGTAGTCTATGCGGACAATTTATAAATTTGTTAAACTAAAGAGTGATTTTTTAGTATAATAAAATTAAATTTAATTAAAAAGGTTGGTAAGTAATGACAGAATTAATCTCAATTAAAGATTCTTCTAAACATGTAGACCAAGAAGTTAAAATGCATGTTTGGTTAACTGATAAACGATCAAGTGGTAAGATTATCTTCTTACAATTACGTGATGGAACAGCATTTTTCCAAGGTGTTATTCGTAAGAATGATGTTTCTGAAGAAGTTTTTGAAGCTGCTAAATCTTTGCGTCAAGAAGCTAGTTTTTACATCACTGGTACTGTTCACGAAGATAAGCGTTCACACTTTGGCTATGAAATTCAAATTTCAGATTTAGAAATTGTTTCTAACAATGAAGGTTACCCAATTGGTAATAAGGAACATGGTGTTGACTTCTTACTTGATAATCGTCATTTATGGTTAAGATCTAAGCGTCCATTTGCTATTATGCAAATTAGAAATACTATGTTTAAAGCAACTATTGATTTCTTCGAAAAAGAAGGATTCATTAAGTTTGATGCACCTATCTTTATGCACTCTGCTCCAGAAGGTACTACTCAATTATTCCACGTTGAGTATTTCAACAATGATGCTTACTTGTCACAATCTGGTCAATTGTATGGTGAAGCTGGTGCGATGGCTTACGGAAAAATCTTTACTTTTGGACCAACATTTAGAGCAGAAGAATCCAAGGGCCGTCGTCATATGACAGAATTCTGGATGATGGAACCAGAAATGGCATGGATGCACCAAGATGAATCTTTAGATATCCAAGAAAGATACTTGGCTTACATGGTTAAACAAGTTCTTGAAAATAATGAATATGAATTAAAGATCTTGGGTAGAGATCCTGAAAAATTACGTCCGACTACTGAAGGTAACTTTACTCGTCTTTCATACGATGATGCTATTAAAATGCTTCAAGAAGCTGGTCGTGATATTAAATGGGGTGACGACTTTGGTGCACCTGACGAAGGATACATTTCAGAACAATTTGATCGTCCAGTCTTCATCGTTAACTACCCAACTACAATTAAGCCTTTCTACATGAAAAAGAATCCTGATAATCCTAAAGAATACTTATGTGCTGATGTAATTGCACCTGAAGGATATGGTGAAATTTTTGGTGGTTCTGAACGTGAAGGTAACTACGAAATTTTGAAACAACAAATTGAAGAAGCAGGTCTTAATTTAGAAGATTACCAATGGTACCTTGACTTGCGTAGATTCGGTGGTGTTCCTCATTCTGGATTTGGTATGGGATTTGAACGTACAATCGCTTGGATTTGTAAGTTAGATCACATTCGTGAAGCTATTCCATTCCCAAGATTGATCAACAGAATGCAACCATAATCGATAATCTAATATTATAAATATAAAAAGTTGAACTATTTTAGTTCAGCTTTTTTTGAAAGGAAAATTATATGGCGTCTTTTTCGGCTATTCAAAATGAAGGTTTTACGGTTATTTCTAATAGTCTTTTACGTTACTATCCCTCTTTAAAAATATCTGAAACTGAAGCAATGCTATTATTGCAGCTAGAATCTTTCAAACAGGAGAAAAAGTTTTTCCCTAGCGATAACAATTTATCAGAGAGAATGAATTTATCTCCGATTGAGATTTCCCAGCTAATTCAAAACTTAATTGATAAAGATTTAATTGAATTGGGGCAAAAAAGGGATGGTGAAGGTCGCATAACTAATTTTTATGATTTAAATCATTTATATCAGAAATTAGATATACTTATTGATGAGAGAGAAGAAAATTACCAAGATCAAGCTAGTTTCAAATCTGCGCCGTCTAATCAACAATCCGCAAATCCAATTCAAGAATTGGTAAGACAATTTGAGATAGAATTTGGCCGTCTATTGAGCCCAATTGAAAAACAAGAAATTGCTGCTTGGATTAATATTGATCACTATGATCCAGAAATAGTCAAACTTGCTCTTAGAGAAGCCATTTTAGCGCAGGTATATAATTTTAAATATGTTGACAGAATCCTCCTAAATTGGCAGCGCCATGGACTTACTACGCTAGATCAAATTAAAAATTTTCTTCAAAGAAACTAGGTAATTAATATGGAAGAATTATTATCAGACGATGAAGCACGGTTGGTTTTAAAAAGAATTCTTTCTTTATATCCAGATGCTAAAGGGGAATTGAATTGGGATACAAAGTTTCATCTATTATGTGCTGTTTTAATGAGTGCCCAAACCACTGATAAAATGGTTAATAAAACTACGCCTAAATTCTTTAAAGACTACCCAGACAGTGCCGCTTTAGCCCAAGCAGATATTAAAGATATTGAGAATCACATTCGTACAATTGGCTTATATCGTACAAAGGCTAAGCATTTAAAAGAGACGGCACAAATTATTACCGAAAAATTTGACGGTCAGATTCCGAAAGACAAAAAGATTTTGATGACCTTACCAGGCGTGGGAGAAAAAACGGCTAATGTTGTTTTAGCAGAAGGATTTAAAGTACCAGCTATTGCAGTAGATACACATGTATCTCGTATTTCTAAAAGATTTAATATCGTTAGTGCAAAAGCGACTCCTCATGAAGTTGAGGAGCGGCTTGAAGAATTGCTTCCAAAAGAAGAATGGATTCATACTCATCATGCTATGATTTTATTCGGACGATATACAATGCCTGCTCGGACTAAAAATCAAGATCCGTATTCTTTCTTACCACCATTAAACTAACTAATAAATAATACAAAAGAAATCCCCGAAGTCGTTTGTTTTGATGACTTCGGGGATTTCTTTTAGCTTAACTTCAATTATTGATTATTATTGGAGTTATTTCCCTGATTTTGTTGTTGATTTTGGTTGTTTCCTTGATTATTTGTATTCTGGTTCTGTTGTGAATTATTGTTATTATTTTCTGTTTGGTTTTCAGTTTGCCGATTATTGTTTTGAGTTTGAGTATTGGAGCTGTTAGAAGTAGAGGAGGATTGTCTTTGGCTTGAAGATTGTTCAGCACGGCTAGATGATGAAGAACTACTACTTTGTGAACGAGATTGACCTTTAGAAGAAGTATCATCTTCTGTATCAATTCTTGTATCAATATCGTCGTCTTCCTCTTTTCGTCTATCAACAGTCACATCACTATATGGATTACTTGGCGCGTGACCTTTAACAAATAATTGCCAGCTAGAATTACTTGCATTCGGAGAAACGACTTTATCTTGTGTACCATTAGCAATTCTGCGTCTAACAACTGTACTTGGTTTTGACCAGTTTTTATTAGCTTTATCACTCATTAGATATGACATCATTTGCTTATATAGAAGCTGAGCAGAGGAAGATCCAACACCTGAAGGAGTACCATCTTTCAGATTATCATATCCAGTCCAAATTCCCATTGAGTAGAGTTTGGTATATCCAACAAACCAAGAATCTTTTGGTGAATTTTTGTATTGAGGATATCTTACTAACTCTTCATCAGAATATTTAACCGTTCCTGTTTTACCAGCTTCGTATAAGTTTTTAATGCGTGCCTGTGTACCCGAACCTTTAGTCATAACACCTTTAAGCATGTCGGTCATAATATAGGCAGTTGATTCCTTCATTACTCTTGTACCAGTACTATCGTAATTTCTAGTCAAGCCGTCTGGAGTTTCAATCTTAGAAACAAATTGTGGTTTGTGGTAAATACCGTCATTAGCAAATGCACCAAATGCGCCTGCCATTTGAAGAGAGGATGCATTAGCACCAATTGCAACTGATAGACCAGAATCAGAAGGAACATTAACTCCGAGTTTTCTTGCAAAAAGAGAAGCTCTTGCCACTCCAACCTTGCTTAAAGTTTTAACAGCTGGAACATTTCTAGATTGTTCAAGAGCGTGACGCATAGTCATTTTACCCTCATATTTATTATCCCAGTCATAAAGTTGAATGTTAGTGCCAGGGTAAACATATTTAGAGTCATCTAACATATGAGAAGTTGGCCAGTTAAGATACTCAATTGCAGGACCATAATCTAATACTGGCTTAACAGTAGAACCAGTTGAACGACCAGTTTGAACAGCGCGATTTAAACCTAATTGAACTGCAGGAAGTTTACGTCCACCAATAATGGCAATAACATGGCCAGTTCGAGGATCAATAATTGTAGCTCCAACCTGCATCTTGTCATTAGTAAATGGAACAGAACCATCATTTACTAAGTCATAAAGCTTTTGTTGAGCATCTTGATCAATATTAACTGTAATTTTCAAATTATCGTTGTATGGATTAAATCCCTTACTCTTAACTTCATTAATTACTTCTTTGATGTATGGGTCATCTACTTTTCGTAATTCAGAAGTAGAGTTGTTTTTCTTAGGTTGTAATCCTTGAGTAATGGGCTCATTAACTGCTTGTTTATATTGGGCTTTTGAAATTTTATCATTTCTGAGCATTGCTTTTAATACAATGTCACGTCTATATTTTGCTTTTTCTGGATAAACATATGGATCATAGGTAACCGGTGCATTAGGCATCCCTGCAAGAAGAGCAGTCTGAGCTAAGTCAAGATCTTTTAGGTCTTTACCATAGTAATAGTCGGCTGCTGTACCCATCCCGTAGTTACCATAGTTCATATAAACTTTATTAATATAAAATTCCAAGATTTGTTCTTTGCTAAATTCTCGTTCTACTTTCATTGAAAGCCATGCTTCTTGAGCTTTTCTACGAAGGGTTCTTTGAGAAGCGGCAGTGGAGAAGACCGATAACTTAACTAATTGCTGAGTAATAGTTGATCCACCTGCAGCCACGCCTTTACTTCTAGCATTAACTAAGACAGAACCAATAATTCTAATTGGATCAAGTCCGATTCCTTCTTTATAAAAACGCCTATCTTCGACAGAGACAATGGCATTTTTAAGTTCTTTAGGAATTTCACTATTATCAACATAGGTTCTTTTTTCTGATCCTAGAGAAAGAAGAAATTTTCCATCCCGAGTATACAAACTGCTCGTACCGCCACTTTGAAGCTGAGCCTGTGAGATGCTCGGAGCGTCTTTAGCATAGTATGCAAATAAGCCTACACCAGAAACAACTACTAACATTGCTATGATAAAGAACCACTTGATTATTTGTAGCCAAATTCGTTTGCGGGGCTTACCTTTCGGGTGAAGTTTCGCCATTCTAGAATTACTTGGCTTTTGATTATTATCTGCCATTCTTTTGTTCCTATCTATCTATAAAATTATCGATTGCATCCAAGTATGGAAGAGTTGGACGAAAACCGCTTTTAATTTCAACTGAATTATCAATTAACTCTTGCAAGGTCATCGAACTCTTATGTGGTGTCTTCCAAGCTTCAATCACAAAACTAGCAGGAGTTACAAAATATCGATTAAGAGTTACAAAGCGGATAATCGTAAAGCAAATTCCTTTTTGCTTTAAACATCTTTCAAGATGAATAATTTGGTGTTCATGGAAGTTCTTTAAAGGAAATAAGCTCTTATTTCTTGTTTCCTTGGCTTCAAAGTCTAAATAACGTCCTTTATATACGCCATTATAATCAGTTGTAGAAGCCTGTCTGAAGTAGGCTTCTTTTATAACGGCACGGGATCGTTTCGGATAGTCCACTTTAACTATCTGGACTGGGGTAGGCTTTTTATGAACAACGGCAATATCTTCAAGAAGATAATACTTATTAGATTCATTGATTTGTTGTTCTAGGCTCATTCCACGATCAGAAAATACAACATCTTTACGATGTTTTTGCTTTCTTGGATGTAAAAGGTCAGTTTGATCTTTAGTATAATGTGTTAAACTGCCTGTTGGATATTTTACCATCAACATCACTCCTGTTTAGCATTATAGCAAAGATTTTAAATCATTTTTAGAGAAAGGAAGGATCAGAATGAAGCGACTATGGGTTACTGGATATCGTTCTTATGAATTGGGCGTTTTTAGCGATAAAGATCCGAAGTTGACTGTAATTAAGTATGCTCTAAATAATTATCTAAAGAGTTTACTTGAAGAAGGAAAGATTGACTGGGTAATTAGTGGAGCAAATCTTGGGACTGAACAATGGGGCCTAGAAACTGCAATTAGTCTGCAGAATGAATATAGTGTTCATACGGCTTTGATGACACCTTATTTAGAATTCTCAAAAAGATGGAATGACAGTAATCAAATGAAGTATCAAAATCTTACTGAGCAGGTAGATTTTACAGCTTCCACTTCTGACTATCCTTATATGAGGCCAGTGCAGCTTAAAAACTATCAAAATTTTATGTTAGAACACACAGATCGAGCTCTTTTACTTTATGATCCTGAGCATCCCGGTAAAACAAAATATGACTATGAAGCCATTAAAAAGTATCAAGAAAAAAGTGACTATCCACTGGATATAATTGATTTTTATGACTTACAAGAAGCTGCAGAAGAATATGAAGAAAATCATCGAAAGAATTTTTATTGAAAATAAATATACTCTTTAATTTTTTATATACCTAAGAAAATAAGATTTTTTTTAGAGGGTATTACTATTATTGCTTGAAGGATACTTATAACTTATACTAAATATATACGATGAAATGAGTGCCATTAAGCTATCAACTAGCTAACATTTTATCGCCTAAATTAAAACAGACATTAGTCTGTAACTAAGGAGTTTGACGAAACCAATGGCAAGTTTAAATGATATTCAATTAAATCCACAAAGTATTTTAAAAAAGCAATTTAGAACAAAAATGAAGGGATATGATTCTGATGAAGTAGATTCATATCTTGATACAATTATTTCAGACTACAGTACTTTTGCGACCATTATTGAAGATTTGCAAACACAAATCAGTGATTTAAAGGCTCAACAAAAACAAACTGCAGCTAAAAGTACTGCACCTAAGTTAGATTTTAAGAATGAGGAAATTGAAGCTGATGTTAAAACTTATACTCCTCAGAAAGTACAAAAAGCTGCTGTAAATAATACTAATGAAGAAAAAGAAACACCAGAATTAACTACTAATGTTGCTATGATTCAACGCATTTCTACTTTAGAGCGTAAAGTTTACAACCTTGAACAAAGAATGAATCAACAAGATAGAACTTACCAAGCTAATTAAAACTATGGTATAATAATTATTGCAAATTTCGAGCGATCGCGGTTAGCTTATGCTAGCTGAGGAAAGTCCACGCACGCACAAGCTGAGATGCTTGTAGTTTTTGTACTCAGCCCAATAAGCTGGGGGACTTGTTTTTACAAGTTACGGCGGAAAAAGCACTAAATCATATTTTTTGACATGTGTGACTATCCTGAAAAGTGCCACAGTGACGAAGCAGTGAAGGAAACTTTGCTGGTGGAACGAGGTAAACCCTGCAAGCGGGCAACCCAAATTTGGTAGGGGCGCTTTTGTCTAAGTAAATGAACTAAAGACGAAGTCATTTTTTAATGAAGATAGATGGTCGCTGAAAATAGGAATTAACCAGGTCCTATTGGAACAGAACGTGGCTTATAGAGATTTGCAGGTTAGGGTTGAGCTTTTGCTCAGCCTTTTTTTATAGAAAAATTTATATAGATAGAGAATATAAAATGAAAGAATATACATTATATGCAACAATGGGCGCTGGATTTGAAAGTGTAGTTGCAAAAGAATTAAACAATTTAGGTTACGAAACAACAACTGAAAATGGCCGTGTATTTTTTAAAGGAACTCAAAAAGATATCGTCAGAACTAATCTATGGCTTAGAAGTGCTGACCGCGTAAAGATCTTACTAAAAGAATTTAAGGCTACTAGTTTTGATCAATTATATGATGAAGTTTATAGCTATGATTGGGCAGAATTATTACCAGTAGATGCTCAATTTCCTGTAAAGGGACGAAGCGTCCGTAGTAAGTTACATTCTGAACCTGATGTTCAATCAATTGTAAAAAAGGCTATTGTAGATAAGTTGACCGATCAATATCGAAGACGTGGATTTTTACCAGAAAGTGGGGCCGAGTATCCGCTAGATATCCATCTCTACAAAGACACTGCACGTTTAAGCTTAGATACTACTGGTCAAAGTTTATTCAAGCGTGGCTATCGTGTCGAGCATGGTGGTGCACCTTTGAAAGAAAATTTTGCAGCAGGTTTAATTGAACTAACTCCTTTTGATGGTTCTCATCCCTTTATTGATCCTATGACTGGTTCCGGTACAATTGCAATTGAAGCGGCTCTTAAGGCAAAAAATGTGGCTCCTGGTATTTGGAGAAAATTTGCATTTGATAATTTTGATTGGTTTGATAAGAAATTGCATCCCGAATTAGTAGAAGAGGCTAAAGCACAAGAGAAAAAGGAGCATGCTCCAATCTTAGCTAGCGATATTGATCAATCAATTTTAGAAATTGCTAAAGTTAATGCTCATAATGCGGGTGTATTGCAAGATATAAAATTTAAGCAAGTCGCTGTAAAAGACTTTTCAACTGACTTAGAAAATGGGGTTATTGTTGCAAATCCTCCTTATGGTAAACGGCTTAAGGATCGAGAAGCAGCTGAAAAGATCTATGAAGAAATGGGACAAACATTGCGTCCTCTTACTTCTTTTAGTCAGTACTACCTTACATCTGATCCTCAATTTGAAAAATACTTTGGTGCAAAGGCCACTAAGAAGAGAAAATTCTATAATGGTAATTTACGGACCGACTATTATCAATATTGGGCTAATAAGAGATAAAAATTATGTTAACGCAAGATAAGAAGACTAGTTTTTGGGTTATTAGTGATACTCATTTAATTGCAGATAGCTTACATGATCATGGACAGGCTTTTTCACAGATGCAAAAAACTAGTCAGGGTAAAGATCTATACCATCAAGAAACTGCTTTAAGCGCATTTGTAAGAATGGCGGAAAAAAAGAAACCGGCTGCAATCATTGTTACGGGGGATGTAACTTTTAATGGCGAGAGAGTGTCAGCAGAAAAATTCGCTGAGATTTTTAAATCTTTAAAAGAAACACAGCTTTTAGTTCTTCCGGGAAACCATGATATTTATGATGGCTGGGCTAGAGAATTCCGAGGAAAGAAACAATACTACGCTGGTCAAATTAGTCCTAGAATGTGGCGTAATATTTTTAAAACATCCTATAAAAATGCAGTTAGTGTTGATGATAAATCTTTAGCTTATAGTGTTAAGCTTAATCCTGATTATTTGTTGATTTTAGCTGATTCTAATGACTACGGTAAAGAAGAAGCAACTACTGCACCTGCGACAGCTGGCTTTTTAGGAAGAGAACAACGACGCTGGATTAAGGCGCAACTGCAATACGCTAGTGAGAATAACCTTCAAGTAATTTTTTGTATGCATCATAATCTCTACGCCCATAATCCAGCTGTAAACAAAGGATATGTTGTTGATGATTATCGTGAATTGCGTAAGTTATTAGCTCAATATAATGTGAAATTAGTTTTCTCTGGTCATATTCATGCTCAGAATATTATGTTGCCGCAAGATCCTTGTCCAGCTACAGAAATTGTAACTTCTAGTTTTTGCTCCAATGATCAAGGCTATGGGGTAGTTAAAGTTTCTCCGAAGGAAGTTAGTTATACTTGTCATCATTTTAAGATGAAGGACTATTTAACTGACAAAGAAAAACAAAATTGGACTTTAACTCACTTTCATGATTATTTAGAAAATATTCAACTAGGAACTATTTCGGCAGAATTAATGCAGAAAGATCTTTATCAAAATCATGATGATCTAGATACTGTCAGAAAAATGGGGCGTCTTTTTGGCGAGATGAATTATCACTTTTTTACTGGAAAGAATCATATTGATAGTGAAGAATTACAAAAACTTAAAAAGTCGAAAATTTATCAACGTTTAATTGCGGAAAGTCCACATTATGAATTGTACTTACAAACATTGTATGATACGTCAGCTCATGATAACTTACATGTAAAAATTAAATACTAAAAATAAAAACTCTGGAAACTGCTCCTAGCGGCAATTTTCAGAGTTTTTAGATATACAGATAGGTATTTCTAGATACTATTTCCTTTACTTTTGTCCACCAAATATGTAAAAGATATGCAGATGAAAATGATAAGATCCAGGTTAATAACCAGCAACCAAATAAGGTTAAAAAGGGATGGAATTTTGCATGATATTGCATATTTAATCCGCGCCAGACTAACTGGTTCCAAAAGACATTAGCAAGATAGGCTCGGTAAGCATAAACAGCTAAAAAATGGAATATTCTTAAACTATTTATCTGTCTTTTACGAACTTGATATAAACAGAAAGCAGCAACTAAGCAAATTACTGCCAAACAGTAAAAAGTCATTGACGGTTTATAGTAAGGCGCATTATAGAAATTAATAGGGTAACCGAATTGACTTAATTCATAATTAGTCCAGATAAAGCAAATAATAAAGATTACTGCAATTAGCCACCAAAACTTAGTTATAAATTGATTAAAGTAAGATCTAAATTGCCAGGCTAAAACACCAAAAATAGCATAAATAAAAAAAGAGATAAATATTCTATCTAACAAATACCAGTCATTTTGGTGAACACCATGAAAAACATAATAGTCATAAAAACCTAACCAGGCTAAGTAAAGAATTAGAGTAACAATTGCCACTACAAAGCCACGTTTAATGTTATTTCTTACATAGCGACTAATTAGCCAGAAAAACGGCATTAAGATAATAAACTGTAGCATCATTGTGTTATACCATAAGTGAGGTGCTGCATTACCATTAATAAATTGCCAGCAAAAAGTACCAAAGCTATTAAACTTATTACCTTGCTGAAGCCATGGCATCCCTAATAAATAAATTAAGGTCCACCAAATAGTTGGTACAAAGAGATTAGACCAATTCTTTTGCAGATGCTTGAAGTAAGAGAAATGACCGTTTAAGTCACTAGTCCTAATAGTCGTGTATAAGATGCCAAAAATAAAGGCTGGCGCAGTATACTTAACTAGATTATAAAGAATACCAAAACCAATTTGTGTTTGCCGTGACTGGGGGATATTAATAACTAGAGTCATAATTGGTTGTGACATTACAGCTGTACAAGCAAAAACTTTTAAATAATCACCAATATCTGCAATATCGTAACTAGAATATTTATATTTTTTCATAATTAGCACCTTAAGGTTATAAATTAAAAAGAGAAGCAAATTTAATAAAATTCTTGCTTCTCCTAATTATATTAGTTAAACAGTATCAATCTTCAACAACTTTTGACTTAATATCCTTAATCGGCTTGCCATTTTCATCGAAATAAGAATCTAAATCTCTCCCCCAAATCATAGCCATAGTATGTTGTCCTACATGAACACCAACTACTGGTCCGATAATACTTTGATAAATCTTGACCTTAGGAAAACTATTTTTATAATCATTAACCCATTCAGCTTCTCTCTCTTCATCATCAGCATGAAAAATTGTTAACTGAATTGGATAGGGCATATCAGAAGTTAAACGATCAAAGTCCTTTTTAATATGATTATATGCACGCTTATAATGTCTCTCTTTTGCAATTGCTGAAATTTTACCTTCATTTTGAACGTCCATAGATAAGATTGGCTTGATCTTTAAAATAGAACCTACGAAACTAGCAGCATTTGATAAACGTCCTGTTCTTTTTAAATGACTAAGATTGTCTACCATAAATCTAACATCAGTAGTGTTTCTTAAATCCTTTAAGTCATGCATGATTAAATCAATATCAGCCCCAGCCTTGACTAGTCGCCCAGCTAATACTGCAGCATTAGCTTCTCCTGCACAGGTTATTTTACAATCAAAGGGATGAATATTAATTCTGCTTTCTTCATCAGCCACACTTAAAACATTATTGTAAAAGCTAGAAATACCGCTTGAAAGAGTAATAATAATTAGATCGGTATAACCTTCGTCAATATATTTATCAACATATTTTTTTACGATTCCAATTGAGGGTTGAGATGTAGTCGGAAGAGTAGAAGAACTGCTCAGCTTTTCATAGAATTCATGGAAACCAATATCAATTAAATCCAAATATTCTTTATTATCCCAGATAATCGGAATTGGTAAGATATCAATTCCATATTTATCGCATTGTTCTTTAGTTAAATAAGATGAACTGTCAGTTAAAACGCCGATTTTCATAGTGTTATTTTCCTCCATATTCTTGTTTAATATTATAGTCTAGAACGCTATTTTAAACAAAAACGTAAATCTGCTTGATTTTTGTTACAATAGAGGTAATTAACAAATAGGGTGTGACCTAAATTCTAAATTATGAAAAAACATTTTATTTTTTTAGGCGCTGCTGGTGTAATTTATTACTCCTGGCTCCTAGCACTAATTTTTGTAGCCTTTATTGTCGGGTATGAAAGTAATAAAGCAATTAGCTATCCTGCACTTAGCTTAGGAGCTATTTTTGTGGTTATAGTTATTTATACCTGGTTTAATTCTTATTTTCAGAAAGAAGCAAGTGTTTACTGGCTAAAACTACCATATCGTCAGAAACTTCAGCTTCAAAATTTAAAGATTAAGTGGCAATGGAAGGCATTTGTTGTATATGAAGCAAAGAGTAAGATTAATACTTACTTGCTTTTAGCACTTAAAAGAAAGAAGAAATGAATTTGAAGTCAGATATTGAAATCGCACAAGACACTAAAGAATTGCCTATTACAGAAATTGCAAAAAAAGTTGATCTTAAACCAGATGAAATTGAACTTTATGGTAATGATAAGGCTAAGATTAGCTGGAAGGGAATTAACCGAATTAAACAAGGTAACAAGCTTGGTAAGTTAATCCTTGTTACTTCAATTAGCCCTACGCCAGCTGGTGAAGGAAAGTCTACTATTACCATTGGTTTAGGGGATACAATCAGCAACCAACTTCACAAAAATACTTTAATTGCATTAAGAGAACCCTCAATGGGTCCTGTTTTTGGATTAAAGGGTGGTGCAACTGGCGGTGGATATGCACAAATCATCCCAATGGAAGATATTAATTTACACTTTACTGGTGATATGCATGCATTAACTAGTGCCATTGATACTTTAGCTGCTTTAGTTGATAACTACATCTATCAAGACAATAGTTTAGAGCTAGATCCTAATCGTATTTTATTAAAACGTGGAATTGACGTTAATGATCGTACTTTAAGAAAAATCACTATCGGACAAGGATCACGTTTTAATGGAATAGAACATGAAGCTAGCTTTGCAATTACTGTAGCTAATGAATTAATGGCTATTTTATGTTTAGCAACTGATATTGACGATTTGAAAAAGCGGATTGGAAATATGCTAGTTGGCTTTTCTGTGAAAGATGAACCTATTTATGTTAAAGACTTAGGGTTTGAAGGAGCAATTGCTGCGCTTTTATCAACCGCATTAAAGCCTAATTTAGTTCAAACACTTGAGCATACCCCAGCAATTGTTCATGGCGGTCCATTTGCTAACATTGCTCATGGTGCTAATTCAGTAATTGCTACTAATACTGCTTTACACTTAAGCGACTATGTTTTGACTGAAGCTGGTTTTGGAGCAGACCTTGGTGGCCAAAAGTTTATGGATTTTGTTTCTAACCATTTAGATAAACGTCCTGACGCTGCAGTAGTGGTTGCAACCGTAAGAGCATTGAAGTATCAAGCAGAAGAGACAACTGATCACTTAGATGAAGAAAATATTCCAGCTTTAGAAAAAGGTTTTGAGAACTTAAAGCGCCATATGGAAAACATGGCTCATTATGGTGTACCTGTAATTGTATTAATAAATAAATTTGCTAGTGATACTGAACAAGAACTATCAAAATTGAAAGAACTTGTTAAAGCTGATGGCTTTGAATGTGAAGTAGTCTCTTACCATGATGAAGGATCAAAGGGCGGAATTAAGGCCGCAGAAAAAGTGGTTGAGTTAACTAATAAAGCTAGTGACTTTACCTCAGTATATGAACCTACTGACTCTGTAAAAGAAAAAATTAGTAAAATTGCCCATAATATTTATCATGCCAAGGATATTGAATATTCTGATAAAGCTAAGGATCAATTAGCTGAAATTAAGAAAATGGGTAAAGACAACTTACCAGTAATTATGGCTAAAACACAGTATAGCTTTACTGATAAAAAGAGTATTTTAGGAGCTCCAGAAGATTTTACACTTCATGTTAAGAATTTAGCTCTTAAAAATGGAGCAGGTTTTATTGTGGTAGCTACGGGGTCTATTTTAGATATGCCAGGATTGCCAAAACATCCAGCTGCCTTAGACATTGATGTAGATAATAACGGAAAGATTTCAGGATTATTCTAATGAGTAAAGCTAAACAAGCCTTATATCTAATAATTTCTTTATTAGTAATCATTGCAGATCAATTATTAAAGAATTATATAGTTACTAATTTTAAAATTGGTGATGAAAAGACCATTATTCCTGGTATCCTTTCATTTACATATTTACAAAACGATGGAGCAGCCTGGAATATCTTCAGTGGACAAATGATTTTATTTTATTTAATCAGTATTGCCGCTATTGCAGTTGTAATTTACTATCTTTTTAATCCCAAATATAAAAATGGTCTTTTTGATACAGGATTAGCCTTAGTTTTAGGTGGAATCATTGGTAACTTTATTGATCGTTTGCATCTAAAATATGTAATTGATATGTTGCAACTAGATTTTATTCAATTTAATATCTTTAATATTGCGGATAGCGCAATTACAGTTGGAATTATCTTAGTTTTTATCTATCTAATATTTATAAGCGAAAAAGACTAAAGGACGAAGAGTAAATGACTAAAAATTATAAGTTAGTAATTGATGGCGAAAAAGGACGTTTAGATAAGGTAATCGCTGAGAAAATTACAGATTTGAGTCGAACTAAGATTAAGGAATTAGTTAATGATAAAAATATTTTAGTTAACAATAAAGCTGAAAAAGTATCTTATAAAGTACAGTCTGGGGATGTAATTGATGTTACTATTCCGCCGGTTAAACCATTATCATTAGAAGCTGAAAACTTACATCTTGATATTGTTTATGAAGACTCGGATGTAATTGTGGTTAATAAGCCTCAAGGGATGGTTGTTCATCCCTCAGCAGGTCATCCTGATCATACCTTAGTAAACGGGTTGCTTTATCATACACGTGATTTATCTGATAGTCCTGAAGGTTTTCGTCCAGGGATTGTGCATCGAATTGATAAAGATACCTCTGGTTTATTAATGATAGCTAAAAATGATAAAGCACGTGAAAGCTTAGAAAAGCAATTAGCAGAAAAGATAAATAAAAGAGAATATTTGGCAATTGTTCATGGTAATTTTGAAGTTAAAAATGGTGTAATCAATGCTCCAATTGGTAGAAATCCAAATAATCGAAAGCAAATGGCGGTTAATCCAAAAGGGAAAGCCGCAGTTACACACTTTACAGTCCTAGAGCAATTCAAAAATTATAGTTTAGTCAAATGTGTACTGGAAACGGGCAGAACTCATCAAATTAGAGTACATATGAAGTACATTGGGCATCCATTAGCTGATGATCCCTTATATGGTCCAAAGAAAACCTTGTTGGGTCATGGACAGTTTTTGCATGCCAAGACTTTGGGATTTTATCAACCTTCTACGAATGAATGGTTGGAATTTTCTGCACCATTGCCAACAATTTTTGAAAAACAATTAGAGAATTTACGACAAGAAATGAAGCAATAGATTATGAAAAGATATTTAATTCTTGAAGACGGAACTGCATTTTCGGGGCACGGTTTTGGTGCACCAATTACTGCTACAGGGCAGCTCGGTATTCAAACGAGCAATTTTGGATATCAGGAAGCAATTTCCGACCCTGCCAATTTTGGTAAGATTTTGGCTTTTACTACTCCAATGATTGGTGGAAGTGGTATTAATGCAATCGACTATGAATCAATTGATCCAAGTGTACGTGGCATAATTGCGAATGATATTGCTTTTCATATTTCTGCCAACCCAACTTTTCAAGATTTAAATGATTTTCTAAAAGAGAAAAGAATTCCAGCAATCTACGGTGTTGATACCCGCGCTTTAGTTCAAAAATTGAAGAATAAGCGAGTTATTAAAGCGTCTATTATGGATACAGATGATGCACATGCTTTCGATCAAATCAAGGCCCTAGTTTTACCAAAAAATAAAACGGCACAAATATCTACAACACATCCTTATGCTGCCCCAAATATTGGAAAAACTGTAGCTGTAATTGATCTTGGTTTAAAGCATTCATTACTGCGCTCCCTTTCTTTACGGAAAATTAATAGTGTGGTTTTACCATACAATGCATCGATTTACGATATTATTAATCTTCGAGCTGATGCAATTGTTATTTCTAATGGGCCAAGTAGAGTAGAAGAAGTTGCACCATTTTTAAAACCAGTATTTGATAAGTTTTACGGAAAATTGCCTATTCTAGGAATTGGCTTAGGCTTTTTAGCAATTAGTAATTATTTAAATCTGGAACTCTTGGACTTAATTCCAGCCTATAATGGCAGTAATTTTCCAGTTATTGAACAAACTAATAATCGAATTTGGCAAACTGCAATGAATATTGATCAACTGGTAGTACCTGATAGTTTATCTTTGAATCTTTCACGTAAATATTTTGATTTAAGGTCGGAGTTACTAGCTGGATACAGTATCAAAGAAGATAAAGTTTTAGCGACTGCCTTTAATCCAGAAGGATCACCGGGTAATTTTGACGCGGCCAGCATTTATGATCAATTTTTGAATATGATGGAGTAGAGAGTATGCCTTTACATAATGAAATTAATAAAGTTCTTGTCATTGGAGCGGGACCAAGTATTGTTGGAGAAGTAACGGAGCTGGATATTCTTGCTAAACAAGCGTTAACTGCTTTTGAAGAAAGTAATGTGCAAGTTGTATTGATTAATCCCAATCCTGCAACAGTCACAACAGATCCGCATCCTAATGTAAATGTATATCTTGAACCAATGACCTTACCTTTTATAAAGCGAATCATCAGGATGGAGAAGCCAGATGCTATTATTCCAGCTTTTGGAGGTAAGCCAGCTTTAAAACTTACAAGTGAATTATTAGAATCTGGTATCTTAACTCAAATGAACATTGAGTTGTTAACCATCAATAGCTTAGCCTTAAGTCTATCAGCTCCTCATAACTTCTATAGTTTTCTTAAAGCAAATAAGATTGCTGTGGCCAATCAATGGCTATTAGAAAAAGAGGAGGACTTAAAGCGGGTGATCGAACATGCTCATTTTCCTTTACTTTTATCAAAAAAGCAGCATTATCGCCCCGATAGCATGATCTCTCTAGAAAATCTATCTCAATTAGAACAATACTTCTTAGATGAAGAAGCCGATGACCATTTTAACTGGAAAGATTATCGTTTAACTGAAGATTTATCGAATTGGGAAGAATTAATTTTTGATATTGTTCGGGATAATAACGGAAACTTTGTATTTGTAGGAAATATTGGCAGTTTAGAACCAGTTGGTATTAACTCTTCGGATTCTTTATTAGTGACGCCAATTTTAACTAGAAATAATAATCAAATTCAGCGCTTAAGAAATTGCTGTCGAAAGATTGCTAATTGTCTTAATTTACATGGTGCTTTGAGTATTCATTTTGCTGTTAAGCAAAGCGGGGAAGACTTTAATTTTAAAGTATTAAGTATTAAGCCACGATTAACGCAAAGTAGTTTACTCTCTTATAGAAGCGGCGTATATTCCATTGGATATGTGACTGCTAAGATTGCACTTGGCTACAATTTAAATGAAATCACCGATCCACAATCTGGAATTTCTGCTGCCGTTGATCCCGTGCAAGATGCTTGCTTTGTAAAATTGCCTTATTGGTCTTTCACAGAAGCTGGTTACAATCATTACACTCTTAATAATAAAACCACTTCAGGCGGACAAGCGTTAGGAATTGGCCGTAATTTTGAAAGTGCATTTTTAAAGGCTCTCCAGTCAACTACTGGTTTTTCTAATAATGTTAAGACTTTTAAAAATGAATATGAAAAAAGCGAAAAAGAGTTATTGCAAGACCTATCAACGCCTAATGAAATACACCTAATTACACTCTTAGCTGCAATAGCAAAGGGAATTAATTACCATACTCTCCACCAACTTTTACACGTTCATTTAGTATTTTTACAGAAGTTTAACCATATTTTGATTTTACTAAAGAAATTGCGCAATGATGAACTTACCGCTGATTTAATGCTGAAAGTAAAGAAAAATGGTTTTTCTAATCGATTAATTGCTGAAATTACGCAGCGAGATGAAAAATCAATTGCTGATCTGTGTAAAGAATGGTCAATTAAGCCTAGTTATATCGAAATTGATGGAACAGCTGGTTTAATTCATCCAAATATTCAAGCTGTTTATAGTAGTTATGGAATTGAGGACGAAATAATACCGCTATCTAACTCGAAAAAATGTCTTCTTTTAGGATTAAAACCATTTCAAGTATCTCTAACTGGAGAATTTGATTATATGCTCTACCATGCAGCTAAGACCTTAAAAGAGCAAGGAATTAGTCCTGTGATTATTAGTAATAATCCAGAAAGTGTGAGCGCGGCTTATGATGTATGCGATCGAATTTACTTTGAACCAATTACCTTAGAAAACATTCTTGAAGTTGCATGGAAAGAAGATATCAAAGAAGTTGTAACTCAGTTTTCTGGCAAGCAGATTAATGAATATCGTAGTGCACTTTTAGAACATGGTCTAACAATTTTAGGTCAGCCTAATTTGAAGGAAATTCTAAGAGAAGATCATGCAGATGAAGTATATCAGGCTGGCGTTAATCCAGTCCCAGCTCTTCAATGCGATAATGAGGAAAGTATCTTAGCTTTTGTTAAAAGAAATGGCTTTCCAGCTTTAATTGGCGGTACAAGTAATGGGAAAAAGCAAAAATCTGCTGTTGTCTTTGATTTACCCGCTTTACAAAGATATATTGCTGAAAATTCATTAGAACATATGAATGTTTCTAAATTTATTGAAGGCAAAAAGTATGAAGTCACTGCTATTTCCGACGGTAAAAATGTTACTATTCCCGGAATTATTGAACACTTTGAACAGACTGGATCACATGCTAGTGATTCCATAGCTGTCTATCGTCCACAAAACCTATCAACTAATGATCAACGTAGATTACGCGACAGTGCGATTAGTATTGCCACTAAACTTCATTTAAGAGGACCCGTTAATCTACACTTTTTACTAGCTAATGATCAAATCTATTTATTACAAATAAAAAGTTACTCTGGACATAATGTAGCTTTTCTAACTAAAGCACTAAAAAAAGATATTACAGCTATAACAATGAAAGTTTTGTTAGGAAGTACGTTAGCTGAATTAGATCTTCCGAGTGATATTTGGCCATCAAACGACTTGATTCACGTTAAAATGCCAGTATTTTCCTATTTATCATATAGTAGTGAAAATACTTTTGATTCTAAGATGAAGACTTCTGGTAGTGTAATGGGACGTGCCAAACATTTACCAACTGCCTTGTTTAAAGGATATGAAGGTAGTGATTTGATGATTTCAACGTATGGTACTGTCTTTATTTCTGTCAAAGATTCTGAAAAACATAATGCAATTAAAATAGCTGCACGTTTTCATCAGTTAGGTTTTAAGCTTTTAGCAACTGAAGGTACTGCAAATGTCTTAGCTGAAGAAGGAATTACAACAGGTATTATTGAAAAAGTCCAAGAAGGAAGCAATAGCTTGCTTGAAAAGATAAAACAGCATCGAATTAATCTAGTAATCAATGTGACTAGTTTATCTGACTCTGCAAGTCATGATGCAATTATGATTAAAGATGCAGCTCTAAGCACACATATTCCTGTTTTTTCTAGTTTACAATCAGCTCAAGATGTCTTAATAGTGCTTGAAACGTTGGCAATGACTACTCAACCTCTGTAAATTAAATATTTTTTATTATGTAAACTTAGTGAATATAGAAAAAGGCGCTCAACATATAAATTGAGCGCCTTTTTCTATATTCTTTTTTCTAGAACATCTTTTTCATTGGGAGTGACTTCAATTGAATTTTGACCAGTATAGATGACAAAACCTGGTTTAGCTCCATTAGGCTTTTTAATTCTTTTAACTTGCACATAATCAACTGGAACGTGACTAGAATTCTTTCCCTTAGAGAAATAGGCAGCAATCTCAGCAGCTTCCTTAATATCTTCATCACTTGGGTCACTATCTTGTAAAATGACATGAGAACCAGGCATATTTTTAACGTGGAACCAGTAATCCCGTTTCTCCGCCTTCTTTAAAGTTAGCCAATCATTTTGATAATTATTTTTACCAACTAATACTTTTTTACCATCGTTTAGTTTAAAAGTATTCAAATTTTTTTCGCTAATCTTTTTCTTCCGACGACGATTATGATTTTGCTCTTTTAGATAGCCCTGATTAATTAATTCATCGCTAATTGCATCAATATCTTGTGGATCCGCATTATCAATTGCAGTTTGGATAGAATCAAAGTAATCTAAGTTCTCGTTTGCTAATTTAATTTGTTCATTAACATGTTTAATTGAATTACGTAATTTTTGATAACGAGTAAAGTATTTTTGTGCATTTCTAGCAGGTGAAAGTGCGGGATCAAGTTTTATTTTTAAAGGCTTATTATTCTCATAATAATTCGGTAGATCGATACTCGTCATCCCAGCTTTTACTTCATGAAGATAAGCATTGAGTAATTCACCTTTAATTCGATATTCTTCAGAATTCTCTGCCTGATCTAATTGCTTACGTAACTTAATAATCTTCTTTTTTAATTTTTTAAGTTCGTTATTAACAATATTTTCAATTCTTTTAGATTTTTGCTTTACCCATTCACGATTGGCCTGATCACGATAAAACTCGTCTAATGTTTTATTGACATCGTCATTAGAATAAATCAAATTTAATTCTAGATGATATGGTAGATAAGTATATACACGATCCTTATGCTTAATGGTCTGTAACACATATCCTTTTGGTCTATTAAATTGATTAAAAAATGTCTGTAAAGAACTATATGAAAAATCGTCTTCTAAGTAACCAGTAAATTCTTTTTTATCATCACCGTCTAAACCATTAAATTGTCTTACAAAGTCTGCTGGTTCAGGATACTTTTCCTTTAATTCAGTGAAGCTGTCAGCAGAAAGGTCAAAACCGTTGATTCCTGGAAGAAGAGGGGGGAGTTCATAAGGTGCATGTGGAAGTAATAAGCGAGCACGATTTTCATCAGGATTGATTCTTTTAAGCAAATCAATAATTTTATTATCATTCGCATTATATAAAATCACATTACTGTGTCGTCCCATCAATTCTACTGATAAAATCAGCTGCATTTCATCTCCTAATTCATTTCGATTAGAAAAATGAAAGTTAACTATTCGCTCAACACCAACTTGTTCGATTTTTTGAAGAACTGAGCCTTCTAAATATTTTCGCAAAACCATAACAAAAGTAGGAGCGACGTCGGGATTAGCTATTGTATCATTTGTAAGATAAAAGCGTGGATTTTGAGCATTAGCAGAAATCAGCAATCGTTGATTCTTTCGATCTTTCCTAAAATTTAAAACTAAATCTTGTTCAAATGGTTGGTATATTTTAGTAAGTTTTCCTCCAACCAGGGTAGGGGAGAGATCTTGCAAAAGACTATGAATAAATAAACCATCAAAAGCCATAAATATCCTCCTTTAAAACAGTATATTTAATTATACTCTTTAATCCCTTGAATTTCCTTGTTAAATAAGTATGTGATTTTTTCACTAATATTGTTAATTTTTCACGAATCTTGTGAAAAATTAAATTATGTCTTAGAATTATTGTTGATTAGAAAAAATGGGAAAATTAAGTATAGGTGGTAAATAAAATGAATGTCTTAATATTTAATAGCGTTAGTGAGAATATTAAGCGAGTGATTAATAAAAAGTGTGGATTAAACCTCTCTCAAACTCGCTTATTACTCTTCTTTGATCATCATCAGAATGAAACTTTGACGATGGGAGAATTAGCACAGGCATTAAGTATATCTCTTTCAACCCTAAGTAGACAAATCAAGCAGAAAAAAACTGCTTCTTTAATTAAAGTAGAACGTTCAAAGAAAGATTCTAGTAAATCTTTAAATCTAAACAATGAAGGATTGGCTAAAGCCCAAGAATTAAAAAAAGTTCTATCTCAAATTGAAGCACAAATTTTTTCTAGTTGGAGTGAGGAAAAAATACAAGATTTTGATAGCAAATTACAAATTATTGTTAATAATCTTGCAACCGATGAAGCATAAATCATTGATTATGTTTAAAAAATATCTGATTTTATGATATAATTTCATTTTGATAAGTAGTATTGCAGCATGCAACTTAATGCTGCCATTTTAATTTTAAGGTAGGTTTTCACACGTGAAGATAGCACTCATTACAGATAGTACTAGTGATATAAGCCCAGAAGAAGCCAAGGCCAATGATATTACAGTAGTACCTATTCCAGTTATTATTGGAGATAAACAATATATGGATGGGATAGATATTACTGCAGAGAAGCTTTTTGAGCTAGAACGCGATGGAGCACCTTTTCCTAAGACTTCTCAGCCTAGTCCAGGTACTATGCTTGAATTATGCCAAAAATTAAAAGATGAAGGTTATGAAGCTATCATTGCTATTCCGTTAACATCTGGCATTTCTGGATTTTATAACAGTTTAGTTACTTTAGCTCATAATCATCCTGAATTTAATCTTTATCCTTATGATCCGGCAATGACCGTTCGTTCAATGGGAAATTTAGTACTAGCAGCTGCTAAAATGATTAAAAATGGATGGGAACCTGAAGAAATTCTAGCTAAGTTAGACGAGATTAGAGATACAATTGATGTTCTTTTCGTTGTAGATGATTTGAATAACTTAGTTCGTGGCGGACGTTTAAGTAATGCTAGTGCTTTTATTGGTACTATGCTTCAAATTAAGCCACTTTTAACTTTTAAAAAAGATGATTATCAGATCGTAAGTTTTGATAAAGTCCGTTCCATGAAGAGAGCTGTTAAGAAGGCTGAAAATATCACTATTGAGCGAATTAATAATTCGCCTATTAAGGATAAGTTATCATTAGCAGTGTATAATTCTAATGACTTAGAGCAGGCTACTAAGGTTAAAGATGATTTCCAAGCTGCTTTCCCTAATATGACCATTAAAATGTTTAATTTTAGTTCCGTAATTGCTACCTATTTAGGAGAGAAATCTCTTGGTATTACTTGGATGGCAGACATAGATAAAATGGACTTTAGTAAAAAATAATCATATCAAAAATAGGAGAGCTAAAGTTGCTTTCCTATTTTTTTAATAAAGTAATTTATATAAACTTAAAACGAGAGTGAATTAAATTAAATGAAAAATAAATTTTTAAGAATATTAGGACTAGTCGCTGGTATCGGTCTAGGACTAGTAATCGTTTTTCAAGTTATATTAGCTATGAATACGAATGCTATTAAAAATAGTAGCCCAGCTGCTGCTAATTCTGCTACAAGTAATAGTAGTGACAAAGAAATTATTGCAGAAGCACTCAATACCGATTTCAAAAGTTATAAATTTAATGTAAAAAATTCACCCGGAATCCAAGCCACAAGAACTTGGACCGGGGAATATCAAAATGATCCACTTAAAGCACAAGCTAAAGTTGATAAGACATCTATGTGGCTAAATGAAGACAAAGTATATCAAAAAATGTGGGATAATACTGGTAGCCCAAAGTGGAAGGCTTCCTCAACCATGACTCCTAATAAAGTAGTTAGTCAATTTGACCCAGCCATTATTTTAAGTGGAAGTAAAGCAATTAAAAGCGATATGAAACTTAAGAAATCTGGATCTACCTATCGCGTTAGTTACAGTGGTAATAGTCTAAAATTCTGGAATAAAACACACAGTAAGCTCATTAAAAAGCTTAAAGGGAACGCATCCGGATTAGATAATGAAGGTGCCCTGAAGAGACTAAAAGTTGAATATACCTTAAAAGAAAAGGGTGGCCACTTAGTTTTGACGAGCTTTTCATTCTACTTGCGCTTTGCTTATGCTGGATATGATATTTCTCAAGAGGGAACATATACAGAAATTAATGCAATTAAAGTAAGTACTCCAAAAGCATTGCGAGCTAAGACAGCCACAAAGAAGAGTCATAGAGTATACCATCCAAAAGCTGATGATAGTTTTGATATTGATATTGGCTCTGGAAATTCAAATACTCAGTCTAGTCAATCAAGTGAAAGTTCTTCAAGCAGTAGCCAACAATCCAGTTCATCGCAAAGTAGCAAATCAGAAGAACATAATGATGAAAGTCAACATTCTCAAAGTCAGAGTAGCCCATCAACACAATCCTCTGACAATAAAGAATCTAGTCAACAATCACAAGCCCATAATAGTAACAACAGCTCTGATACGAATCAAGGACAGGCACAAAACAACCAACAATCTGCTGCTAGTCAGCAAAGTCATTAATTAAAAAACGATTTGAAGATCTCGAAAGATTTTCAAATCGTTTTTTCTATGCAAAAATTAATTTTTGATTTTTATAGAATCTCGTATCAGTTTAAGAAATAGACTTGCAACATTTGATAGTTGATTTCTTGAACTCCAAATCAACCGATTATGGTCAATAATTTTAGGCTCGAGTGGTAAAAAGCATAAGTTACTCTTATCTAAAGGAAGCAAATCTTTATATATTAATAGGCAGTACGGTCCTTGATCTACAAGATATTGTAAATTATCGGGTAAGTTAAATGTAGCAACAATATTTAACTTTTGAGGCTCAGTATACCAATCTCTAAAGTTATCTGAATCAGCTGTATGTTTTGACATAATGATAGGATAATTTTGTAAATCTTCGGCAGTAACATAAGAACGATCAGCTAATGGATGATTTTTACTTACAATCACCCCATATTCATTAATTTCAGGAAGGGTTAGACTATTAAAATTTTGAGTAGTATCATATTGGCCCATTGTAATTCCAAAGTCTAATAGTCCGCGCTCAAGTTTGCTTTCAATCATGGATGAATTTCCATTAAAGAAGTGAATCTTTACTTGAGGATAGTTCTGTAAAATTTGATGTATAATATCCATTACACGTTTAATTGCGATACTTTCTCCTGCTCCGATATATAATTCACCAGATATAATTTGAGAGCGTTTTAGATTTTGTTGTGTTTTATTGGTCAAAGAAATGATTTCTTCTGCATGTTCCTGAAGATAATATCCTTCTTGAGTAAGGGTAATTTCCTGATGTCCACGATAAAACAAAGTTACGCCAAGTTCAGCTTCTAAATTTTTTAATTGACGTGAAAGCGATGGTTGACTAATATGAAGAGCTTCAGCTGCCTTTGATATATTTTTTGCTTCACAAACCGCAAGAAAATATCTTAAAACTCTTAATTCCATAGGGTGTTCCTTCCTTTTTACATAAAGTAAACACTTTTATTATAGGCTAAATAATAAAATTAGAGTTGAATTAATTAGAAGATTTATACCTATTTATTTTATTTAGTGCCGCTTTTTGTTTTTTTTGATCTACATGAGTATATAAATCGGTAGCTGTTGTTCCTTTCTGGCCCAATTGCTGTGCTACTAGCACTTGATCCTTAGTTACTTCATAAAGTTCACTAGCTAGCGTATGACGTAATTTATGGGGCGTAAGAGGTTTTCCAAAGGCTGCAGAATACTTGTTAACCATTTTCTCCACTGCATTAGTGGTTATTCTTTTAGTCTTCCCATGCCATCTAGTTAGAAAGAAAGCCGTGTCTTCTTTTTCAGCATGATACCGATCAGCCCGTATTTCCTTATATTTCTTTAAATAAGGAATCGTCCAATCAGCAATAGGTACGCTATCTTTTTGGCCACCTTTGCGTGTAACATCAAGCATAGCATCTTTCAAATTAATATTACGCATGTTTACGCCAACACATTCAGACACTCTAATTCCAGTTCCTAGAATCAAGGCAATAATAGCCATATCTCGCTCATGATTTTTTTTAAAGGCCGGGAGGGATTGTTTATTACATTTATGTACGTATTCATTTTCAATAAAATCTAAAAATTGGTATTTTAAATCTCCCATATACATATGTGACTCTAAAACATGAGCTCTATAATTTAAAGTTTTAGTATCATTTAACGAGTTAATCTTTAGCATGACATTACGGTCAAAGTATGGTTCACCATGATTATTGTCAGAAGTAATCGTTAAGAACTTATAGAGGGAGCGTAGAGCATTAATAGAACGATTAATGGTAGTTGGTGAATTTAACCGGCCTTGTTGGTTTTTAGTATGTTTAAGATGATGAATGTACAGCATGACATCATTTCTTTGTAGATTTTCCAATGTTGTTACTTTAATCTCTTTATTAGAAGAAACAGTAGCAATATTATTTTGTCTTAGCCAGTCAAAAAAACGTCGAATTTCAGTTAAATACTGATAGGTTGTAGTTAATGAATGAGAAGTTCCTAGATTGTATTCCTTTACAAAATCTGGCATATTGGCCAATTCTTGCTTAATAAGTTCTAAGTATTTATTAGTTTCCAAATTATAGTCTCCTCGAACGTAGGTTTGTATAATATTATATCTTATTTATTAACCTAAAAAAAGTTTTGTTACTGTCCCCTAGCAGGAGAGAGGGGAGACAAGCTAATATCGTAGGAAAAAGAGTAAGAGGTAATTATAAATTATGCGAAATTTTAAAAGTTAATTTAAAAGAAAAAATAGATAGATTTAAGTAGATTGAAAAATCTTTATTGGATTAAAATTAAGATAACCATAACTGAATCCAATATTTTTTGATAAAATTGAGTCTGCAAAAAGCTGCAAGGCTTTTGTTAAGTCTTGCAGCTTTTTGCAACCATATTGTTAGAACTCTCAAAGTAACTTTGGTCGGTGGCTTTGAGAGTTTTTTGTTTACTCAGCTTTTATAGTCGTCATGTGTTGGATTAATTCAGTGCATTACCTAATAAAGAACTTATCGTTAAGTTCCGCCTGAGTACAAATAAATTCTCTTTCTGCAGGGTTAAGTTCTAGATACTTTTCAATATAAAACCTACTACTAACACTTAATTCATTGTAGGCAGTTTTATCACGGGAAAACTGTAATGTATTAATCAATGTGCCTAGACGGCTTTGACCTCTACCATTTCTGTAATCACCCGGAGAAATTTCAAGTATTTTATGGATCAAAGGATTATATGGTAATGCATGTTTCTTTGAAAAGTGATTATATATCCGCCCACCATGTGCCGCAGTATTTCTATAATCTAAATATAAAGATAAAAGAGAAGAATAGCCTTCTTCGAATTCTTTAACCTCCTCTAAAATAGCTACATCTAATCCCGTCATGCGAGAAGTTACAATTCTTTTTTGGGGAGCCTTAAGCAATCTATACCACCAGATAAGATTTCCAAAATTAAGTTTTTTAACAATTATCCAGGGCGGAATATTATTGTGTTCCTCTCGATAATGTTTGTAAGGCTCAGACTTAGCATAAGTAATGCCTTTTAAAAGGTGTAACAAAGCATCAATAGGATAAATCTCTTTATGAAGTGATTTATTGTATTGCTTCTTACCGGTAGCATAGTTTCTTCTATCTAAATATTTTGTTTGTTCTTCAGATATTTGCTCCGCTACTGTATAAGCTAATGCCTGTCTTAAATTAGCTTCAAAAGTTTCAAGAGCTGACATAGCTTCGGAACGGATATTTCGATCTAAAGTAAAAAGCTGAAAGATATGTTCAAAGGTAATTCCGGATTTAAATTTATCTTCTTTATCTAGTGAATTATCTAAAAAGCAATCCTTATACCCATTAATAATTTCATAGTATCCATAACTTAATAAATTGCTTTTTGCCACTTCTTTGTCCTGAAACAGAAGGCCACGTTTCTCTAGTAATTCTATTTGTTTATTAATAGTTAAAAAGGGTTTATCATTCATTTTAATTCTCCAACACAAAAAGGACATGTATCGAAACACACATCCTTCTTGGTACGACCGCACAGCGGTCACTTAACTTGATTAACTAAATTCTATCAGCTAAAAGGGAAATATGTCAATAATAAATGTTCAAAATGTAAACATTCATTATAAATCTAATAATTACTTCTTCTTGGCGTCAATCTCTTCTTGCGTAATTGCTCCTATATCTAATAGTCCTTCATGTCTAATCACTTTAGCTGATGGATTATTATTGGTTGATTTAAATAGTTTTACAAGATCTATAAGTAGTAGAATTGTAAAACTTATTGTAAAGTTTCTTTTTAGGATGCAGCCATCCCATATCTTTTTGACCATATCCAGGAATTAGAGCCTTTTTAAGTCTACGCTTAGGAGCTCCAGAAAAGCCCGCTGATCTTGATCACTTTGCCTAAAATGGTTCCAGGATGATCCTTATCTAGAACGATGGCATTAAATAAAGTCCGAATTAGCAGATCTTAACTCCACTGTATCTCCAATTTGCAAAATATATTCACAAAAAAGAACGTTAAAAAGAGAAGAGAATACGGAAGAATTAAGGTAGAAAACTTTGTCTGCAACCCAATTAGAACTCTTAAAGGGGACAAAAACAAGCAATGGCTAAGTGCCAAAATTTTAAAGCTGCGCATTAAAGATGTAAAAGAGGTTAAATAATGAACTTTCCATATCTCTGAGATTTAGTGCTTGTAGTAACTTCAGGGGTAGCGGTAATTGTTGTTTCTGTCTCTGCTAACCATAAAATTGAAATTGATAAAAAGCGGTACAAGGCGATTTACTAGCTAAGTCAGAACAATTCTTGCGCACTCCATTAGCCCCTCATCTACCACGATGAAAAGAGGGGAGGATAGGGATCTAAAAAACTATCGTAGGTTTGTAAGGTAGATTCTATCCTAATGGTACAATCAATATTCGCTACGGCGCTAGAACAACTAGTGATATTATTGGAACAGTTACTAAGGGCCATTGCGTTAAGTATGCCGCTTACAGTCGTCATGGGGATTATGTCCGAATTAGACAACTACACGCAAATGATCAACTTGGATACTTAGTTTGTCGCAAAGGCAATGACCTTTGTGGCGAATTCAAGTAGGAAAGAGAATAATTAAAAATAAGCCACTCTGGAGATTAAAGTTATCTGAAGTAGTTTTTTTGCATATGACATATTAACGATTATTTGTAAAGTTAACAGTCATCGTAGAAGAGAAAGTCGTGGTCACTTTTTGGTCATTTTTTTGACTGGAATTTGAATAAATTTGTAATGATTTTGACGAAATTTGCATTTATGAAAGCTTGACGCATCAATGAATTGCGTGTATTTTGCTAGGTTACCTTCGATAGGTATCATTAAAATTATTGTTTTAATGAAAGGCAATTTTAATGAAAAATGACGTATTATTGCCCCAGCTACGAGCAAGCTTGGCCTAATTTATTACTCCATAAAAAGCAATTTAAACTTCAATTATTTTCAATGCAAAGTCTCAGTATTTTTACAATAGAACACACATCTTATTTAAGCTTTAAGCCTTCTAGCTAAGAACATTTATTACTTGTATAACTAAACTGAATCCATAATTTATAAACAATTTTCGCTCATAGTAATCATTCAGCACTAGGTAATTTGAGTCAATTAATCAACAACTATTAACTAATAATTATTTTAAAAGCCATAGAATGGCCGTCACAGCAGTATAAAAACATAAATAAGAGATAGACACTGGCTATAAAAATTTTTATTTAACTTACAATGAAGGTTCAAAATAAAAATCCTTAACTTATATTTTTTAGTTAGTAAGAATCTAATTAACTCAGAAAAATTATTTTAGGTGTATTGATAAAGATTTGAC
>NZ_CAJURR010000018.1:49315-50338 GCF_910589175.1 uncultured Lactobacillus sp.
TAATTCATATGAACAAGGTACTTTTGATATATTCTATAATTTTTATATTTTACTTTACATAATATATATTATACGAATTTATACTTTTATGATTTATTAGCTCCTTTTTTCTAATCCTTACCACTTATTTTTTCTAAATAAAAAATCTCACTAGATTGAACTGAGGATTCACCGGTTTAATCTAGTGAGATTTTTAAACATGTACTAAAAATTTTAACGACTAGTCATTTTTGAAATTTAATTTTTTTCGTTTACTTAATGAAATTGTATAAACAACATTAATAGTTCCCAGAAGTAATACTGCAAACCATATAGTTTTTAAGAAAAATAGTTTTTGAAGTAATGCTGACACAATGGCGCCAAGTGCAAAAGCAATAACTAAAAACATATAGTTAACAGCTGCATTATGCTGAGATTTATCTTCACCAAAGAAATATGCACTCCAGGCAACGACAGATTTTTTTAAATTACCAGTTGTAAATGCATTATTATATCCCATACCTTCGATCTTACTAAAGGAAGCATTTTGAACAGCCAATCCAAAGGCAATTACAGGCACGACATAATAATTCGGGACAGTTTTAGGAACAAAGCCTACTCCTAAGCAAATAAGTAAAATTGGAAATAGACAAAATACGCGCCAATAATTACTTTTTACGTATTTATGAAAAAGACCTACCAGTAATAACCCTAAAGTAAATGCAATAAATGTAGTTGCTCTATTTAACATACCAGCTATATTGTGATCAGCAAATGCTGAAGCAAAGAAGATAACATTTCCTGTTTGACCTGCAGATAAAGTATGTCCTCGTTGAATATAAGTATAAGCATCAATAAAACCAGCTGAAAAAGTTAAGGATGTAGCTAAAATACGTGATTCTGATGGCCGATACTTATCATTAGTAAATATATTCATATCTAACCCCCGTGTTATAGGCCCAAATTAAAAACATGATCAAGGTAGACCATGTTTTTAACTGAATTAATCTGTTCTTAATAATTACATCTTCTTTAGGCTTATCA
>NZ_CAJURR010000019.1 GCF_910589175.1 uncultured Lactobacillus sp.
GACAAATACCCGTGATCCGTATTTCAACGGACTAGATGTAATATCATGCCCGACATACACAAAAAAGCACCACTTTCAGTTGAACGTGGTGCTTAATTAATCTATGAAACTAGCCTAGACGTTCTTCAAGAGAAGCGTCACTATCAGCAGCAAATAGTGGATTTTCTTCAACGTTAGTAAGACGATCATTTAACATTGCTTCATGAATTTGTGCCTTTAAAACACTAACCATTTGAGCTTGTGAAAAGTTTGCCATCTTGTTAATGAGAAGAGTTGCTAAACCTGTAGCAGCAATCCAGTTAGAAATCACAATATGATTGAGTCTTTCTTCAGAAAATTGCTCTGCATCAAATTGTTGCTTGAATTTTTCAAGTCCAAGTCCCATTAAAGTATCAACAATCATTTGGTTTCCGAATTTACCGTCTACAAACATTGCTCTAAACAAATCAACATGTTCTTTAGCAAAGTACAAGTATGAAAGATCTAAATCGATCAAAGGTTCACCTGTAAAGTTCTGTTGAAGAGTATTAGACTTCAATTCATCAGAAATTCTTGCTAAAACTTGATTACGTAAATCTTGCATGTTTTTAAATTCAAGATAAATTGGTTGGGTTGAGCAGTTAACAGCCTTAGCAATGTTTCTTGCAGTTAAACTTTCAATTCCACCACGAACTGCTAATTTATAAGCAGCATCAAGGATTCTTTGCTTATCTATTTCTTTTTTTCTAGCCACTTTAATTACCTCACTTAATTCATATTCATCAACATCAACACATCGAGATCATCTAAAAATAACAGAATTGCCTAACATCTGTTATTTTCTCCGTGATTATATTATAACAAAAATATGAAAATGTGGAGAATTTTATATCAAATTCTATAATCTTTTAAATAAACTTGAATCATCATCCCCAGTAAATTGATCATAGTGGGAATTAATCATTTCAATAACTTGTTGTTTATCTAGTCCTTCATTTGCAGCAAATGCTAAAAATGCAGCTGAAAGAATGTATCCTTTTTCGCGATTATCAACTAAATTATCAGAAAATTCCATATTAATGGTATTATCTTTGTAATCAGTTGTAAGAATGATTTTTTTATCTTCTGGTAACTCTGCCATTTTAATGCCCTCACTTATTTTTAAGTTTTATACGTTACAATATAGATTATATTATATCAATAGAAAGTGTGAAACCTATGACTTCTCCTGTTGGACGTTCATCTTGTACATCTATTTTAATCGGTAAGAAAGCTACTGTAGACGGTAGTGTGATTATCGGCCGAAACGAAGATGCTAAGACTGCTTGGCCTAAGCATCTTGCTTTTAATTCACATCAAACAATTAAAAATAACATTTTTAAGTCAAAAGACAATAAGTTTCAGATGGAATTACCTGACGAACGTTTTTCTTACTCTTCTACTCCTGAATGGACAGATAAATATGGAGTATTTGAAGAGGATGGAATTAATGAATATCACGTTGCAATGAGCGCTACTGAAAGTGCCTATGCTAATGATCGTGTAATGGCAATGGATCCTTTTGATGAAGAAAAAGGCATCTTAGAAGAAGCAATGGTAACAGTTGTTTTACCATATATTAAATCTGCTCGCGAAGGTGTAGAACGTTTAGGAAAAATCGTTCAAAAGCACGGTGCAGCAGAAGCAGATGGAATTTTATTTGCAGATAAAGATGAAGCTTGGTATATGGAAATTGGTTCTGGCCACCATTATGTTGCTCAACGCATCCCTGACGATTCATACGCAGTAGTTGCTAATCAATTAGCAATTCAAATCATTGATTTTAACGATAAAGACAATTTTATAACTTCTCCTGGGATTCAAGAATTTGTCTACCAAAATAATCTTTGGCCAAAAGATAAACCATTTAATTTCAGATTGATTTTTGGTACGCATGATGATTCTGATTTAACTTATAACACACCTCGTGTTTGGAGCGGTCAAAAACTTCTAACTCCGTCCATAGATCAAGATCCAGAAAGTTTTGATTTACCGTTCATTAGAAAGCCTGACCATCCTATATCTATTCAAGACGCTCAACGCGTTTTAAGCGATCACTTTAATGGTACACAGTATGACCTAACTAATTCTAAAAACGAAGGTCAACCTGCCTATCGTCCAATTGCTGTAGCTACTACTCAAGAATCCCACCTCCTGCAACTTCGAGGAAAAAATATGACTCATTGGCTAGCAATGGGAATTGCCGCACAAAGTGTTTACATTCCTTTTTACCCACAAGGAACTAAAGTACCAACTATGTTCAAATACGGTAAAGAAGAATTTTCAACAAATTCAGCTTACTGGGTATTTAAAATGGCTAGCGTTTTAGTAGACCGAAATTGGAATAAATATGCAACTAATTTAGTTAATACACAAAAAGCAACGAATCTAGCTTTGAATAAACTACGAGCTGAATATGATAAGAAATTGACTCAAGAAAAAGACGAAGCTAATAAAGTAGAGTTAGTAAACGAAGCTAATAAAAAATTAGCCGATATTGCTATTAAGAACTATCAAAAATTGAATGCCAAATTGATTACTGCTCAAACTGCCGATTCACCACTTCGGTTTAAGATTGATCCTAATTTGTAGAATTGAAGTTATTCCTAACTGAAAAGAATTCAAGCACATTTTTATAGATGCTTGAATTCTTTTTTATTTGTCTAGAAAATCTTTAGGAATTTTATTTTTAAAAGATAGAAGTTTCTGATACCAAAAATATGAATCTTTCAAGTATCGTTTATAACTCCCATTCCCCAAATCATCTAAATCAACATATATTAAACCATATCGCTTAGAAATTTGTGTTGTTGATGCTGAAATCATATCAGTCATTCCCCACATGCAATAACCCATAAGCTCTATTCCATCGTTTTGTATAGAAACTAACATTTGTTTAATATGTTGTCGTAAATAATCAATTCTATAATCATCATGAATTTTTCCACTTGCAGTCAGACTATCCTTAGCACCTAATCCATTTTCAACAATAAATAGGGGCTTTTGGTATCTATCGTATAAATTAATTAATATAATCCTTAGACCAACAGGATCAATTTGCCACCCCCAGTCACTGGTTGGTAAATATTTATTATAAACACCTTCCATACGATTCGCTTTTGTTACTTTTAATCCTTTTATATCAAAAGCAGTGCAAACAGAAGAGTAATATGAAAATGCAATGAAATCTGCCGTATTCTTACTAATTAAGTCTAAGTCTTCCTTTGATATTTCAATATGTAAATTCTTTAATTTTGGCACTAAATTTAGAGGATATTTACCACGAATTTGAATATCACTGAAATTATAGCTTTCTCTCATTAACTGAACACTCTTAAGGCTGTTACGTGGATCACTATTATAAGGATAAATCATTGTACTCGTAATCATTGAACCTACCTGTATATCAGAATAAGTTTCATGAATATATTTTATTATTGCAGCTGCTCCTACAAACTGATTATGCATTGCTTGATAAATGACTTTTTCAAAATTTTCATTTATAAAACGATCTCTTATTAATCCCGCTGAAGAAAATGGATGACGCAAAATACTATCTATTTCGTTAATCGGAATCCAATACTTAACTTTGTCGTGAAAACGATCTATCACAATTTTTGCAAACTTTATAAAAAATTCTCTAACGCGCAAATCATACCAAGCATCATAGTTTAATACTAAGTTTAAGGGCATTTCATAATGAGATAGCGTAACTACTGGTTCAATATTATACTTACGTAACTCATTAAATAACTTATCATAAAATTCTAGTCCCTTTTCATTTGGCTTACTCTCATCACCATTGGGAAAAATTCTACTCCATGCAATAGAAGTTCTAAAAGTGTTAATTCCCGTAGCCGCCAATTTTTTAATATCTTCAGGATATTGATGATAAAAATCTACTCCATGCCTTTTTCCCCAACGTTTACTATCTTTCTCTGCCATAGCAAGTTTAATTTCAGAACTTGTCATACTATTTACCGACCTATAACCTGCTCTCGCTTTTTCAGGATCATAGCGTTCGCAATCAGCAATTGAAATTCCTTTACCATCTTCATTCCAAGCTCCTTCCACCTGATTAGCAGCCGTTGCGACACCCCACTTAAATCCTTGAGGCACATGATAGTATTTCATAATTATCTCCTAAGCTAATACAATAACATTACTATTAGTTGTAACATCCTTTTCCTCATCTTTTTTGGTTACAACTGGCAATACTTCTAAGAAATCCTTACTATTCAGCACAATCATCATTACTGTTGGATCATATCCAGCTTTTTTTATTTTATCTATATCAAAATCAACCAATTCTTGGCCAGCTTTCACATGATCCCCTTTTTTAACTAATTGCTTAAATCCATCGCCATTCATCTGAACTGTATCAATCCCTATATGAATCAATATATCTGCATCATTGTCTAAATGGAGACCAATAGCATGGCCTGTATCAAAAGTAGCTGTAACCACCCCATCATCAGGAGCGTAAATTTTACCTTCACTAGGAATAACAGCGATTCCTTTTCCCATTACTCCACTTGCAAATGTTTCATCCTTTACTTCACTAAGGGGCTCTATTTTTCCATTTACAGGACTCTTTAAATCATGTTTTTCATGTACTTGATCAAACTTTGTTTTTTGATTATTTTCATCTACTGGATCATCAAAACCAATCATCCATGTAGCAATAAATGTAGCAACACTAGCAACAATAATTACAATAATAGCTTGAATAACAAAGTTTTCAGTTTTAGAAACCCACATTGGCAAACTTAAAAAAGCAGGTGTGACATAAATAAATGCCTTAATTTTCATAAAACTTGCAACTATACCTGCAATTGCACCACCAATCATTGCTCCATACATAGGTTTCTTTAATGGTAAATTAACACCAAACAAAGCAGGTTCAGTAATTCCACCTAAATATGCAGTTGCACTAGATGATAATGCTAAACTTTTCAAATTCTTGTTTTTACTCTTTAAACCAACTGCTAGTGAAGCAGCTGCTTGAGACATATTTGAACATAATGCAACTACACGAATAATTGGATCAAAACCTTGTGTAGCAACTAATTGAATACTAATTGGGCTTAAAGCCTTGTGAATTCCAATAGATACAAACCAAGGATATGCAGCAGCCAAAATCGGAATAGCAACAATTCCTGCATTGTGGAATAGCCACATGGAGATAAATCCAATACCTTCAGATATCATATTAGAGATTGGTCCAATAACCAGAAAAATTAAGGGTGCAGTTATAAGCATCGTTAACATTGGAACCATAAAAATTTTCACCATATTTGGTGTATATTTCTTCACATATTTATAAATATAGGACATGATCCAAACTGAAATAATTGCAGTAATTAAAGTAGAGGAATATTTAATTAACTGTACTGGCATTCCGAGAAAATCTACTGGTTTTTTAGCTGCAACCATTGCTGTCCAAATGGGATGTTCAGTTACTAACCCCATAAAAGCACCTAGATATTGATCTGTATTAAAAACCTTAGCGGCTGAAAAGCCAATAAACGCCGGCATAAAGAAATAACCAGTATCAAAAATCAAATTTAATATTTGATAAGTTTGGCTTTTATCTGACAATAAACCGCTAATTGTCAAAATCAAAAGTAAAACTTTTCCCATTCCGGCTCCAGCAAGTAATGGGATAGCTGGAGCAATTGATCCAGTAATCACACTAATTACAGTATCAAAGATATTTTTCTTTTCTTTAGGCGTTGACTTATAACTATCATCATTTTCGATGTTAATCATCTTAACTAAGTCGTTGTAAACATCTTCAACTGTACTACCAATAACTAATTGATATTGTCCTGCTTTTTTTACTACTTGCAGTACTCCAGGAATTTGTGCAGCTGCAGCATCATCGGCCTTACTTTCATCTTTTAAAACAAATCTTAGTCTTGTCGCACAATGAACAACAGACTGAATATTATCTTCTCCTCCAACAGCAGCTATAATCTGCTTATTCATATTTTCATAGCTCATTTTTCTTCTCCACTCACAATTTTATTAATGTGTATTGCTAAATACATAATCTCTTCATTGTTTAATTCATAATTATATTTTTCAAAAATATATTCTTTGATCTTCAAAGCACATTTATACGCTTCAATATCACTATTTTTTATTACATTTAAAATTTCTTGGCTCAAATCTCCAAAGCTTGGTTGATTCTTTTTATACATCATAGCTTTCCAAAAGAACTTCAAGTGAACAGCAAAGCGGTTATAATTCAAGGATTGATAGTCAATATTAATGTGGAAATAATATCTAACAATTTTAGTAATTGATTTTATAAAATCTACTGATTTACTAAAATCACTAATATCATTTCCTAACTCCCCACTGATGATATGTACTGCAATAAATCCAGCTTCGTCTTCTGGAAAACTCAAATTAAATTGTGCATCTAACAGCTTTAAAGCCCATAAACCATATTGATATTCTTTTGGATAATAATTTTTTACTTCCCAAATAAATTTATTGTTTAAATACAGACCCTTCCTGGCTCTTTCTACACTTGTAGCTAAGTGATCGGTCAACGTTATATACACACTATCGGCTAATTCAATATTTTCTTCAAATTTCAATCTATCAACAATTTTTTGTGCAATTTGAAAGAAAATAGGATCAGTTTCATGAATTGTTTCTAATAGTAGTTTTCTTTGATTGTCAGACAATGGTGTGAAAATTTTATATATTTTTTGTTTATCAAATTCATCCCCCGCTTTTTTCCCATAAGCAATTCCTTTACCAAGAGCAATTATCTCTTCGTGCTCTTGATTTTCACTAATAACAGCACTATTATTTAAAACCCTTATTATCTTCATCTTGCCTCCTTGAACATGCAAAAAGCCCACTTATCCCTTATTAACTAGAGACAAGTGGGTTTTGTGCAAAATATTGTTACAATCTCACTTTATTCACTTTTCAATTAAATGATAACGCTTTCTTTATCATATTTCAATACTTAATTGTTCTTTTTCAAGCTCAAGCGTCCATCTAACATTTCATAAATCTTATCCGAATACTTATTAAGTCTTAAATCATGGGTAACTAAAATAATAGCCTTTTCTTTTTGCTTAGCTAAAGTTTTAAATAGTTTTCCCACTTCTTCAACCTTTTCACTATCTAATGAAGCAGTAGGTTCATCAGCTAAAATAATGGCTGGATCTGCATATAGTGCTCTTGCAATTGCCACTCTTTGCTGCTGACCACCTGATAATTCCTTAGGATATTTATTTACCAGTTGTGAAATTCCAAGTTCATCTAGTAATTCATCAAGAGCTTCTTTACTTAAATTACCGGTCTTTTTAACCTTATCTACTAAAATGAACTGTTCCCTAACAGTTAAATAAGGAACTAAATTATAAGCCTGTAAGACAAAGCCGATTTTATCTAGACGTAGTGCATCAGCTTGCTTAGGAGAATAATTAGTTACGTTATCTCCTCCAATAAATACTTCACCCGAAGTAGGCTTTTGTAGTGCTCCTGCAATTGTTAAAAAAGTACTCTTGCCGGCTCCAGAAGGGCCTTCAATTAAGACAACTTCACCTTTTTGAGCTTCAAAATTTATATTTTTTAGAGCGTTAACCTTGGCATCTCCTTGACCATAGGATTTGCTTACATCTTTTAATTCAATTACTGACATCTAACTGCCTCCCTTACACAGCCTTTGAAGGATCAACCTTAAGAATTGAACGAATTGGAATTAATCCACCGATTGCTCCCATTAAAATCATCCCTACAAATGTTGAAATCATGATCCATGGGGCAAAATCAATCGGTACAGTAGCTGGCATTACGCTAACAGTCAGCAGCATTAAAAGATATGCTAAGACCGTACCGATAATTACTAAAATTAATGATTGACTAAGAGTAGCACCAATTAATGTCTTGCTTGGGATACCTTGTGCTCTTAAAACAGCATAATTTGGCATTTTTTGAATAGTTAAAATGTATAAAAATACTGCAATCACAATTAACGAAATTACAAATAGAAAACCAATCATTAATTCAAAAGTTGAATTTTGAGCTGTATAACCAGGTAATTTATTAACAAAAGTCTGCTTATCATAAGATCTAACATTCTTAGCTTTAAAATCTAAGTTTTTCTTAGAAATAATTCCAGAAGCTTCTACATTCGGAGCCATTGGTCTTAATTTTTTCCACGCTGTCATCGTACCATAAGCAATTGGCGCAATATTAATCTTAGCATTTTTTAAGAAACCAACAATTTTATACTTTTGATCACTACCATTTAGGGTTACTTTATCACCTAAGCGATAACCACGATTCCAGAGAATTTGATCAACAGCTATTTCGTCATTATGCTTTGCTTTACGACCAGAAACTACTTCCAGATCTTTATAGATGTACTCATCTTTATTCAATCCAATAAATTGAGCTGAAACTGTTTGATGTTTCTTTTCTTTCATTACAATTGGCACTATCCCGATATAGCTATCATTTTTTGTCTTTTTAAAATCTTTTAGATTTTCTTTGGTTAGTAGAGACTGACTTAAACTTACATTCGAATTGTCATTCAAAACAACCGATTGAGTTTGCCAGCTATTAACTGCTTGTGTATTTTCTGAAGCTAGACCTACTGACAATGATGACAGCATAAAAATTAAATATGCAATTAAAAAAATCATCAATGTAATTAAGCCGTACCGTAACTTCTCGTATTTTATTTCTTTTAGAGCTAAAAACATTTTTACCTACTTTCTTTGTAATAAACATAAACTTTCATGGTATCTTTTTAGAATTTTTTCTTTATTCTCTTTATCAAATAAAGCTAAATCTATGGCTTCATGAGTTAAAACCATGGCAGCCCAGACTTGAGAGTCGAGATTAAGAAAAGCATCCTTCTGCTTTTTATCATCTCCAAGAAAAGCTTGATTCTGACTAAGATGTAGTTTAATTAGATCAAAATAGATACTATTTTCAGTCTGATTAATAAAATCAATCGTCATCTTATAAAAAGTTTCAGGATCAAATTCTCTCAACCTTGTTGGAGGTCCCATATGAACTTCTTTCATCGCAAGACGATAAAGATAAGTATATGCACCGTTTAAATCGCCAAAATACTTATAAAATGCCCCTCTAGCAATCCCTGCATCTTTTACAATGCGTGCTACTTGTGCTTTAGCTAAGGGATAAGTACTAAATTCTTTTAAGAGCGCTCCCTCAATCTTTTGTTTCTTTTCATCTGAAAGATTTATAAAAGTTTCACTAACCATGCCTTCCCTCCTCATGACACCGTGTCACTTTTAATGTGTCTTAAGTCTATTCCTAAAGTGACACCGTGTCAACATCTAGGTATAAAAAATGCTTAATTTCGATAAGATATCAAAATCAAGCCTTAAATTCATTATGCTAAAACGCGGTTATAGTAAACCAAAGTTCCATATTCTTGATTAATGTCTAATTCGGCTAGACCACAATTTTGCATTTGATCAAAATACTTAATATCGCCATTAGTTAAAAAATGAGCACAAATCATTCGACTTACTACACCATGACAAACTACTAAAACTGTATCATTAGCATGTTCTTTATATAAATCATCAAAAAATGCAGCAATTCTTTCTCTAAAATCTTCACGCTTTTCTACATCTGAAGCATATTTATAGATATTATCGTTAATTAGTCCTTTGCTATTAAAAGCATCTGGATGCTTTTTACGATATTCCGAAGAAGATTTTCCATCCCAAGAACCATAATTTAGTTCTTCAATTCGCTTATCAGTTGTTATTGGAGTTTTATCTCCCACAAAAATTCTTGCAGTTTGTTGAGCTCTCTTTAATGGGCTTGCATACACTGCATCAAATTGACTAGGATCAAAATTCTTAGCAGCTTTTTCTGCGTAAGCGCGCCCTTCTTTACTTAAATCAGGATCAACACTTGATCCTTGAATCATTCCTTGTTTATTTAATTCAGTAGTTCCATGCCGTAAAATTACTACTCGCATAACATATTACCTCTTAATTCCGTAATACAAGGGTTCCGTCCGATTAAAAGTCATTAATCTCGGTCGCTCAATATCATTTTTCTCAAAATGAAGTTCAGTAAAACTAACGTTTCTTACTGTCATTACATCTTCAATTTTTAGTTTAAACCATCGAGCTATTAAACTCCTAATCACAAATCCGTGACAAACAATCATAATTGTCTTGTCATTAGCATCGTGTTGAATCTCAGATAAAAATTCTTCAACTCGATCTGCTACTTGACTAAAAGTTTCACCGTTTTCAGCGTATTCTGCATATTTACTATTAATAGTTCCTAAATCATCGAAGGCATCAGGATATTTTATCTTAAGCTCTTCGGCATGTTGGCCGTCCCAAGAGCCAAAATTCATTTCTCTAAGTCGATCATCAGTAATAATCTCTTTTTGAAAATCAGTTAAAATTTGAGCTGTTCTTTTAGCTCTAATTAATGGGCTTGCATATACTCGATCAAGTTTACTATTGTCAATTAACTTACTTACTTCTTCTACTTGTTTAACACCTGCTTGGCTTAAGTTAGGGTTACTAGTACCGCCAGAGATCACATCAGAAGTATTATGTTCACTAACCCCATGTCTTACTAATAACAGATCCATTTCATCACAATCCTTTATATTTTATCCAAGAAAATATTATACTAAAAATTTATTAAGCTACTAAATTATCTCACATGTCAGACTATAATAAAGTTAGACAAAAAGAAAGCAGGCATTAATATGGCAACAATTACACTTGAGCGCGATGGATTACAATTAGTTGGAACTCGGGAAGAACCTTTCGGAGAAATATATGATATGGCAATTATTTTTCATGGTTTTACCGCTAACCGCAATACTTCTTTGCTAAAAGAAATTGCTAACAGTCTTCGTGATGAAAATATTGCTAGTGTTCGCTTTGACTTTAATGGACATGGTGATTCAGATGGTAAGTTTGAAAATATGACTGTCTTAAATGAAATTGAAGACGCAAATGCCATTTTAAATTACGTTAAAACAGATCCGCATGTACGTAATATTTATCTAGTTGGTCATTCTCAAGGCGGTGTTGTTGCTTCAATGTTAGCGGGACTTTATCCTGACCTAATAAAAAAGGTGGTACTGCTAGCACCAGCTGCCACTTTAAAAAGTGATGCTCTTGAAGGTAATACACAAGGGGTTACCTATAATCCAGACCATATTCCGGACCGCCTCCCTTTTAAAGATTTAACCCTAGGTGGATTTTACTTACGCATTGCTCAACAATTGCCTATTTATGAAGTATCTGCTCAATTCACTAAACCTGTCTGCTTAATCCACGGTACAGATGATACCGTTGTTTCCCCTAATGCCTCAAAGAAATACGATCAAATTTATCAAAACAGCACTTTACACTTAATCAAAGGTGCAGATCATTGTTTTAGTGATAACTATCAAAAAAATGTTTCTGACTTAACTACAGAATTTTTACAGAATAATAATGCTTTTTAATTTATATAGAAAAAGAGAAATCGTCTGATTTCTCTTTTTTTCTACAATTTCTTAAATATATAATTTTCCTTTGAGGAATCTGCTGCTGAAAAAACATAGCCAAAATCAGAAAACTCTTTTAAATCTTCCGGTCTATTAATTCCTTCTTTGGCCGCAAAGCGAACCATCTCTCCTCGCGCCATCTTAGCATGTGTAGCACTTTGTCTCCACTTTCCGTTTTTATTTTCTAAAAACTTAATTGTAATCATTTTTTGATTATCCCTTAAATATGGAGAAATCAAACGAGAATACTCTAAAGACGCTAAGTTAATAACTGTATCCGTATCGACAAAAAGCTCTTGATACGGAAGATCTTTCCAAAAGTTATAGAGACTGTAGTATTTAAAGCCTGTCATTTGAGTTTTCAATTCCAAACGATAGGAAATTATCCCATCAAAAGGTCTCAAAATGCCATAAAAGCCTGACAAAATACGCAAATGATCTTGAAGATAGTCTAATCCTTCTTGGGGTAAAATATCCCCAGCCAAATACTGATACTGGATTCCTGAAAAGGCTAAAAGTGCTGGAGTTAAGTTAGAATCGAGTTCACTTGTTAAAAGATTATTTTGGTTTGTACGAACAATATTATCATTCGCCTTCCATAGGTCTTGTAACTGGTTAAAACTTCTTGTTTTTAAAAAGTCTAATAGCTCCTGAGTCTTATCTAAAAAAGCAGGCTCTGATTTAACCAAAAAAGTATCTTGATCAACTCTCATCTTTTTAGCTGGAGCAATAATTATTTTCATATTATTATCTGACATTGGCAACCACGATAAATAAAGCAATCAAGCTAATAACTGCCAAAGCAGCAGAAGCAATTAGCTCTATCTTTCTTTTTTTCTTATCCTGCAAGCTAGCGGTAATATATCTAGCACTAGCAGCCACACTAATAAACAAGAACATAATAAATAGCCATAAAAATAGGCCAATAATATTAGGGAGTGCCCAGTAAATTTGTAAAGAAACTAGCACTGCTAAGACAAGCGTACTGATAATTAAGCCACGGAGAAAATTAACATTTTCATGTTTATGATAATGAAGCACAGTTTGGTAACCAAAATAAACAATGAAACCAATGGTAATATATAAAATAATATTAAAAATAATCATTTTTTGTCCCTTCTATAGTCCTCCCTAATTATACGTGAAACCATTTTGCTTTGCTTAAAATTTCTTTTCCACTTATAATCAATCTTGAATATGACATAGAAAGCGAATAGTAAAATGAGTGAAAAAGAAGATTTAAATATTGGACTTGTATTGCAGTATCAAGTTGCTCCAAAAGGTGTAATTGATGCCGATGCTCTTGTACGTCATGCACGAGACTGCGGCTTTAGAGGCGTAAGTATCAAAGACGCTAATGATGAACAAATGGCAGACATGCAAGTAGCTTGTCAAAAATATGCAATTAAATTTTGTCAAAAAAGACCTGCAGAAAAATTAATTTCTCCTGATGTTCTAGCAAAATTAATCGCTGCTAGATTAGACGATATGAATATCTATTTTGAAGTTGAATTAAACGCAGATGGATCAATTAAAGCCGAATCAGATCCTGCAATGGAAACTTTGTGTAATTGGATTAGTCGCTTTGGACATGCTTACTACGAAAGTCGGGCTGACCATGAAATAAAGGCAGATGAAGACAATGTTCATGTCTTTTATAATGCCATTGCTAAATATCAACGCTATGTTTTTATCCATATTCCACTTGAAGAAAGTATCGAATTAAGGCATGTTCCTCACGTTGAAGAGGCAGCTTGGATTGATACTAGAAATGAAGTGGAGTTCGAACAAGATGGAGACCATTTACGTATTAAACTTAACCGCCAAGAAAATGGTGAAGAATTTTCTGTCTATGGTCTACGTCTACAGCTCCACCGCCCAGAAGATGATTTAGGTAAAACTGAATATTAAAAACAAAGAAGATATCAAAGTAACTTTTACTAAGATATCTTCTTTTTATCTATTATTTATTATCTTTTTAACGATTAATTGAACGTGCCATCCGGGAAATCGTATGATTCATTCCGCGAATTGTCTTACTTAATTCAAAAATAGTATCTGTTGGCGGTACTACTCCCCAACCAGCATCTCCAATATGTTGAATATCAACACCACAAATTTTATTTTGTAAGGCAATATCATGGACCGTTTGAGCTCCAGAACTTTCTTGACTAGTTCCAATTGTACTCATTACTAGTCCACCATGTTTATGGACAATTTTTACTATCTTAATCAATTCTTCACTAGTAAAACCTGGAACTGTTCCAACAGCAGGAACCAAAATAACATCTGCACCAGCATCTAAAAACTCTTTAACTGATTCCTCACTCGCTACTGGTTCATCCACGCCAGCTCCATGCATTTTTCCAGCAATAATTAACCCTGAAAAATTTTTCTTAGCTGTTTTTACAGCTTTAGTAATCATTCTATTAGTTACACCAGTACCAGGATTTCCAGTAAAGCAAACGAAATTGAATCCTAACTCTTCAGCTGCTCTCATTGATTCAACGCTTGCAGTTCTACCAGAAGAAATTTGCAATTTAGTTGATTCCATCTCTGCTTTCTCATCAACTGGCTCCAAGTTTACTCCAATTGGGCGTCCAGTTAATTTTTGAAGTTTTTTAACCGTATTTTCTGGTTTATCCACCTCTAAACCACTTACTTTAGGATTTAAGGTATCAAATAAATTTAATAAAATTAAGTCTGCTCCAAAAGCGGCCGCAATTTCTGAAGTAGTTAGATTATCAATTGCTGGCTCGGTAACCACATTTTCACTTAAAACAGTTCTACCTTCACTAGCCTTGATACTTTGTTTTAATTGAGTACCATCCATTTTCAAAATTTCGCTAGCATTTGCACTAATTATTCTCGTAACCATATTTTAGCCTTTCTTACTCTCTTCAATAATTTGCCGTTTATTTAAAGCACTCATAAACGGTAAGTAAATCAAAATATCAACAATGATATTAAATAGCTGCAAGATTGAGCCGGCAATACTATTAGTTGCCAAAAATCCTGAAATAAGCGGCGGCATTGTCCATGGAATAACCGTTCCGTTACATAGTGGCACCCAGCCCAATTTCATTGCTATATAAGTAGTAATGGCATTAAACATAGGTGCAATAATGAACGGAATAATTAAACTTAGGTTCAAAACTACTGGCAAACCAAACATAGTAGGCTCATTAATATTAAAAATTCCTGGAACAATAGTTAATGGAGCTAAAATTTCATTTTGTTTACTTGCACGTTTTTTCCAAACCAAATAACCTACACATAAAACTAATCCTAAAGTAGCACCTGCTCCGCCCATATACACGAAATTATCGATAAATGGCTGAGTAATAATATTACCACCATGGGCTAAATCTAATTTTCCTGATTGATTCAGCACTCTATTAGCATCTGTTTGCATTAACCAGATTGGAGACATAGCCGTATTGACTACGTTCCCTCCATGAATACCGACAAACCAAAATAAACTTACCAAAATAATTGATGCTAAAGTCCCCAGTAAGGTATTACCTAATAATCCTAATGGCTTGGCTAGAATATTCATGATTACATCATGTAAGTTACCCCAGTGGGCCCATGAAAATAGCCAGTAGATACATCCTGCTAAAAAGATACAAACTGTACCTGGAATTAAAGCGGAGAAACTTTTTGCGACTGCAGGTGGAACTGTATCAGGCATTTTAATCTGAATATTATGATTAATAAACCATTGAAAAATCCAAGCGCTGAGTAAACCTAAAAAGATTGCTACAAACAATCCACGGCTTCCAAGATAAACATATGGGAAGCCTTCAGCAGGAGTCTTTCCTCCACTCATAATACTTGGTGTCACAATAAAGAAAACTGACGCTGAGATAATCCCGGCAGAAACGCCATCAGTTTTATATTGATTCGCATAGCTCCATGCAATTCCAAAAGCTGCAATTAATCCCATAATTCCGAAAGATCCATTGCTTACTTTAATCAGAATCTGTGACAAACTCACTCCATGAACAGCAGTTTTAGTTAAAAAGTTGGTCCATGCGTTGATTGGAAAACCATTAATAACCATAAATAGTGATCCAACAATAATTAATGGCATCGCCATTGCAATTCCGTCACGAATTGCAATTAACGGCTTAAAGGCACCAATTTTTGCTGCAACAGGCATTATATTTTTGTTTACCCAGGCATTGACTGTATTTGACCTATTACTCATTTTTCTAATCCCCCTTTTATTAATAGTTTTGAACTATTTTTAATAATTGGTATATACCTATGTTAACATAAAGCGCTTTCTTTATCAAAGCATAAGCATTTTCTTCTATATAAAAAGCATCCCTTTCCGGGATGCTTTCCTACTAATTATTTATTATCATCAGGCAATATTAAAATAAAGTTTAACAGCTTATTAGCGTAACTATGATTATCTTCAAAATCTTTAACTGTCTCATTTAATTCAGCTAGTTGATCAGTAATAATTCCATTAGCATTGTCATACATCATCTTCATCATCATTTGTGGACTATTGACTGTCCAAGCATATACGGTTTTATTTTGAAGTTGAGCCTGCCATATAAAATCATTATTAAGGGTAGAATATTCCATTGAATACCCATTTGCAACACTTTGGGGATAAGTGAAATTATAGGGCTGAATATACAAGATAAATAACTTAGGGTTAATTTGGTGTAGTCCCTCAATAACACGATAATCTAATGATTGAACTTGATATTTACGCTTAATAATTAGCTTGCCATATTTTTTATTAAAATTCTGGAGCATTTTTGGAGAATCATTAGGTGTTGTTTTAACTTCGATTAATAATTTTTGCTTTAATTCCTTAGCAGCTTTTAGGTATTGATCAAAACTGGCAATTTTAGCTTGGTGACCATCTTCATGAAGTGTAATTCGGGTCAACTGCTTTAAAGTTAAATCCTTTGGAGTTTTATTAATGCCAGCTAATTTCTCCAAGTTTTCGTCATGCATAACTACAAACTGATTATCTTTTGTTTCATGCAAATCTATTTCTACATAATCTGGATGAAGTTTTGCTGTCTTTTCTAGAGCTGGAATAGTATTTTGAACTCCATTTTTATCACTTACCCCTCTGTGTGAAATAGTAACCGGGCGCTGCATATCTGCTCCCTTTAAATACAAGGTACTATTGATTCCTGCAGCTAATACAAAAATGATTATTAAGCATGAATCTACTATTTTAACTGTCTTTTTACTTTTTATCTTTTTCTGATCTTCCCACTTAAAACTATTTAACGGTGCAACAACAATCAAAAGAGAAATAACACTAATCCAAATTGCAATTAACTCACTAATTATCTGAACCAGTAACAGATTAAAAATAGCAAAACTAAAGCTAAGCTTTTCTGGCAAATGATCTAATCCTAACTGACAGAAGTAAATTATTAAATTGCAGATAATTAAAATTACGCTAACACAGATTCCTGCAACTAATAAGCGACTTAAGAGCGTCCACCAATATTTGTGGCTAGTTAACTTCCAGCTTTTTTTCATCGCAGGCCATGTCTTTTTTCCTTGATAAATCATTAAAGGCAGTGTCAGAATTAATCTAATACCAAAAACAAAAGCCAGCAAATAAAAAATGATCAATCCACTAACCAGCCAAATATTTCTAGTCATAAAATCCAAAATAAATTCTGGAATCTGAACCTTGGCTAATAACGGTGTTCGATAAACCATATCTGCAAAAGGTACAATTAATAAAAAATATAAGCTTAGTAATAATACGGAGCCTACTCGAACAGAACGATACGTCTGCCATAATTCTTTTAATAGTAACTTAAATGAAAATTGATTCTGAGAAATTTCTCTAATTCCCAATAATATTAGGGCAAATACACCATAAATTACTAAAAGCAAGATAACTAATTCAAGAATTAAAAGTAGCGCAACTCCAGTATGCGTGGTAATAATAGTAACAATATTTTGATATGAAATAAATGGAATCGCGCTAGCTTTCAGAATTCCTGTTGTTACATATCTGAATAATGGAATTATTACCATCTGCGTAAAAATATCTATTCCGATAAACAAAGCTACATACTCTAGCCAATGTGTTCTAAAATTTTTAGAATACATATTTATTTTTCGAAAAATACTTTTCAAAAATTGTTCCTCCACTCACTATTTTCTACCCTTGCAATTTAGTTTACAAAAAATAGGAATCCTCATCTATTCTTAGGATTCCTATTTTGTAAAGTCAGCACTTTTTACATGCGAAAAAATCAATTTACTTAATTCTTGGAAGAATAAGCGATCCTCTATATTTCTTCCCTCATAACTGCTCAAAACGGTACAAAATACTGGTGCTTTTTTCGTCATAAAAGCACAAACTTCATGCCGTGCCTGGCGATCTCGGCCGAGTTTATTGTAGGTAAGAACATTATCCCCATAAAAGGTTAAATCCGTCGGAATGGTATGATTGCTCAATCCTTTGCGTACTAAGGCACAAAATAGATTCTGAGTAGTCATTAAATGCGTAATCAACTTGTCAACGCTAGTAGCTGTACATTCATTATCTTGACCATTAGCTGAATAGCGCATTAACTCTCTTCCTATTCTTATGCCCGGATAATTCTTTTTTAACCACTCATCAATTTCATAAATATCAAATTTTTCAATCAAGAGATTAGTAGCCACATTGTCTGATATTGCACTAGTTAAATAGACTAAGTCTCGAACGCTCCAATTAGTACGACGTAAGTCACCAATAATACCAGCACCACGCACTCGAGAAAGATCAGTAACCTCCATTTTTTCATCCACAATCTCAGGATTCTTTTCCCACTGATCTTCAATATATGCAGAAATAGCCAAGTCAATCAAACTTCCTGCTGGAAAAATTTTCTCAGCTTGATGTTGATACATAATTTGATCGTCATACTTAACAATTACGCTTGCATCAATATCATACTTTTGGATAATTTCAGTAATTCCATCTTTTAACATAAAGCAATCGCCCTTCTTATAGATTAGACAAAACTTAACTTACGTTATCTTATATATTATGTCAGTATCTTTTATTATAGAATTATTTTAAAACTTTTTATTATCCTATATCAAGATAGCTTTTAGTTTCAAAAGAAAAAGATGCTTAAGTGCATCTTTTCTTCCTAGCTTACAGCCTTTATTTAATTCATTATTAGAATATTACTCATCTAATTGTTTTAGTTGATTAGTTACTAGTTCTGTTTCTTTAAATTTTTCTTCTAATCTAGGCAAATCTTGATTAATCGTGGCCAAAAATAAAACACTTGAAACAAACACTTCAGAAAAAAGTGAATTTATCGCACCTACCCTAAGCAACTTTTCATCTGTTGATACACCCAAAACCACATCACTTAGCTCAACTAAGGGTGATTGATGAGAACGAGTCACAGCAATAATAGGAGTATGATTTTTACGTGCTTGCTCAGCCAGTAATAATATTTCTTGAGTCAGGCCGCTATAAGAGAAAATGACCAAAACATCTGTCGAATGAGAATAACAGATTCTCTCTAAGGCAATATGAATATCTTGATTAAAAATGACCCTCTTATCACTACGGATAAATTTATAGTAAAGATCTTGAGCAGGTAAACTTGATGCACCAACACCGGCTAAATAGATTCGATCAGCATTTTTCAAAAAATTAATCGCTTGATTTAAGGCCATTCCATCAATCAAATGAGCTGTTTTTTCAGTATTATGTTCAATACTTGAAAGAAGTTTTTGTAAAACAATATGTGGATTATCATGATTATCCACAATCGGTTCAATTGTATTTTCATCTTCTTGTGGTGTATCTTGAGCAAGTTGAATTTGAAAATCTTTTAGTCCCTTAAAACCCAGTTGTTGACAAAAACGTATCATCGAAGCCGCACTAGTTTTAGTGATTTTCCCCAAGCCTTGTGCATCTTCTTGTAAAAAAGTCTTCGGATGAGCCAATAAATAATCGGCAATCTTTTTAGATGCTCCCTTAAAATTAGGATAATTGTTTAAAACTTTAGTAGATAAATCCATAACGTACCTCTATTTCTAATCAACATTCTAAGGTACTGAAATATTATTTCAAGATTTTTGTACAAAATTTAATAATCTCTTCGCTTCTTTCCTCAAGGTATCATTATCGTTACATTCAGATAATTTATAGCCTACAAAATAAGGCGGTGCATAAAAACGTGGGATAATTTTACAACATATTCCGTCTTTATTGGGATAGAAGAACAAATTATATGAATCGCATTTTCCGCCATACATCTCTTCTAAGGTATAGCGCACACCATACTGTATCCAATCTGCCCAAAGATCTAGGCCAATTTTATTTATTAAATTAACATTTAATTCCTGAAAACCTTGAACTGGGTGTGTTGCAAAATTAACTTCTATATTATTTGTCTTAAAAACAGTAATTCCAGTAAAATTATTTTCGTGAATATATTTATAGCCATCTTCTTTGTACAAACCAACAATTTGCATATGTGGATGAGATAGAGAGCCATTAGACTTAGGTCCAAAATTTTTATACCAAAGAACTGATTTAAATTCTCTGTTTTGCCTCATCTTGTCGAAGCATTCAAGAGCAAACTTCATTAAGCGATGATTATATTCTTGAGAATATGTAGCAACATCCCCAGTATATTCATCTGATTCAATCAGTACGGTTTGTTTTGTATCCTTTAATGTTGGAAACTTATTTGCAAGCCAAATCATTGATCCATTTGTTTGATAAATATTGGTCAAATTATCTACATCACAAAAAGGACATACATTACTTTTATCTTTATTAAAACTAGATGGTTTATCTTTAGCTATCGCAAATTCAAATATAAGTGGGTCATTATTCAAATTTATCCCTCATCTCTGAAAAAACATTTGCACTTCAGCTCACACTCTACTATAATAATCTATGAAGGCGATTAAAGCGCTTTCATATAACATTTTGTAGCTTTCCTTAACTTTACTCTTTCGGTCACTTTTCCGAAAGAGTTTTTTTATCTAGAAAAGTACCACTTGTACTCCCTTAGATTTTGCATCTTTAATTAAACCTTTTACTCTATCCGAAACGTGCCTTTGCTCGATATCAACGGCATATCCCAATTTAAAGTCAATTATGATTTTTACCAAGTTTAAATATGCATCTTCGCTATCTAATTCAGTCTTGCCACCGAATTGTTGACTACGAAAAGTAATTAAAACAGGAATAGTTCCCATCAAATTTTTCACTTTTCCTGCAACTTCAAGTAACCTATTCATTAAAACTACATCTTTAAAATAATCAATTCTCCACTCCATCATCTCAGGTTGGAGTTTTTTTATTTTCTCTGCTTGCCTTAAAATATCTTTTTCATTTACACCAGTATTAATAGGCATTAAAATCATTTGCTTGTTAATTTTTACTTTTCTTTGATCAAAACTCATCTTTTTTCTCCGAAATAAAAAATTGCTACCTAAATTATAGTAGCAATTTTATCTTCGTTCATTAAAATTTATCGCGTTTAATACTGCGAATAATAGCAATTACAAATACTAGGATACTACACCCCATACCAAAGTAGGCCATGTAGCCAACACTAAACATTTGACCAATCTGTGCTGGATTAATTTGGTGGTTAATGGCAAATTGGTATGCCCATCGATTAATCATAGTTGGCGTTAAAACAAATAAAACTGTTGAAATACCTGATCCAACTAGCATAGCCCGACGTGAATATGGCTCTCTAAAGAATTGTGCCAAAACACAAATAGCAGGAGCCACCATTAAAAGGAAAGTCCAAATCATAATCCATCTACCTGCAGGATCATTCATAAATTGACCACTATTTGTCGCATAGCGATACGTTCCCCATAAACTACCACCTAATAAGCTATCAAGTAATCCAACTACATTGGCTCCCTGAGCCGCATAAACATTATTAGTACTAGCAGCCGCCCCTTGGAGCATTTTTAACATATCTTGTGAGCCAGTAGTTTGAAAATTAATAGTTACAACTTGTCGCATATAAGTGGATAAAAACATAATCATTGAAGCTCCTAGCTGCAATGCTTTAAGCAAATGAAGTGTCTTATTCCCACCTAATTTAAATTCTAAGCTAAGAGTTCTATCAGGATTTTTACTTTTTACAATAATAAATGCACCAGCAATTGCAGCAATTATCAAAATTACTAGCCCAAGCCACCACTTAGTCATAATAAAGAGAATTGCTAGCACAATTAAAGCTACTGAAACGTATGGCCGGTTTAAGAATAAGTCCCAAATATTTACTTTACCATGGCTTGCTACGCGTTTTCGATATTCTTCTCTAGTTAAAACTTTTTTATTTTTATCGTTAGATTCTTCCATCTTATTCACTGTCTTCAACCTTTTATCTTATTTTGCTAATCAATATTAGCATGTTACAAGGTTATACGCATTACTTTTTTAAGAAAATTATGCAACTTAAAAATATCCTGATAATTGCTTTTAATACACTATGCTAAAATAATATTATTAAAAATTTAGACCTAGTTTTAAACTTTTATAAATATCCAATTTATTAGGGGAGTGTTTATTAATGAAAACTATCGGTATTACTGCAGGTATTAAAAATAATGAGGTAATTGTTGATCGAAGTGTTGTTGATACGGTGGTAAAACTTGGATTTCTTCCTCTTGTCTTTGCTCCCGTAAGCTTAAAGACGATGCCAGTGCCTGGCGTCAATTTCGATGCTTTGATTCTTAGCGACGGTCCTGATATTACGCCAATTTTTTATAATGAAGAACCACTTCCTGAGCTTAGAGAAACTAATCCACATCGAGACCAATTTGAGCTAAACTTAATCAAAAATGCTCATGATTCCAATTTACCAATTTTAGGAATTGGCCGCGGAATGCAAATGTTAAATGTTGCTTTTAACGGTACACTTTTCCAAGATATTTATGCCCAAAATTCTGGCGCAGGTGTTCAACATATTCAACCAAATGATCTCTCTTTAGAAAGTCACCACGTTAATGTAACTGATGAAAGTGAACTTGCTAAAGCTGTAGGGACTCATCCCTACGTTAATAGCAACCACCATCAAGCTATCAAGACGATTGCCAACAACTTTAACATTGTAGCAACTGCCCCTGACGGTATTATTGAAGCTATCGAATCAACTGATCAAACAATGTTAGGTATTCAATGGCGACCAGATAAGCTATTAAACGATCCGAAGCAAGAAAAAATTTTTACTAACTTTTTTGCAAAATTAAACTAAAGAAATAAGCTTGAGAGGTATAAAACTTCTCAAGCTTATTTTTTAACTATTTTTGTTTTTACTTCCTTCACTCATGTCTAAGTGAACAATTTTATTAAACATCGCTTTTTCTTTTGGTGAAATTTTGTGAGCAACTTCAATTACTGCAACATCAGGATTTTTCAAAAGAGTTTCATGGATTGCTAGAGACAAGTTCGGATCTAGAGCACTCGTAGCTTCATCAGCTAACAAAATTGGTCGTCCTGACAATAAGGCACGAGCAATTTCAATTCGTTGGATTTGTCCACCTGATAAACCATTGCCAGCTTCGCCAACTTTATGGTCAAGTCCCTCTTTTTTGACTAATTCATCTAAACCAGCTAGATGAATAACTTCCTTTAATTTCTCGTCGCTAACCTTTCTACCTAAGGTAATATTGAACCGCAACGTATCATCGAACATAAAAGGTTTTTGATTAACATAAGAGAAATAATTATGAGCTTTTGCCCAGTCCCCAGTTACATTTTTTCCGTTAATTAAAATTTTACCCTTTACTGGTTTCTTTAAGCCAAGCATTAGTCGCAACAAGGTAGTTTTACCCCAACCACTTGGAGCCATGAGCAGAATCTTTTCTCCAGGTTTAACCTGTAAATTAACATCTGTAAAAATTGTATGCTTATCTGCCTTAGTTTGATACGAAAGATTTTTTACATCTAGTCCTTCAAACTTCTTGGCTTTCTCTGAATTTTCTTTTATTTCATAATTAAGGGCTTTTTGTGTTTTCTTCCACATTGGAACGGTTGATTTAACTTGGTTAAATTCATTAAACAAGGTTACGACTGGCGTAATAAAGTTCATTGCCAAATCTACCATCATAAATAAAGTACCAACACTTAAGCTTCCCTGCATCATCATTATGCCACCAATCGTACATGGAATAATGAAACAGAATAATTCAGCAGCAGAATAAATTAATTCTAAGGCCCAAGCTTGAGTTAAGTTCATATTTCGCAGAGCATTTTCCATATTTTGAGCTGATTTTGTTGCTCTTACGACAATATTATCTCTAACATTATAGAGTTTAGCTGATTGGGCCCCATTTAATGAATCAGAAACATTCTGAGTATAATTAGCATTTGTTTTAGCCCAAATTTTAGATTTTTTGGTAATAATTCTACTAGTAAAGATTTGTACAACAGCTGGAGCCGCCATCGCAACTACGAAAATAATCGTCATTTGCCAGGAATTATATAAGGCAAAAGCTAATGATCCAATAAAAGTTAGACCTTGATAAATCATATCAAGTTGAGCTGTAATTCGATTTGTTTCAATTTGTTTCAAATCATTCGTCATAAGTGACAAGCCATTTTTTATATCTGGTTCACCTTGGTCAACCAAATATTGCAAATTAGCCTGCTTGAAAACCATATTAACATCACGAATGATTCCCATTTTTACACGCTCATAGATGAAATTGCTCATCATGAAACATAGCTGCCCTAAAGCCGTTAAAGCTGCTAAACGCACTAAATGCATTACATCCTTTGAATGCGATGATGCGACATTCAGCATAATCTTGATCATATAAGCCACAAATAAGATATTACAAGCCTTTATTGCAGCCAAGATCGCAAACCAAATCACCTGACTTCGTTTTGCATATTTTAAACTCATCTAAAACTCCTCACTTTAGTTAAGACGTTAGTTTATTATATATGGCTTTATTTTCTGAATCAAATACACAAAAGTAGACCTTAATATTGAATTTTTGTTGTTTAAGCCAGCTTCTTGTAGTTTTAACAGCTATTTTAGCAGCTTCTTCTTTTGGATAGCCGTATACACCAGTTGAAATACAAGAAAAAGCAATTGAATGTAATTTATACTTTTTAGCCAGATCGAGACTATTGCGGTAACAATTTGCTAAAAGTTCTGCATCTTTTTGAGCAAAATTAGGATTATAAACTGGTCCTACAGTGTGAATAACATATTTAGCTGGTAAATTGTAGCCTTTAGTTATCTTTGCTTCCCCAGTATCGCATCCCTTGAGAGTTCGGCACTCTGCTAATAATTCTGGACCAGCAGCCCGGTGAATAGCACCGTCTACCCCTCCGCCGCCTAAAAGAGTACGGTTAGCAGCGTTAACAATTGCGTCGACTTTTAATTTGGTGATATCCGCTTGAATTACGTGAAGATTAGTCATTGCTTCCTCCGATCATATTGTTGGACACATTATTATTAGATAATAGCTAGAATAGTATTAAAAATATATTGCAATTTAACTGAATAAGTATTAATATTTTCATTAATTTAAATCTAATTTTATAAAACACATTTATTTGTTCCCATAGAAAAAGATATAAAAAATTCATAGAATCTAGATGATTAAAATGACCACAAAAAAATTAATTAGAATTGATTTAACTCTTTTTATTGTAATACTACTTTTAGAAATATTTTTTTCATTGGGAGCGTCTACAAGCTCTTATATTATTCAATTTGCATATAATCAACTAGCTAAAAACATTTTGATCGGTTTCTTATTTTTCATAGTTAGTAGTATTTTTCTTTCATTTATTTCAACTCTTCTTAGTTCATTTGCCACATATCTTTTCAGCAAACAAACTCAAAAATATATACATTATATCCGAGATAAGATAGTTAAACATTACTATTACAACAATAATTCGAAAGTAGCTGAAATGGAAAATGAACTAAATAGTAATTTGCAATTACTTAATAAAAATTATGCTAATCAGCTTTTAAATATTATTCAATCCATTTTTCTTTTAATTACTTCAATCAGCACTCTTTTTCTTATGAACTGGTCACTTACATTATTAGCTTGTATATTAGCACTTACTACACTTTACATACCACGTTTTACAAGAAAAAAGAGCTCACTGGCAACTAAACAAATTTCAAATAAAAACAGTAAGTACTTATTAGCAATTGAAGATTGGTTTAATGGCCTAGAGGAATTAAGAAAATATGCAGCTTTTGATAAATTAAACTTAGTGATGCAAAAAACAAGTAGACAATTAGAAAATGCCTTTGTAAAAAAGCAAAAAATTATTTCTATTGCCGACTTTTTAAATGGTTGCACTAATTCTTTTTCTCAAATAGCAATTACTTTTTTAGCTGCAATTTTATTTTTTAATCATCAAGTAACTTTTGGTGTTGTAGTCGCTGCAGGAAACTTCTCCACATCGATTTTAAGCTCTTTACTAACCATTACTACTGCCATGACTCGTATGCAGTCAGTTCAAGAAATAAATAAACAAATTATTGAATTGCAACAATTTAATAGACCTTCAAAAAAACCTAATAATGAAATTTATTCAATTAGCACCCATAATCTTAGTATTTCATTTAAAAACGGAGAAACTTTATATTACCCGAATCTTGAAATAAAGAAAGGAGAAAAAATTCTTTTATGTGGTGATAGTGGAGTAGGAAAATCTACTTTATTTAAACTGATTTTACATCAAATAAAACCTACTTCAGGACAAGTAATTTTTAAAGATAAGTACAATCGTAAACTCGAGCCTAATTATGCTCAAATAGGCTATATTCCTCAAGCTGGACATTTATTTCCAGTATCTATCTCTGATAACATTACGATGTTCAATGCTTCATTAAATTCTTTAGTTAAAAAATTTGTTGAACGCACTCGTCTCAAAAAAGATATTTTAAATATGTCCAATGGAGTTGAAACTAAAGTTGATTTAGATAAAAGTAATTTTTCTGGTGGTCAAAAACAAAAAATTATTCTAGCGCGAAATGAAATACGAAATTTTCCTATTATGCTAGCCGATGAGGCAACAAGCGCAATTGATTCCACAAACACATACCATATTCTTAAAAACTTAGTTTCATCTAATCAAACAGTGATTGTAATAGCACATAATCTAGACCCCATCACAGAGAATTTATTCGATAGAAAGATTCATCTTAAATATGAGAGGTGATATTCTATGTCATTTAAAGGTTTATACAATGTAAATAAAACTAGAATGATTGCTTTACTTTGTCTAGAAGTACTAACTTCTGCTCTATCTATTGGAGTTAGTTATATCAATACTTACCAAATAACAGCTCTTAAAGAACGTAAATTACAACAATTTTTTATTTTAATTTCATTATCTTTAAGTTTGCTCGTTCTAAATTATATAGGTCTTAACATATGTCAGTATTGGATTGAAGCACAAATTCAACAATATAATCATCAAATTAGGATCAAATTGGTAAGTCATTATTTTAATGATGGTAAAAATCATAATTCTGCTAGTATTCAAAATAGATTAACTAATGATTTGAACCTAATAAATGAATCTAAACTTTTAGTATATACAGATATTCCTTATTATCTAACACAAATTATCTTTGCATCAATCGGGTTACTATTTTTTAATTGGAGTCTACTAGTTATTGTTTTAACAGTTGGCGTTTTAAATTTTTATTTACCTAAATTACTCCATTCTTCGCTACAAAAAGCTGCTTTAAAATTATCTCAAGCCAATAAGAATTACTTGAATACAGCTGAAAAGTGGTTAACTGGACTAAGTGAATTACAAAAATTTTCTGCTGGTTCACAGCTTTTTAAGGTTATGAATCACGCATCTAACAAATTAGAAGATGCTAATATCGCAAGGACTAAAACAATTCAGTCGTTAATCATTCTGAATAAAGGATTAGCTTCCTTATTACAGCTTTTTCTTTTAGGAGTTACAGCCTTTTTAGTTACCCAAAATATAGTTTTATTTGGTGTAATAGTTACTGTGGAAAGTTTTAGTTTGTATATTAATACAGCAATTAAAATGCTTACAACGGAACTAGGTCAAATTCACTCTGTAGACAAACTTAATACCGAAATACAGAATGCAACTTCTAGTATTACCCAATTTATAAATTTAAAATCTCCTGTCAGCCTATCTACTAATAATCTTTCTATTAAGTTTTCTGGCGGTAAAATAATTAAATTCCCAGATTTAGATATTAAAGCAGGTGAAAAAATTCTTTTAACTGGAGACTCAGGATCCGGGAAAACAACTTTGTTTAAAATTATTCTAGGAAAAATAAAGCCAAATACAGGTACGATAAGCTTTAGGAATAAAAATGGACAAAAAATTGATCAAAATGAGGCTAAAATAGGTTATATTCCACAAGACCCTATTCTTTTTCCAGATAGTATTAAGAATAATATCACAATGTTTGACGCTAGTCTTAATAACAAAGTGGCTACATATATTAATAAATTTTCTTTTAAAAATGATATTCAGAAAATGCCTCTAAAATTAGAAACAAAATTAGATGTACAAAATTTAAATATATCTGGTGGTCAAAGGCAAAAGATAATTTTATCTCGTGCCTGTATACATAATGATACTTTTCTTTTGATTGATGAAGGCACAAGTGCCATTGATCAAAAAGCAACTCTTGAAATTTTACAGGAACTGATTAGAACGCCTATTACTATTATTTTTATTGCCCATAACTTTAACCAAGATATGAATAAGTTATTTGATAGAGAGATTCATCTAAGTAGTGAACAATAAAATTAAAAAAATTCATCACAAAAATAAGCTCATCTCCTAAAACGGAAATGAGCTTATTTTGATTTATGATCATGAGTATATATTATAGGCAAATATATGTAAGATTGATAAAAAAATAATTATTAGGAATTTACTAATCAAAACTTATTCTTGTGAAATATAAAAATATACCAAAACATATATATAAGAAAAATAATTGATAATATTCCAAATGTTACAGTCATTAGATCATTTATATTTCTAATAATAAGTATAACGATCGGCCCTATACAACAAAATAAATAGCTTATTTCTAATATAAGTTTATTAACATTCATTTTTTATTCGTTCCACTAATAGATAAAATATTATTAATTTCAAGGCTTTGAATATATATAATACAAAACTGTTAAAAATCCATCAGCGAAGTGTCTATCATGACACAACTAAAATGCTATATAGGCTGTAATCGACTTCATCCCATGTCTTTCAAAAAAGTCTAAAATCTTTTTTGCTTCTAATTTTTCTTCATTAAAAAGATAACCATAATAATCTGCCATCACTTTAAAAAATATAGTTCTTGGCTCAACTGGTAACTTATACAAGAAATTCCTCAATTTGCTTATCATCTCAAAATTTCTATCATGTTTTAAGAACATTATGTTTAAATAATTAACCATTATTCCTCCAAGTATTTCTTGAATTTTCCTGCTGGCTTTATCTATTTCCTTATACTTTCTTAAAATCATATTTAGTTCATACTCAATCTCTGATTCATCAAACAGAGATATAGCCATAGCAAACAAGCGCAAGTTATCTTCTCCCCACTCATCTATATTAAGTATTAATTTCTTAATCATTGCTTCTTCTTTACATGATAGTTTATTCTTTTTAAAAAAGTTCTCTAAAAGAAGAGCATGAGCATAAACATTTCCGTATTGATAATCTGTAGCACAAATTTTTCTTATTTCTACAATTTTTGAAAGATTTTGTTCATAATATGCATTTCTTAACTGCTCTAAATATTTTTTACTTTTTCCCTTACTTTCTATACCCTGAAAGAAATCGGAAATATTAACTCTATTTCGTTCAAGTATTTCAATCAAATCTTTTGCGTTAATTTCATGTAATCCTCGTTCGATCTTTGAATAGTAGGATTTTGTTAAAATATCTCCTACCATCTCTGTTTGACTTAGTCCTAGTTCTAACCGTAGTTTTTTCAGTTCTTTCCCAATTTGCATTATTTCATCTCTTTTCTAAGTTAATGATATGTAATTATATAATTCTAGTCCTAAATTTAGAACAAAAAAATAAGCTCATTCCCAAAGTAGGAAATGAGCTTATTTTGATTTACTTATCAATAATTATCTCTTAGTAACTGCAATTAAGTCGTCACCATGCTTCTTTTCTACGCCATCAATACGTTGAACATTTGCATAGCTAGTAGTGTTAGTAATTACAGTCATGACAGTTGTATCGTATCCTGCTTTCTTTACAGCATCTAAATCAACTGTTCCAAGCTTTTCACCTTTTTCAACATGTTGGCCTTGCTTTACATCAGTAGTAAATCCTTCACCCTTCATGTTTACAGTGTCGATACCAATATGAATTAGAACTTCTGCACCTTCGTCTGATTTAATTCCATAAGCATGCTTAGTTTCATAAGCAACTGTAATTTCACCAGTTACTGGGGAGTAGATAGTACCTTCACTTGGTACCATTGCAGCACCCTTACCCATTGCTTCAGTAGAGAAGACCGGGTCATTTACATCTTTCAAGCTTTCTGCTTTACCTGAAACAGGAGCAGCAATTACTTCATCATGTAATTCTTTATCTTCTTTGATAATTTGTTCAGCTTTTTCTTGTTGTGCTACTTGATCACCTGCAGATTCCACAGTACCAGATTCTTCTACTACGTCTTCCTTAAGGTGACGTTTACCGTATACAAAGGTTAAACCAAAGGCAACAATGAAACTAATAGCTACAGAAAGTGCCCACATTGGAATACTCTTTGGAACCATTGACAAGAATCCAAGGAAACCAGCTGAACCAAGAGCAGCAGCCGTAACATGCATTAATCCTGCAAAAGCAGCACCAACACCTGCACCAATTAAAGCACAGAAGAATGGGAACTTGTACTTCAAGTTAACACCAAACAATGCTGGTTCGGTAATACCAAGTAATGCAGAAACACCAGATGAACTTGCTAAACCTTTAACCTTTTCATTCTTAGTTAAGAAGTAAATAGCAAAGGTAGCAGCACCTTGAGCAACGTTAGCCATACATGCGGTAACAAAGATAAAGTCACCGGATCCACGACCGCGTGCATATTCAGCTAAAAGTTGAGTTTCAACTGCTGGGAAACTTTGGTGAAGACCGGTAGTAACAATAGCTGAGTAAGATAAACCAAAGATACCCATCCCAAAGGCACCAGTAGTATTGTAAAGCCAAACAATAGCAGTAGTTATTGCATCTGACACACCTTTAAAGACTGGTCCAATAATTGTAAAAGTTAAGAAACCAGTAATCATAATTGAAAGAAGTGGTGTGAAAGTAAAGTCAACTGCAGATGGTAGCCACTTGTGGAATCTCTTTTCTAAGAAAGCTAAAAGCCAAACAGCTACTAAAACTGGAATAACTTGGTATTGGTAGTTGGTTTGTGAAACATGTAAACCAAAGATATCCCAATATTTACCAGCTCCACCTAAAGCTGGAGTGGTCATAATCATACCAATAGTTGCACCCAAGAATTGGTTAGCTCCAAAACGTTTAGCAGCAGACATACCAACTAAGATAGGCATGAAAATAAATGGAGCAGCGGACATTACCTGGATAATTTCAGATAATCCTTTAACGCTAGGTGCCATTTGAACAACTGACTTAGCTCCAAATAGACCTGGAGAAGTTAAGAAGTTGTTCAAAGCCATTAATAAACCACCAGCTACTAAGGCTGGAATAATAGGAACAAAGATGTCAGATAAAAGCTTAATAAAGGCCATTACCGGATTAAACTTTTGATCCTTTTGAGCAACCTTCTTTAAATCATCAGTTGAAAGTTCCGATAGACCTGTCATTTTAATTAATTCATCGTAGACGTTATTAACATCCCCAGGCCCAATAATAATCTGAAACTGACCGTTAGTTTTAAAAGTACCCTTGATATCTGGATCGCTATCAAGCATTTTCATATTTACTTTACTATCGTCTTTTAAGACTAAACGTAGACGCGTAGCACAGTGAGCAGCGGCTACTAAGTTGTCGCGACCAACAGCTTCAATAACTGTTTCAGCAACTTTTTTATGATCCATGTCTGTCTCCTCCTTGAAAATGTGTAAGCGTTTTAAATATTTACATGTATTATGATAGCGTATTCTAAAATTATGTCAAGCGCTTATCATAAAAAATGTTATTATTTTGCCACATTTTAATTTCTATTTTTTTAAAATACTAGTTTAATACTGTTATTCGTTTGACATATAGACCAGCTTTAAGTTAACATTCTTATATAAGAATGCGTTTACATATTCAATGAGGTGAATAAGTTATGGAATGGACAAGAGAACAACGTTATCGCAAATATAAAGATTGGGATGCACAGACTTTATTAAATCTTCAAGCTCAAGCTGCAACATCTCCCTATCAAATGCACTATCATATCCATCCACTTTCTGGATTAATCAATGATCCTAATGGATTTTCCTACTATAATGGTGAATACCATCTATTTTGTCAGTCTTATCCATTTGGACCAGTTCATGGAGTTAAATCTTGGATTCACTATGCTTCACCAGACTTAGTGCATTGGCATTATCTTGGTTCAGCAATTGATCCAGATAGTGACTTAGATAATGCAGGTGCCTACTCTGGTTCAGCTATGGAACATAATGGAAAACTTCTATTAATGTATACCGGCAATCACCGGGATAAAGATTGGACTAGAATTCCTTATCAAGTAATTGCGGAAATGGATAAAGATAATCATGTTACTAAGCCTAAAGATGCTGCAATCTTACCTCCAGATCATGTCAGTGAACACTTCCGTGATCCACAATTATTTGAGCATGATGGAAAATATTATGTTTTACTTGGAGCTCAAGATGCTAAGACTAAGAAGGGTCACATTGATATTTATGAATCAACTGATCTCAAAAATTGGCATGAAAATGGCTACTTAGACTTAGGCAAAGACGAAATGGGCTATATGATTGAATGTCCTAACCTAGTTTTTGTTAATAATTATCCGGTTTTAATTTTCTGTCCTCAAGGATTAAACAAGTCAGTTGCTGACTACAAAAATATTTATCCAAATATGTATTGGATTGGAAAAGATATTAACTTAAGTGAAGCAAAATTCACTCCTCTTCAAGACAATCCAGCTAATTTAGATGATGGCTTTGATGTCTATGCCACTCAAGCTTTTAACGCACCAGATGGAAATGCTTATGCTATTTCTTGGGTTGGTCTTCCAGACTGTACTTATCCAACCGATAAAGAGAACTGGGCTAATTGCTACAGTCAAGTTAAGCGATTAGAAATTAAAGATGGGGCGTTATATCAACATCCAGTAGACGCAATTAAAAAATTACGTCATAATGAGAAACAGCTCAATAATGAAAAGATAATTAGTCAAGCAGCCGGTAAGCAATATGAACTGAAACTTCACTTACTAGCTGGTCAAAGTGGAAAATTACACTTAGCTTCTAATGAAGATCTATCATCAAGTCTAGTACTTGATTTTAATACAGATAAAAACGCAAAATTAACAATTGATCGGGCTTCAAGTGGTCCAGCTGTTAACCCAGATTATGGAGCAACTAGAACAATTGACCTGAAAGATGATCAAGATCTAGATTTAGATATTTTCATCGATGGCTCATTATGCGAAATTTTCATCAATAATGGTCGTCATGTTGCAACTTTAAGATTCTTTGCACCAACTCCAAACCAAAAAATTGCTTTTGACAAAGATACTAAGTACACGGGACGACTATGGAGCATGAATTCTATATTATAGGAAGATAATAATGGTCAAATTAACCGATGTAGCTGCCAAAGCAGGCTGCTCTGTTACTACAGTTTCACGCGTAATTAATAATTACGGCTATATTAGTCAAAAAACACGTAAAAAAGTTCATGAAGCAATGAAAGAGTTGAATTATCAACCTAATTCAGTTGCTCGATCTCTGCAAGGTAAGAAAACCAAATTAATTGGTTTAATTTTCCCGGATGTTTCTAATCCTTTTTTTGGAGAATTAGTTTCTAAAATAGAAGATCAACTTTTTAAACATGGCTATAAAACAATTCTTTGTAACGCAGGTAACGACAAAGAAAAAGAGCGTACTTACCTGCAAATGTTAATGGCTAACCAAGTCGATGGCATTATTGCCGGTGCACATAACTTAGGAATTGAAGAGTATCAAAGAACTGGCTTACCAATTGTATCTTTTGATCGAAAACTATCGGATAATATTCCAATCGTTAGTGCCGATAACTTTAAAGGCGGTAGTTTAGCTACGCAAGAGCTTTATAATCACGGTGCACGTCACATTTACTTTGTAGGAAATCCCACTTTAGATGGTCACCCTACTCAAAAGCGGCTCCTGGGCTATAAAGAAACAATTAAAGAACTCAAGTTAACAGAACACATTCATCCAGTAATCTTCAACGAAACTCTTGCACTAAAAGAGATGGCAATTAAAGACTTACTAGAAAATCATAAAGTAGACGGAATCGTCGCTTCTGATGACCTCACTGCCCTCCTTATTTTAAATATCAGTCATGATTTAGGTATTCATATTCCTAAAGATTTAAAAATTATTGGCTTTGATGGTAGTAAAGTTGTCCGTGATTTTGAACCACGTTTATCTACAATTGTTCAACCTATTCCCTCAATTGCACAATTACTTGTTAAACTTTTAGAAAAAAGAATCGATAATCCAACTGAAGAATTGGATAACTATACCTACTATTTACCGGTAGAATTACTTAAACGTGAATCTAGTGGAAACTAAAAAACATTAGGCACTTTTGGATGTGTCTAATGTTTTTTGTTACTCTAAATATAATTTTCTAAAATCTTTTAGATCTTGTTTTGAAAAACCAAGTTCTTTAGTAAAGTAATTTTCAAAACCGCCATACCCGCTATCAATTGTCTGAGTAATTCCTTCAATAGCGGTACCTTCTCCTTCAGTAACATTCATTCGATTAACCATTTTAATCATTTCAGAATCACTTGGAAGTTGCTTTTTAAGACCAAAAGTATACAGCTCATTTGTTAATAAATAGTCACGGGCAATTGTATGCTCATCTACACCAAGGCCCTTTAAAATTAATGCTGTGGTCATTCCAGTTCTATCTTTACCAGCACTGCAGTGATATACTAACGCTTCATCCTCCGGTAAGGTAAGCAGGGACGCAAACACACGGGCAAAAGCCTTTTGACTAGCAGGACTTAAAATCACATTTTGATAAATTTCACCTAAATAACTATTAACTTTAGGAATATGATGTAAAAAGCGATACAGTTTATGGCTATCATTAACAAAATTACCGCTGCTATCTTCTGCGTAGACATGACAATCGAGAACTTCTACCCCATTCCATTGTCGGTCCGGAGCCATTAATTGTTCATTACTTGTGCGTAAATCACAATCTACTGTGACTTTCATTTCTTCTAACTTTTCCTCATCGCGTTTAGTTAGACTACTTAAGGAATCAGAACGATAAATTTTATTCCACTTAACATGTTTACCTTCATTATTTTCATAGCCACCAATATCGCGAAAATTAACAGTACCATCAAAGGTAACTAAACGATTATGTTCCATAACTTTTCATCCTTTATTATCCATATTATCTCTCAGTTTATATTCTAGACTATTTTCTACAGTAATTAAGTATTTGAGATTTAAGTTCAGGAAAAGTTTTTCCCTTCTGCCTTGCGTACAGAACACTTTCACTTTGTTAGTTTATTTTTTATAATTGATAGTAATAATTTACCAAAAATAATTTTAGGAGGATTGAGTTACCAATATGGCAAAAGAACACATCGAAGCTTTAACAATTGCAGGTCACGATAGTGACGGAAGTGCTGGAATGCCAGCAGATTTACATGCTTTTTATGCACGTGGCGTTTATGGAATGGGGCTTTTAACTGCTGCTGTCGCAGGAAATTCTCAAGGTATTTTTGCACAACAATTAATGCCATTAGATTTTATTCAAAAGCAATTTGATGTTTTAAATGAAGACTTTAAAATAAAAGCTGTTAAAACAGGAATGCTAGCTAATAAAGAAATTATTGATGTAGTTGCTAAAAACTTAAAACATTATCAAATGCAAAATATTGTGCTTGATCCAGTAATCATCACTAAGCATGGAGCTACACTTTTAGCAGATGATGCCTATCAAGCTTTTCTTGACGAATTAGTTCCCCTTGCAACAATTATTACACCGAACTTTTTTGAAGCTCAGAAATTGACTGGACTTGAACTAAAGAATGAAGATGAAATTAAACAAGGCGCAAGAAAGCTACAAAAAATGGGCGTTAAAAATGTTTTAATTAAGGGCAGTCACCACAATAGCAATCAAACTGAAGTTAAGGACTACCTTTTATTAGCAGATGGTTCAGAAGAATGGTTAACTAAGCCATATTTCAAAACAGATCGAGTTAACGGAACTGGTGATACTTTATCCGCAGTAATTACAGCTGAATTAGCTAAAGGGACTGATCTCAAAACGGCTGTTAAAATTGCTAAGGATTTTACTTATGAAGCCATTTCACATCCAATAAATGTTGGCTCCAAATATGGCCCAATCAACCATTTAGCCGCTCAAGAAGAAATGAACTAATATTTTTTACTAACTAGGATTTAAGACAATTTTAAGTTATACTTTGAACATACAATTTAAATAAGGATGATAATTATGGCAGATAAAACAATAAAAATTGCATACTTATACGAAGATTTAATGAATACTTACGGAGATTCTGGCGATGTTAAAGTAATTCGTTACCTATTGGATAAGCAAGGCTATCAAACTGAAGTTGATAACATTTCATTAGACGATAGTTTTGATGCTAATGACTACGACTTTTTATTCTTTGGTGGTGGTCAAGATTTTGAACAAACTGTTGTAGCTAAAGATCTGCCACGTCATAAAGAAACAATTGAAAACTATATCAAAGCCGGTAATCCAATGCTTTGCATCTGTGGTGGTTATCAATTGATGGGAGATTATTATAAAACTAACTCTGGCATTACCATCAAAGGATTAGGCATATTACCTCTACATACAATTTTCAAGGCAGACAAGCGAATGATTGGTGATACGCGCTACATGACTGAATGGGGCGAAGTAAAAGCCTTTGAAAATCATTCAGGACAAACTTACTTTGATAATACTAATATGCTTCATCCCTTTGGTGAAATGATTGAAGGTTATGGCAACAATCCTCAAGATAAAGTTGAAGGTTTACGCTACAAAAACTTTATTGGATCATATTCACACGGCCCGCTACTTCGAAACACAAATGTGGCAAACGCAATTGTTAAAATGATTTTAGAACGTCACAAGGAGCGTACTGCCAATGAAGTTGAATCCGTTTAGAAAGGAAAGCCTCAAGCGTTATCTCGGTACTGATAAGCACTTTGTCAAAACGCTCGGGGCTTTTGACTTATTAACCATTGGTATCGGAGCAGTTATTGGGACAGGAATTTTTATTTTACCAGGGACAGTTGCTGCTAAAGAAGCTGGCCCTGGTGTAACACTCTCATTTTTGATTGCTGCTTTAGTTTGTACGCTAGCAAGTATGTGTTATGCCGAACTCTCTTCTAGCATCCCGGTTGCAGGCTCGGCCTATTCTTACGGAAATATTCTTTACGGGGAAGTTATTGGTTGGATTTTAGGTTGGGCATTAATCTTAGAATATATGCTCTCAGTTGCTGCAGTATCTGCTGGATGGGCTTCTTATTTTAACTCCTTGTTACACAGCTTTGGATTACACATTCCTCATCATTTAGAGGGACCATTCGATCCTTTAAATGGTACGTACCTAAATTTATGGGCAGTTGTTAGTGTTTTATTAATTGGAATCTTACTTTCTCGTGGAATGAAAGCATCCATGAAATTTAATAATGCTGCTGTTTTAATTAAGATAGCAATCATATTTATTTTTATTGGTGTCGGTTTATTTTTTATTAAGCCTAAAAACTATCAACCCTTCACTCCATATGGAACTATCGGCGTTTTACGAGGGGCAACTACAGTCTTTTTTGCATTTTTAGGTTTTGACGTTGTTTCATCTTCAGCAGCTGAAGTTAAAAATCCTAAAAAAAATATGCCTATTGGAATCATCGGTACTCTAATCGTGGCAGCACTTCTTTATATGGGAGTCTCAGTAGTTTTAACTGGGATGGTAAATTATAAACAACTCGATGTAGCCAATCCGGTTGCCTACGCTCTAAAGGTCGTTAACCAAGGTTGGGTAGCAGATTTATTATCGATTGGTGCCATTGTCGGAATGAGTACAATGATGTTAACTATGATTTACTCAAGTTCACGTCTAATTTATTCCATTGGACGCGATGGACTCCTCCCTAGCTTTTTAGGAAAAATTGATAAGCATGGTCTTCCAGAAAATGCCCTATGGATTGTAACTATTGTGATTGCAATTATGGGTGGTCTCTTTTCTCTTGAAGAACTTACTAGTTTAGTTTCAATTGGAACACTCCTTGCCTTCACTTTTGTTTCATTTGGAGTTATCTTATTACGCAGAAGAAAAGATATTCCTGAAGGTGACTTCAAGGTTCCATTCTATCCAGTAATTCCAATTCTTTCTGGACTTGCCTGCATTGGCATGATGTGCTTTTTATCTGTTAAAACTTATATTTTTGCTAGTGTTTGGTTCTTATTTGGACTATTTATTTACTGTGTCTATGGATATAAACATAGTAAAATCAGCAAAAGAAATAATTAATTACAAAAAAGAGTAGTTACTCGTGATTTTTGAGTAACTACTCTTTTTTATGATGACTTTTCGGTTCCCAATTAAGTGCTAATACTGCACAAATGATCATTATTGAACCAACCCAATCAATTGGAGCCATCACTAATCCAAAAATAATTACTGACCCAATCGTTGCGGAAACCGGCTTAAAAGCATCTAATAAACTAGCAGTTGATGGTTTGATATAACGAAGTGACCCCATCATCCATTGAAATGGAATTAGAGTTCCAATCACGATTACACCAGCCATTAGCCAAAAAATGTTAATATTATTTGGAATCTTTGGCCATACTGGATGTGCTATTACCAAAGCAATACCTGAAAAAAGTAAGCCCCATCCTGTTACCACTAAGCTTGATGTATGATCAAGCAATCGTCGTGGAATTAGAGTATTAGTGGCTACTCCTACTGCCGAAATAAGGCCCCAAAACAAAGCAGAAGGAGTTAAGGACAACTGATTAAAGTGCCCATGTGTAGCTAAAAAGAAAACTCCTATGAAAGCAACAACAGCAGCTATTATATCTACTGCACGTAATACCTGGTGCTCAAAGACTACCATATAAAATAAGACAAAAAATGGTCCAATAAACTGTAATACAGTAGCAATTGACGCATTAGCTTCTTGCACAACAATAAAGTAGCAATATTGCACGGGTAATAATCCCAACAAGCCGTACGCAATAACCGTAACTGCATCTTTTTTATCAGTCATAGTTTTAAGTGGGCGCTTACCAGTAATTTGAGCAAAAATCAATAATAATACTCCGCTTACTACCATTCGAACTTGTGAAATCCAAATCGGCGTTATACTTGAGCTGATATTAAATAATCCCTTCGCAAATAACCCTGAAATACCCCAAAAAACACAGGCTAATGCTGCCAAGCACGTCCACAATCTCTTTTTTGTCATATTTTTCCAACTTTCCTAATCTTATGCAAGATTCATCATAACACACTAGAAAAAAATTATCTTTTTACCTCTTGCTTTTTCAACGCAAATCGAGTTAAATATAATTAATATAAAACTTAAAAAGCAATGAAGAGACGAGTAGATAATTTTATTCTTTCAGTGAATTAGCGTTAGTGAGAAGCTAATAGACCCTGAATTATCGAATAACACTTTTTCGCTGTGCTGCTAGCCTAAATTATAGTAAGCTACGCCGTCATCGGTACGTTATCAAGCCGAGGAGCATGATTGTGTTCTATTAAGCTGGTCTATTTTAGACAATTTAGGTGGTACCGCGGAAAAAAGCCTTTCGTCCTGAGAAACTCAGGAGTGAAGGGCTTTTTCTTTACTCTTAAAATTTTTCTAAGGAGTACATATAATTATGACATTAATATTACCTAAGGATTACCATCCAAGTTTAACCATTCGTGATACTGAAGCCGCAATTGTTTTCATTAGAGAAACTTTTCAAGATAAAATTGCTGAAAAATTAAACCTTCAAAGAATGTCAGCACCAATGTTCGTTGAAAAATCTACTGGTTTAAATGATAACTTAAATGGGATTGAACGTCCCGTTGCTTTTGATATGAAGGCTATGCCAGATGACACAATCGAAGTTGTACACTCATTAGCCAAGTGGAAACGTCTAGCACTTAAGCGCTATGGTTTTGGAATGCATGAAGGTCTTTATACTAATATGAACGCAATTCGCCGTGATGAAGATTTAGATAATTTTCACTCAATCTACGTAGATCAATGGGACTGGGAAAAAATTATCGCTAAAGAAGAAAGAAATATTGAGACTCTTAAAACCACTGTCAAACAAATTTTTAAAGCGATTAAAGAAACTGAAAAAGAGCTTAGTGCGCGCTATCCCGGTTCTACTTACCGCTTACCTAGCGACATTACTTTTGTTACTACACAAGAACTGGAAGACCGCTGGCCAGATTTAGCCCCAGAAGATCGTGAAGATAAAATAGCTAAAGAGAAAAAAGCAGTATTCCTAATGAAAATTGGCGATAAATTAAAGCGTAGCGGTAAGCCACACGATGGTCGTGCACCAGATTACGATGACTGGGAATTAAACGGTGACTTACTCTTTTGGTATGAACCCTTACAACGTAAAATAGAAATCTCTTCAATGGGAATTCGAGTTAGCGAAGAATCACTGAAAGAGCAACTCAAAAAAGCTCATACTGAAGAAAGAGCTGATTTACCCTTCCATAAAATGCTTTTAGAAGGTAAACTTCCTTATACAATCGGTGGTGGTATTGGTCAATCTCGCTTATGTATGCTTTTGCTTGGAAAAGCTCATATTGGTGAAGTCCAGGCAAGTATCTGGCCTCCCGAAATGATCGAATCGTGTGAAGCTGCTGACATAAAAATTCTATAGCACAAAAAAAGACTGTCTAAGCCAATAGGCTTAACAGTCTTTTTCGTTATTTACTAGCTTTACGATCTTTTCTAGAGATAATAAACATAATTAGAGGTAAAAGGATAAATCCAAAAATCATCATTGCAATAGCATACCAGTTAATTCCAGTTACTTGTCCTTGTGCATTGACTACCCCAAACTGAGCCTTCCAGTTATATTCTACTAGTAAGAAAATTACTAGAGCAATGGAAAGAATTGGAACTATAATATCAGTCCACACATTCTTTTGCGCATCTAAAACTGGCTCTGCGGTTTTTCCACGATAGAATTGAATAACTGCCAATGGAACTACAATAAAGCCTAAGAAACGCACCATAGCACTTAAAGTAATCAAATTAACCATATTATATTCAAATGCCATTGGAATTAAAATTGCAAGTAATACAGAAATAAAGAAGGTTCTAATTGGAAAATTATTCTTGGTTCTTTTAGTTAAAGCTTTTGAGAATTGATTTTCACGTGCCATAGCTTCTAAAATTCGCGGAGCATTGAAACTAGAAGCAACATTAATACCAAACATTGAAACTAAAGCACCAACTAAAATAACATCCCTTAAAATTTCATTCTTAAAGATAGCAGCAATTGCGACAACTTGCTTTGTTGTCATTAATGCTTTTGGATCGAGCATCATTGCGACAGCAACAACACCAATATAAATGATTGCAATAACAATAATTGCTAAAGGAATGGCACGTGGAAGGTTTTTAGCAGGATTCTTCATATCATCTGACCCAGAAGCAACTGATTCAAATCCAGTAAAGGCATAGAAGGCAGATACGATTGCCATTACAAAACCTGTAGTAGTTAAAGTAGGAACAATCTTTTGACCATTTTGAGTAATTTGATCTACCTGACTTAAATTACTTGAAGCACCACTTACAATTAATAAAACTACCCCTGCAACAATAATTAATACTAGAGCAGCTAACTTACCAATAGTCGCTAAGTTCATAACATACTTAACAACTTTTTGACCAAATAAATTAATTACCGTAATAACACCCATTAATATCAAAAAGCCAATAGTTACGCTCATCGTCTCATTTGGGTTACCACCAAAAATAGAAATAGTAGATTTGATAACCCCAACTGCCATTACACCCCAGGCAACACTAGCTGAAAAATAACGTAAAATTCCCATATAGAAACCGACATTATTTCCAAAAGCTGCCTTTGAGTATGCGTAAGCTGCTCCAGATTTAGTTACATATTTTGCTGCTGCTGCAAAAGAAATAGCTAAGATAGATGCAAAAATTGCAGCTATAAAATATACAATTAAAGCTTTAGATCCAGCCTGTTGAACTACGCTCCCAGGTGTTAAAAATATTCCTGAGCCAATAATCGAATTAATGGCTAACAAAACAATAGACCAAAAGCCTAATTTACTTGTTTCATTTTCGTTCATCTATTAATAACTTCTTTCTATTTTTTCTTTGCATTATCAATAATATATTTAAACAGATTATTTTGATAAGGAACTACACGATGAAGCATTTCAGGATGCCATTGAACAGCAATAACTGATGCATCCTTATTTTCAATTGCCTCTACTACTCCATCCACACAGCGAGCTGAAACCTTAAAATCGTCTGCTACATCCTTAATTAATTGATGGTGAAAAGAATTTGTTCGCATCTCTTCTTTGCCTAACAATTCTGCAATCTTAGTACCTGCTACTGTTTTTACAGTATGAGTAAGCAAAGTTGGCGTTTGATCTTGACTGTGCTTTAACGTTTTTTCTTTTCTATAACTAAGATCCTGATATAAAGTCCCACCATGATAGACATTAATAATTTGTGCACCACGACAAATTCCTAAAACAGGAATTCCATTTTCTTCAGCTAGTTTTAAGAGCCGCATATCAAATTTATCTCTTTCAGGCCAAATATCTCCCAACTTTTGTTCAGGCTCTTCACCATAGTTATGAGGATCTACATCATGACCGCCAGATAGAATTAATCCTTGAACGTTCAAAAGCTGCTCTTTCACAACTTCCTCATCTTCATTGAAAGGAATGATGTAGGGAATGCCACCATTTTTAATTACAGAATCAACATAATCGTCATTAACATAACTCCGACGATAGCCTGGAAAAATACCACCATCAATAATTATAGAACCAGAAATTCCAATAATTGGTTTCATATTTACTCGCTCCTTCAACTTACTTTTTACCAGTTAGATTTAATTATAAATTATCTAGTTTAATGCGTAAACACTATAACTTAAAATTAACACTTTTTTCTCATCATAAGCTAATATTATTTCCTGATAAAAAAGACCATCCCTAAAGGAATGGTCCAATTAATTATTTTTTATTACGATGTTTAAGCATATACACAAGGCTTGCTAATACCAAAACTCCAGCGCCCACACCCACAGAAATTCGTGTCTCTGGATTAATAAACATAAACACAACAATCACTAATAACATTGCAAATGCAAAATAATTTGAATATGGGTATAGAGGTAACTTAAACGGATGTTCAGCCATTAAGTGCGTATTATTTTTTCTAAATTTCAATTCAGCAATCAAAATTACAAACCATGCCACCATTCCTGGTAAAACAGAAGAACTATAGACAACAACAAATAATTCTCCCATTGACTTATTCATAGTTGACATTATTAAGTTCAAAATAAAGCCGATTAAAATACCTGCCGTAATTCCAACTATAGCCCGATCGGGAACAATGCGTTTTGATAATTTTCCAAAGGTCTTTGGTGCTTCCCCTTCGTGAGCTAATTTAAAGAGCATTCTACTAGATGAATAAATGCCCGAATTCGCACCTGATAAAGCTGCTGTTAAAACTACGAAGTTAATAATCCCAGCAGCTGCTGTGATACCTACCTTAGTGAAAGTTTCTACGAATGGAGAGCCAATATTACTTAATTGATTCCAAGGATAAATTGTAACGATCACAAAGATTGCCCCAACATAGAAAATCAAGATACGCCATAAAACTGATTTTACACTTTTTACAATTGCCTCTTGTGGGTTTGCTACTTCGCCAGCAGAAATACCAATTAATTCTATTCCTTCATATGAACCAGCAATAATTGCCATTGAGAAAAAGAACCCTTTTACTCCGCCAGTGAAAAAGCCACCATGTGACCATAGATTACTAAAGCCAATTGGTTTTCCATGATTTCCAACACCAAGTAAAATTACTAGCAAGCCTAAAATAATCATTATCACAATTGTTACTACCTTAATCATGGCAAACCAAAACTCTAAGGTTCCATAGGCTTTAGCACTAGCTAAGTTTGCCAATAATAAGAAAGCAATAATTATTATTCCAGACCAAAAAACACTAACTTCAGGCCACCAAAACTTTAGATACTCTGTTGCAGCCACAACTTCTGAAATACCAACAACAATATATTGAAAAACATTAGCCCACTCAGCTAAATACCCCGCTAATGGTGAAATGTACTCCGTTGCATAATCTGCAAATGATCCTGTTCCAGGACTAACATATAGCATCTCTCCCAATGCTCGCATTACGATGTATAAAATTAGTCCTACAAACATATAGGCTAATAAAACTGATGGTCCCGTCCATTTAATAGTTGATGTAGATCCCATGAATAATCCAACACCAATTGCTCCACCGAGAGAGATCATCTCCATTTGTCCAGCGGTCATCGATCGTTTTAATTTAGGAGGATGATTCTGTTTATTCTCCATTATTTACACCATCCTTTTTATGTCGAAATAGATAAACAATTGTAGCTATAAGTAAAACAGCGGCTCCCACTAATACAGAAACTCTAGTTTCAGGATTAATAAGCATAAAGATAACTATAACAATCAGCATCAAAAATGCAAAGTAATTGGAAATAGGGTATAACGGCAACTTGAAAGGATGGTTTACTAGTAAATCTTGATTATTACGTCTAAATTTTAGTTCAGCAAGTAAGATCACAAACCATGGAATCATACCTGGTAAGACTGAAGACGAGAAAACGACAACGAATAAATCTTGAGTAGATTTATTAATTGTAGCTGCAATCATATTAATAATAAATCCAATTAGTATTCCCCCGGAAATACCTAAAATTGCATGATTAGGAACAATTCGTTTAGAAATATGTCCAAAGGTCTTAGGAGCATCCCCATCATGAGCCAATTTAAAAAGCATTCTACTAGATGAATAAATTCCAGAGTTTGCTCCTGACAAGGCTGCTGTTAAAACCACAAAGTTAATGATACTTGCTGCTGCTGTGATTCCTACCTTTGCAAATGTAGTTACAAATGGAGAGCCAATATTACTTAATTCATTCCACGGATAGATCGTAACAATAACAAAAATTGCTCCAACATAGAAAATTAAGATACGCCACAAAACCGATTTAACACTTTTAACAATGGCTTTTTTAGGATTTGCTACCTCACCAGCAGATATGCCTAGTAACTCGATTCCCTCATATGAACCAACAATAATTGACATTGAGAAGAAGAAACCTTTTACTCCACCAGTGAAAAAGCCACCATGTGACCATAGATTGCTAAACCCGGTTGGCTTTCCCCCATTCCCTACTCCAAAGAAAATTACAATGAATCCTAAAATAATCATTAAGATAATAGTTACAACTTTAATCATAGCAAACCAAAACTCTAGGGAAGCGTATGCTTTGGCACTAGCTAAATTTGCTAAAACTAAAAACAAAATAATAATAATTCCTGACCAAAATACATTCACTTTTGGCCACCAAAACTTTAAATATTCAGTTGCATAATCTGCAAACGATCCTGTTCCTGGATTAACATATAGCATTTCTCCCAAAGCCCGCATTACAATGTACAAAATTAATCCAACAAACATATAAGCGAGTAAAACCGAAGGGCCGGTCCATTTAATAGTTGATGTAGATCCCATGAATAATCCAACACCAATTGCCCCACCTAAAGATATCATTTCCATTTGACCAGCTGTCATGGAACGTTTCAATTTAGGCATTGACTTTTTATTTTCCATTACTTAATGCCACTCCTATAAAAAAAACTAGCAGTCACTTGAGAGCTAGTTTTAGATATCAAAAATTGATTAATGATATTTTAATACAGGTACGCGTTAATGCCAAGGCCTTTTTAACAAAAAATAAGGAGCTTAGCCTCAGAGCTAAATCTCCTTATATTACTTTTGCTTAAAATTCCGTTTGATTTTTTGCCAAATGGTAAGAGCTTTTCTCATGTTATCTGCCGGTACATGCTTTCGAATAGCACGCAAAGTCGGCTTTACATGTCTTGCAGCAAAAATAAAACTACCATTTTTTTTAGTACAAATCTTAAAACGAGGAATATATTTTCCACCAAAATATACATCCGCAACTACAACGGTTACCTCATCCCACGGAATCTGTACATAGTCATTTGGATTATTATCACTATAAAACTCAAACCCTTTATCTCCGACTAAAACTTTTCCATATGTAGGAATTCCTCTAAACCAAGTCGCAGCATCTACATACTCTGATTTTGTATTTAATGATTGAACCATATAAAAAACCTTTTCATATATAAGAAAAACGGTCTAAACAAGACCGTTTCTTATCTGATTAATTGTTATAGTAAGCCAATTACGTGACCTACAATACCAACAACAAAGATACCAATAATGATAACGATTGGTGAAACTTTCTTCTTTAATAACCACATACATAAGAAAGTTAATAGAACTGCAGCAAGACCAGGAATTAAACTATCCAAGTTTTGTTGTAAGGTTGTTTGCTTAATTCTATCTAAGGCCATACCATTACCTAAGTTGTATTCACTCAAAGCTTTGTGAATACCTTCTGCTCCTTTTGGAAGGGTGTTCCAATCAATATAAGCACCCTTTTGAAGCGGAACGCTTGAAACAACTGGTTTGAAGTTAATTGTTACCCAACGCTCAATTAAAGCACCGATAACAAACATACCCATCATAGAAGCTCCACGGGTAATCTTTTGTAATAAACCACCTGAGGCATCTTCTGTAATTTTAGTACCAGCTTTGTAACCCATTTCTTGAGTGTACCATAAGAATGCCATACGAATTACATTCCATAATACAAAGAACAAGATAGGTCCTAAGATGTTACCACTCAAAGCAAGTGATGCACCTAATGAACCAATAATAGGACGAACAGTGTACCAAAAGACCGGATCACCAACACCAGCTAAAGGTCCCATCATACCAACTTTAACACCTTGAATGGCAGTGTTATCAACATCCGCACCATTAGCCTTATCTTCTTCCAAAGCAAGAGTAACACCGATAATAGGTGATGCTAAGTATGGGTGTGTATTAAAGAATTCCAAGTGTCTCTTTAATGCAAGGGATAGATCTTTCTTTTCAGGATATAATTTTCTTAATGCTGGGATTAAACTGTAAGCCCAACCACCGTTTTGCATTCTTTCATAGTTCCATGAACCTTGAAGGAAAGTAGAACGCCACCAAACCTTAATACGATCTGATTTACTTAAAGTTAATTTCTTTTGTGCAGTTTCAGTCATTATATAATTAGCCTCCTCTCGCTCAAATTTTAATAATCATCCAGGATGTCGCCCAATGGGTCACCTGAACCAGAATTAGAGTTATTGTTGTTTCCACCCTTAGAACCTTCAAGAGCAAGGTACATAATAGCAAGGGAAATACCAATACCACCAAGAGCGATCAAAGTTAATTCTTTAACGGCTGCCAAACAGAAACCAATGATGAAGAATGGCCATACTTCACGGCTAGCCATCATATTAATAACCATAGCGTAACCAACGGCAACAACCATACCACCACCGATGGTCATACCTTCGTTTAACCATGCTGGCATTGCATTTAAGCCAGCACGAACAACAGAAGCTGGAATAGCAAGTAATAATGCAGCTGGAATAGCAATTCGTAAACCTTGTAAAGCAACCGCAATCATTTGCCAACGGTCAATAGCTCTCCAGTTAGCTTCTTCTGCTTTTCTATCCATAATATGAACAATGGCAACAGAAATAGTACGAACTAACATAGTTAAGAACAAACCAGCAACGGCTAAAGGAATAGCAATACCAATCGCAGTACCAATACCCTTTTGACCTTGTCCACCTTGAACCAAAATAATAGTTGAAGCAACAGATGCTAAAGCTGCATCTGGAGCAACGGCAGCACCAATATTAGCCCAACCTAAAGCAATCATTTGTAGTGAACCGCCAAGAATAATACCAATAGTTAAGTTACCAGTAACCAAACCAATTAAAGTACATGCCACTAGAGGTTGATGGAATTGAAATTCATCAAGAATTCCTCCCATACCTGCAAAGAAGGCAACGATCACTACCAGAATCATCTGAATAGCATTCATTTATATAAATCCCCCTGTAATTTATTTCTTTTCATCAACTAATTTTTGAGCTTTATCCAAAAGTTCATCCATGTTTTGTTTACCATCAGAAGGAACTTTACGAACATCAAATTTAACGCCCAAATCTTTTAATTTCTTATATGTATCAATATCTTTTTGATCCATTGCCAAAACAGTATTGACATTCACTTTACCATCACTATATGCCATGGATCCAACATTCAATTCTTTAATGTCCATTCCACCTTCAATAGCTTTAAGCGCATCTTCTGGATTTTCAAATAAGATCAATGCCTTAGTATTTCCAAAACGTGGATCTTTTACTACTTCAAGCATCTTATTGATTGGAACAACATTTGCCGGTACACCAGCTGGTGCTGCTTCCTTAATCATTGTTTTACGAATTTTATCTTTCGCAACATTATCTGAAACAACAATGATTCGATTTGGATTCATGGCCTTAGTCCAACCAGTTGCAACTTGTCCATGAAGAAGACGTGAATCAATTCTAGCTAAAACATACTTAATGTGACCATCGCCAATGACCGTACCTTCAGGAATAGCACCTTGTGGTTGTGCATTAGCAGCTGGAGCAGCCTTTGTCTCCTCTTTAGGCATAAGAGATTCAGGTTGTGTTTTAATTCCATCACGACCTGGTTTAACAATAGCTTTGGCAATATCATGAGCATTATCACTTGCCATTCTTTGACCCAAAGCTTCGATAACCATAGGTAGATTCATACCTGAGACAATGGCCCAAGTATCTTCATGTTCTTTAACAAGATTATTTGCCTGGTTAAATGGTGTACCTCCCCATAGATCAATCAAAAATAATACTTGATCTTGATCATCAAAAGAAGCAACAGCTTTTTCCATCTTAGCCCTAATATCATCAGGACCTTCATCAGGCTTTAAAATCACATGAGCCAGATTCTCTTGCTTACCAAAAATCATTTCAGCAGATTGAAAGATCCCATCAGCAAAGCCACCATGACTAGCTAGGACAATTCCTACCATTTGATTTCCCCCTTAATCAAAATATCTCCACGAATACTTTATAGCAGAATAAATGTATACGTTTGCTTTTAATATCATACCATTTTTTTATTGAAAATGCTTGCATAAAGTTAAAAAAGTAGAAAAAAATAATAACTATACAAAA
>NZ_CAJURR010000020.1 GCF_910589175.1 uncultured Lactobacillus sp.
AAAAAAATACCTCATAATTATTAGATTTTATGTCTAACAATTATGAGGCACTTCATCTCCGAGGTGCTTTTTTATCTATAAATCTTTATACATTAATACGTGTTCTATACCACCCTCATCAAATATATCACCTTTAACTTGATAACCAAGATGATCATAGAAAGGCTTGGCCGTCAGCTGCGCATGGCAGTATAACCTATTAACATCTTTTTCTTTTAGATACTGATGAACTTCCCTTATCATTTTACTTCCAAGATGCATCCCTCGTGCATCTTTTGAGACCACAACTCGACCTAGATACCAATCATCATTTTTTTCTTTAAAAATTCGACAAGTAGCTAATGCGTTATCTTTTCTATCATTTAAACTAAAAACATGAATTGCCCGAAAGTCTTCATCATCTATTTCAGGTAAGGTAATTTTTTGCTCACTAACAAAAACTTCATTTCTTAGCCTTTCAACACAAAAAGCCTCATATCCAGTCATTTCATCAATTGTCTTAAAATAAAATTTCATTATTTCAACTTCTTAACTAAAATTAAATCTGTTTGTGGATCTTCTCCAACTACAAAAGTGTGTTGACTAACTCTTTTAAAACCATCTTTTTCATAGAAAGCTTGGGATTGATAATTTTTCTCCCAAACCCCAAGCCACATATTGTCCTTTTCTTTTTCTTTAGCTATTTTTTCAGCTAATTTGATTAGTACTAATCCTAAACCTTGATGTTGAAAAGCTTGCTTCAAGTATATTCTTTCAACTTCTAAGGCATTAGGAACCACCTGCTCTGTTTGCGCATCTCCTTCATTCACCTTTAGATAGCCAGCTATTTTATTATCTACAGTTAAAAAATAAAAGTTACTATTTGCATTTTCGACTTCATCTCTTAATTTTTCTTCTGCATATGCTGTATCCAAAAATTCTTTCATATCTTCGGCACTATTTTGTGAGCCAAAGGTTTCTAAAAATGTTTCTCTTGAAATTTGTTGTAAATGTTTAATGTCGCTTACTGATACTTCTTTAATTTCATATTTTGTAGTCATATTAATACTTCCTCTTTCCACCATTTTTTACAAAACTCCAATTTTCACGTGCATTTTTCTCAATAATGCCTAGGTATTTTTGTAATCTGTCCTGTTCATCTTTAGTTAAGCCTTTTGTTACTAACGTATTTGAATAGACATTTTCTCTTTCTATTTCTTTAGCTAATCTTTTACCTGCATCTGTTACAAATAGATGTTTGATTTTCTTATTAGCTTCATCGTCTTCTTTAACAATAAGTCCGGCTCGTTCAAGTTTTCTAATTCCACGGGCAGTCGTTGTACGATCAATATTTAATAATGTAGCTAGGTGATCAGAAATAATCCCGGGGTGTTCAAAAACTCGAGTTAAATATAAGTATTGACCACGATTTAATTCCAAATCTTTAAACTCAATGTTAGCAATCGAATCCAAGGCTCGTGAAATTGAACCAATTTCCCTCAAAATATCTTCTTCTGCCATCTTTCTGACTATCCCCCTACCTGTTTGTTCTAGTATATTTCATTATTGTTGTAAATGCAACAATAATGGAGAACATTATTACACTATTTGATTTCTATGTTAACAATAAGTAAAATCTATCTGAATAGTTAAATAAAGGAGATTATAAAATGATTTTAAGAAATATTGGAATTCTTCTAACAATTATTGTTGGAATTGAGCATATTGGAATTATGTGGTTAGAAATTTTTGGGAAACCTGACTTACAAGCTAAGTCGTTTGACATGGACGTAGAGTTCGTTAAACAGCCTGCCGCAAAAACAGCTTTAGCTAATCAAGGTATCTATAACGGAATGCTAGGACTTTTAATTCTAATTGTATTTTTCTTCTTTAGAATGCCAACTTTAATCACCGTATGGCAACTTTTACTTGCCTTTGTTGTAGTTGTCGCTATCTTTGGTGGCTTTACAGCAAGTAAAAAGATTTTTGTTGTTCAAATGCTGCCTGCACTAATTGCCTTCATTCTTCTTTTCTTCTAAAAATATCTATATAAAAAATGAGGATTGTCATAGTGACAGTCCTCATTTTTTTACTTAATATTCTGTTTTTATTGATTCCAAGCACTTTGGAACTTAGTCTTACCGGCATCAATTTGTGAATTCCAGTTTTGACCCTTCTTTGCTTGTGCAAAGATGTTTTGCATAATTGAATTCAATTGAGTGTATGCAGCATTGCTGTTCTTAACTACAGGAACACTGTATAAGTTCTTCATTGCCTTGTCTAATTGAGCAGGAACCTTAGACTTAGTTGAGTTCTTGTAAGCACTAGAGTTAATTACATTGTTAGTTACAGGGATGTATCCAGTTTGATCAGCCCAAGTCAATTGTTGGTTCTTACCTAACAAGTACTTAATGTACATGAAGGCAGCTGCTTTTTGCTCTGCAGTACCCTTGTTAAACATATAAATATCAGTACCTTGTTGCATGTTGTACTTAGAAGGACGAGGTGCAACGCCGTATTGGAACTTGTTACCAACACCCATCTTAACAAATCCTTCACCAGCACTAGTACCTACAAACATTGCAACCTTTTGGTTAGAGAAGTCACCGGAAAGGTAACCAGCTGAACCAGCAGTCTTGAAGTAACCAGCTTTAATACCATCAGCATAGTAGTTAATTACTTTCTTAGACTTAGAACCAGTAAAGTTGATGTTCTTAGAGAAGTTTACGCCTTCATCCTTCATACCTAAAACGTAATAGTTTGAAAGTGAATCGAATCCAGCACCTACAACCTTGTGGTTACTCTTTTCGTAAATCTTCTTAGATGCTGCCTTTAATTCAGCCATTGTCTTTGGTACTTTAACACCATATTTATCTAATAAATCCTTGTTATAAGTCAACATTTCAACAGATTTATTAAATGGGATACCATATTGAGTACCCTTAATTTGTGCACCCTTTAATAATTCTTCACGGATGTCACTCTTCTTAGCTGATCCCCAACCAATCTTACTGTTGTTAATGTAAGGGGTCATGTCAACTAAACGTTTGCTATTAGCGGCATTTAAAAGCCAGCCAGGATAAGCTTGAGTAATCGTAGGCAAGTTATTTGGTGATTGCAAAGTTGAGTTAATCTTTGCTTGTAAGTCATTATACTTACCTTGGTTTTCGAGCTTAACAGTAATGTTAGGATTCTTCTTTTCAAAATCCTTAGTCAAGCTTTGCAAAGTCTTTTCCTGAGTTCCAGTCATACCATGCCAGAAAACAACAGTAGTTTTCTTGGTAATCTTAGTTGGAATATCAGCAGACTTACTACTTGAGCTATCATTACTCTTAGAATTTGAGCAAGCAGTAGTGCCTACAAGGGCTAAAGCAGCAACTGCAACTGCTGCAAATTTTTTAGTGAACTTCATATGTTCCTCCCAATAAAAACAAACAACAAAATAAAATTTTAATTTTAACTAAGCGAAAATACCTCTCCGCGCTTAGGTAAAATCCTTTCTCCAAATGGGTTTTCTTCTAATTCTGGATGCAATGTGTGCACAGGAGCCAAAATTTTTGGCTCAAAACCCGCAATAATATCTTTTAATTCAGCCACGTCCGCATGCCCTGAACAACGTAGAGTTATTAATTCAATTCCACGCTTTTCAATATTTTCAATAAACGGAGCATAAGCTGGATCAAAATCTCCAAGAGGCTCAGCATTACTATGAATGTATAAGCCACCTTTTTGTAGTTGATCATAATGACCAATTACTTGCCAGAAATATTGATGATCGTCTTTTAGAAGATCTTGATAACTAATTTCAAGATTTGGATCGAGCGCATCAATTTTTTCATCTTCTGGTAAGTAGTAATAAGGAACATCCTGCTTTAATGCTAATTTTAATAATTCAGCACGTTTAGCATGAAGTACTACTTTTCGAGGCGAATCTGAAATAATTCTCAAAATTCGTTCTACATTTGTAGGATAAGTATTAAAAGTTAACTGACGCTTTGGATTATCTTTTTGGTATTTTACTACTCTTTCAGTAAGTTCAACCTCATTCTTAACGCCTTTGAACTCTTCACTATCCTCTTCACTACGTTCTGGCCATGAAACACCAGTACCTTCGATAATTAGCATATCACATCCCTTACCGGCCGCCATAAATTGACGCACCCAATCGGGATGATAGCCATGCAAGCGAATATCTCCAGTATGAACGATTGTTTTATCAGGTGTTTCGATGATTAACCCAGTTGCTCCGTAAGCATCATGATCACTAGGAACAACGGTTAAAGTTATATCTCCAACTTTAATGGGTTGGTTTAATTTAGCAGCAATTATAGGACGAGTATAATTCTTGGGTTTATCAGCTGCTGGCAATAAAAATTCTCCATCCCGATTCAACACTGGTAACAAGGCCGCAGTTAATGGACCAGCATATAATGGAATCTCTGGCGCTAAAAGATTCATAGCTTTACTATGATCTAGATGAAGGTGAGAAATATAAGCTGCGCTGTGCTGCCAACGTTCATGATCTATCTCTTTTCCCGTAATCTTTGGATCATAGAAATTCGGCACATCACCAATCAATTGATATTTAAGAAGAGTTGAAAAATCTTCATCTTCCATTTTTAGCCCAAGTTCTGGACGGTACACTTCTCCTAAATCAAATAATACATGTGACTTATCATAAGCTACTTCAATCATTGGGCCGCCAATAGTCGTTAACCCATTATAAAAAGTAACTGTCGTTTTAGGCTTTGAGGTCATTACGTACTACTCCTCGAATAATTTGCTTTCTAAAAATGAAGTAAACAATTAAAACAGGTACTACTGTTAAAGTCGCTGCTGCTAGTTGAAGTTGCGTTTGAGCACCTGCATCAGATGCAAAGGCAGCTAAACCATTATTCAATAAGCGCATCTTGTCTTCATTTGTTACCAATAATGGCCATAAGAAGGAGTTCCATCCTGAAATAAAACTAAGCAAGGCAACAGTAATTAAACCACCTTTAGACATTGGAACCAGAATTTTCCAAATATATTCCCAATCAGAAGCTCCATCAATCATGGCTGCTTTATAAATTGTTGGTGAAATTGCTGTAAAGTAGCTTTGTAAATAGTACATATAAAAGATAGAAGTTAAGAATGGTAAAACCAATCCTAAATATGTATTCAATAAGCCTAAATGAGCAATTGTATTATAGTTGGTGAAAATTATTGCTTCTCCCGGAACCATTAAGAGTGAAAGAAAAATTAGCTGAATAAATCCTTTTCCCTTAAATTTTAAGTTGGTCATTGCAAATGCACCGAGAATTGAAGTAAACAATGTAACAATTGTTGTGGTTGCTGCTGTAATAAAGGTGTTTAGGAAATATCTTGCAAACGGTGCTTGCTCAAATACTTTTTGATAGTTACTCCACCTCAAAGTCTTTGGGATTAAAGTTGGTGGAATAGTAGTGGTTTCCTGATAAGACATCAACCCACCTAAGATCATATAAATAAATGGGAAAACAGTTATAATGCCAAAAATTCCAATGAATAGATAGACAAAAATCATTCCCCAACGTAGTTTTTTCTTCTTCATTCTAACTGTTCACCTTTTTCATCAATTTTCTTTGTAAGAAAGTTACGAACAATATAAATAGGAACAAGACTACTGTTGCAGCCATTGCTACACCAGGCGTACCAACAATTTGGAATTTATTATAGATATAGTAAACTGCTGTCATTGCTGAATTGCCTACACCAGCTTGTCCATTAAATAATGCATAAACTTGGGTATAGATCTTAAATGCCCCAATTAAGTTAACAGTTAAAAGAAAGGCTAAAGTTGGGACTAACTGTGGTACTGTTATGCGCCAGAACTTTTCCCTACTTGTTGCACCATACATATCAGCTAAGACATAGTAATTTGGTTCAATGTTTCTTAACGCCCCCATCAGGATAACGATGTTAAATGCCAAAGATGACCAAACACCAAAGATAATCAATGAAACAAGACTTAGACTCGGATTATCTAACCAATCAGGTTGTGGTAAATGAGCAAGTTTTAATAAGAAGTTCAATAAACCGTATTCACCATTAAAGATATAGCGAAATACAATCCCGATTGCGATCGTACTTGTAACATATGGCATAAAAAACATAGTTTCAAAGAAGGCAGTATGTTTAATTTTTGAAAAAATAAACCATGCTAGCGCAACAGAAATTATTAAGGCAATTGGCACGGCTAAAAATGCATAAATAGCCGTATTCATAATTGCACGCCAGAATTCTGGATCGCTAAAAATATACTGATAGTTAGAGAGTCCATTAAATTGAAGATCAATTAATGGACCACCCTGAAAACTCATCGTAAAAGCACGTAGAATTGGCCAAATACTAAATACAGTAACGCAAATAATGGCCGGTGCTAAAAATAACCAAGCTTTTTTCTGATTATCTTTCATTAATAGATTCGCTCCCCATCTGGCTTAAATAAGTAAACACGATCTAAGTTCATCTTAAATTTCACGCTATCTCCAGGTTTTACTTCTTGCTCTAAATCAATTAATGCACGTTGACTTGTTCCAGCATGAGTAAATTTTAATACTCGTTCACGTCCAATTAATTCGACATCATCAATTACTTCACCAAGTTCGCCCTCATTACTTAACTTTAAGTTTTCAGGACGAATACTCAATGTATAATCTCCGTCTACTAAGTCGCCTCTAAATTTTGTACTATCTAATTTTTCAACTGGAATTTCAAAGTCTGTCCCAATAATCTTATTGTCTGCTACCTTTACATCAAAATTATCAATCACTGGATTACCAATAAAGTTAGCGACAAATTGATTATTAGGTTCAAGATAAAGGTCTTGCCCCTTATCATCTTGTTGAATTACTCCGTTATGGAAAAGAATAATCTTATCACCAATTGATAGAGCTTCTTCTTGATCGTGCGTAACGAATAAAGTAGTAATTCCTACTTCTTTAACCAAATTACGAATCTCTTCACGAATCTTTAAACGTAAGCGGGCATCTAAGTTACTTAATGGTTCATCCATTAACAAAATTTGTGGTTCTTGCACTAATGCACGTGCAATCGAAACACGCTGCTGTTGCCCACCAGAAAGATTGCCCGGCTTTTGATCAGCCAATTCTTCAATATGAGTTAATTTCATAAATTTTTGGGCAATTTTTTCAGCTTCATCTTTTGGCTTCTTGTTCTTTCCCACTGTCATTGGAAACATTACATTCTGTAAAACAGTCATATGTGGGTATAAGGCATAATTCTGGAATACATAGCCAATATTACGATCTTTTGGCGCAACATTAAGAAGAGACTTACCATTTACAATGATGTCTCCGCCAGTCGGATTCAATAATCCGGCAATCATATTTAAAGTTGTAGTTTTTCCACAACCACTAGGACCCAACAAGCACACTAAGTCGCCCTTTTTTACAGAAAAGCTGACAGACTTAATCGCTTGGTAACCATTCTCATAAGTTTTTTCTAGGTTATTTACCTGAATGAATTTATCTTCGTTCATATATCTCTCACTACTACATTTAGATTTAAATCATATTACATCACAAATTTTATGATAAAAGCAACAAAATCACAAATATTTTTTCAATAAATAATTCGTACTTTGTGAATTTTTGTTGCTTTTTTGTGGATAAGATGTGGATAATAATATTATTTCAGGAACAATATTTCTAAAAAAAAAGAAATAAATCGTATTTTACCTCTTGCATTTTTTAGATATCCCTTTGGGATCTATTTTATCAACATACAAGATAGAGAAAGTCGAACAATAAAAAAACACTACATCTTGTGCAGTGTTTTTCAAAAAATTACAAATTGTCGCCACGTTCAAATTGAAATTTAGAAGAATTTAGTGCTTGTCTCGTCAAATCACTTATTAATTTCTTAGTTTCATTAGTAATATATGCAGCCGTTTCAGCATTAGCAGCAGTTAAATATTTAGTTTGTTCTTTTCCAGATAATTCTCCAGCTTTCTCATCGGTTGCTGAAATGCGGCTAACAGCGTAACTCTGACATTCATCTCTAAAATTCTCAACCTGGTAAATAAACTGATGATATCTTGGCTCTACCAAAACTTGTAAACTCTTATACAACCAATATGCACTAGACTCTGGAGTAACCATATGACTAGCCGTTTGATAATTTAATGGTGTGTCATCAATATTTGTATAGAAAGGTACATAAGGACTATAAGCATAAAAACCAAAGTTAACCCACTGAATACCTGCTATTTTTTTAGGAACATCATTTCTAATTTGAAGAATACAACTAGATTGATTTCTGTCCAAAGCAATTGATCTAAACATTTTTTGCTTCTTATCATCTCCTGAAGCAAAAGACCCCATTGGGTCATATTCAGTACCGTTATAGTGACTAGACAAGAAAAATTCTACATCCTCAACGCCAATTTTCTTTTCCGGTTTTCTAATAAATGGCATTTCTTGACTTAACGGATCCTGCTCAATACTTGGATTAAAAAGCTTCTGACCGTACCAAGTTCTTGGGGTGTTATAGTAACTATCTGCTTCTGCTTTAGTACCAAAAATATCTCTAAAACTCCACTTACCGTCAGTACTTGGATTTAAGTGATTTTTTTCTACAAAATCACGAATAGTTGGTGCATACATAAAATTATCATGATCATCAAAATCAATATCTTGAATCACCATGATATTAGGACAAATTGCATAGGAATCTTCGGGAATTCTTTGTGCTACCCATTGATGACCAGCGCCAGTTTCAAAATACCAAACTTCATCGTGGTCAGAAAAAGCGATACCATTACTTTCACCAGTACCATATTTTTCAATTAATTTACCTAAACGCTCTACCCCTTCACGAGCAGTCTTAACAAATGGTAAGACAAGGTAAACCATCGAATCTTCATCTATTCCATCCTCTACTAATGGATCATGACCTAAACAGCGAGCATTTGTGGCCTCTGTTTCAGTAGCCGACATAGCAACGTTATATTCATTAATTCCCTGTTCATCCCAGCGGCCTTCTGATTCATCAGCTGTTGGGGTTGCAGTCCACTTGCAACCATGTCCCTTTAAATGAAGCTTTAAACCATTATATTTTGAAACGTATTCTTCATCGTAGTCTTTTGCTTCATGGACAACAAAAAGCTTTTCATTAATACCACCATAACCGTCTTCATCACGGGCAATAATAGTTGAGCCATCAATTGTAGCTTTTTTTCCGACAATCATTGCCGTACAGTTATCCTTGCTTTTGTTCATTGTTTTCTCCTAAATTAAATATAAAAATTAACTATTGATTAACTACCATATTACGATCTATTTTAGCCCTACCATTATTATAATCAAATACATAATCAGGCTGCACGTTATAGATATAAACATTAAAATCTAAATTATTATTTAAACTTATAGCCTGTAAATTAATACCACGTGCCATTAATTCATTTCCCCTAAAGATTGGCGTTGCCTGAAAAATAACCTTATTACCTTGTTTTAAGGCATTACGTACTTTTCCTTCAAAAATAGTCTGAATTTTCTGGTTAGAAAAAGCTGTTTGTGTAAATAGGTTTTTAGGATTATTTTGATCACCTGATTGATTATTAGGATTATAATTTCCATCTTGATCAATTCCTGCAGAAACTGAATAAGCAATTAAGTGTCCACGATTATAAATTTGAGTCCCATTTTCACGATTAGAATGCCATGCAGTTGGATTAATAAACTGTCTTACACGTAAAGAATCATTTGCCACATTTCTTGGCTCTAAGAAGGCAGTATTTGAATGAGAAGTTCTGTTCAAATTATCTAAATTAGAATAGATTACCTTATTAACCTTCCAAGCATTTTTAATCAAAGTCGACTTATTATTATTTACATAGACATATGCCTTGTCTCCGCTCTTAAAGTCTAAATTAGCCAATTTTTGATAGTCAGCATTTGATAAGCCACCATAATTAGTATCCGCTGTTGTCGCATTCTTTACTACTTGCTGGGAATTATCTTGGTTCTGATTTTGATTCGCTACTTGATTAGAAGAATTAAGCTTAAACCAACCACCCCAAATAATAATTACTAGAGCTATAATCCAGTTTACTACTGTATTTGTCTGTTTTTTTCGATATTTTTTTCTCTTCGCCATTTATTCTTTCCCCTAACATTATTTCTTTCAGTATAGATATTTGAACGTACGTTTGCAATGTAATTAATAAGTTTTTGTTTATTCAGACTGTTACAATAAACGTAATAAGTATACTGAAAATAGAAAGAAGATTAAGAATGGAATACTTTAATTTAAATGATGGAAATCGAATTCCTAAGATTGGTTTCGGAACCTATAAATTAAATGGTTCTCGTGGAGTTTTTGCTATCCAAGCCGCATTAAAAAATGGCTATCGTCTACTTGATTCTGCTGTTAATTATGAAAATGAAGGAGCAGTAGGTCGTGCTATTAAAAATAGCGGTATAAATCGCGATGATATCTTTATAACATCTAAATTACCAGGGCGTCATCACAAATATCAGGAAGCCATAGAACAAATTCAAGAATCTCTTTATGCAGCTAATCTTGATTATTATGATCTCTATCTTATCCATTGGCCAAATCCAAAGGAGAATCACTATCTTGAAGCCTGGCAAGCCATGCTAGATGCTCAAAGATTTGGCTTAATTCGCTCAGTAGGTGTTTCTAACTTTGAGCCGTCACATATTGAACATTTATACCGTGAAACAGGCGTTATGCCAGCTGTTAACCAAGTAGAACTTCATCCCTACTGGTCCAGCAAGACAATTCGTGAGTATGATGATAACCATAACATCATTACCGAAGCATGGAGTCCGCTGCAGCGTGCAGGCGAAGCTTTTCAAGAAAAAGAAATTATTGATTTAGCTCAAAAATACCATAAGTCACCCGCTCAAATAATTTTACGATGGGAAACTCAACTTAATGTTGTTCCTATTCCCAAAGCTAGTTCCTATGAACATCAAATTAGCAATTTGGATATTTTTGATTTCAAATTAACGCCTGAAGAAGTCCAAAAACTTATCAATTTAGACAAAATTTCTGCAAGAAGATTTGATCCTAATGAACATGAGGAATTTTAGAAAGTAGGTAGGCTGGATGCAAAATATATTAAATAAGCGAGTCTCAAAAATTGCCTTGTTTTATGACCTCGTTTTTGTCTACATGATATCTAAAACAACCGAGATTCTCCATCATCTAGAGCATGGATTAGTTTCACCTGCCTCTTTTGCTCTTTTTGCATTGATTGTAATTATTTTTATTAATTCATGGATGATTCAGACTGTCTTTACTAATAGATATGGTATCGGTAGTTGGGCTGACATTGCTTTTTACTTTATTGATATGATGATCTTACTTTACATGTCTAATTCTTTTGATACTAATAATCTAACAGAGATGAAAGTTCTATTTATTTCGGCTGGATTACTTTCGCTTACTCTAGCAAGCCACTATTTAATCAATTACTTTCAAGTTAAAAATTCTGTCGATCGAAATATTTCCCGGGCATTTTTTATGATTTTAATTTTTAGGGCAAGTACATTAGTTATCGGGGGGATTTTAGATAACATTTTTGGCTTTATTTTAGCTGTTATCGGCATCATATTAAGCTGGTTAATGCCACTTCTCACTACAAAATATACTCTTAAACATCCAATTATTTTTCCTCATTTACTTGAAAGACTGAATCTCCTAGTAATTATTATCTTTGGTGAAACAATTATTGGTATTGCGGATTACTTTCAACCTAAAACTTTTTCCTTCTATTCTATTCTTATCTTTTTAACCGTTGCCTTGCTATTTTTCACTTATGCACTACAATTTGATAAATTAATTAATGAAGACCAAGAAGATGTAACAGGTAATATACTAATCTATCTTCACTATTTAATAATCTTTGGCATTAGTTTAATTACTGTAAGTATAAAATTTATCCATGAATCGGATGCTAACTCATGGTTTGCTGTTTTATGTTTATATTGTGGAATTGGTTTATTCTATTTAGGACTATTATTTTCAACTCATTACAATAAACTGCAATTTAAGTTAAAAAAATCAACTATTTTTCTTTTTATTAGTACAACTTTAATTGGAACTATTTCTTGTCTCATCTGGTCAAGCTTTGAAGTCATTACCATTCTCACTTTTATTATTGTTTCAATTAATATTGGTTGGCTCGTACATGTAAATCTTCCCCATATCAAAAAAGGAATCCTGCTTTAGGATTCCTTTTTTAATGTAAAAAATATTTTAACTACGTGCCCAATTATCAAGAACATTCAAGAAAAATTGCTCCGACCAAATTCTAATATTTTGACCTTGTTTCTTTAATGCTCTTGCCTTATTTAATTCAACAATATCAGTTCTGAAGAAATCATGATCTCCAACTAAAAGGTAGTCTGTATCTTGACCGACTTCATCCCGAATAAAGCCACCCAAATTCTTTACAGCATTAGCTAGTTCATATTCATCTACATCTAAGTCACCAGCAATTACAACATTCTTATGAGCAAAAGGACTACGGAAAGCTTGGCTTTGTTTAACAATCTCAGGCCATTCACTAGTTAAGTCTAGTGTTTTAACCATTTCTTGCGCTCTAAGCATATGTTCCTGTCTAAATAATCGATGAAATTCGTCAAAAACCTTTTTTGTATCTAGGCAGTCATCTAAACCGCGATGCTCTTGCGTTTCTGCGATATCTAATCGATGCATACAATCTAAAAGCCGATTGTGTTGTTCTTGTGGATAAAAACTACGAGCTAAACGATAAACATCAACATAGTCATTATTTAAGACAGTTAAGTGATATTTTTCAGCTAGGTCATAGACAAAATTCAAATCAAAATTAACATTATATCCAACAATTGGATCACTACCAATAAATTCACGATACTTCTTTATTGCCTCTTGACCAGGTAGTCCCTTTTCCTCAATCGTCGTTTCATCAATTCCATTTAATTTGGTAATAAAAGCAGGCACCTTATTACTATCAGGAAACTTCACCAATTCTGAAAAAGTTGCAACTACTTCTCCATGGCGAACCTTTAAACCACCCATCTCTGTAATTCGATCACGATATGGGCTAAGTCCAGTAGTTTCTACATCAATTAAGGTATAGTTATCCGGAAAGCCAGGTTTTTCAATACCTTTTTGACGTATTTTTTCTTGAGCTGCTGGAATTCGTAAAACACCTTGAATAACTGAAATACTCATTTTTTACCTTTCATTATTTTGAAATCTTTTCAATTGCTTCAGGAAGTGCCATGTCTAGACCTACACTTCTTTTTTGAATAGCGTCAGGTAATTCATCTTGACTTAAGTCTGCTGCTACATAATGCCAATCTTTGAACTGCTCAACTAATTTCACCATTGGATCAAGAAGCTGAGGACTAGTTGGATCAACTCCTAGTTCAAGCACTACAACCTTCTTAGTCTGATTTCTGGCTAAAAACCAACGGAATCTAGTATTTGCATCCTCATCTGGAAAGAAGTGAGCATTTAACGGCATATGAAGTTCCATTGGTGAATTACAATCCTCACATTTTGGAACCTCTCCTTGGCCATTAATGTATCTCTTCACTGTTGACAAATTAGAGTGTGTACCGTGATTTAAACCGCTAGAGCACTGCATCATTGTCCAGTCACCAAAAATATTAAAGATTTTTTCTTGATCAAAACCAGCTTTTTCAAAAAAATGGCCAAAAGTACTAGTAGCAATAAAATAATTCTTTCCATTTAAAAGTTCTTTTAATTGCTTCATTGCTTTACTTGGCTCATATTCAACTGAATACTCATTAATTAATTGACTCCAGAATTGCCATTTTTCATCCCAAGAATCAAAATCTTTATCTAGTGCATCCGCAATTGTTTTTACATGATATTTTTCACTGATACTTTTATATTCAATCGGAAAGGCCAAATTGTCAAACATATCAAGCCCTTCCATCTGTGCAAACCCATTACCTGCAGTCACAATAACCGCATCGGCATCTGCTAACCATTTTTTTATTTCTTTAAAATCTTTCATGATCATTTCTTCCTTTTTTATTTTTCAGAATATCCTACCAGACGTAATTGTCCATCAATATATTCTCCTAAAAAGACATCATCAGGACTATTATAACCAGCTTTAGTTACTTCCTGTTCAAGCCAAGCATTAGATTTATGGATCAACTCCAAAACATCTTCATTTACCTGTCCATCACTAATAATCGGAAAGCGAATATTATCTTCATCATTTTCAATTATCGTTAATTGGCCATTTTGTTCAAAAATACAATTTTTCACTTTTTCAACTGAATAAATTCCGCGACTTCTAAGTCTAAACATTAATTCATTGGCAGAAATACCAGCTTTCATACAATTTCCGACCAACACATGACCATTTTTAATTACTTGAACCGGTTTTCCATCAATCAAATTACGAATCCAATTACTGCGCTCGCGCCCAAATTTCAAAATAAAAACTACTAAAGTCCAAACGATTAACACCAATAAAAATTGAAGAACGGTAATACTTTGATTATATATTAAACCACCGATAATACCGCCCAGTACATAATTTTGCAGCTGATCCAAAGCTGTTGTTGGAGCTAAATTACTTTTTCCAAAAACATTAATTTGAATGATCAAGGTTAATATCCCTAGAGAAAACTTAATAAATAATTGTGTATAATCCATCTTTTACCTACTTTTGCACATATACATGATGATCAATCACGTGCGCTCGATTTAATGTATAGCTATTATTGTTTTCGTTTAAATTCAATTGATAGTCTTCATTTTTCGAATCAATTCGCACAATCATCCCATCCTGCAAACTCAGTGAACTGACCATCACATCGCTTTCTTTAACATTTTCATCATCAGCAACTGATTTAATAAAGGGAACAATTTGGGCAGCTTTAGACTTCTGTTCATTATTTTGCACATATTTTTCATATTGCGTGCCGGTAAATAATAATAAAAACAAGAGGGCAATGATTCCTAAATCCCTATATCTGGTATTAAAACGATCACGCAAATATAGAATTGCAAAAATAATCATCGCACTAGCAGCAATAATTATTAAAATATATAAAGCTGTTCGATCTGTATTTTGATGGTTTTGAATATAATTTATCGTATAGAAATTCATTTAAATCTAATACTTTCTCTTTAATGGACTTTCATCACGTTTATCATTTAATAAAACATGCTGCTTCGCAATTTCAATCAAGGTTTTAGCTAAAAGAGCCATGCTTTCAGTTGTTACATATTCATATGGTCCATGGAAATTTGCCCCACCATTAAATAAGTTAGGTGTAGGAATACCCTTTTCTGAAATAAAATCGCCATCTGTTCCTCCTCGAAATGGGATAACTTTTGGCTCTAATCCAAGAGACTTATAGGCATGTAAAACTAGATTTACTACATAGGGATGCTCTTTAATCAAATCTCCTGGACTATGATATTGATCATGCATTTCAAAAGTTACTCGATTTGTTCCATACTTTTTATTCAACTTATCCACTGTACTTGTGATTAACTTTTTCTTTTGCTCAAAACCATCAGTATCAAAATCTCGAATAATTAGTTGAATTTGTGCATGATCAACATTGCCGTTATTGGATAAAACCATAAAATAGCCATCAAAATCTTTACTATTTTCAGGGACCTCACTTGCTGGTAAAGCTTGAATAAATTCACTAGCTATCAAGGCTGCATTGACCATAAGACCGTATGCCTCGCCAGGATGAACTACTGTCCCATGAAAATCAATCGTAGCCGCTGCTGCATTGAAGGTCTCAAATGCAATATCTCCTGGATCACCATTATCTAATGTATAAGCAAATTCAACAGGAAAACGTTCCACGTTAAAACGAGCAGCACCCTTACCAATTTCCTCATCTGGGCCAAAAGCAACCCAAATATCTCCATGTTCAAGATCAGGATTTTCTTTTAAAAATTTGAGCATTCCTAGTAATCCAGCAATTCCCGCCTTATCATCTGCACCAAGTAAAGTCGTTCCATCAGCGGTAATCAATGTTTCACCTAAATGTTTTTTTAAACTAGGAAATTCACTTGTGGATAAGACACGTCCCTCTTTTAAGAAAATATCCTTTCCATCATAGTTCTGATGCACTAGCGGTTTTACATTTTCTGCATTAAAATCAGCCGTATCTACATGTGCTACAAAACCAATTGGAGTCACTTCTTTCTTAGTTGTCTTTTTTAGTTTTCCTACTAAATAGGAATCTTCTTCTGAAAATGAAATATTTTCTAAGCCTAATTTTTCTAATTCTTTCTCAATAATTTTCAACAAGTCAACTTGACCGGCAGTCGTCGGCACCGCTGCACTTTGTTCGTCTGATCGGGTATTCACTTTACAGTATTCTATAAATTTATCTTGAATATATTTTTGATCGATTTCAGGCATTTTTACTATCCCCCAAACTATTTTTAATTATATTTTAAGAAAAAATAGTTTTTTGTCAATTACCTATAGTTCCGAGGCCCCACTCTCTGCATCAATTTTCTGATTTTTCCGATAAATGTCCCCTTTAGGATTATTGGGATCATCAACCAATTTTTGTCCGGTTTCTTTTAAGTAGTATTCCACAAGTGGATAAATATCTTGAACTGTTTCATTAATTCCAGCAAAATGATGGTCTTTATCAAAAATAGCCCGATATGTGTCTACCATAAATCGTTTTTGGGTATTAGTTTGATCCACAAAATGCAATTCTTTCTCTTCCCCTGTGCTTAACTTGTGGAATATTTCTGTTAATTGCTTCTTTTCGTTTTCGGTTTGACCAAGAGCCGTAATATTTTCTCCAAGTTCTGGCGGATTGTAATTCATCCCTGGTAATTGTTTATAATATGTAAATTTTCCAGTCTTATTGAAACTGAGCAAGCTGCTGGGAAACGAAGAAAGATAATTATCGAGGTCTTTTACTGTCATTAGTCCCGCGTTTAACCTTACATAGTCATTACCTTGTGCAGCATTTTTATAATTTTCAGTCCAATTTTCATTCATCTCTGATACCTCACAAATAAAAAAAGCATGTCGAACTCGACATGCTAATTTTAACTTATTTTGATTACCCTTAGTCTTTAATAGACTTTAATCCTTCACGTTTTCTTCCCATATTGAACCATGGTGAAACGGTAAAGGCTAAAACATCATTAACAACGTAAATTAAGGAGTTAACAGCCATTGCTAAAGTTGCATCTCCCTGTGCATAAGTAATGCCCCAAAGAATTAGTTGAAAAATTCCGCTGGCAGTCCACCAGAAATATTGGTTGTTGTATCGTAAGAAACACATAATACCAGCAGTTAATGAAATTGCAAAACTGATAGCATCGATCCAAGGACGTGGATCATTAGTAAATTTACCGATTAAGTAACCAGATACAGCGTAAACAACTAATGTACCAACAATAGCAACAATCCATTCTTTAGTACCAAACTTACGTAAGTGGTTTTTAGTATCATCATTCCAAGATCTAACTGAAATAATAACTGGTAAGTCTAAAGTTAAAATATAGGCAATTTGTTCAAAAATTGAAAGATAATTCTTAGCAGCTAGTCCTGCATAAATGAAACAAGCTGCTGAGATTAATCCTAACCATCCATTAATTGCTTTCGTTGCATTAATAGCTAAAACACATAAAGTCCCAAGCAATGTACCAATAAAAGTAATTACTGTTAAAGTAGTAATCTTGTTTTGAATCAAAATAGCTAATTGGAAGCCAAAAGCAAAAAACCAAAGCATATAATTTTGAACTGGCCAACCGTGTAATTGCTTAAAAAGCCAAACGAAGTAGTTATCCTTTCTTTCTTTACGATCTTCCTGTAATGATGTGGAATTGTCCATTTCTTAACTCCTCTTTCTTTATATTAGGTCACACAATATATTGTGCCTTATCCGCATTTTTCTCAAAAAAGCATCTGTATCTAGTATAGTAGTTAATAAATTGAAAACAAGAGTTTACAATTTTCGTTAAATATGCGGGTAAGTGTCATTTAAATTTTGGATAACGCTTTCTTTATCTTAGTAATCATCTTTGCTTAAATTTTTATATATTTTTCTACTCTTATGATTCAATAAAACACGTATTTTTTTATCTTTATGTTTAATTTTTTAAGTCGTTTTTTTACCTTTAGCTTGTCTTTTCCCCTACTAGCACCAGACTATTTTCCCTATCTGATCATCTATTATTTAAATCTGGAGTATAATGTTCTTTTAGAAAGCTAAAATGTTATTTTATTAAAAAACATTCATAATCGAGGAAAGAATACAATGGAACATAAAAATGATTTATTTTTTATTACTAAACTTAATGGGAAGGAAAAGTTTAGTTTTAGAAAACTTTCAGTTGGATTAGTTACTGTTGCTTTAGGTACAACTTTCTTTTTAGCAAGTTCTAATACTGCTCAAGCAGCAGATCAAAATAATACTGCTAGTAACCAGAATATTAGCAAGGAACTAACTTCAAATAATTCAGTCGAAACAACTCAGAAACAAGAAACTAGTGCTGAAAACAATTCACATAGTAGCGCTCCAAGTACAAAAGATAATAATTCTTCAACACAATCATCTCTCACTTCTAAAAGTGAAGTGACTGTCCCAACTAATCAAACCAACAATCTTAATGAAGAAACAAATCAGAATGAATCCACAGTAAGCATTACTGGAGCTAAAACTAATGATTCTCTTATCGCTGGCGTAACTCAAGGTGCCATTAATGTGCATATCAATAATAATTCGACTACACCCCTCACTATTAATCATGGTGAACAAGTTAACGTTTCAATTAACGATAAAAATAATCTGTTGCGCTTCGATGTAAATCCAACTAAAACTAGTGAATTTGATATGAATAAAACTGATACAGCTACTAATAAAGAATTCACTTTTACTTACACAGGAAATGATGATGGTATTTTATCTGGTTTTGATGCAACTTTTCCATTTAATGCAGATAATACTGCCACTAACAAATATTATGAAACATACGGCACTTACCCTGAGTTTAATCTTCCTGTTACAGTCACCTTACCTAATAAACAATCATTTACTCAAAATCTTCCAATTAAGATTAACCCTTATGAAGATAAAGTTATCAATGAAGAAATTCTCCATGGCTTTATACTTGGTCCTAAGGTTATCTGGACACCAGGAGAAGATGGCAATCCAGGCGCAAACGGAATTTATACAGAATATGGTGCTAACTATACTGGTCCAGAACCTAGTGCAAAAGCTGACATTCCGGTTACCCAACAAAAAGATGCTCGTCTAATGCAATATGCCATTGATTGGAACTACGGCTCAGCTACCAATCCAAGTTTAAAGCCACTGCTTAATGTTCTTGCTCATATTAAATTTAGTAGCGGTCAAAGAATTCTTCCATCGACTATTAAGGTATTCAAAATCCCTTCCGATATAAAAGTAGTTGCTTCTAATGGACAAAGAATCAGTATTAATGATTATTATTCAAAAATCTCTACGCTTCCAGAAGATACTAACTTTGAAAACTTTTTAAGAAATTCTATTTCTAATGATGGCAGAGAAATAGTTATTGACCAAAAGGGTAACTTTACTGTTAATGGTGAAGATTATTCTAAAAATGGGCCTTACTTTATTCAGCTAGATACTCAACTTGATACAAATAAGATTCCTGATTGGATTAACACTCCTAGCTCCGGTCCATCTATTAGTACTCCAACTACAAATGAAAACGACTGGAACCCATCTGGTTCTGGTAGTACTGCTAATACTTTTACGCAAACTTATACTAACTTTAAACTAGATCCTACAGTAGACAGAATTATTAAAATTCGTTTTATTGATGAAAATACTAACCACGAAATTCCAAACAGCGCTAAAAATATAATTACTGCAACTAATAGTTCAGTTACTAATCCTACAATGGATATTATTAAAGATCTTGAAGAAAGACATTATGTTTTAGATCAAGAAGCAACTGAAGGAAAAAATAGTAGCCATAGTGAAAATTTAACTAACTATAATCTTGCTACTCAAAACTTTAAGCTTGATAGTTTAAACAACAGCTACAACAGTGAAGAAATCAACGTTAAAAACACCTCACCAAAGTATTACGTTTATCTTTATCATGACACAAAACCTCAAACCCAAACTAGTTCAGTAACTGAGACTATTAATTATGTCTATGCTAATGGAACCAAAAAAGGTGAACTAGCTGCTTCGCCATATACTCATACAGTTACTTATACTCGTAATGGTACACAAGATCTTGTTACGAATTATATAGACTGGAATAGCTGGACTCCTAATTCCACCTTTAACACAGTTAATTCACCAAGTGCCTCCGATTCTGCCTATACTCTAATTGATCCATTAATAGTTCCAGCAATTGGGATAAATATTAATGACAATGGAGAAATTACTACTCAAAATAACCTTCCATTATCCTATACTGTTAACTACTACGCTCCCGAAAAGGCTACTCTTCACTTCTACGATGATACCGACAAACAAGACTTAACAGCATACTTACTTCAAAATAATCAAACAGCGGTAGTAAATGATATTTATGATAAAGCAGATAACAATTCAACTAAACAAGCAATTTCATTTGCAGGTGTGGATAAAATTGTGGACTTCTTAAATAGTAAACACTATGTATTTAGTGGAGTTAGTGGAATCGGATCAACTAGTAGTAGTGACTATTCAAAAATTTCCTATGGGAATTTTGATGACGATGAAACCCAAGACCAAAACTTTGTGCTTCATTTCAAACATGAGACTGAGCCGATTTCAGATACTAAAGAAGTAACAGAGACAATTCATTATCTGTATGAAGATAATCTACCAGCTGCTAATGACATAAAACATTCAGTTACCTTTACAAAAACTGGTACTAAAGATTTGGTAACTGGTAAGGAAAACAGTAAATGGTCTGCCCTCCAAACATTTCCTGAAGTAACATCACCAGTAATTCCTGGCTATACTCCAACTCAAAGTAAAATTGCTCCAATTAGCGTTGACCATACGTCTAATGATATAGATAAAACTGTCATTTATACTGCTAATAAGCAACAAGCTACCCTTAGATTTTATGATGATAGTAGTAAACAATTTATTGATTTTGCCAAAGATTTAACTGTAACCGGATCAAGCAACAGCCCTATTTTATTCACCATTCCGAAGACTTATGACTTTTCAAATTATAATTTCGTTGCTGTCAACAAAGGTGATAATCCTACTCAAACTACTGGTAGTTTATCGGGTACTACATTAAATGATGTAACTTATGGCAAGTTTGATACAGATAATACAACGGATCAATATTTTATTGCTCACTTTACTCATAAGATCAGTCCAGTTAATGAAAATAAATCTATTTCAGAAAAAGCAATTCTATATGCAGGAAATGGTCCACGAAAAGATAATATTTTTAAGACCTTGAATTTAGGGAATATTAACTTTATTAGAACTGGTCAAAAAGACTTAGTTAATCAGCACATTACTTGGGATGCTTGGAATATTGAAAATAAAGCACAAAACATTTCTATTCCTGAAATAATTTTCAATGTTTATAAGCTCAACTCACAAAATATTTCACAGCCTTCTTTAACACTTAAAAAGTTTGAACTTAATGGTCATGAAATTTTACCTATCGAATTCGATAAAAAACAAGACCAAGCTTTAATTACTAATCTTTCAAATAACTTTGAATTTTTAATAAAAATACCTTATGTTCTTACCGAAAATATAACTGTAACTTATAAGGATGATACAACTGATGAAGTTTTAGAGAGCCAAGTGTTATCCGGCCGACCTGATACTAGTTCTCAATATTCTACTAAGAATACAATAAACAAGTATGTGGCTAAGAATTATTTACTAGTATCCGATCCAACTAACCAACAAATAATTTTATTCGATAACACAGAAGATCCAGATGATCAAAATTATGTAGTTCATTTTAAACATCAAATTGAAGAAATAAATAATTCGAAAAAGATTAGGGAAACAATTAACTATATTTATGATAATGGTAAAGAAGCAGCCCCAAGCTACACTAATTCGATTCAATTTGTTCAATCTGGAGAAGTAGATTTAGTAACTAATATTAGAAAATTAAATGATTGGACACCAAGTACAAGTAGTTTTTCCGCCATTAAATCACCTCTTATTAATGGCTATACTGCCGATCACAAACAAATTGACCAACAATTCATTACTCCAAGTAGTAAGGATTTAGTATTTAACGTAGTTTATACGGCTGAGCCCGTTCAACCTACTAAACCGGTTGAGCCTACCAAGCCAGTGCAACCTACTAAACCGGTGCAACCTACCAAGCCGGTTGAGCCTACCAAGCCGGTTGAACCTACTAAACCGGTGCAACCTACTAAACCAGTAGAACCTACTAAGCCGGTTGAGCCTATTAAGCCGGTGCAACCTACTAAACCCGTTCAACCTACCAAGCCAGTTGAACCTACTAAACTAGTTCAGCCTACTAAACTTACTATCTCGACCTCACTCCATAAATCATCTGATAAACTTACTCAACTAACTCATCAATCTTATCAGAATTCTAACGTGAGCCGCCAAAACACTAATAATGGATCAGTTCAAAAGAAAAAGATTTTACCTCAAACAGGTACAAAAACAACGGATATAGGTATTCTCGGTTTAACCTTTGCTACTGCAGCCTCTCTACTTGGACTTATTAGCGATAAAGTTAACAGAAAAAAACATAATTAATTATCTTAAAAAACGTTAGATTAATTTCTAACGTTTTTTTCTATAGGCATTTTTCTAGCATTGCTATTTCTACTTTCGATATAATTTTTAATTAATAAGTATTTTTTGAAAGGAGATCAACCATGATTAAAGAATTCAAAGAATTTATTTCTCGTGGTAACATGATGGATTTAGCTGTCGGGGTTATTATCGGGGCTGCTTTTACGGCAATTGTAAATTCTTTAGTCAAAGATTTAATTAATCCTCTAATTGGATTATTTATTGGAAAAATTGACCTTTCCAACTTAAAATTCACTATTGGTGAAGCTACATTTAAATACGGTAGTTTCTTAAATGCTGTTATTAACTTCTTAATTATTGCTCTAGTTGTCTTCTTCTTAATTAAATTAGTTAACAAAATTACACCTAAAAAAGAAGCTGAAGAAGATCCTGCACCAACTAACGAAGAAATATATCTTCGCCAAATTCGTGACTTATTGCAAGAAAAGAATAAGTAACTCAATATTTTTATCATCTAAATATATAAGAAAAAGCACCTATGGCTTCTTATTTATCAATTGAAGTCATAGGTGCCTTTTTATATCAAGATAGACCTAACTTTTCTTAAAATTAATTGTTTGTACTTTGTCACCCGACTTAATAGATCCTTTTTGAACGGGGGAGATTGAATCAATTAAGTCCATATTAGTATAAACAACAATTACTGAATCATCACGACCACTGTCAGTAATCTGTTTTAAATCCATAGTTCCAAGTATTTGACCGACTGTCACATGATCACCTTTTTGAATTCTCATTTCAAAAGGTGCTCCTTCTAATTCAACGGTATCAATACCTAAGTGTACTAGAATCTCTAAACCTTCTTTAGTTTTAATTCCAATGGCATGCTTTGTAGGGAATAAAGTGGATATATCACCTTCCACAGGTGAATGAACTTCTCCACTAGTAGGCTTAATAGCATAACCATCACCTAACATTTTAGTAGAAAAAACATCATCTTTTACATCAGTAATAGGTATTAGTTCACCATCAACAGCGGCCTCTACTTCTAGTCCTTTATTTTTCTTCTTAAAAAAATCAAACATTTTCCTAACCTCTTAAACCCTTTAATCCAATCAACCCTAGCAAAAGGATGCAAAAAATATACAAAATAGTACTGACAAGAATAGTAGCCTTAAAATATGACACAGTAACATTATTATTTTTTTTGCCTTGTAAAGCGCGTAGTCCGAAAAGACATAATAATGAACAGATAATATTACCCACAAATATTTGACAAAAGAATTGCCACACATAAAAAGTCTTTAATTCTTTTATATTGCTAACTAATTTATTTCTATTTATCCAGCAATAATACCCTAAGAGAAAATCAGTAATAGCAACAATTACAGAAATAGCTACTGCTGGCTGATTGTGCATCATATCTGCTAAACTTGCTTTTTCCATCACTATTCTAAACTCAAGAAGAGCCCAATAAAGTAGTGGAGCAAAAAATAAAATAATTGAGTACCATTTTAAAATAGAACGAGTATTTAAGTGCAAACGTTCCATAATCTGATCACAAAAATCAGCTACTTTATTCTTCGTCGTAGTCCACATAGTCTATTCCTCTCTTTTGCATCTTCCACTGACAGTAGTTAACAATTAAAAGATCAATGAAGGTATAGGCTGGACTAAAGGTGTCATTAGCAGACTCTTCTCCCCCCCCAAAAACTTTTTGGAATTTCAAGGTACGAAAGAAGAAACTATAATCTACTAGCGATACTAACTGTGTTGGTTTTAAAGTAGTAAATGATACCATCGTTATTTTGTTATTTAGGAGCTTTATCTTACTGATTTCATCGCGAATTTGAATGTTATCTCCGCTATAAGAAATTATAAATAACATATCTCCTGTTACAGCTCGCCGACTTACAATTCTTAATTCTTCAATTGCAGATGGCAGAATTACAGCTCTTTTCCCAATCATAAATAATTCATGAGCTAAATATTTTGCTATTAATTCTTGAGACCATCCAGTTGAATATAAATAAATTGTATTCGCACCTTCAATATCAGAAAAAATCTTTTCTAAATCTAATGTGTTATAGTACTTTAGCACCTCTTGATTTGCATTCTCTACTTCAGTTGCAATATCAATAGTATTCATTTTCTTTTCATGACTTAAATCCGATAATTCAAATCGTAATTCACTATATCCAGATAAACCAATTTTTTTACATAATCTAAAAATTGATGATTCTGATACATATAGTTTTTGAGCCAATTTTGATAAACTCAAGTGACTGCATAGGGTAGGATTTGAAAACAAAAATCTAATAATTTCTTTTTCAGATTCACTTAACTCGCCACTTTTTTCCCAGACACGTCGTTTCAAGTTAGCCATTATCATGTTCCTCTACTAATGTAAGCGTTATGTAATTACACTAGTAGCATAACATAATAATAAGCTTATCAGCGCATGGAAATACTACATATTTTCCTTCATCTTATCAATAATATTCTCTGCATTTAAGCCAATAACAATATCAATTTCGTTATCTTTATGAGTAATATCATGTGCTCCAAGATCTTTGAATTGTTTGCTATCAGCCACTTTAGAAGGATCGTATACTACAACTCTAATTCTAGTTGAGCAAGGTGTTAACTTCTTAATATTGTCACGTCCACCTAGTAAGTCAATGAAACCAATTGCTTGTTCAACTTCTGGATCTTGTTCTTGACTTACTTTGGCATCATGACCAGCATTTTCCATCAAGCTCTGCATTCTTTCCAAAACTTGAGCAACATCAAGACCAACAATAACTTGAATAGCTTTTCCATGGTGAACTACATTAACAGCTTTATTAGCCTTAAATTGTGCATCAGAACCTAATTTTTCTGGATCTTTAACCGTTACACGTAAACGTGTAGCACAAGATGATAGTTCTTCAATGTTATTTGGACCACCTAATAGATCTAAGTAAGCCTGAGCTCTGGCAATATAAGGGTCATTAGCATCAACACCAGTTGCTTGTTGAGCAGCTTTTTGTTGAGCCATCTTTTCTTTATATTCTTTCTTATTGATTAATTTAACATCTTCATCATCAGCTTCACGACCTGGGGTTACATAGTTAAATTTTTCAATCATTATCTTAAAAATAAAGTAAGTAATAAAACCAAATACAATCCCAACAATGAATTGCATTACATAAATGTGCCAGTGATGTGCCCAAAGTGGAAGCCAATTCATTGAAGCAATACCAATTGCACCATCTGACATAAGTCCTCTTAAACCGAAACACCACATAACCGTATTCATAGTAGCAGCCATAACTGAATATACAATCCAAAGTACTGGAGCCGCGAATAAATAAGTAAAGTCAATTGGTTCAGTGATACCAGCAAAAACAGAAGTTAAGGCTGCTGGGATAAGTAACGCTGAAGTCTGTTTCTTTTTATTTTTCTTGGCAGTTGCATAGAATGCCCAGCAAATAAATGGTACTAAGAAAACTTTTTCGTTACCGTAAAGTTGGAATCCTTCTACAGACGCAATTTGTGATAAAGGTTTTGTACTTGCAGCATATTCAGTCAGGTGCTTTAACCAATATGGTTGAAGACCTCCAGCAACAACAGCTGGTCCAAATTGGAACGGAATATATACCAAGTGATGAAGCCCAGTAGGAATTAATACACGGTTCAAGAATGAGTAAATCCAAATACCAACAAATCCACTACTTACAATAAATTGTTGCATACTGTTAATACCTAACTGTACTTTAGGCCAAATTAAACAAGTTAAAAATGCAACTGGAATCATTACAAAGAATCCTAAGAAGTAAACATACGTTGACCCCTGGAAAGTTCCAAGCCATTCTGGCAATTTTTTATCAAAGTAATGATTATGTAAATAAACAACAATACCAGCAATAATTAAAGAGAAAACAATGTTAGTATCTAAAGTCTTGATACCAGCAATTTCAGTTAAACCACCATTAGTGGCATTAGCAGTAATTTGAATCTTATTAAAGTTTGGTACACCAAAGAACGCACCCCAGTGACTCAACATAGCTCCAACGAAATAGTTAAAAGTTAAGTAAGTAATGAGGGCTTCCATTGCGGCACGACCTCTTGATTTGTTAGCTAAACCAATAGGTAATCCAACCACAAAAAGCAAACATTCTTGATTAAAAACTGTCCAACCACCGGCAGAAATAGTGTCCCATACTTTATACCACCCAGTTGTAGGATTAGCTAAGGAGCCAAAAAGTGTTGCATTATTAAATAGACTTCCTAAAGCCACCACAATACCGGCAAATGAGAAAAGCAAGACAGGTACGAACATAGCCGCCCCAAATCTTTGTAGTTTCTGCATCATAATTCATTCACCTCACAAAAAGAAGGACTTATTAAACTACCAGATTAACAAGTCCTCCTTTAATAAATTTCTATCTATTAAGTTTCTATTTTAGTTCTGGCCAGTAAGGCTTGTTTTCTGGAATCATATCATCAAGTATCTTCTTAGCAACAAGTGCATCTGGAACAGTCTTATTAAGTGCAAATGCTTCCCACATCTTTTCATAAGAGTGTTGTTCATATGCATCAACAACCAATTTTTCACAGGTTTGTTGTTCCATCATCAATCCTCTTTGGAAAATTCCGGCCTTACCAGTTGCCATTGGTTCAACACCATGTGAAGTAAATAAGCATGGAACTTCAACAATTGAATCAGGATCCATATTTGAAATAGCACCATTATTAGGGATGTTGGCTAAGAACTTTTCACCAGTGTTATAGGCAATCGCATGACAAATATCGACAATGTATTCTGAGTGAGTCGCATTACGATCCCACATATTATTTTCTGCAGTACCTTCTTTAACAATTCGCTCACATTCACCAAAGACAATCTTTTGACGATATTCACGAATTTCATCAGTACGAGTATGATGTGGATCGGCATTCTTAACTTCATATTGTGGATAGTAATAATACTGCATGTAAGTATTTGGTAAAGTGTTTGGTTCCAAAGCGTAGCAATCAGCTGCTTTTTTGAAAGTTTCTTCCCAGCTAGGCTCAGTATTTTTATCAAAATCGCCACCTACCCAGTAGCCATTCTTTGAAACATACTTTTTAAGTTCTGGCATTAAATCTTTACCAGTCTTCTTATCCCAAACACCTTTCCACCAGCCAAAGTGGTTTAAGCCGTAGTAATTGAAGTCTAAGTCGTGATAGTCTTTCAATCCACAAATTTGAGCCATTCTTGTCATGATATCAATTGGCATATCACAAATATTAATAACTTTTGCATGTGGTCGAAGACGACGACAAGCCTCAGCAACGATTGCAATTGTATTTGAGTAGTTAATCATCCAAGCATTAGGCGAATATTCTTCCATCCAATCAATAATTTGAATAATGGCTGGAATAGAACGAAGACCGTATGCCATTCCTCCGGGTCCTGTAGTTTCTTGACCATTAACCCCATATCTTAAAGGAATCTTTTCATCTAAGCTACGCATGTGATATTTACCGACACGAATTGATCCCATAACAAAATCTACATCGGTAAATGCCTCTTTAGGATCAGTAGTATATTCGAACTCAATCTCTGGAGCTCTTTCTTTCATAATGATTGCTACTGCATCCCCAATTTTCTTTTGGCGTTCTGCATCGTTATCGTAGAACTTTAACTTTCTTAATGGAAATCTATCTTGATTTTGTAATAAGTTCAGTACAAATCCTGGTGTAAAAGTACTACCGCCACCAGCAATAACAACTGAAAACTTACGATTATCTTTAGTCATACAGTTTCTACTCCCTTTTTTGTGATTCTCTTTTAGATATATCTTGAAAGACTTTTCCTTGTCTTTCCTCTCAGCTAGCTTACACATTATTTATACCGCTATTTTCCAGTTTAAGAAAGCGATTTCAAGAGTTAAGAATTCTATTTCAGATGTTTCAAATATCTTGTCAAAATCTGAAATATATTTCATTTTCTTAGTTTTAGCTTTTTACTAGAACTAATGGAGTAAGAAGCTTTCATTAATGATTTCTTCAAAATAATGGTCTGTACCATTGATAAGATATTTCGGGTTATCAATATATTGTTAGTTGGATTTATTTATTAAATCTCATTTCTAAATATAAAAATGCCACCAAATCAAGGTTTATTACGACCAAGATTAAGTGGCATTTTATAAAATATTATTCAATTAATACTCTGAAGCACCGGAACTTGTATCAGTTTCTTCTTGCTTCTTTTCCACATGTTCTTCATGCTTAGATGCACCAGTTGCAGTATCAACGCCATCTTTCTTATAAGTTGCACCCGTTGTAGCATCTGGATCATCTACTAATTTTTGACCAGTAGTTTCACAGAAGTACTTCACAAATGGATAAATGTCTTGTACCCATTCATAGGTTCCCACGTAATTTCCTTCGTCATCTTCAATTCGCTTATAATCATGCAAAATTAATTTATGACGATTGCCATTAGGAACTGGCATTTTTACCTCATCATGCCCATCTACCTTGTTTCTTAAAGCATAGATAACCTTCTTAGCCTCAGGAATTACATTGCGAATATCTGGGTGAACGGCGCCCATTGTATCACCAACTTGATCCGGTGTACGCTTAGCAAGCATTTTCTCATTTGGATCAGTCGGTCTGTTATACCACAAAAATTGATTATTATCGTCTACATAAGTTAATTCACCAAAAGTACGACGAAGCATCCAGTTAATCTGGTTAACGGTAAGAAGTCCAGCATCAAGCTTTACATAATCGTCCCCTTCAGCTGCATGTACTTTTTTAGCAGCCTTATTCAACCAATCTGGATCATTTTTATCTACACCTTCGACCGTGTAGCGTGATTTACCAGTCGCATCGAAATCTTCTTTAAGATAATCTTCTTCTTTTAAATCTTTTAACCATTTAGGTTCTGCCATTTTATTTCACCTCATAAATCTACGTCTCTTCAACCTGATTATACCCACTAACGAAAGGGCTTGCAACGCTTATATACAGTATTTTATATATAAAGTTGGCATAATATATATTTTTAGAATATAAATTATTTTAAAAATTAGATGTTGACTAAAAGTAAGTTGTACGATATCATAACTTGTGAAAAGTAAGAAAGGAGCTAATGATTATGTTTAATGTACGTCAAGCAAATTCTTGTTGTTGCAATTGTCAAAAAATTTGGCAATTATTTGGCGTACAGTCATTAGTTCATCCAAGAATTTCTCTAGTTAGAAACTAGCTTTTCAAAGTTATAACTATGGTTTTTCTCAAGAGCTGTTGGCATTAGGCCAATGGCTCTTTTTTGTTTGCTTAGAATTGGAGTTGAATAAAGTGCAAACTACTCTCGTTATTTTAGTGGCCATCGCTATTCTCGCTGGTATGGCTTACTTACATAAAAAGAATTGGGGATTTACTAAATTAGTATTCCTCTCCCTTATCGTCGGAATCGTCTTTGGTGTTTCCCTTCAATTAATGTTCGGTGCTAACAGCAATATTGTTAAAAATAGTATCGACTGGATTTCAATTGTCGGGGATGGCTATGTTTCCTTACTACAAATGCTAGTAATTCCTTTGATCTTTGTTTCTTTAGTTGGAGCCTTCACTCAACTAAAAATGACTACTAAGATTAGAAAAATTGCTACCAGTGTTTTAGCTATTTTGTTAGGAACTACAGCTGTTGCTTCCTTCTTAGGTTTCAGTAGTGTAGCTATTTTTAATTTAGGTGGGGCTGGCTTTGCTAAAGGAATGTCTGCTTCCTCCACTGCTCTTACCTCTATTAAAGATCACCAAGCTCAATTAAAAGGCTTGACCCTTCCTCAACAAATAACATCCTTCTTTCCACAAAATATTTTTGCAGATTTTGCTGGAATGCGCTCAACTAGCACAATTGCAGTCGTAATCTTTTCTATCTTTGTTGGAATTGCCTTCTTACAAATTAAGAAAGAAAAAGCAGACGTAGCTGCTACATTTGCACGTGGTATTCAAGCCTTACGTGCAGTTATCATGCGCATAGTTAAGATTGTACTTGAACTCACCCCTTACGGAATTTTTGCTTTGATTGCTAGAACTACTGCAACTAACAGTTTTGCAACAATGAGTAAACTACTAGTCTTTATCGTTGCTGCTTACCTTGCGATTGCGGTTATGTTCATTGTGCATGCAGTTTTACTTTTAATTAATGGAATTAATCCAATCACCTACTTCAAGAAAGCATGGCCAGTTTTAGTCTTTGCTTTCACTTCTAGAACTAGTGGTGGTAGTTTGCCACTTAACGTACGTACTCAGCGTGAATCAATGGGAGTAAGTGATACCATTGCAGACTTTGCCGCTAGCTTTGGTTTAACTATTGGTCAAAATGGATGTGCAGGTATTTATCCATCAATGGTAGCAGCAATCACTGCCCCACTTGTTGGAGTTAACATTTTCTCATGGCAATTTGTCTTAAGTTTAGTTGTAATTGACGTTATTTCTAGCTTCGGCGTTGCTGGTGTTGGTGGCGGCGCTACATTTACCACTTTAATGGTTTTAGGTGCACTTAACCTACCAGTAACAGTTTTAGGTGTTTTAATTGCTATTGACCCAGTTGTTGATATGGCTAGAACTGCCCTTAACGTTAACGACTCAATGGTTGCTGGTGTTATTACTGCTAAGCGTACCGGAGAACTAAACTGGAATACTTTTAATAATGAAAAATCTGATGTAGATGCCGAAGTTGAATAGTTTACTAGAAATTTTTCTTGACATTATTTTTTAAGCGTTGTACTATTATGGCAATAAAATTAATTAAAGCTTAGAAAAGATGAGTAATTACTTAAGGCATCCCCTAGAGAGTCGGATTAGGTGCAAGCCGATGTTGCTGATGTAATGAAGATGGTCTTGGAGCTGAATTAAAGTGCAAGCTAATTTTAAGTAAGCAGTTTACGATTGACGTTCGTTATCATGTCCGAGTCTTCCAAATTTTGGAGTACTCAGTGAGGAATTAATTGTAAGATTAATTTGAATTTAGGGTGGTAACGCGCTATTAAGCGTCCCTAGTGTAGTAATAACAACTATACTTGGGGCGCTTTTTCTTTTGCTTAATTAGTTTATTAAATTCAAAGGGGGGGATTATTTTGAATATCAAAAAAGAATATTTTAGTGAACAGGTATTTAATCGAATGTGCAGCTTACATTCTATGATCCCTCTTGCTAGCGGATCTTCAAATTAATATTTAAAATTTCTAGTTAGAAGATGAGGTAGCTATAATGACAACTTTAACCCATTACGATATTGTTGGTAGTTTTTTAAGACCAGAAGAATTAAAAGAGAATTTCAGCCAGGAAAAGATCTCACAAGAAGAGTTAACTAAAATTGAAAATCAAGAAATTAAAAGATTAGTTCAAAAAGAAGAAGAATTAGGATTAACAGCAGTCACAGATGGTGAATTTCGTCGTAGTTGGTGGCATCTTGACTTCTTGTGGGGATTAAATGGCGTTGCCAAATATGATTACAAAGAGAGCTATAAGTTCCACGGAGCCAAAACTAGGACCGATAATGCAGAACTATCTGGAAAAGTTGCCTATAATCCTGACCATCCATTTTTTGATGCATTTAAGTTTGTTAACGCTAATGTAAAAAATGCAATTGCTAAGCAAACTATTCCTTCCCCAACTCTCCTATTTAGGGACAATCGCTCTGATAATTGGCCTAACTTCTATGATAATAAAAAAGCTTACTTAGATGACCTAGCTACAGCCTACAATAAGACAATTAAACATTTTTATGATTTAGGTTGTCGCTATATTCAAATTGATGATACTACTTGGGCTTTTTTGATCAGTAAGTTAAATGAAACACAAAATGATCCTAAAGAACATGAAAAATACGTTCAACTAGCAGAAGATTCGGTTTATGTAATTAATAAATCACTAGAAAAGCTCCCCAATGATCTAACAGTCGCAACACATATTTGTCGTGGTAATTTCAAGTCTACTTTTCTTTTTTCTGGTGGATATGAACCAATTGCAAAATATCTTGGTCAGTTAAACTATGATCGCTTTTTCTTAGAATATGACAGTGAACGTGCTGGTGATTTGAAACCAATTAAGCAAATTTGGAATAATCGTGATAATGTCACCATTGTTCTAGGCTTGATTACTTCAAAAAATGGCGAATTAGAAGATCCGGTTACAATCGCAAAACGCATCACAGAAGCTGGCCAATTAGTACCGTTGGATAATCTGGCTCTAAGTACCCAATGCGGCTTTGCCTCTACTGAAGAAGGAAACATTTTAAGTGAAGCTGATCAATGGAAAAAGATTAAATTTGTTGTTAAGATAGCAAATAATATTTGGAAAAGTTTTTAACGGAGGAAAATATTATGGGTAAAGTTGAAAGTTTTGAATTAGATCATACTAAAGTAAAGGCACCTTACGTCCGCTTGATTACTGTTGAAGAAGGACAAAAAGGCGATAACATTAGTAATTTTGATCTTCGTTTGGTTCAGCCTAATGAAAATGCAATTCCTACTGGCGGTTTGCATACCATTGAACACTTATTAGCTGGATTATTACGTGACCGCATTGATGGTTATATTGATTGTTCACCATTTGGTTGTCGCACAGGTTTCCACCTCTTAGTTTGGGGTACTCCATCCACTACAGACGTAGCTAAGGCACTTAAAGAATCACTAGAGGAAATTCGCGATAATATTACCTGGGAAGATGTTCCAGGAACTACGATTGAATCTTGTGGTAATTACCGCGATCACTCTCTTTTCTCAGCTAAGCAATGGTCAAGAGATATTTTAGAAAAAGGTATTTCCGATGATCCATTTGAGAGACATGTTGTAGAATAATTTTTCTGAATAAATATAAAAATGCATTATTACTAATTTCAAACTAGTAATAATGCATTTTTTTAATTATTTTTCTTATATCTATTCCACAAAACTATATTGCCAATTACTAGCATACATACCCAGATTAATGCTAGAACTATGTTGTTTTGATAATTTTGTTTATTTTGAATATTAACCCAAATCACACTAAAGTATACTCCGCTCAGAATTGCACTTAAGGTAACACTAGTTAAGATAACTACTAAATTTGGTATTTTTTTCTTATACTTTAGCAGCTGAAGCCAATTGTAGACCATCTCACAGATTACAATTAACACTACCAGTAGGTCATACCACCAGTCTTGCTGGTTAACAAACATATTTATCGTATCAATAAAATAATAACCACAAATAATTGCAAATAGATCTAAAGTAAGCAATTGTCCTATAATGGTGTTCTTTTCTTTTTCTTTCATAAAAGTCCCTTTATCAATCTTATTGTTTCTTTTAATTATAGAACAATAGCCTTCATTTCAGCATTAAAAATATTAAAGCTAGCTTTAGGCACTTAAGATATGGAAGTAGCTTAAAACAATTCCTAAAATCAAAACAAACCAGATCATCTTAGTGGAGGTCACATGTTTCTTTCCTAGCAACCAGTAAACTAAAGCTACAAGTAAGACAGGTACTAAGGATGGCATAATTTGATTTAAAATTGTCTGCATCTTTAATGTTACTTTACCTGCTTGATATACAAATGGCACTTTCACGTTAACTACGGTTGGTATCAAAGCCCCAACAACGGTAACCCCAAGTAAAATTGCAGAGTCGGTAATTGCATTTAACTTGCCTGAAGCAGAATCAATTAATTTTGCTCCCTGTGAATAACCGAGGTTTAAAAAGCCAAATCTTGTGAATAAAACAATCAAATTAACAATTATCCACAAAAAAGCTCCAAAGGGATTTCCTCGTAATCCCATATATGCACCAATTGATCCACAGATTGTAGGAATAATAGCTCCAAAAATTGTGTCTCCTACTCCAGCTAAGGGACCCATTAATCCTGTCTTTAAGCCAGCAATTGTTTCTTTAGCTTTACTTCCCTGCTTTTCTTCAATTGCTAAATCCATTCCAATGATAAAGTTTCCGTCAAATGCATTCACATTGAAAAATTGTGACTGCATCTGCATCATTTCAACTAATTCTTCATCTTTATACCAGCGTTTTAAAAATGGCAAAACAGTATAAAAGTAACCGGGAGCCATCATTTTTTCATAGTTCCAAGATAACTGACTAGCCCAGAGCCAACGCCAATTTGCTCGAAAAAGATCCTTTTTTGTTAATTTATTTGAATTAGTTTTCATATTCTCCCTCTTCATTTGTATATTCTTCACTCTCAGTTACTTTTTCTGAACTATTTTGTTTTGTATTTAACTTTTCTACTTCACGAGTGTAGTGGAGATAAGCTAAAGCTGCTCCCAGCAACGCTACCCCCAGCATTGGCATTTTTAAGTAAGCTGCCGCAATGAAGCCTATTGCTAAATAAGAAATAAATCTTTTAGTTGGTAAGTATCTGAGTAAAATTGCAATACCAACAATTGGCAAAATATGACCTGATACTTTTAATCCATCTGTCAACCAGGCTGGAATTATTCGTAGAATTGCTTTAACAACATCATTTCCTACTACCAGTAAGATAAAAACTGGGATTGCACGTGAAAATCCCCAGGTAAAGGTTCCCCACAAGGCATTTCTTGCTGCCGCATTCGGTTTATTTTCTTTAATAAAAGTATCAATTCGATGTTGAAAAATAGTATTAGCAAATCTAGCTAAAACATCTAGTTGAACCATTAAAAGTCCTACTGGAACTGCCAAACCAATTGCAAACTGAACACCTTTTCCTGAAATAACAGCATAAACTGTACCAACAATTGCGCCCGTCATGAAGTCGGGCATTGAGGCTCCTCCGTACGTTGAGACCCCTAAGACCATTAATTGTAGCGTTGCTCCAACTGCTAGCCCAGTTGTAATATCACCCATAATAATCCCTGAAATCATCCCAATTGCTAAAGGATTATTCACAATTGATACCGTCAATTGATCAATAATTGCCCAAAATGCTAGACAAGTTAGTAATAAAATCTGCCACCATTGTATTGTCATTGTCTTATCTTTCCTTTACTTTTTTAATAACTCCATAAATTCTTCTTTGTCTTCCGCCGGCACCATTTGATGATAAAGATGACAACCATGCTCATTTAAATAGTTAAAATTATCAACATCTTCTGCAGTAACAGCCACACTCTTAGCAACTTGACGTGAATCAGCCTTAGTAGACATATTTCCTACATTAATTTCAGGCAAGTTCACACCATTATCAATCATTTGGCGTAAAACCCCAGGATTTTTAACTAACACTAAAACGGTTTGACCTCTATATTTTCCTTCATTAATTCTTCTGGCCGCACCTTTAGCAGTTAAAATACTCAAGTGAACACCATGCGGACAGGCCGTCTTTAAGGCCGTTTTTTGAATATCATTCTTTACAATATCATCCCCAACTACCATAATTCGCGTTAATCGCAATGCATTTGTCCACATCGTCGCAACTTGTCCGTGGATAAGTCTTTCATCAATTCGAACGTTATGCATCGTTTGTGGTTCTACTTCTGCATTTTCATTTAATTCTTTACTTTGATAAGACTCTTTCTTGGTTGGAGTGGGTTTATCTTTAGTTGAATTTCCAACAGGAGCTATATTTTCTTTAGCTTGTTTAATTGCTTCCTTCATGGGCGTTCCCATTACTGCTGCTAACAAAAGTGGCAAACACAATCCGCTGTATACCTTTACCTCAGGATGAGTCTGTTGGTAGCGTAATGCAGCATTGGCAGGAGTTCCTCCGGCAATATCCACAATAATAGTTGGTACTTGTTCAAAACTTTCCGCATTTTGAGCAATTTCATCAAGTAAATCATCCTGATTCATTGTTTGTTTAAAAGCAATTGCTTTTACATTTGATAATTTTCCTGCAATCATTTCACAGCTAGCTAGAGTTGCCTTAGCATATTCACCATGACTAACTATTAAAAAGTTATCCACATTTAATTCCTCCAGAATTCACAATGTTTATATTTTATCCTAATTGGTATATAAATTAAAGCTAAATATAATAGTGTTTTATGACAAATTTTCGAATATTGGTATAGCTCAATCGTGATAGTTCGCACTTGTAATCGTTATCATTGCTGATACAAAAAGAAGACCCTACTTGATGAGAGTAGAGTCTTCTGAAGGAATATAACTATGAAAATTTTATTTAATGAAATATTATTTAAGAATTGTGTTGAATATGTGAGGATTATAGGAAAATTTATTTTAATTACTTAGTAAAGCCAACATCGTACCATCTACTATTGCTTGCTGATGGCTTAAGTGACCAGCCAGTTACCTTGTTGTTAACTGCAGTTACTGACCAACTGTTTGTGGTAGGTACAACATAGGCATTGTCATACATCCATTGTTGCCACTTATCAAATGCTTGTACACGGTACTTGTGGTTGAAGGCCTTAGTTGAGTCAATGTTAGTAAGAAGCTTAGATTGAGTTGGAGAAACAAAACGAGCCATGTTATATGGAGCACCTTCACTGTAAAGGTCCATTGGTGATGGTTCAGATGATAAACTCCAACCACCTTCAAAGACATCAATCTTAGGACTATCTGCTTGAACATCTTGTACCCAAGAGTTGAATTCCATTGGACGACCACCAACAAATTTAGCATCTAAGCCAATCTTTTGCCATTGTTGGATGTAGTTAGTCCAAATCTTTTCAGCGTTTGGTTGTGTACCACGAACAGCAACGTTAATAGTTAACTTCTTACCATTTGGTTGACGACGGTATTTTTCACCCTTCTTCTTCTTGTAACCAGCCTTGTCTAATAACTCGTTAGCTTTCTTCAAGTTGTATGGGTAACCCTTAATACTCTTATCAGAGAAGTCGCCAAATTGTGCTGGAATCAAAGTATTAACTCTAAATGATAAACCATTGCTGTAACGCTTGTTAACAGCATCGATATTCATTGCATAAGCCATCGCCTTACGTAATGAAACATTGTTCATCTTAGCGTTCTTATCTTCAACGTTCTTACCAGTCTTCTTATCAAACTTACCTACTTTAAATCCTAAGTAGTTGTAAGAAAGTGGAATTTTACCAATAAAGTTAACGCCCTTAGTATCCTTAACATTGTTCCATTGAGCGTTAAGCACACCAGTAATATCAAACTTGTGACTCTTAATAGCTTGAGAAACAGAGTTAGTTCCGATTACTTCCATAGTAATCTTGTCTAAGTTTGGCTTACCACGCCAGTAATATTCATTTGGTACATAAGTAACTGATTGACCACGAACAACTTTTTGAACCTTGTATGGACCAAAGAAAAGTGGCTGTTTACGAACCTTATCATCTGATAAAAGTTTATCAAACGGTACATCCTTTAAGTAGTGGTACGGTTCAGCGCTTTCTAGGAAGTAACCATTACCTGATTGAAGCATACCTGGCTTCATTTCCTTAAAGTGAAGTACAACTTTTCGACCATCTTCACCATTTGGCATTTCAATACCGGAAATCTTGTCAGCCTTACCCTTGTGATATTCATCTAAACCAACCAGGTTAGCTAAAGAATCCGTATATCTTGAAGTCTTGGTCTTAGGATTACCAACAATTTCGTAAGCATATTCAACGTCCTTAGCAGTTACTTGTTTACCGTCAGACCACTTAACGCCCTTCTTAACTTCAATGGTAATAGTCTTAGCATCCTTATCTAACTTAAAGGTAGCTGCACCCTTGTTGTTAATCTTGTAGCTATCATCAGTTGAAAATAATGCCTCTAAGCCTGGTTCTTGAATTGTACTATCAGTTACAGTATCAGATAATTCTGGTAAGAAAATACCTGTGAAAGGTGAGTCACTTTCAATTGCGTACTTTAATGTTCCACCCTTTTTAACTTGCTTCTTAGGAACTGCTTCCTTAAAGCTAACTTTCTTATCGCTAGCATTATTATTGTTGTTGTTATTCCCACAAGCAGTTAAAGTTAATGCCGCACCGGACAATACTGTAATTGCTCCTAACCACTTAACTTTTTTCAATTTGTTCTCCCCCTTTATGAGATGACTTAAATTTCTTGTTTTTGATTATATGATATTAAAATGAAAAAAACAATACAAAATTTAAATATTTTATTGATAATTTTTGCTTTAATTAAAATTACAATAAAAATATATACTTTATGTGGTCTAACAAGGCTCGGCACTATTAAAATAAAGTTAAGCAAATAAAAAAACTGCTACATTTTCCTTTTTAAAGCAGAAAGTATAGCAGTTTTTTCATATATTTTTTCTTAATTAAGATTTCTTTTTAATATTTCTTTTAGGAGTAAAATTTAAAGCCAATACTGAACCAATTACTAATAAGGTTCCCAGCCAATCCATCCCAGATATCACTAAACCGAAAATCAAAACTGAACCCACTGTAGCTGACAAAGGTTCAAAGGCATCTAGTAAACTTACAGTCGACGGTTTTACGTAGCGTAGAACGTTAGCCATAATTTGAAATGGAATAATCGTTCCGATAATAATTATTGCACTTACGTCCAGCCATACTCTAGGTGTATTGGGGATTGCTGGAAACTGCGGATATACAATCGTCAGCCCAATTCCCGCAAATAGCATTCCCCAGCCAGTTACAACCAAACTTGATACTCTTTTAACAAGTTTAACTGGGATTAAAGTATAGCTCGCTTCTCCTACTGCTGATAGTAATCCAAAAAACAATGCCAGAGGAGTAATTGCTAGTTGATTAAAATTACCATGAGTAGATAATAAAAATACTCCAATAAAAGCTAGGATAGCAGCTAACACATCCAGTCTTCTTAATATTTGTTGATGAGTAACAGCTAAATAGGTCAGCACAAAAAATGGTCCAATAAACTGCAAAATCGTGGCAATTGATGCATTTGCCATCTCAATTGCAATAAAGTAAAAGACTTGTACTGGTAACAAGCCAAAAATCCCATATGCAATAATGTGAAAAGTATTTTTCCTATCTTTTAAAACTGAAAATGGCTTTTGATGTAAGATTGTCGCAATAATTAATAAAACAATCCCAGAGACAATTAATCTGATTTGGGTTAACCAAATTGGTGTGATATTACTACTCACTTTAAATAAAGATTCAGCAAATAATCCAGAGATTCCCCACATTACTGCTGCTAAAGCAGCTAGAACTGTCCATAGCCTACTTTTTGACTGTTTATCCATCCAACTTTTCCTCACAAATTAAAATTGATCTAAATCATCATAACATACTTAATCTGTGAATTTACTTTTCTCTAAAGTGATTACTCACACATATTTTAGTGAAGAAAATTCTGCAACAAAAAAGGTGGTTCTATGACCACCCATAAGACGTCTTTTGGCAAGTAATCAGCTTACCTTTGTCGCGCGCCTGCTCAACATACTTTAATTGCTAGTTATATTATAGCACTTTAGAGCTTATTTCTCGCTTCATAAAAAAATACTGCCCGAAAAATCGAGCAGTATTTTTTTAATTCAACTAATCTAAATCTTTTCCATTGGATTCAATAACTTTCTTATACCAATAGAATGAATCCTTTGGCATTCTTTCTAAAGTGCCTTTACCATCATCATCCCGATCTACATAGATGAAGCCGTAACGCTTACTCATTTGCCCCGTACCAGCAGATACTAGGTCAATACATCCCCAGGTAGTGTAACCAATGAGATCTACACCATCATTAATTGCACGCTCCATTGCTTTAATGTGCATTCTTAAATAGTCAATTCTATAATCATCGTGAATTTTACCATCTTCACTAATTTCATCGACTGCACCAAGGCCATTTTCAACAACCATCATTGGAATATCGTAACGGTCATACATCAGTTCAAGGTAGTATTGTAAGCCATCTGGGTCAGTTGCCCAGCCCCATTCAGAATACTTCAAATATGGGTTCTTAGCACCAGCAGCAAAGTTACCACCTACTTTATCCTTTACTTCATGAGTTGTAACAACATTAAACATGTAGTAAGAAAAAGTATACATATCTACTTTTCCTTCAAGTAAGTCTTGCTTATCTTGATCAGTGATATCAAGGTGAACATTATGTTCATCCCACAATCTCTTAGCAAATGTTGGATATTTACCCTTGCATTGCACATCACCGCAGTAGAAAATATTCTTCTCCCAAGAATGGAAGTTAAGCAAAATGTCCTTTGGATCAGGTGTAAGAGGATAATCAACAATGCCACAGATCATATTTCCGATTACATAGTTTGGATCAATCTCATGAGCGGCCTTAACTGAACGAGCAGAAGCCACAAATTGATAGTGTAACTTTTGATATGCATGTTGATACTCTTCATCAGTTCCATTGCCGCCAAACATATCTAAAAACATTACTGCAGTGTTAATTTCGTTAAAAGTCAACCAGTATTTAACTAATCCCTTGTATTCTTTAAACAAAGTAGTGGCATATCTTACGTAACAATCAATCATTCCGCGGTCTTGCCAGTCATTATACTTTTCACTTAAATGAAGTGGATCTTCATAGTGAGAAATGGTTACAAGAGGATCAATGCCATACTTTTTACATTCTTCAAAGACGCGACGATAAAAATCTAATCCCTTTTGGTTTGGTTCTTTATCATCACCATTTGGAAAAATTCTTGTCCACGCAATTGAAAGACGGAAAGTCTTAAATCCCATTTCTGCAAACATTTTAATATCTTCTTTGTAATGATGATAGAAGTCAATTGCTACGTGATTTGGATAATATTCGTTAGGATCAATTGCTCCAACTGCTCCCTTAGGAAGACCGGCACCAGGAACAGAAGGAGTTTTTTGCATCTTATCATCTAACTTATAAGTAAGCATTCTAGGATGATCTAGATTACCAGCTGTCATAATATCAGTTACTGATAAACCTTTACCGTCTACATCGTAGGCACCTTCAATTTGATTTGCGGCAGTAGCTCCGCCCCATAAAAAATTCTTTGGAAATGACATCTTAATTTCTCCTTTTTTAACACTAATCATTTTTATTATATATGAAATCGATTACATCAACTAAGCCATTTGTGGATTTTCATTAGGTGAGGCTTCTTTTTCACTTGCACCTTCTAGATCTAAAATCTCTTGACCAACCTTGACTTCACCTTGACGGACTACTGAAACTTTTTCATAATCTTTAGAATTTGTAACAACAATAGGTGTAGTAACGACATAACCAGCTGCATGAATTTCATCAATATCAAACTTAACTAGCTCATCGCCAGCCTTAACTTCGTCACCCTTGGCAACTAAAGTTTCAAAGCCTTTACCTTGTAAGTTAACTGTATCCATACCAATGTGCATTAGAATTTCTGTACCATCTTTTGTCTTCATACCAATTGCATGTCCTGTTGGGAAAGTCATTACAACTCTACCATCAGCTGGTGCATGTAAAACTCCTTGACTAGGTTCAATGGCTACACCTTCACCCATTGCACCACTTGAAAATACTTCATCTTTTACTTCAGATAATGGTAATAATTCACCATCTAGAGGACTAACTAATTCAGTTGATACATTTAAATCAGTATTACTTGCTAAACTTGGAGCAGCTTTAGCGATTGCATCAGCTTGATTTGCTACTTCTTGAACAGCCTTTGCTTGTTTTTCATCATAAGCAGCATCAACGCTCTTCTTACCAAGTGCTATCTGTAGTACAAAACCTAAGACAAATGATACTGCCATGGCGATCATTAAACCATAAACACTCATATCAACTCCGGTCTTTGGACCGATAGCAGTTGGAATAGAGAAGATTCCCATACCACCCATCATGTACATTCTGGTTCCAAAGAAACCAATTAAACCGCCACCAACACCAGCAGCAATACAACTTAAAATAAATGGCTTTTTACGTGGAAGAGTTACACCATAAATAGCTGGTTCAGTAACACCAAAGATTCCTGAGATAAATGCTGGCAGCGCAATTCCCTTTAATTTTTGATCTTTTGTTTGTAATAAAATTGCTAAAACAACACCAATTTGTGCAAAAGAAGCACCTAATGACAATCCTAAAATTTGGTCATATCCCATGGCAGCTACGTTAGACATCATAACTGCGACAAATCCCCAGTGAACACCGAAGATAACAAATACTTGCCAGAAACCACCGAGTAAAACTCCGGCTAAAACGGGACTAAAGCCGTAAATAGCTGAAGTCATAGCAGCTAATGCATTACCAATCCAAGTAGCAATTGGTCCTATAATCAAAAAAGTCAATGGAACAACAATTAACAAGGTAACAAATGGTACTAAGAAAGTTTTTACAACAGTTGGAATCCACTTTTTACACCATTTTTCAATAATTGAAGCAAACCATACTGCCAAAATTATTGGAATAACAGTTGAGGTATAGTTCATAGAAATAATTGGAATACCTAAGAAAGTTGCATGCACTTGTGAATGTAGAAAAGTGCCATTAAATATGTCAAACAAGACTTTTTTACTGCTGTTCATAGCTACCATGGCTGGATAACACATAGCAGCTCCAATTGTAATAGCAGTAAAGCGGTCAACTTTAAATTTCTTCGCACTGGTAATGGCTAGGATAAGCGGTAAAAAGTAAAAGAAGCCATCACCAATTGCATATAATACCTGATAAGTACCGGAGTTTTGCGAAAGCCAACCAAAGGAGGCACACATAGCAGTTAAACCTTTAATCATACCAGCTGCAGCCATTGGTCCCAAGATAGGTGTAAAAATACCTGAAATCAAATCAATAGCTTTATCCATCAAACTCATATTACTATCTTCAAGATCGTCATCGGCTACTTGACCACCGCCAGAAAAGCCGCCTTCTTTTAAGATAGCGTCATAAACATCAGCTACTTCATTGCCAATAACAACTTGATATTGACCGCCTGCTTTAACCACAGTTACAACACCATCTGTGTCTTTTAAGGCATCATCGTTTGTCTTTTTCTCATCTTTTAACTTAAAACGTAAACGGGTTGTGCAGTGAACTACACTAATCACGTTGTCTTTTCCGCCAACGTCTTTAATAATTGTTTTTGCTAGACCATCGTAATTCTTAGCCATAGCTCTTTCCTCCCAATAATAAAACCCAAGCTACTCAAAAACTAAAGAACATACCTGTTCAGTGTCTTTCAGTAACTTGGGTTCTTGCCTAATCGAATTAGTAACATACCTAAGTATGAAATATTTATTTTTCTTGACGACTTGTTACCCGCCAAATATGTAAAACAAGGTAGAACTTATCGTCTGAATTTAAAGTCCATCCTTTTTTACTGTGTAAATAAGTTGCGATTCGTTCAGCCGTATCATAAGCATGATTATACTTAATCTTCATAAATCCTAATAGAGAACCATCAAGTTCTCCGCTCTTATGATGCTTATTTCTTAAAAGTCTTACTAATAATACTCTCAAGTGGGTAATAAAGCGGCTATAGTTAAATGACTCTGTATCTAAGGTCATTTGGTATTGGTATTGAATAATATCAATAATTCCACTTATTAATTCAGTTATTTCAACTGTTTCTTGCACTTGATCATTATCAGATGCCGCATTAACAAAGTGATAAGTCATAAAAATACTTTCACTTACTGGCAAGTTAACATTCATTTCTTTATTAATTAAAGCAATAACTTTTTCACTAATTTTATATTCCTTAGGAAAAAGATTCTTAACTTCCCAACGTGTATTGGCAGCACTAATATCAATATTATCTTCAATTCTTGAAAGGGCAAAATCAATATGATCAGCTAAAGCCAAGTATTGAAAATCGTTGAACTTTACATTCAATAGTGGCTCCACCATCTGGATCACCTTATTGGTTAAATCGATAGTCGAAGCGTTTATTTCTTTAACTTGGTTAACTTCATCCTGATGAGAGTTAGCAATGAAACGTCTTTCAATTTTACTTTCATCAATCTTATCACCCTTTTTTAGGCCAAAGCCAACACCTTTACCTAGGACTACTTGTTCTTGACCTTGGTCGTCCTGAACCAAGGCTGCACTATTATTAAATGTTTTAAGAAATATCATCCGACGAATCACCTTTATATAGAAAAAAGCCACCACAAATTACAATATACCTAGTTTAAGTATATCATCTTTATTTGTAGTAGCTCAGACCTGATCGCATCAGTAATCCGCTTATTTACAATAATTATAATAGCGCTTACATATAATGGCTCTTTTGCAAATCCTGTTGATGGATAATTTTAAGAAGGAATTAAGCAGC
>NZ_CAJURR010000021.1 GCF_910589175.1 uncultured Lactobacillus sp.
ATTTCTCTGTTTTTTTATCTGGAATAAAAGCCTAGTTTTTTCCCAGACACTTTTTAATTTAATTATTGCGTTTGCGTTTTGAAATACCTGTTAAGCCAATAGCACCTAATATTGAACTTACAGCACCTAAAACAACTGCAGTGACACTATTTTTAGCTCCAGCCTTTGGAAGTTTAGTTTGACTAGTTCTCAGTTGGAACTTCTGGAGTTGGATTTTCTGGGGTATTTGGTGTCTCTGGAGTAGTTGGGGTAGTCGGCTTTTCAGGAGTTGTTGGTACATTTGGAATTGGAGTTACAGGTTGGTGTGGCTTCAAGTTGTATCCACCAATTAGATCCCAATCAACTGGCTTACCCCATTCTCCCGGAAGCGCAGCACTATTTGGAGCATCTTTTTCAAGTACACCCATCATATCCGCATTTTCACTACTATCATCCCAAATCCAATCACCTTGGTTAGTCATTTTAGCTAAAACAGTAGTAGTGTTATCTGGATTAATTTGTAACAAGAAACTTGGTGCCCAAGTTGCGTGCATACCTTTTCCAGCAACTTCACCACGATTAGTGATATATGAAGTAATCAAAAGTTGATCATCTCTTCCTTCTACTGGAACTGCATAGTATGAATAAGTTGCAGTACGCCAGTTAGCCGGTACAGATGCAGTTAAAACAACGCCAGATTCATTCAATGGAACATAACCATGAGTTAAGTTATCAGAAACATACCCAATCATAGCTACGTTATCACCAACTGCTTTGTTAGTAGCCATCCAAGCATCATCGTTACTACCACGGTTTAATCTAGTGGCAGCAAATAAGTAATACTTATTACCTAATTTAACAACATCAGGACGTTCAATTTCATCACTTACCATTGGAGCACTAACAAGTGGACTGTAGACCTTTGCAACACTTGGATTTTTAACATCATTGTTTAATTTAATGATACCAATTGCTGCATTTGACCATTTAGCTCTATCTTTAATATCAGAGTTAGATAAAATTTGGAAGAAATCACCTAAATTATCTTTGTTAGTACCACCGTAATTTAACCATTGATAAATTTGATCATCACCTTGATAGTTTTCGGTTCCAGTACTTGCTTCAAATACAAGGTAACGATTACCATCTTCATCATCAATCACGTGTGCATCACGCATTGCAATATTGTCAGCACCCTTGTTAGTTTCTTTCCATTGGTCATAAGTTTGGTAGTGATAACCATCACCTTCAAAAACAATATGATCATTATCAACATGCGCAATAGAAATCTTATCTTGATCCTTTTCAAGATTTAAGTAAACAGTTGCACTTGCAATCTTTTGGTGATTATTATTGTTATCACTAGTATCAACTTTAGTGTAGTAAAGTTGAATTGAGCCATCTTTATTTAGAGTTGCTGATCCAGACCATTGTTGAATAACTGGAGTGCCTAGACCAAAAATAGGACCGGCATTCTTCCAATGGTTAAAGTCATTATCGCCATACTTATTGTAAAGAAGATAAATATGGTTATCATTAACATTTGGAACTCCCATCATACCAATTACTAATTGGTAGCCATTCCAGTTAGATACGTAACCTGTTTTTGCATCTTGAACAGGCCATGAGTCCCAAATTTCCAAGTCTTCTACCTTTCCACTTTGAGCATCAAGTGTTTTAGCAGCAGGCATATTTTTAATTTTACTTGCATTGAAGAAAGGAACAGCATAACGAGCATCTTGTTCAATTAAAGTTTTAGCAATTTTCTTAAAGTCGTTGTAAGTTAACTGAGTACCACTTTTTGCTTCTTTAGAGAAATTAATTTTATTTAATTCATTAATTTGATCATTAGTTAACTTGCTAGTATCAACACCAGATTCTTCAACGATATCTTTAACTTGGCCCTTTAATTCAGCTTTAGCAGCATTTTCAGCTGGCTTTACTGAAGTCTCTTTATTTTCTTCAGTATTATTTTTATCTACTGAGTCTTTCTTTTCAACTTGATTTACATCAATTGTTTGAGCATTAGGAGTGGTCTTTTGATCACTAGTACTATTATTTATTACTTTATCAACAGTTGTTTCAGGCGTAATTGTGTTTGTATTTTTCACATCACTTACTGGTGCATTAGTAGCAACTGTTTGCGTATTATTTGCTGCAACTTCTTTATTTTCATTTGATTTTTCGGTGTTAGTATTTGCAGCTACATCGCTAGTACTTTTATCTGCACTATCTTTTTCGGTTACTTGGTTATTATTTTCATTGTTTGCTGAGGTAGAGGTTACTTCTACAGTTTGATTTCCATTAACATTGTCCGTATTAGTAGTAGCAGCGTTCGCAGTTGATGCACTTAATACAATAGCTGCTGTTGACAAGGTCCCCATTAACAAAGATTTTCCGCTTAAAGATATCTTTTTATGATTTTTATTTTCCAACATCTTTTCTCCTCCTACATGCTAAGCGTTTAACATTTCATCTAAAAGACTATCATCTTTTTATAAAAAAATAAATAACATTTAGAAAAAATTGTATAGTTTTAGCGAAACTTTTTCCTTTAAAGAGAAGTGTTAAACGCTTAGCAGCTTATACAGAAAATCTGTTTAGTAAAGCTTGACTATAGCAGTAGTGCATAAGAAAAAGCCTGTAAGTACTGATCTTACAGGCTTTTATTTATGGAGATGAGGGGAATTGAACCCCTGTCCAAACGTATTTCGTCGTTAACATCTACGATCATAGTTATATTACTTAAATTTCGCTTTGATAAAACGCCATATAACAGGGCTAAACTATCAAAACTAACCTAAGAATCTTATTTCTAACTATTAAGGTAAGTAGTTAAACGTAGCTCGTTAAATGGTAAGACCCGCAGACAGACACGAGCAATCCATCTTTGGATCACGCAGGCTGACTAAGCAGCTACTGCGTAAGAATTTTCGTTATTTGCAGTTATAATTTAACTGTGACGTTTTAACGTAGACGTGACCTACGAATCGCAGTCAACGCGAATCTACGCCTGTCGAATCCCAAAACATCCCCAGATGTTTCAATGATATCACAGTCCTTATTAAAATGCTATAACTTTGATTTTAACCTTATTTGTTTGACTTATCTAATTTTGCTAAGCGTACAACATCACGTGCAATCATTAATTCTTCATTTGTTGGAACAATCATAGCAGTAATTTTTGAATTTGGCGTTGTAATAATCCCTTCTTGGTTAGCTTCATTGGCTTTATCATCGATTTCAAGGCCAGCCCATGCAAAATTATCCATAATTTGTTTTCTTACACTTGGCTCGTGTTCTCCAATGCCTGCCGTAAAGACTAAAACATCCAGTCCTTCCATTTCAGCCATATATGCCCCGAGATAGCGAACAATACGATTAATAAAAATCTCTTTTGCAAGTTTTGCTTGGTTATTCCCCTCCTGAATAGCTTTATCGATATCTCTCATATCTGGTGAAACTTCTGAAAGACCAAGCAAACCAGATTCAGTATTTATCATCTTAATAACATCATTAAAGTTAGAGATATTTCCCTTTTTCATAATGTATTGTAATAAGGATGGATCCACATCCCCACTTCTAGTTCCCATAGTTATACCAGCTACAGGACTAAAACCCATAGATGTATCAAAAGATTTACCATCTTTTACAGCAGTAACTGATGCACCACTGCCTAAGTGACAAACAACCATTTTCAAATCTTCTAATGGTTTGTTTAAAATATCTGCTGCACGTCTTGAAACGTAGCGTGCAGAAGTTCCATGTGCCCCATATTTTCTTGCACGAAATTTTTCGTAGTACTTATATGGCACAGAATATAAATATTGAACTGGATTTAGAGTTTGGTGGAAAGAAGTATCAAAAACAGCTACTTCAGGTACATCGGGTAAAACTTTCATGAAAGCATAGATACCATCTGCTTCTGCAGGATTATGTAAAGGTGCATAGTCACGCATGTTATAAATCTTCCAGAGATTATCTTCAGTAATAATTGCACTATCAGGAAATTCTTCTCCCCCAGCAACTACACGATGTCCCACCCCAACAATTTCTTCTAAGGAATCAATAACATGGTATTCTTTTAACCAACTAATTAATTTTTGAACCGCTTCTTCTTGATTAGCAATATCTTTTTGTTCATCATGTTGACTTCCGTCTGCTAAAGTCATAGTAAATACGGAGCCTGGAATTCCAACACGATCAGCCATACCAGATGCAATTACTTCTTCATTATCAAGAGAAAATAATTTGTACTTAAATGAAGAACTACCTGAATTTACTGCTAAAACTTTTTTCATATCTATACCTCACATAATTATAAAATTAATCTTTATTCTTATGATACCAATCATTTAACTTCATATTAAATGCTACTAAAGATTCTGGTCCTTTTAGTGAATCTAATTTAGCGACCAGTACTTCACGCTCTACAGCATGATCTCCATGATTTTGGAAAACTAAAATTGATTTTTGCTGAATTTGGCTTGAAAACATATCATCCGGCAAATCTACAATAGCTTGAATATTAACTTTTTTTGCTAACCAAGTCATAAATTCAGTAGAACCTTTACCAGTAAATAGTAATCGAGGTACCACTAAAAATGCAAAGCCATCTCTCTTAAGATTATTTACAATTTGCTCAATGAACAAAGTATGAGCAAACGAATGTCCCTCTTTTGCATGGTTTTCAAAGCGCTGAGCATTATTATCTAATGGATAGTAACCCACAGGCAGATCACTTAAGACAACATCTGCTTTTTCAATCATCCATGGATCTAATGCATCTTGACAGTATAAATCAATTTTTAATTCTTCAAGATGAGCACCAATATCGGCCAAGTCTAAAAGAGATTCTTCATTATCGATTCCAATTAGATTGTAACTATTTTGAGAGTGGTTTTCTTGTATTAACTGTCTGATTACTGAATAAAGTAAATTTCCAGTCCCAATAGCTGGATCAACTACAGTTTTTTTACCTGTAGGAACAATTTTTTGCCAAATCAAAGCAATTATTGTAGCAACTACTGAGGGGGTAGGCATTAAGTTATAGTCACTAGCATCTTGAGTAATTGCCTTTAAAGCTAATAAAGTAAATATCTGTACTTTCAATGCACGTGGCAAATTATCATAATCTAATTGACGATATTCTTCAGTCAATTCAGCTACAGTTTCCTTATCTGGAGCACCTGACTCAACTTTGATCTTTCCGTTTTCTAAATTATCAAAGGTTTCCGTCAATGCGGATGAAAAAGAAACATTAAGAGCCTTTTGTAAATGCTCAATAGCTGTCTGAAATTTTGGATACAATTCTTCTACTTTTTGCATTTTTCTTCCTTCTTTAATATTCCTTCTAATATTCTATAGGTATCCTCAAATACTAGCAAGCACTCCTTATTACTTAGAGAAATAATTTATTAAAGAAAGATTGCTTTCCATATTTTCAGTAAAAGTATGCTGGTACATTAACGTAAAAGTAATACAGATATTAATAAGCAGTAAACTACTAACCAAAGCACTCCCCTTTACTCGATTAACTCTTTTTTTCTTTCTCATCAGCTGGATTCACTTCCTTTTCTTCTGGTAAATCCGTTTTAAAATACATTTCACTTTGTCTACCATCTTTTTCAGTTATCAGGATTGTAAATGAATCTTTTGACGTAGAACATCTAATTTTTTTAACTTTAAAAAGTAGAGGCATATGTCCACCCGCATCTGTCCGCATTCTTAAAGTATCATTTGAACTTAAATCAATCACATACGTCTCATAAGTTGGATCATTCTTCTTTTTCTTTTTATCAGAAAATTTTCTGAGAATAATTTTAGTTGGGTCTGATCCAGTTGTACTTACTTCAACATGTCCACTTTCTTTTAAAAAATTATTTACTTGTACATAACTATATGCAATTTCATTTATTCCGCTTTTTTGATGATTAATTTTTCTAAGGGTACTTACGAGTCCAAAAAGTATTTGAGCACATAAAATCGTAACTGCAATTGCAAAAACTGCCTCTAATAAAGTAAAACCTTTTATCTTTTTCATTATTTTTACCTATGATAGCCATGATCATGGACTAATAATGTTTTTTTATCACTATGTTTAAAAATATATTCAGCATAGGATCTATCTACTCTTTTTTCAATTTGTTTTTCCGTTTGTCTATTTTGTTTAAGAGTCAAACCTAACAAAATCACTCCCAAACAAGCAATTGTAAATCCTAAACATGCTTCCCAGAAAATAAATCCCTTTATTCTTTTATTCTTCAATCATTCTTCCCCATGTCATTTGTATTTTTATTTTCTTTTCTTTATTACCGTTCTTAATAGTAATCGTCCGTGGTGAAATTGTTCCACGATTGCTAATGTAAAGATTATCAAAATTGTAAACCCTAATATGTTTATCTAAATAAACTTGTGAAACCTGATGCGGCTCCTTTATTTGAATCGAAGAATTATTATCAAAATATGATAAAAAATATGATTTCTTTTTTACTGTGGCCAGATGTAAATACTTATTAATGGTAGATTTCACTTGGCGTGTACTATTGTCTAAAACCACCTGTTCCTTGATATTCTTGACATAAAGTGTTGGCATCAAGACTAGAAGACAAACTACTGCTAATGTAATCACTGTTTCAATTAATGTAAATCCTCTTATTTTTTTGAAAATCATTTTTGTGGTAATTTTTCATATCTTTCTTTTTGCTTTTGAGAAATATACTCTTTCTTTACAAGTTCTTCTAAGGAAGTTCCATCTCCATTATCTTCAGCCAGCTGTCTTTGTGTCTCAATTGTTGTTCTTAAGGCCTCGTCAGTCTTATTTGTAGCTCTATCTTTTTGTTTACTTAATCCCGGCACAATCAGCAAAATTAGCATTGCAATGATAGCAATTACAATTACCATTTCTACTAAAGTAAATCCTTTTACTTGCTTATTTTTTCTAATAAATTGTTTTAATTTTTTCATTTTATTTTTCCTCTACATAGTTTCCATTAAGTGATACATCGGCATTAATATCTTTAAATACATCCCTAAAATGCAAATCCCAATAAAAATAAAGCATAACGGTTGAATATTGAGAATTAGGCTATTCAATTTTAGATTCAGTTCATAAAAAAGTGTCTTGCTAAGTAATAAGGCACGCTTTCCAATTTCCTTTCTAGTTGTTCCAGTTTCTAAAAGCATAACTAAATTATTAGGTATAAAAAATTCTTGCTCAATAATTTCTTTAATTTCAGTACCCTTTTCTAGTTGATCTTTTACTTTTATCCCGATAACTTGTTGTAATGAACTATCAGGTTGCATAGCAGTAAGTTGGCAGATTTTTTGTAGTGAAAAACCATTAATTAATAAAACTGCTAAATCAGACACAACCAGATAATGAACATATAACCGTAAAACAGCTCCAATCATAGGTAAATTTGTTAGTTTTTTAAGAGCATAATAATCTTGTTTATTAAGTAATCTAATTGTTTTACTAATAAAAAATACTGCTACTATGACTAAAAGTACTAGACCACCAAGCATTACATTGCTAGTCCAGTCATCATCAGACATTTCTGTTTTTAGAAATGTTTGCATACAAATTAACAAAGTAACCATCATCCCAACTAAAAGCGCTGGATAGGCCAATTCTCCTTTTAACTTCTTTAATTGCTTATTTTTTAATCGGATAAGTTTGCTCATTTGATCTAAGCAAGATAATAGATTTCCATCAACAACTGCTAGATGTATTTGGGCAGCTAAAGTGCTAGAAAATCCCACTTCCTGCAGTACATCCCCTAACTGGCGTCCTTCTTCTACTCGCTGATTTACATAAAGAAGTTGCCTAGAATTACCCCTCCAAATTTTTGGTAATAGTCTCAGACTAGCATTCAAGGAATATCCATTAATTAAAGCCTGCCTTAAATAATCAATAAAAATCAATTGATCAGCACTATTTAACTTATCCTTCTTCAAAAAGTTGCTGAGTTTTTTCACTAATCTTTCCTCGTTTTACTAATTGATTTAAATTATTCTGCCAATCATGCAAATCACCACGTTTATCGTTATTAGCGATTGCTTGATTAAGCATTTCTCCATGCCCAATATCCATTAAACAAGCAACATCATTTTTATCTTTTATAGGTAATAACCGTTGATAAGAAACCGCCGTTAAGCAATTACTCAGTTCATCTTTAGTAATGCCTAATCCTTCAAGACGTGATATTGTTTGTAAGGCCGTCTTAGCATGAATAGTAGCTAAAACTAAATGTCCGCTTAGGGCCGCATTAATACTAATTTTGGCTGTTTCTTGGTCTCGAATTTCACCAATAATTAAAATATCTGGTCTATGTCGTAAAGCTGCTTTCAACAAATGTGGATATGTGATCCCAGCAATTAAATTTACCTGTGTCTGTAAGAACTCTGGATTCCAAACTTCAACTGGATCTTCAATAGTCATTACAACTTTATTTTTTCCAATCGCTTGTGCCAACTCATACATTGTTGAGGTTTTTCCAGATCCTGTTGGACCACTTGTAACTATTAACCCACGCTGATTGGTAAGTTTTTTAAACAGATTAAACTGTTCTGGAAGAAAATAATTATTATTTTTCTCTCCATAAATCAACCTCACCACCAAAGATTCATCTCCAGCAAATTCTCCAACACTAGAAAAACGTAAAAATATCTTTTTTCCTTTAAACTCGATCTGATACGCTCCCACCTGGGGTCTACGCCGTTCAGAAATATCCATCTGTGCTTGAAACTTAAAATAATTTAAGAGCTCTCTTCCGCCATGTCGACTTAACTCTTGAATTTTATTTAAACCCATTGCAGTTCGAACTTTTACCTCGTATCCATTGATAATAGGAAAGATAAAAATATCACTAGCATGCCTTTCAATTGCTTCTTCTAAAATTCTTTCCGACATCTCATTCACACTTAATCCCTCCTTTACTCTATATTTATTAGTACGCAAAAAATCAAAATTATTTTTTTATTATTAAAAATAATTTGCAAAAAAAATGGACTGACCTAAAGGTCAGTCCAAAAAAATAGATCTAAAATATAATTTTAGATCTATTTTGCGATAAATTATTATTCATCATCATCTGCAGCAGCAGTATATACATTAGAAACGTCATCGTTATCTTCTAATGCATCGATTAAGTGAGCAAATTGCTCTTTCTTATCTGCTGGAACTGGAGTGGTGTTTTGTGGAATCATAGTTAATTCTGCATTAGCTAACTTATAGCCAGCCTTTTCCAATGCATCACGTACAGCAGTAAATTGCTTAGGATCAGTGTAGATTTCAAATGCATCATCACTAGTTTCCAAGTCGTCGCCACCAGCATCCATAACATCAAGTAACACTTGATCTTCATCAGCGTCAGTAGTTGAACGATCAATTACAAGGTAACCCTTACGGTCAAACATGTAAGCAACAGAACCAGTTGCACCAAGAGACCCACCATTACGAGTAAAGGCAACACGAACATCTGAAGCAGTACGGTTCTTGTTATCAGTTAGAGCTTCAACTAAAACTGCTACACCACCTGGTGCATAACCTTCGTAGGTAATTTCATCATAATGTTCATCTGAATTACCTTCAGCCTTTTTAATAGCACGTTCAATGTTAGTCTTAGGCATGTTAGCTGCACGTGCTTTATCCATAACCATACGTAAAGTAGGATTTCCTGAAGGGTCAGGACCACCACTCTTTGCAGCCATATAAATTTCACGAGATAATTTTTGGAAAACTTTACCTCTCTTAGCGTCTTGCGCATTCTTGCGGCCTTGAATATTGTGCCATTTTGAATGTCCTGACATAAGAATCCTTCTTTCTTTTTATTTAATATAGTTAACCTTGTCAATCATAACGCACTAAAGGTTTAAATTCAATCTAGGAATTGCTTTTTTCTTGACGATGTCTAATCCAATAAACGAAAATACAAATTAAAATCGCTAAAAGTGCACCAGCTGAATCAAGCGCTACATCATGAACACTAGGTGTTCTATCGCCAGTTAAATACTGGTGAAATTCGTCTAATCCAGCCAAACCAATGATGCCTAGCCAAATAAATAGAGGACCACACCATTTCTTAAACAATCGATCTAATCCCAAGCATGCAAATAGTCCCACTAAAAAATAAGATGAGAAGTGAGCAAATTTTCTCATGACAAACTGTGTCATCCCAGCTTCGCCATTATCCAAAATTGCATTATGCCATCGGCCACCATAATAAATATTCCACTTTCCTACTATTCTTTCAATAATTGGAAAATGCCGATGTATAAATCCTGGTGACATTTCTTGCTCATGATAAGTCATTGAACTAGAAATAAACAATCCAAGTAATACAGCAAGCATTAAACATACAAAAATAATTTCTCGCTTAGTTAACAAAGTTTTTCTCATTTTATAACTTTCCTACTTTCAAGCTCTTCAGCAACTAAAGTAATTATTTTCTTAGCTATTTCTACTTTAGTTGTCTCTGCGATATTTTTATTTGCCTTATCTTTTCTTAATACTGTAACTTTATCCTTATCGCTTCCAAATACTCCCTGACTAACATTATTGGCTACAATCATATCTGCATTTTTATTTTTTAATTTTTTAGCAGCATTTTCGAGTAAATCATTTGTTTCAGCCGCAAAACCAACTACAACTTGTTGTTCTTGCTTTAAATTTCCCATTGTCTTTAAGATATCAGGGGTTTCTTTTAAATAAATTTTTAGTTTATCTCCTTGATCTTGCTTTTTAATTTTATGATCTATATAGTTTACTGGCTCATAATCTGCTACAGCAGCTGCCATAATTAAAGCATCCGCAGTAGAAAAAGCTTTCTTCACAGCTGCAAGCATTTCTTCAGTCGTTTCTACGTGAACAATTGTCATTTTTGATAACTCAGGAATAGGAACTGAAATATGTCCTACAATCAAAACAACTTCTGCATCAGCTGCAAGAGCTGCTTCTGCTAAGGCAATTCCCATCTTTCCACTAGAACGATTGCCTAAATAACGAACAGGATCAAGTGGTGAGACAGTTCCACCAGCAGTAATTACAACTTTTTTATCCGCTAGTTCATCATTTACTTGAAAAGATGAATTTATCCACTCCATAATTGCTGTTGGCTCTGGCATTCTTCCTTTACCACTATATCCTTCAGCTAAACGGCCAGTATCAGGATCCATTACAAAGATTCCATCTTGCTTTAATTGCTGTAAGTTTCTTTGAAATGCAGGATTACTCCACATATGGCTGTTCATTGCCGGAATAACATATTTAGGTGCAGCAGTTGCTAAAAACGTTGTACTTGCAGCATCATCTGCTATCCCATTGGCTACTTTTGCAATAAAGTTAGCTGTTGCCGGAACTACAACCGCAATATCAGTCCAATCGGCCAATTCAATATGCTGAATCTTATCGGCTGTATTCTCTTTCCAGAGATCCGTTAATACAGGATACTTCGTTAAAGCAGCTAAAGTTTGCGTTCCAATCAAATGAACTGCCTCTTCCGTCATCGCTACTCTTACTTCATGTCCTTCTTTTTGAAAATCACGTACAACACTAATTGCCTTATATGCAGCAATACTACCGGTGATATATATTGTAGCTTTCATTTTTTATCAACCTTAATTCATAATTTCTTTCTACTATAACACAAGCTTACTAAGTCGAATTACTAAAAATAAATTAGCAAATTAAAAAATATTAGTAAATTCTGCTATGATTTATATTGAATGAAGCTCTAAACAATATAATTCGAAAGGATAAAGATATAGAAATGAGAAAATATTATCAAAAGATTTTTACTCTCTTTTTTGTAATCAGTAGTCTTATTTTAATTCTTACTGGTTGCTCAAAAAAAGAAAATTCATCAAATAAAATTTCTATTGTAACAAGTACTAATGTTTATGCCGATATCGCACAAAATGTCTTAGGAAAATATGGTAAAGCAACTGCTATCATTACTAACAGTGCTACCGATCCCCATGATTTCGAGCCAACAACTGCAGACGCAAAAAAAGTTCAAAATGCAAAAATTGTTGTTGCCAACGGTTTGGGCTATGATTCCTGGCTTCCTAAGCTTGCTAAATCAACTAATAAGTCCGCTGTTTTAGTTGGAGAAGATTTAATGGACTTAAAAAATGGTGCAAATCCTCATATTTGGTTTGATTTAAAGATGCCTAAAAAATATGTTAATTACTTGGTAGAACGGCTCTCTAAAATAGATAAAAAACATGCAGCTTACTACAGAGAGAACGGAAAGAAATATCTTGCAAAAATTAATAAAATACAAAAGATTGCCGATTCTATTGATGGTGCAAAACAAAAGCCAGTATATGTCAGCGAACCAGTATTTGACTATGCCTTAAATGCTACTCATTTTAAGATTGGTGATAAAGCTTTTGAAGAAGCAATTGAAAATGAAACAGACCCAAGTGCCAAAATTATTCATCAAATGAACCAAACAATTAATAATCGTGGAATTTCTTTCTTTGTTAAAAATTCTCAAGTAAGCAGTTCAACTGTTAATAATTTTGTGAAAAGAGCTAAGTCAAAAAATATTCCAATCTTGCAAGTTCGTGAAACCATCCCCAACAATACAACTTATATAAAATGGATGACAGAAAATTATCAGAATTTGGCAAATGTTAATAAAAAACTAGACTAATTTAGTTGATTAAAAAGAGGATCTCTCCAAGAGACCCTCTTTTTACTTTAAAACATCTTTTAACTTTATATTAAATTGTTGTGGAATTTCCGCCATAATTACATGTCCGGTCGGTGACATAGTAAAACTATTTATTCGGCTATTCTTTTGTTCAAGCTTCTTTTCATATCCTTCTCGATAATAAGGACTTTCCTTTGCAATAAAAAAAGTAGTTGGAATTGTTGTTTCTTCTAAAACTCTTCGCCAATCTAATGACATATGATTTTCAAGCAAATCTATATTATCTTTTCTATCAAACGAATTAGCTTTCTTGGCTTTCATTAGCTTAGCATAAACAACATCATCCAAGCCATTATATGTTTCATGAACCCGTGGCCTTTCTTGGCACTTTTCTAAATAATTTTCTTTTGTATAGTTCATAAAGCCATATTTCCAATTTTCGTCATTAAGCATTTTAGGTGACTGATCTATTAAGAATGCTTGTGTTACCAGCTTTGGATTATTTTTCATTAAACAACAGATAATAGAAGCGCCCATTGAATGTCCCATAAAAATAGCTTGTCTAATTTTCAAAAATGATGTCAATTCATCTAAATCTTGCGTCAAACGCTTGATAGTATGGCCTTTTTCTGTCCGTTGGCTTTTCCCCATATTTCTGTGGTCATAAGTTAAAACTTGATACCCTAATTTATTTAAAAATGGGACTTGTGCTGACCATATTTCTTGATAGGCTCCAAAGCCGTTAACTAAAACAATAGGTTTTCCTTTTCCTGTTAATTCATAGTTAATTTTTACATTATCACTTGTCTTAAATAGCATTTTTTATTCCTTAGTCTGCTTAATTTTAATAAATAAACAGCCCACAGCTGCAATAATTGCAGTAATTAAGGCTTGTGTTAATCCACTGCTTAAACTTACGTTAATTCCGCTATATACACTTTCATGAAGTGAGCTCGTGGCTACCTGGGCTGCATAAGATAGAACACCATATGACCCAATAGCCGCAATTAAAAGTGGAATAAGGGCTACTTTTTTTCCAAACAAAGCTAAAGCCATTGCTAAAATATACAGTCCAATCAATAAGAAGTAAATTAAGTGATAAATCTCAGCAGCCTGTTTTACCGAATCAGAATTCTGTCTCAACTGTTCATTTACCAATTGTAATACGACTTGATTAAAAACTTGCTCCTGCTGCGTATTATTATTTAAATTCAGATCAGCAGCCGTTAACTTATCATTAGCCAAGTAATTGGTGCTTAATTGATTTAATCCTTGATAAGATGTCTTTAATTCGATATTTTTAGGCAACTGCGACAAGAGTGTATCTTCAATACCAGAATCTTGCAGAAAACTAACACCCATTTGTAAATCACTATTATTTGCTTGATCAACAACCTTATTAATGGAACTTTTTACTAACCCAGCTGTGCTGTCTACTTTTAATTCTACGGGACTAGTTAAAGTCAAACTCAATGATATATAGATGAGCCCAGCTACAACCAATCTCCAAATCCATTTTACAAATTTCAATTTTTTCTCCTAATTAAAACTTTAAAATTATTTTTTACACTTAATAAAGTAAATCCATAGATTTTTTAGTGCTATATAATAAAAGTGTAACAAATATTAAAGGAGTTCAGCATGATTGATGAAAAACTAAAAGAATTTTTCAATAAATTTCCTCACATTAAAGAAAATAAACCTTTACAAAATACTCTAAGTAAAAAAATTAAAAACTTAATAAAAAAAGAAATTCAGCATGGTGCTAGTCAATTTGAAGCAGAGCAAAAAGCACTTTTAAACTTAACAGATCTTGATACCATGCTTTCTCAACTAAAAAGTTTAGAAGAGAACGACTATGTCAAATATAATGATTTTTTTGCCAAAATTTTCGATTCAAAACTAGTCAATGAACTAAAGATAAAATTAAATCAAATTGATGAAATTCATCTTAACTATCGCTTGGGTGATATTTTAGTTTTACCAACCAATTCTTCCCAACTAATCGTGCATGACTTTATGTCTCGCGATATTGAAAATCTACACTCAACGGTTGAAAAAGTCGGAAATGTTTTAAAAATTACCCAAGGACCTCGCAAATTAGTTGGCATTTTTAAAAATAAAACTTTGCTGTTTTTGCCTAAAGAATTCACTGGTTTCCTCACTATTCGCAGTCAAAGTGGGGATGTCTATATAAATAAGCTTTCTAATTATTGCATGGTAGATGTAACCGCCGTTTCAGGAGATTTTCTATTAGCCCATTCTACTCTTAAACGCGTACAAGCTGACTTAAAATCAGGAGACATCGTCATTTCTAATACTTCAGCCAATGTTTTTCATGTTAATGGTCATTCGGGAATACTTAGCAGTAATGATGTAAATGCAAAAGAAGAAATATCTTATCATACAGTCAGTGGAAATATTGAATTAGAAAATATTAAAACTAAAAACTTCTTTGGAGATACTAAAAGTGGCAAAATCGTTGTAAATAATGTTACAAGCGAGAATATAGACTTAGTAACCGATACAGGATTAATTCTCCTAAATAATCTTAATGGAAGTGGCAATATTAAATCTGATGTGGGGAAAATCAATTTATCACTGGCTGAGAAGGCTAAATTTAATTTATCAATTCAAAGTAAAGTTAGTAATATAGCAGTCAATGTCCCACCCGCAATATTTTTCAAATTCAAAATCAATACCAAAAAAATTGGTCCAACTGATTTTCCACTTGATGCCATTATTTATGGAAATGATGATTACGACAAAGTTGAAGGTTATGTCGGTAATGAAAATTCAACTAATTCAATAGATATTTCAAGCAAAGCAGGAAAAGTTTCTATTAAAAACTCAAATTAATAACTATCAAAAAGAATGTTGACGAAATTCGCCAACATTCTTTTTTTAGAAGTCTAAATCAAAGTCCCTATCTCATATCCTAAAAATACTAAAATTAAACCACCACCATATGATAGCAGTGCATATAAGGTAAATACACCATAATTACGATCTCGCCAATGAGAAAGCAATTCAACGTTTAACGTTGAAAATGTTGTGTACCCACCTAATACCCCTGTTCCAATCAAAGCATAGATAAAAGGTGAGAATTTACAAGAAAAAATAAATCCTAATAAAAATGCTCCTGTAAGATTTATTAATAGCGTTGCGTACGGAAATTTCTTAGACCAATGTTTTTTACCATAGTTAGTAATGCCATATCTTAAAATTGCTCCCCAAATAGCTCCAAATCCCGCTGTTAAAACTGTTATCATGCTTTTTCTGCCAACTTTCTACCTGTTCTTTTACCTACTAACATTCCCAAATAAGCAAATAAAAACCCAATAAAGATTGAACTAAAGAAATAAATAGTTGCTTGACTATTCATCCCACTTTCTAATTGCTTAAGTGTATCTAAATTAAAACTTGAAAAAGTAGTAAAGGAGCCAACAAATCCTGTACTTAGTCCAGTAACTAGCCAATCCCGTCCTTCTCGGTATTCAACAAAAAAATAAGTAAAAAATGCCAATAAAAAGCAGCCAATAATATTAGCCGTCAAAGTTCCAGCCTGTGACCAGATTAAATTTAAATATGCTCGCAATGCACCTCCCAAAAAAGCAAAAATCCCTACACTTAAATAATTTTTCAATCGTCTATTCATTAAAAACCAGCCTTCTTAATGCATACGCTATTCCGTCTTCATTATTTGTTTTAGTTATAAAATTAGCACGCTTTTTTATCTCAGAAACTGCATTCCCCATAGCCACTTTATAGAACCCGGGAACATCAAACATAGAAATATCATTAGTTTGATCACCGAAAATCATTACCTCATCTTCTTTTAAATTTAGTTTTTTGGCTAATTCTTTTAATGCATTTCCTTTCGATGCCTGCTTTGAATTAATTTCAATCAAAGTTTCATCTGAAGTTGAAACATTATATCTTTCAAATACTTCCTCTGATAAATTCCGATAAATATTCTTCATTTCAGCTGGAGATCCTGAAAACATAGCCTTAGTAAATTTAATATCTTCTGAAATATCTTTTAGTTGAGAAACCTCGATTGGCATTCTTGTTAACCAGCTTTCACGTGATAAATAGCAATTAATAAAATGATCTAACGTAATAAACTTGTCTCTTACTTCAATATGAAAATTTGCTTGTAATCTATCAGCAATTTTTTCAAAAAAGATAAAGTCATCATAACTTAATAGTTCTTCAACAATTGGCTTTCCTTGAGCATTTAACACTAAAGCCCCATTAAATGCAACAACGTACTGGGTAGAATCCTTTAAGTCCAATTCATTAAGATAGTCCTTAATACCTGGAAATGGTCTACCTGAGCACGGAACTATTTTAATTCCCATCCTTGATGCCTTTTGAAGAGCTTGCTTTGTTTTAACACTTATTTCTTGTTTATCATTTAATAAAGTTCCATCAAGATCTACAGCCATTAATTTTATATTCATTAGTTTTTCTCCTTATGTAATCGGTTACTCTCCTTCCTATTATACAAAAAATGCATAAAAAAAGACGACACTACCTCCCTGTTATTACAAGAAAGTAGGCGTCGTCAGATATTAATCGGTTAAATTGGTGAACACCATCACCATATTAAATTTTAAATAAAACCAAAAACAATTAGTTTGAACCCATTTCTTCTTCAACAACCTTAGCAACTTCTTCACAGTACTTGTCAGCTAATTCTTGTGTTGGAGCTTCAGTCATCACACGAAGCAAACTTTGAGTTCCAGATGGACGAACAAAAATACGTCCTTCATCACTTAATTCTTTTTCAACCTTTTCAATGGCTTCAGTAATACGTTTATGTTCTTTCCAGTCTTTTTTATTTTCAACAGGAACATTGATTAAACGTTGTGGGTATTCTTTAAAGTCACTCAATAATTCACTTAGGGATTTACCGGTATCCTTCATTACATACAATAAATGTAATCCCGTAAGCATCCCATCACCTGTGTTGTGGTAGTCGCTGATAATAACGTGACCTGATTGTTCCCCACCAAGATTATAACCATTAGCTCTCATTTCTTCTGAAACATAACGGTCACCAACTTGTGTTCTTATATTCTTAAGACCACGTCTTTCTAAGGCTTTTGTAAAACCAAGATTACTCATTACAGTTGTAACAATTGTATCTTTCTTTAAGCGACCGTGATCAGCAAGATATGAACCAATAACGTACATAATGTGATCACCATCAACTTCGTTACCATTTTCATCGACAGCAATACAACGGTCAGCATCCCCATCAAATGCTAAACCTAATTGAGCACCTTGTTTTACAACTTCTTCTTGTAATTTCTTAGTATGAGTTGCACCTACATGATCATTAATATTTAAGCCGTCTGGATGAGTTGCAATAGTAGTAAAATCAACACCCATATCAGCAAATAATCTTGAAATTAGAGCACTAGCAGCACCATTAGCACCATCTACAACAACTTTAATTCCGCTTAATTCTTCTGGTAAAGTATTTTCAATAAATTGTAAGTACTTAGATGCACCTTCATGATAATTTGTTACAGTTCCCAAACCTTCTGCAGAAGGACGTGGAAGTTTATCTTCAGGAGCATCAATTAATTTTTCAATTTCTTCTTCTTTAGCATCAGATAGTTTCAAGCCATCACTACCGAAGAATTTAATTCCATTATCTTCAACCGGATTATGTGAAGCTGAAATTTGAACACCAGCATCTGCACCTTGAGCACGTACTAAGTAAGAAAGACCAGGAGTAGTAATTACACCAACTTCTAAAACTTCAATTCCGACGGAAAGTAAACCAGAAATCAATGCGTACTCTAACATTTGTCCAGAAATACGTGTATCACGAGAAACCAGTACCTTAGCTCTTTCTCCATCCTTTTTATCCTTAGTAAGAACGTATCCCCCATCACGACCTAATTTAAAAGCCATCTCTGGAGTTAAGCCAGCATTAGCAACCCCCCGTACACCATCTGTTCCAAAATATTTAAGCATAATTTTTAACAACCTTTCCTTGTTTTATTCTTTTTTAGCAGTAGTATCAGTTACTTTTATATGAACTGGTATTACTGATGGTGATGCCTTAACAACGCCATCTGGCAATTTAAGTGCAACATTTTTCGTAACGTCATGGTTAATACCGCTTAAATCAACCTTTAAAGGAAGAGACGTTATCTTTTTGAGCGTATTTTCATCACCATATATCTCAATATTTTCTTCCTTTGCAGTTAAAGAATAAACATGAGTCGAAGATTCATTCTTCGAAGTTACATTTATCTTAACCTTCTTCTTAGATAAGCTAATTGGGATAGTAATATATGCCGTTACTGGATCCATAACGACGTTAAGCTGATGTCCATCTTTATCAAGCGCTACCAGCATTTCTTCTCGTTCAAATGTGCTGTCTATTCCCTTTGGTAAACTTGCCCGAGCTACTACTCGATCAACTTGATTAACTTCGCTTTTAGCTCCAGTAATATTAACTACTTCTGGATCACTTTTAGCAGTTCCAAGATTATACCCACGAGCTACAGCACTCTTATTATACTCTATTTGCACAGGAAGCGTACGAGATTTTCGCTTTTGAATATTTACGCGCACTTTACTTGGACTAATATTATAAGTTAATTGACTGCTTAAACCATTTACCTTAATTGGTACAGTATGCTCCCCTGTCTTTAAATGACTTAAATCAATGTAGACACGGAAGTTTTGAGTATTAATAGTAGATGTGACTAAGGCATTTGATCCTTCTAAAGTTAAATTTACTTTTTCAGGATATCCTGTTACATAGTACTTATCCGTATTAACTGAAACTTGTAGGGGGGCCTTAATTACCTGGGTTTTAGTTGCAGTTTTTAAGGTTTCTTCACGTCGGCCTTGAGTAACATACCCTTGCTGATTAGATGCTACATAAACAGCTAATAAAATAGCCAAAATCAAAGCAACAATTCTATAGAACCAAGGTTTGTCAAAAAACTTTTTCATTTTTTATTTGACCCCCAATTCCAAACATGATTTACAATTCGTTGATACCACTTTGGCTTTTCTTCTTCCTCTTTTGGAACTAATTGAGCATTTAAATATTTCAAATATTCTTCTCTAGTTAGATCAAGCATAAACTGGCTATTACGAGTAATGGTTACCCCACCTGTTTCCTCTGAAACAACGATAGTAATTGCATCGGTAACTTCTGAAATACCAACAGCTGCACGGTGACGTGTTCCAAGCTTTTTAGGAATCATACTATTATCCGAAAGAGGCAAATAAGCTGCAGCAACTGCTATTCGATTATTACGAATGATTACGGCACCATCGTGCAATGGTGTGTTAGGGATAAAAATGTTAATTAATAATTCTCCAGTGATATCAGCGTCAATTGGAATACCGGTTTCAATATAGTCCTCTAGTCCTGTATTTTGTTGAATCGTGATCAAAGCACCAATTCTTCTTTTTGACATATACTGAATTGCTTTATCTAATTCTCCAATCATCTTTTCAGCAGCTTGCTTTTCTGTCATTGTAGTTCCACCAAAAATTGGTGATCTACCTAAGTGCTCTAAACCACGCCTAATCTCGGGCTGAAAAATAACGATTATTCCAATTACTGACCAGGAAAGAATCTGATCGACAAAATACGTTAATGTATGTAAATGTAATAACCCAGCTACAATCCTGACCAGAATAATTAATGATATTCCTTTCACCAATTGAACTGCTTTGGTCCCTCTTACCAACATAATTAAACGGTAAATAATGTACCATACAATCAGGATATCAATAATATTCATCAGGTTTTGCCAGGTAAATATTTGCTCAATATTAAACTTCATTGCCAGCCTCCTAAAATTCAATTATACCCAAACTAAGCAATTAGCGACCATACATTTTAAATTCGAGAAATAGATCATTATATTCTTGAATTTTCTTTGGACCTAAATCTTGATAAACTTGTAAATTTTTCATTGCTTGTTTACTTGGATAAAATTGTTTATCATTTTTTATTTCTTTTGGTAATAACTTTTGAGCTTTTATATTAGGAGTTGCATACCCGATATACTCTGCATTTTGAGCGGCATTTTTTGGATCAAGCATAAAATTAATAAAAGCATAAGCACCTTTTTTATTTTTTACAGTTCTAGGAATGACAAAATTATCAAACCATAAGTTTGAGCCTTCTGGCGGTACTACATAATGTAAATGTTTATTATCATTTAACATTGTACGAGCCTCTCCAGACCACGTTACTCCAACAGCAGCTTCATTTTGAATCATATACATTTTTAATTCATCTGAAATAATGGCTTTTACATTGGGTCCGAGACCATCCAATTTTGTTTTTGCCAATTTTAGATCTAAAGAATTAGTAGTATTTAAAGACTTTCCCATAGACGCTAAAGAAAGTCCCATAATATCTCTAGCAGAATCAACTAATAAAATATTATGCCGATAATCCTTGGACCAGAGATCATTCCAATGCTTTATTTGCCCAGGTTTTACAAATTTATCATTATATACAATTCCTAACGTTCCCCAAAAATATGGAACAGAGTAGGTGTTTTTGGGATCAAAAGAGTGATGTAAAAACTCACTCCCAATATTTTTGTAGTTTGGAATTTCTTTAGTATCAATTTTATCAAGCAACTTAGCTTTACGCATTTTTGAAATCATGTAGTCCGAAGGAACACAAATATCATATGCAGTACCACCTTGTTTTATCTTCGTGTACATGGCTTCATTAGAATCAAATGTTTCATAAATCACATGATATCCGGTTTGCTTTTCAAATTTCTTAATTAACTTGGGATCAATATAATCTCCCCAATTATAGATAATCAAATTTTTATTATTAGAGCTAACACCATTATTATTTAATTGTTTAGCCCCAGTTTCTAAGCCAAAGCAGACTAATAAAATAGTAACTATTCCAATTAATAGCTTCTTCATTGTGCACGCCCCTTACCAATATGGGTTTTATGATTCGTAATTACATAATAAATAAGGACTAAAATCATTACAAAAATAAACATCACAGTACTCAAGGCATTGATTTCTAGGTTAATTCCTTGTCGTGCACGTGAATAAATTTCTACTGATAATGTTGAAAAACCATTTCCTGTAACAAAAAAAGTAACCGCAAAATCATCTAAGGAATAAGTCAAAGCCATAAAAAAGCCAGCTAAAATCCCGGGCGTAATAGCCGGAATCATTACCTTACTATAAACTTGCCAAGTGGATGCACCTAAATCTCGGGCAGCATCTACTAAAGAATAATCAAATTCTTTTAAGCGGGGCAAAACCATTAATACGACAATTGGAATTGAAAAAGCAATGTGACTTAATAAAACAGATCCAAAACCTAAACCAATTCCTAAAAAAGTAAAGAAGATTAAAAAACTCGCTCCAATAATTACATCTGGCGATACCATCAAAACATTATTTAAGGCTAATAAAGTTTTACGTCCTTTTTTATTTTTAGTCTGACTAATAGCAATCGCTCCAAAAGTACCAATTATAGTCGCAATCAAACTAGACAAGAGTGCTAGTAAAATTGTTTCTAGAAAGATTGCTAATAGTCTATTATCATTGAAAAGATCCTGATAATGACTTAAAGTAAATTTTTCAAAATGATCCATATTATGACCACTTGAGAAAGAATAAAATATTAAATAAAAAATGGGTAAATACATCAAAACCAGAACAAAAGCAAAATAAATTCGGGACCATTTTATTTTTTTCATAGTTTGATCTCCTTTTTATGATGATGATCTGATGAAGTAAAGAGCATAACGATAACCATTAACACTATTAATACCACACCAATTGTCGAACCCATTGACCAATTCATAGTAGTCATAAAATATTCTTCAATTGCAGTACCAAGAGTAATTACTCGATTTCCTCCAATTAGCCTTGTTAGCATAAATAAAGAAAGTGAAGGTATAAAGACTGCTTGAATTCCTGACTCAACTCCAGATTTTGAAAGGGGCCACAACACCTTAATAAAAGTTTGCCATTTACTTGCGCCCAAATCGTAAGCTGCTTGAATTACAGCTGGATTAATGTCACAAATTGCATTATAAATTGGCAAAATCATAAATGGAATTTCGATATAAGCTGCAACAAAAATAAAGGCAAAATCAGTAAATAAAATATTTGCGGGTGCTATTCCAAATAGCCGTAAAAAATTATTCAACAATCCATGCTTACTAAAAATGCCAATAAATGCGTAAGCTTTCAAAAGTAAATTAATCCAAGTAGGTAAAATAATTAATAACAACCAAAATTGTTGATTTTTCATTTGGCTTAAAATATAGGCAATTGGATAAGAGATTAGCAGCGTAATTAAGGTAATTAAGAATGCATACCAAAATGAATTTAGAGTCATTCTTAAAAAAGTACCATTAACAAAAAATTGCTGAAAATTCTTTAAGGTAAAGCCATCATCACCCTTAAATGCATTAATTGTGATCAAAATAATCGGGGCGATAACAAATAAGCTAAGCCACAGAACATAAGGAATGAGAAAAAATAATTTACTTTTTTTCATATCTTACTCCTCTCCTTCATATGCCTCTAAACGCTTATCAAATTCAGCTTCACTTTCGCCAAAACGCATAACATGAATATCTTCGGGATCAAAATATACTCCTACTTCCTTACCGATTTTAGTTGGATTAGTTGAGTGAATTAACCATTCATTTTCGTCACTATCAATGGCCTTAATTTCAAAATGATCTCCTAAAAAGAGCTGACTTTCAACCACAACTCTTAGTTTTCCATGTTCAATATCAGTGATATCTAAATCTTCAGGTCTTAAAACGACTTCTACCTTTTCGCCAGGTTTAATCCCCGCATCAGCACATTCAAAACGATGATTTACAAATTCTACTTCATAATCCTTAATCATCCGTCCACTTAAAATATTAGAATCGCCAATAAAGCGAGCAACAAAGTCATTAACTGGTTCATCATAAATATCAACCGGACTACCACTTTGTTGAATTTTTCCTTCATTCAAAACAAAAATTTCATCACTCATTGCCAAAGCTTCCTCTTGATCATGAGTAACAAAAATAAAAGTAATTCCCAGCTTTTTTTGTATTTCACGCAATTCAAATTGCATATCTTTTCTTAAATGTTTATCCAAAGCAGATAAAGATTCATCTAAAAGTAGGACTTTTGGTTGATTAACAATTGCTCTGGCAATTGCAACTCTTTGCTGCTGTCCACCACTTAATTCAGAAATTTCTCGGTTTGCAAAGCCATCCAATTGAACCATGTGTAAAGCTTCTTTAACAGCTAATTTTATTTCTTGCTTATCCTTTTTCTTGATCTGTAAACCGAATGCCACATTTTCAAAAACATTCATATGAGGAAATAAAGCATAATTTTGAAAAACAGTATTAATTTTTCTTTTAGCAGCATCTAAATTAGTAATATCTTGTCCATCAAAAAAAACTTGTCCACTCGTTGGTTCGCTAAATCCAGCAATTATTCTTAAAATAGTAGTTTTCCCAGAACCTGATGGTCCTAATAAAGAATAAAATTTTCCTGATTCAATAGTTAAATTAATATCCTTCAGTGCTACAAAACCATCATCATATTCCTTACGAACATGCTTTAATTTAATAATATCGCTCAATTTTTTCTCACCATCTATCTCATAAAAAAAGCCACAAGCCGTTACTTGTAGCTTTGTACTAGTATCTAATCTTTTTCTTTTCCAATAATTCTTACTTCAGTTTGTAAATCAATCCCAAAGTCTTTTTTTATTGTTTTTTGAATTAAATGAATTAAATCTAAATAATCAGTAGCTGTCGCACCACCAACATTAACAATAAAGCCAGCATGCTTCATTGAATCTTCTGCTCCACCAATTCTTTTACCTTGCAGACCTGCTTTAATAATCATTGGTCCTACAAAATGTCCTGCTGGTCGTTTAAACACACTCCCACAAGAAGGATACTCAAGTGGTTGTTTTGCTCTACGTAAGCCATTAAAATATTCCATCTTTGCTTTGATAGCCCACTTATCTCCTGACTCAAGACCAAAAGTAGCACTCACAACAATATCTCCGGTTTCTTGAACTAAGGAGTGGCGATAACCAAATTCCATTTCATCATGTGTGTAAGTCTTAAATTCACCAGCACGAGTTAAGACACGAACAGACTTAATAACAAATTCTGTTTCACCGCCATAAGCGCCTGCATTCATAAAGACTGCTCCTCCTACACTACCCGGAATACCAGCCGCAAATTCTAGACCGCTTAGACTAGCTTCACATGCTGCTTCAGATGTATCAATAATTCGTGCCCCAGCATCAGCTGTAATAGTTGCTTCATCTTTATTTGCAACAATTGTGTCCATTTTTGTCAAAATTAAAACTAATCCAGAAATACCACCATCTCTAATGATCAAGTTGGAGGCATTTCCAATAACAGTTAAGGGAATCTTATTCTCTTTAACTGTATCTACCAATAGTTCTAGCTCATTTAAATTTTTAGGAAAAGCAAGATACTGCGCAGGTCCTCCCGTCTTAGTAAACGTAAAACGGCTCAATGGAATATTTTCTTGAATATCGATCCCCTGTTTTTTTAAATCCATTAGTTGCATTTTTATCTCTCTTTTCCTTAAATAATCATCTCCTTAATCATACCGCATTAAATGGATAGTTTTCTACATTAAGTGTTATACTAAAAAGAAAAATAATGTTTTATTTCAGAGGATACAAATGAATTTTACTGCAATGGATTTTGAAACGGCAAATAGTCATCCTGAAAGTGCATGTTCTCTTGCTTTAGTTATGGTTAGAAATAATGAAATTGTCGATCGTTTTTATACAGTCATCAATCCGCAAATGCCTTTTGATGGACGAAATATAAGAATTCATGGCATTACAGCTGAGGATGTAAAAAATGCACCAACAATGGCTGAAGTTTGGCCAAAAATTAAAAAATTATATCAACCAGGAATGTTAGTAGCTGCCCATAACGCTCGCTTCGATTGCCGCGTAATGGAAAAATCACTGGCTCGCTATAATATTCCGGCCCCCCATTACTTTGCAATTGATACTTTAGCAACTAGTAAGACGTTCGAACCCGATCTCCCTAACCACAAGCTAGATACAGTGTCAGACGCTTTAAATATCAACTTATGGCATCACCACAACGCTTTAAGTGATAGTGAAGCTTGTGCAGGCATCTTAATTGAAGAAAATAAACGTGTTGGAGATGATCCAATCAAAAAAATGGTTAAGCCTATCTAAGCTTAACCATTTTTTATTATTCAAAATATTTTTTTATTTCTGACAACCAAAGCTTGTTTCTTTCTCCGACAGCTTTAAATTCAACTATTCGCTTGGTAGAATCCCATGAATCATCTACACGCTTAATCGATAATTCAAGATAATCGTTAGGCAGGTCTTCAATAATAAATTGCGGCCATTCGATTACAACCAATCCATCTTCAGCTAGATATCCAGGCATATCAATACTTGATAAGTCCCCATCTTCTAGCCGATACATATCCATATGGAAAAGTGGTCTCTTACCTTCCCGATATTCTCTAACAATTGTAAAAGTGGGACTTTTAACAGGACGCTTAATTCCCAAAGCTCGTGCAATTCCTTTAGTTAATGTAGTTTTTCCGGCACCCAAATCACCAGATAAGAGCAATAAATCATGCCCCTTACTACTTTCACCAATTGCCTTACCCAATTTTTGCATCTGTTCATCAGAATTTATTTCTAATGAGTTCATTTTATTTCTCCATATTAGCTTGAGCAGCAGTTAAAATAGCTAATAAATATACATCTTCCGTCTTGCATCCACGTGACAAATCATTAATTGGAGCAGCAAGACCTTGCAATACAGGACCAATTGCGCTGAATCCACCTAAACGCTCTGCAACTTTATAAGAAATATTACCGGATTGTAGTTCTGGGAAAATAAATACATTTGCATGTCCGGCAACTGCAGAACCTGGGGCTTTTGCTTCTCCAACCCGAGGGACAATTGCAGCATCAAATTGTAATTCTCCATCACAAATCAATTCTGGATATTTTTGATGTACTAACTCAGTCGCTTCTTGCACCTTAGTTACCATTGGACCCTTTGCTGATCCCTTAGTTGAAAAGCTAAGCATTGCAATTTTAGGCTCAAGACCAATCATTTCAGCGGTTTTACTTGATTGATAGGCAATTTCAGCTAGAGTTTCACTATCTGGATCAATATTAATAGCACAATCAGCAAAAATATACTTTTCATCTCCACGTTCCATGATCATAGCACCTGAAACACGGCTCATCCCTTTTTTAGTCTTAATAATTTGAAGAGCTGGACGCACAGTATTAGCAGTAGAATGAGTAGCTCCTGAAACCATTCCATCCGCTTTCCCTTCATAGACTAACATTGTGCCAAAGTAAGAAACGTCTTGTAGGATTTCCTTTGCTTCTGCTAAAGTATTCTTTCCTTTTCTTAACTCAACGAAGTCTTGACCCATTTTCTCAAAATCTGGGTAAACTGCTGGATTGATAATTTCAATTGAACCTAAATCAACATTCAAGCTTTGAGCAGTTTCTATTACTTCATCAGGCTTTCCCAGTAAAAGTGGTTTTACAATGCCTTCTTCTTCGAGGCGAACAGCTGCTTTTATTATTCGGTCATCGTTTCCTTCTGGAAAAACAATTACTTTCTTTGATTCTTCTGCTTTTTTCTTAAGTGAGTCAAATACTTTCATAACAAATTAAGCCTTTCTCTTTTATTTATAGATAATATTTTACAATTTCAGAGCTTTTTCTCAAAACAAAAACTATGCCATATCTGCCAGGTTTACTTCTTGTGGTAATTGCCAATCAATTGGACTCTCACCGAATTTAATTAAAGCATCATTACACCTAGAAAATGGGCGTGAACCGAAAAAGCCTCGATCTGCTGAAAAAGGACTAGGATGTGGAGACTTAATAATCACATTTTTTCCCTCATCAATTAAAGGAATTTTATTTTGTGCAAATCTTCCCCATAAAATGAATACCACTTTTCCTCGGTCACTTAATGCCTTAATAGCTGTGTCCGTAATTAGTTCCCAGCCCTTACCTTGATGCCCATTAGCATTTCCATATGGTACAGTCAAAACTGCATTCAAGAGTAATACTCCTTGATCTGCCCATTTTTTGAGGTAGCCATGATTTACTGGAACTGCACCCACATCATCATATAGTTCCTTATAAATGTTTTTTAAAGATGGAGGCAATGGAACTCCTGGATTAACACTAAAGCTCATCCCAGTCGCTTGACCTGGATTATGATAAGGATCCTGCCCTAAGATTACAACTTTCGTATCTGCAAAACTTGTCAATTTAAAAGCAGTAAAAATATGATACATATCGGGAAATATCTGTTTCGTTTGATATTCTTCCTTTAAAAAATCACGCAATTCTTGATACTTTTCACTTTCAAAAGCTGGTGCTAAAACTTCATCCCAATCATTTCCAATTAATTTTTTCATACTTATTCTATCCTCTTGTCTCTCTAAGAAATCCAAGTTCATGATATCATATAGATAAAAGATTGGAGGACTTAAAATGATTAAACTTATTGCGAGTGACATGGACGGCACGTTGTTAAATAAACAAATGCAAATTTCATCTGAAAATATTGCTGCTATCAAAGAAGCACAAGCAAAAGGCGTTGAATTTTTAGTTGCAACTGGCCGAGCACCTTCTGAATCTCAAGGAATACTTGCTAAAGCGGGCCTTCATACGGGTTTTATTAATTTAAATGGTGCAATGGTTTTTAATACAGCTGGCAAACTAATTGTAAATGAGCCAATTCCTAAAGAACAAAGTATTAAGATTAATAAATTACTCAAAGATTCTGGTTTTTACTTTGAGATAGTTGCTGCTGATAACGTTTATTCAGATTCTCGGTTGCGCAGAATTGCTAACTTTTCTGATCTATTAGTTGATCTCAACAAAAAATTAACTTTTAAAAAGGCGGTTTCTTTTGCTGCTGGCTCAGATGAAATCATGAGAATTAAATATGTTTCTGATTTTAAAGATTTGCTTGAAAAACCAAACTTTGAAGCCATGAAATTTGTCGCCTTCCATCCTAATGGTCCTAAAGTATTTAAACATATTCGTGAAGAAATCGGAAAAATGGGTGATTTAATTGTCACTGCGAGTTCTTCTACTAATATCGAAATTAACAATATTAAAGCTCAAAAAGGTATCGCTTTAATGGATTATGCACGTCTACAAGGCTACCAACCAAATGAAGTAATGGCCATTGGCGATAATCTTAATGATGAATCAATGATTCGCATGGCTGGCGTAGGTGTAGCAATGGAAAATGCTGCACCTGAGATCAAGAAAATTGCTAACTTTATCACTAAAAGTAACAATGACAATGGAGTTGCGTATGCAATTCGTCATTTTTGTAAATAAACATAATTTTCCTAAAGGCAGATGAAATTATGCGTTATACTGTCCAACTTACACATGGCCAAACTTGTGGTCAAATTCCAGTAAAAAATGATCAAGGAGAAATAGTTTATATTTTAAAGGGGAATCTTAATGAATTTAACCAACCAATCATTTTAACTGACATTAACCATAATGAAATTGGTCGACTTTATCTAGACTCTAACCATCTTTTAGCAAGTTATAGTGTTGACGTGGTTAATCATTCTCTAGTCAAAGTGAAAAAGCTCAACAGTCGTTTTACTAATTTATTCTATATTACTCGGTTAAATTATTGGATCAAAGGAAGTTTAAAGCAAGGAAGATACGGATTTTATTCAGGTATAAAAAAAGTGGCTAGCGTTTGCTCGCTAGTCACTGACATGGGACTTACCTGGAGGTGTGATATCTCACGGCCTGAAGATGTCCCCTTTATTATTTTAATTAGTTTACTTTTTACTCAGTGGCATACTAAACCATTATTTTTGCCAACTTTTAATTTTCAAAATCGAATTAATGCACTTTCTTAATCACAGTTTAAATAATAACGTGAGAAATTAAATACTTGATATTGATGAGAACAAACGTGCTTTTGAAAATCAATTAATTCAATAATGATTGCTAAATCTTCCAATAAATAACTATAACTTTTATTACATCCATGACTTATCCAAAAACAGATTCGGTCATAGAGGATATTAGTCAATTGTTTAAGTATAAGTTCTGAAAAACTTCCTCGTTTGTAAACATATGATCGAATATATTGAAAAAAATGTTCTCTCATCTTTTCACACATGCAGTTTTCTTCACTTAAATTATATGCATTGTAGAAATATTGTTTATGTTTTTGAATGTAGCTACATAAAATATTAAGAATTTGTCTTAAACTATTCTTTTCATTTCTACGTAATTCCTTTTTCAGCTCTAGCAAAATACAAGCTTCAATACAGTTATTTATTTTTCCATATCTCAAATAAAAAGTTCCTCTACTGATTCCTGCTTCAATACAAAGTTTAGAAATATTTATTTTCTTTATATTCGTTTGAGATAACATATCATGTAAAGCTATTTGAACTCGTTGTAATTCATCCAGCATTTCATTCTAATTTCCTTTCTAAGTTAACCTATGATCACTCTCCAATCTTCCATAGTTTTATTACTTTAACAGGTTTTTAAATGATGTGCAACATTAATAATGTAATTAATGTTATTTTTAAATATTTCTTTAAATTTAATAACAAAAAGAGAATCAATCTTTCTTTAATGATTGATTCTCTTTTATTTTAATTAACTTTTTTAACCATATGGTCATACATACGATCTCCGATCGTCATCGTAGAAGTAGTTTTAAAGCCCATATAATCGTACAAGCGAGCAGCTCTAGGATTATCTTGATCAACGTTCAAACTTATCTTTTTATATCCCTTTTGGCTTGCTATATCGGGAGCAATTTTAATTAATTTCTGTCCAATTCCTTCTCCCCAGTGTTTTGGAGAAACAGCAATAGCATCTAAATACCATTCATGCGGTAAGGCTTCTTTATCAGAAAAAATAACTGCATCAAGAGGTAATCCAACCTTCGAATAAGCACTCTTTAATGAAATATCTATTAAACCTTGATCGTCGTAACCATACATTACTATTAAACCAATTGGTCGATCTAAATCATCTGTTTCTACCCACATTCGATTATGCGAATAACGATAATGAGGAGAATAAAAGCCATGTTTCATTAAATCATAAAATTGACTCTCTGGAAGAGCTTTAATAGTATCCATATCCATCTCATCAAAAATTTGTTTTAAAATTGGATAAACTAAAGGAAAATCAGTTAATTTTGCCTTTCTAATCATTTAATTCACCTACTAAATCCCATACTTACGATGAATTTCACGGTCTTGATCACGCTTTTTAATAGTCTGACGTTTATCATATTGCTTCTTACCTTGTCCTACGCCAATTAAAACTTTAGCAAATCCATGTTTTAAATAGACTTTTAAAGGAATAATTGCCATTCCCTGTTGAGCTTGAATTCCAGCTAGACGAGCAATTTCTTTCTTATGAAGCAACAAGCGCCGAGATCGTAAAGGATCATGATTATAGCGATTACCTTCTTTATATTCACTAATATGAACATTTTCTAAAAAAGCAGATCCATTAATAATTTGAACATATCCGTCCCGCAAATTAATTCTACGTGCACGAATTGATTTAATCTCTGTCCCAGTTAACGCAATTCCGGCTTCAAGAGTTTCCTTAATAAAATAATCATGACTTGCTTTTTTATTTTGAGCAATCAAATTATCTGCTTTTTGTTTCATCATTTTCTTCCTAATTATTTTTTATTGGACTTGACAGCTGTTGTTTTGCGATGACGAATCTTAAAATTATGGCCATTATTTACGTGAGAAGTGTTGTTATTTCTCTTATTTCCACCATTTTTACGTCCTTTATCAAAGCTACGTTTTCCACGATTATTACTTCTTTGTGGGCGCTTTGGTGCATTCGGATCATAAATTTCAAAGTCTAACTGATGTTGCTCCACATCAGCTCTAATCAACTTAACTTTAATTGGCATTCCAATCTTAAATTGTTTATGTGAATTACGTCCAGTTAAAGTCAATGATTTTTCATCAAAGTTGTAGTAGTCATCATTTAAATTCGAGATATGAATTAAACCTTCAACAGTATTTGGCAATTGAATAAACATTCCGAAACTTGTTACTGAGGAAACAATTGCATCAAATGTTTGACCAACTTTATCAGCCATAAACTCAGTCATCTTGAGATCGTTTACACTTCGTTCAGTATCAATTGATTTTCTTTCTTGTGTTGAAGTTTGTTCAGCAACATCTGGAAGTTGAGCCTTGAAGTGCTTTTGAATATCTTGATCCATATTTGCATTCGCATATTCATGAATCATACGGTGAACCATTAAATCAGAATAGCGACGAATTGGTGAAGTAAAGTGGGTATAGTACTTAGCTGCCAACCCAAAGTGACCCAGTGGTTCAGGAGAATAATGTGCTTGCTTCAAGCTACGAAGCATCATCATCTGGACAACAGCTTCTTCAGGTGTACCCTCGGTTTTAGCTACAATCTTTTGTAAATCTTTTGGTTTTACATCGTTTGGATCAGCCTTTACGTTTAACCCAAATGCACTTACAAACTCAAGGAATGATTGCATTTTTTCTTGATCTGGGGTTTCATGTACACGATAAAGGAAAGGTGTATGTTTCTTATAGTAGTCTTCGGCAACAGTTTCATTTGCCATCAACATAAAGGATTCAATCATCTTTTCAGCAGTTCCACGTTCATGAAGAACAATATCTGTTGGTTTACCCTTATCATCAACTACAATTTTTGCTTCTGGCTCTTCAAAATCAATAGCACCACGTTGGTGACGTTTTTTATACAAAATATTATGTAAATCAGCCATTTCATGAAGCATTGGAGCTGCATCTGTATACTTTTGCTCTAACTTTTCATGATTATTTGGATCAAGAACTTTATTAACATTATTGTAGGTTAAACGTCCATGTGACTTCATAACTGATGGATAAATTCTATATCCAACACGTTTACCTTCTGGAGTAATTTCCATATCACATGATAGAACTAAACGTTCTACACCTTCATTAAGAGAACAAATACCATTTGATAATCTAAATGGGAGCATTGGGATAACACGATCAACTAAATATGTACTGTTACCACGAGCAAAAGCTTCTTTATCTAGCGGTGTACCTTCTTTTACATAATGAGATACATCAGCGATATGTACTCCTAGGTGATAGTTACCATTAGGAAGTTTCCAAACTACAACTGCGTCATCAAAGTCTTTAGAATCATCACCGTCAATTGTTACAGCTGGTTGATCGGTAATATCAACACGTTTACTTTTTTCTTCTTCAGTTACATGATCAGGAATGCTATTTGCTTGATCCATTGCTTTTTTTGGCCAATCAGTCCGAATATCATTATCAACAACAATTGACATGATATCAACACCAGGATCATTTTTATTACCGATTGTTAGAAGTGCTACACCCTGCATTTCATCTGGTTGATCTTCATCCGGATATTTATTAATAGAAATTTTTACCATATCACCCATTTGTGGCTTAACACCATTATCAGTGATATTAATTTTATATTTCTTTAATTTTCTGTTTTCACTAACAACATAACCGTAAAATCCACTTGATTTCACTACTTCATCAGAGTATGGATGAAATTCTCCAACTAAAGTCTCTACACCACGTTCAGTAATTTCTTCGATTTTACCTTCTGGACCTTTGCCATTCCATGGATTAGCACCAGCAATAATTTTTACCTTAACGCGGTCCCCATCAATAGCAAATTTAGTATTATGTTTATCAATAAAGGCATCTTCCATGCTTTCATCATCAAATCTGACAAAACCAAATCCCTTATCATTTGCCTTAAAGGTACCTTCAGCAACAGTGTTTAATTGATTCAACTGGTACTTTCCCTGACCATCAGTTACAATCTTTTTACTATGTTCTAAAAAAGTTAAAGCTTTAACCAAATCAGGAAAATTTAACCTTTGGCTACGACTAAGATCATTTTCAAGTTGATCCACATCATATTGTTCTTGAGGATTATGTCTAAATGTTTCATAAACATCAGCTAAAACTCGTTCATTCTGTGTCATTATATAAATTGCCTCAATTTCTTTATAAAATAAGTTAAGTTAAAAGAAATTAAAAAAGCCCTCCTGTGACCGGAAGGCTTTTTTTACTTGGATGAAAGTACTGCCAAGATCAAAGCAAGAGCAAAAAAGAGAACCAACAATACAGCAGTAATCCTTTCCATTAATGCTTCAAATCCACGCTTCTTTGTCTGGCCGCTAAATACTGCACCGCCGGACAATGCGTTTAAGGCATCTTGTTGCTTTTGCGGCTGCATCAACGTAGCAATAATAATTAAAAAGCTAACAATGATGAGTAGCGTCATGACGATATTATACAAAGCGCTGCCTCCATTACCTAAATTTCTTACTGTACTGATTTTACCATATTTAGCCAATGAATGCTAAAAGAAAAAGGGAGTCACCTAAAGCAACGTCCCTTTTTCTTTTATTTCAACTATTAATTAAAATTGTTTGTGTAAGTTGTAGAAACTGTGAATTCCTTTGTATTGAGCAGTTGAACCCAAAGCTTCTTCAATTCTCATTAATTGGTTGTACTTAGCAATTCGATCAGTTCTTGACATTGAACCAGTCTTAATTTGACCAGCATTAGTTGCAACAACTAAATCAGCAATTGTAGTATCTTCAGTTTCACCAGAACGGTGAGAAACAACAGCAGTGTAGCCTGCTTCCTTAGCCATTTCAATAGCTTCAAAAGTTTCAGTCAAAGTACCGATTTGGTTAAGCTTAATTAAGATTGAGTTAGCAACACCCATCTTAATACCCTTTTCAAGGTAGTTAGTGTTAGTTACGAATAAATCGTCACCAACGATTTGTACCTTATCACCTAAACGTTCAGTGAAGACTTTCCAACCTTCCCAATCGTTTTCGTCCAAAGGATCTTCAATGGAAATAACTGGGTATTTGTCAACGATGTCTTCCATAAGTGAAGTCCATTCTTCAGCAGTGTATTCACGGCCATCAGCAACAGTCACATACTTCTTAGTATCCTTGTTGTAGAATTCAGAAGCTGCACAGTCAAATGCAATAGAAATATCTTGACCAGGCTTGTAGCCAGCACGTTGAATAGCTTCAACTAAAATTTCAAATGGTTCTTCGTTGTTCTTCAAGTTTGGTGCAAAACCACCTTCGTCACCTACAGCAGTTGATTCACCACGTTCTTGAAGCAAGCTCTTCAAAGTATGGAAAGTTTCTGCACCCATACGAACAGCTTCATGAAGAGACTTAGCACCAACTGGCATAATCATGAATTCTTGGATATCAACGTTGTTATCTGCGTGCTTACCACCGTTAATAACATTCATCATTGGAGTTGGTAAAACATGAGCGTTTGGTCCACCCAAGTATTCGTATAAAGGTAAACCTAATTCATCAGCTGCAGCACGTGCACTTGCTAATGAAACAGCTAACATAGCGTTAGCACCTAAACGACCCTTGTTTGGAGTACCGTCAAGGTCAATCATAGTTTGGTCAATTAAACGTTGATCAGTTACATCTAAGCCAATAACAGCTTTTGCAATTTCACCATTAACGTTTTCAACAGCAGTTAAAACACCTTGACCAAGAAAACGAGACTTGTCACCATCACGTAATTCTACTGCTTCATGTTCACCAGTAGAAGCACCAGATGGTACAATAGCACGACCAAAGCCACCTAATTCAGTGTAAACTTCAGCTTCAACAGTTGGATTACCACGAGAGTCAAGAACTTCACGTGCGTGAATATCAGTAATAACAGACATGGAGATTCTCCTTTTTTCTTCTAATTCCGTTTAAATAAATTGTTAATTAATCTTGGTAGTTTACTAATGCTAAGAATGATTCTGGATCAAGAGAAGCACCACCAACTAAACCACCGTCAATGTCAGGCTTAGACATTAATTCTTTTACGTTAGCTGGTTTTACTGAACCACCGTATTGGATACGAACGTTTTCAGCAGTTTCTTCGTTGTACAAGTCTTTTACAGTTTCACGAATAGTCTTGCACATTTCTTCAGCTTGATCAGCAGAAGCAGTCTTACCAGTACCGATAGCCCAAATTGGTTCGTAAGCAATAACAAGTTTAGAAACTTGTTCTGCAGTTAAGCCGTCTAAAGCAGCTTTAATTTGAGCTACTACCCATTCATCTTGCTTGTTAGCTTCACGAGTTTCAAGAGATTCACCACAGCAAATAATTGGAGTTACGCCATTAGCAAATAAAGCCTTAGCTTTCTTGTTAATGTCTTCATCAGTTTCGTGGAAGTAACCACGACGTTCTGAGTGACCAATAATACAGTAGTCAATACCCATTTCATTCAAAACTTTAGGTGAAGTTTCACCAGTAAAGGCACCTTCAACTTCAAAGTATGCATTTTCTGCACCAGTATGTAAGTTTGAGCCTTCAGCAGTCTTCTTTAAAACATAAAGATCAACTGCAGGTGCAGCAATAACTGATTCAACTTTACTTGGATCTGGCAACTTACCCTTAACTGCATTAACAAATTCAATGGTTTGTTCAGGGTTCATGTGTAATTTCCAGTTACCAGCAATAATTGGTGTACGCATTAAAAATTCCTCCTAATTTTACTTGTCAGAAACACAAGCGATTCCCGGTAATTCTTTACCTTCAAGGTAGTTAAGTGAAGCACCACCACCAGTAGAAATGTGGCTGATCTTAGGAGCGATTCCTAATTGCTTAGCAGCAGCAGTTGAGTCACCACCACCAATAATAGTTACGGCATCCTTCAAGTCAGCTAATGCACGACCAACTTCCAAAGTACCTTCTGCGTAATTTGGCATTTCGAATGCACCCATAGGTCCGTTCCATACAACAGTCTTAGCATCTTTTAAGATATCTCTGAATTTTTCAACAGTCTTAGGACCGATGTCAAGACCCATTTCGTTATCAGGAATATCGTCACCAACAACTTCGTGAGGAGCATCATTTGAGAATTCAGTAGCTGCAACGTTGTCAACTGGAAGAACAATCTTGTCGCCAGCCTTTTCAAGCAAGCTCTTAGCAAGTTCTACCTTGTCAGCTTCAAACAATGATTTACCAATCTTGTGACCTTGTGCAGCTAAGAAAGTATAAGCCATACCACCACCGATTAAAATGTGATCTGACTTAGGAATTAAGTTTTCAATAACACCAATCTTATCTGATACTTTTGCACCACCAAGAATAGTTACAAATGGGTGAACTGGGTTTTCAACAGCATCACCTAAGAACTTAATTTCCTTTTCAAGTAAGTAACCAGCTGCTGCAGGCTTACCAGCCTTCTTCATAGCAGTTGCAATACCAACGTTTGAAGCGTGACTTCTGTGAGCAGTACCAAATGCATCGTTTACAAATACATCACCAAGACTTGCCCAGTATTCGCCAAGCTTTGGATCGTTCTTAGATTCACGCTTACCAAAGTCGTTGTCAATATCTTGGAATCTAGTGTTTTCAAGAACAACAACGTCGCCATCCTTCATGTTATCGATAGCTTCTTCTACTTCTTTACCTTCGTTTTCTGGTACAAAAGTTACAGGCTTTTCTAATAATTCACTTAAACGTTCTGCTACTGGACGTAATGACAATTCTTTCTTGTCAGCATCTGACTTAACACGACCCAAGTGGCTAAGCAAAATTGCTTTACCACCGTGATCAATGATGTATTTAATAGTTGGTAATGCAGCAACAATACGGTTGTCGTCACCAATAACACCATTCTTAATTGGAACATTGAAGTCAACACGAACTAAAACCTTTTTACCTTTAAGATCAAGGTCTGAAACGATTAATTTAGCCATTTAAACTAATTTACCTCCGATAGATTATTTGAAAAAAGGCGGAGGAAGTAATTCCCTCCGCCTTCTCTCGTCTGCTTACTTAAAATCAGTAATTAATAATTAATGATTAAAGAGTAGCAAATTTCAATAAAGTACGAACCATTTGGCAAGTGAATGAGTATTCGTTGTCGTACCAAGCAACAGTCTTAACTAATTGCTTGTCACCTGCAGTAGTTACCATGGTTTGAGTTGGGTCAAAGATTGAACCAGCAGTCATACCTAAAACGTCGCTAGAAACGATGTTGTGGTCGTTGTATGCAAATGAAGGACTTTCGTACTTCTTAACTGCTTCGTTAACTTCGTCAGCAGTTACATCCTTGCTTAAGATTGAAACTAATTCAGTTACAGAACCATCTGGAACTGGAACACGTTGTGCGTGACCGTTCAACTTACCGTTCAATTCTGGAACAACAAGACCAATAGCCTTAGCAGCACCAGTTGAGTGAGGAATAATGTTGATAGCTGCAGCACGTGCAGAACGTAAGTTACCACCACGTACAGGACCATCTAAAAGCATTTGAGTTGAAGTGTAAGCGTGGATAGTAGTCATAGTACCAACTTCAATGCCGAATTCTTTTTGTAAAGCATTAACCATTGGTGCTAATGAGTTAGTAGTACATGAACCAGCTGAAACAATCTTGTCATCAGCAGTCAAAGTATCATCGTTTACGCCGTAAACAATGGTCTTCAAGTCTGAACCTGCAGGTGCAGAAATTAATACACGCTTTGCACCAGCCTTAAGGTGAGCTTCTGACTTAGCTTTGCTAGTGTAGAAACCAGTACATTCAAGAACAAAGTCAACGCCATCGTTCTTAACCCAAGGAATGTTTTGTGCTTGTGGTTCAGCGTAAACACGGTACTTCTTACCGTCAACTACGATTGAGTCATCAGTTGCTGAAACTTCGTGGTTGAAAGTACCATGAGTTGAGTCGTACTTAAGTAAGTGAGCTAAAAGTGCTGGAGTAGTCAAGTCGTTGATTGCAACAACTTCAATATCTGAAGACTTTTCGCCTAAATCCATAATACGACGGAATGCTAAACGACCAATACGGCCGAAACCGTTAATACCAATTTTAACTGTCATATCCTATATTCCTCCTTAGGAAATATGTAAGTAACAATTTATTTTAAACGGGAATTACTTCCCCTTTAAAACCAAGTTTGAGGCTCCTTCATCCGTGATTAACCACGTTTGTTTAGGAGCATGATGCATGTAAGCTACAATTGCAGAAGCTTTACTAGCCCCAGCCGCAATTGCAAATACATGAGGTATTTTATCTAAGTCTTCTAATTGAAGACCGATCCGTGGGATACGTTTTACAAGTCTACCTTGTTGGTCAAAGAAATACCCAAAACATTCGGCCACAGCTCCATCATTTCGAAGCTTGGAACTAGTCATTACATCTAAGCCACGTCTTTTTGACATGACATCTGCTCTACCAATTCCATGTATCACCATATCACTATTATAAATGTTTGAAATCGCATTCGCAATATCTGTGTCTTGAAGCAATAAAGTCAAGGCCTCAGATGAAACATTTTCGGGTAAATATAACCCTTTATGTTTTCCACCTGTCTCAGATGCCATCATCTGAGCAACAGTATTACTCTGGATTTCAACGCTTTCTCCAACTGCTCCTCTTCCGGGAACAAATAACAAATCCCGATAGCGGCTTAATTTAGGAGAAAGATGATGGGCTACTCCCGCCACAGTAGTACCACCTAAAACAGTAATAATACTTTTTCCTAATGGTAAAAGTAAATCAAGCGCAGAGTTAAGTTGTTCACCCATTAAGTCAACAACGCGCTCTTGTCGATCCATGTCACCAGGAACAATAATAGCTCGATCGATCCCTAATTTTTGTGCCAATTCAATTTCAGTTTGACTAGCATTAAACAAACGATCGATTAAAGGAGCAGCTTCCTTTAAAGTTCTCTTTCCTTTATCAGTTAATTCCATACCGTAGCTCTGGATATTAATGAGTCCTAACTGCCGCAAATAATCAGTTTCAGTTCGCACATTGCGCTCGCTTAATCCTAATTTTTTAGCAACAACTCTTCGCCCAACTGGAGCTAACAGCGAAATCTGTTCAAGAACAAGAAAACGTTGCCGAATTATTTTTAAAACATCAGGAACTAAGCTTTGCAACAAGGTTAAATCCGAGTCCATTGCTCGCTCCCTCTATTGGGTCAAAAATGATACCACCATATGACGGTAAGCGACCCAAAAAGCTTAAAAATATTAGAGAGACGCGAATTAACTATATTTCAATTCACATTTCTCTCTCGACAGTTTTTAGTATAGCAATATCTTTTTTTAAATTCAAGATATATCATTCAGAATAATTAATTTGTACTTTCTACATTTTCTGATATACTTATTTTAGTTTGTCGTGCCCTTAGTGTAATGGATCGCACGTAAGATTCCGGTTCTTAAAATCTGAGTTCGACTCTCAGGGGGCGCATAAAAGGAGCGAGCGTATGCTGGCTCTTTTTTTGTATCATTTAATTACTCGGTTTATTTAGAAATAGCCTATCATTTGTAAGCATTTTCGTTATAATTAAAATTGGTGTTAATTATGTACATAGACAGAAAGGTTATTTTATGATCGAAGAAGAAAAAAAGTCTGATGCCAAAAAAATGCTTTGGCCTACACTGGCAATGATGGCATTTTCAACTGTTTGGGGCTTTGGCAATGTTGTAAATGGTTATGTTTACTTCGATGGTACTAAGGTCGTTTTCAGTTGGGTTCTAATGTTTTTACTCTATTTTGTTCCCTATGCATTAATGGTTGGAGAATTAGGTGCTACCTTTAAAAATGCAAATGGTGGTGTCTCATCTTGGGTTAATGCGACCATGGGTGCAAAATGGGCATATTATGCCGGCTGGACCTATTGGGCTTGTCACGTCGTTTATATTTCCAGTAAAGGTACCGGCGGCTTAAGAGCGATGGCTTGGGGAATTTTTGGAAATACCAAATGGTATGATGGTCTCCCAACGGCCTGGACTCAACTTGCTACTTTAGTGGTTTTTCTATTTTTCTGCTGGGTCACTAGTAAAGGAATTCCTGTTCTTAAAAGTTTAGCCACTATTGCTGGATCATCAATGTTTATCATGTCTATTTTGTTTATCATTATGATGTTTGCTGCTCCGGCAATTAACCCTCACGCAGGATATTATTCAATTAACTTTAATTGGAAAAGTTTAATGCCAACATTCAATCTTAAGTATTTAACTTCTCTTTCAATTCTAGTTTTTGCTGTTGGTGGATGTGAAAAAATATCTCCCTATGTAAATAAAGTAAAAGACCCATCAAAAAACTTCCCTAAAGCAATGATGGCCCTTGCCATTATGGTTATGATTTCTGCTATTTTAGGAACATTCGCCATGGCTTTGATGTTTGATCCTAAGGTTGTTAACAATAATTTAAATGAATATATTTCAAACGGTGCTTATATGGCTTTCCAACGTTTAGGTGAATATTACCATGTTGGTGGCTTGTTTATGTACATCTATTCATGGTGTAACGTCATTGGACAATTTTCTACCTTAGTTATTAGTATTGATGCCCCACTTAGAATGCTATTAGGTAGTAAAGAAGCTAAAAACTTTATCCCTAAGAAGCTCCTTAAAGTCAATAAAAATGGAGCATATATCAACGGTATTTGGATGGTTGTTATCCTTTCTGGTGGTTTAATTGCAGCTCAAGCTTTACTACCAGATGCACAAGCTGTTATGGCACAATTAGTTAAATTAAATTCTACTACAATGCCAATGCGTTATTTATGGGTATTTGCAGCATATATTGCTCTTAGAAAACAGCAAACAAAATTTGATACTTCTTATCAAATGACAAAGAATCAAGGTCTTGCATATACTGCTGGAATTTGGTGTTTCATTGTAACAGCTGCATGTTGTATTTTTGGAATTTATTCTCCTGATCCATTTACACTTTTCCTTAATATTATTACTCCAATTATTTTGATTGCTTTAGGATTGATTTTACCCGCAATCAAAAAAAGAGAAGATGGAAGTAACCCATTAATAGACTAATTTTAATGACCGATATATTTTATCGGTCATTTTTTCTACACAAAATTAAGCTTGATCAGTTGACATGATTAAAAGTAAGTGATTTAATTAGCACTGTACTTATTAGAGTGCTAATTTTGTTTAGGAGGTAAAATTAATGCTCGTACCTACAGTTATTGAACAAACTGCACGTGGCGAACGTGCTTACGACATTTATTCAAGATTATTAAAAGATAGAATCATTATGCTTAGTGGTGAAATTAACGATCAAATGGCTAATTCCATCATTGCTCAACTTTTATTCTTAGATGCACAAGATAACACTAAAGATATTTCTCTTTACATTAATTCTCCAGGTGGTGTTATTACCTCTGGATTAGCAATCATGGATACAATGAACTTCATCAAGTCAGATGTATCTACAATTGCCATTGGTATGGCTGCTTCTATGGCTTCCATTCTTTTAACTAGTGGAACTAAGGGTAAACGTTTTGCATTACCAAACTCAACAGTTCTTATTCACCAACCATTGGGTGGTGCACAAGGTCAACAAACTGACATTCAAATTGCAGCTAATGAAATTTTGAAGAGTCGTAAAAAACTTAACCAAATTTTACATGAAACCACTGGTCAACCTCTCGATAAGATCCTTAAGGATACTGAACGCGACAATTACTTGTCTGCTGAAGAAGCTAAAGACTACGGTTTAATCGATGAAATTTTGGTAAACCAAAAGAAAGACTAGTTTATTTTCAGACAAAAAGTGTCTGGGAAAAAAGTAATTTTCTAGACTAAAAAAGAACGCTGAAGT
>NZ_CAJURR010000022.1 GCF_910589175.1 uncultured Lactobacillus sp.
AATGAACTTCAGCGTTCTTTTTTAGTCTAGAAAATTACTTTTTTCCCAGACACTTATTTTATGCCTCAAACAGGAGTCGAACCTGCACTCACTTGCGTGAACAGCGACCTGAACGCTGCGCGTCTGCCAATTCCGCCATTGAGGCAACCTTTAGAACATATCTATCATACCAAAAAGTTAACAAAGTTGAAAAGAAAAATCTTAATTACAAAGCAAGATAATTTATTTTTCCCATTTCATTACATATTCTAAATTTCCAGTTTCATCAATTTGACCTTTAACAATATAGCAAAGTTTTTTACATCACTACTTTGACCCGCAATCTAGCCATTAACACTCATCGCAATAAATAAACTTTACTTTTCTTATTTTTATCTCTTAATGCCCTGTCGTTAATTTTATTCCAATTATACTAATCACTAACAAAACAATAAATAACCAAGTTATTGGTGAGAATTGGTCGTGAAATAGCACTACTCCAACAATAATTGACCCCACAGCTCCAATTCCTGTCCATACTGGATAAGCAATACATAATTGCAAATTCTTAGTTGCTAAAATTAATCCACAAAATGAAATAATCATCCCAACAATAGTAGCAACTGAATAACTTAGAATTGAAAATCCTTCACTCATTTTCATAGCAGTAGCCCATACAACTTCAACGATTCCTGCAATTATCAAATAAATCCATGACATGATTTTTCCTCCTAAAATAAAAAATGCCAAGTAACGATTACTCTCTTCAAAGACCTACTGAGAGTAAATATTACTTGGCTTCCCCGGTGGGAAATTTAATTGCTTTATATCTTATCCACTAAATCATATCAAAACTAAAGTTATCTGTATAGTTTTTATTTGTCCAGTTGATAACTAACAGCTTGGTAAATTAAATCGTTCGGTTACGTAAGAATGCGCTGCACCAATTGCATGAACTATCATCAATTTCACCAGTTTGTTGTCCATTCATTATGAAAGTGTTTGTAAATCCACTATCTTAATCTCGTTTTTTTAGTAATTTGATGATTTCATCTTACAAAGATATGCATAGATCTACAATGGTTCCCTACTTCAATAAAAAAAATAGAACTAAGATGTCTATTAAATATTTAGAGCAACTTCTAGTTGCTTCTCCACATTACGAATCCAATCCTCTTCATTATGAATCTCAGACGAGAGATCAAAGCTATTAATATAATTCACGTATTCTTTAACTACATCACTAATTATTTTATCTTGCGAATTAAAATAGCGATAAACTGTGGCTCGACTTAACGGAAGCATCTTAACAAAATCTTCCATTTTTAAATTACTAAAACCAGTTTTGATAATATTATTCAAAATCAGATAAATCATCTGCTGGCGCCTCTGTTCTTTTACCATCTCCTCATCTCCGTGATAGATAGTTTTTAGAAAAATGATACTATTTTCATAAAAACTGTTTCATTTTATTGCACAAAAAATAGACTTTTCTCTTTTGAAAAATCCATTTTCGTTTCTATAACTTAATTACTTTAAGGCAAAATATGACCTGCGGCAAAGTATAAGTTGTACCATTCTTGGTCCGTCAGCTCAATCTCACCACCAGCGACACTATCCATAATATGTTCTGGATTCATAGTTCCCATGATCATTTGCATATTAGCGGGATGTTTCAAAATCCATGCAGCCGCAATTGCATTCTTACCCACTTGATATTTATCAGCAAGCTTATCTAACATCTTATTAAGTTTTGGAAACTTTGGATTATTAATAAAAGTTCCAGCAAAATTACCATATTGAAATGGTGACCAAGCCTGAATTGTAATTTGATTTTGACGACAAAATTCAAGAATACCGCCGTCATGATCAATGCTATCTTCGTCTACCATATTGACGTGAATACCACCATCAATTATGCCAGTATGCATCAGTCCGAATTGCAACTGATCAAACATCAAATGTTGGGTCAAACTAGATTGTAACATTTTAAATTGAGCTGAATTAAAATTCGATACTCCAAAGAAGCGAACTTTACCAGTAGCCTGTAAAATATCAAATGCTTCCTTCACTCCATCTAGACTCATCAATGGATCTGGACGATGCAAAACAAAACTATCTAAATAATCAATCTGCATACGGTCTAAAATACCATCGACAGCTGTTAAAATATGATCTCTAGTAAAGTCATAGCGGCCGCAGAAATCATAATCACCAATTTTATGATCGGGATCAAGAATAATGCCACCTTTTGATTGAATAAATAAATTTTCACGTTTAATATTAGTCAGTTTCAATGCCTGACTAAATATCTTTTCCGAATCACCATTTCCATAAATATCAGCCGAATCAATGAAATTAACACCTGCATCGTAGGCTGTTTCAATTGCTCGAGCAGCTTGTTCTGGCGTTTTTGAATTCATTCTCATAATTCCAAGTGCCATTGCTGGAATCTTAATAGTTGTTGCACCTAAATTTATTTGCTTCATAATTAGCCTCTTTTTATTTAAATACTTACAGTATCAATCATATCAAAAAAGCGCTTACTTAATTCACAAAATACTTTCTATTTAGAAATTTTCATTACAGATTTAAGCTTCAGACTTTAATTAAAAGCTATTTCAGTCTTTACAAGCACTAAAAAAAGTGAACCTATTGAAGTTAAAAGGTTCACTTTTTTAATTTTTGCTCTTAAAATTTACTTTCTAAAACTAATTTCCTATTGTTAGTTATCTGCTACGCTATCAGCGTTATAGTCAACAAGACTCACGGCTAAACTAACATTTTCTGCAGTTAGATGTATTCTAGCATTAACATTTTTCCAATTCAAAATATAAGAAATAGCCGCTTTAGAATCTGGGCAAATTTGGTCATCGCTTCAGATAACGTCTCTACTTTATTTTGCAATATTTTATACTTATCTATTTAGTTTTCTTTTTAAAAATACTCAATCCAAGTGCAGTAAATAAACTACTAATACCTGCAAAAATTAAGATAGTACTATCGTTTTTACTTCCTGTCTGTGGTAAGCTTGCATTTTTTTTGGAATTTGAAGCTACAGGCTGATTCTTCATCTTCGCATCAAGTTTAGTAGATTTAGTTATCTGCTTATCCTTTAGTGAATCCAGTTTTGTAACTGAATTATCATTTTGAACTGGTGATTTTTCAATTAATGATTCTGAGTTCTTTTTTGAAACATTAATGTGGAAACCTGGCAAGTTAGAGTCCTTATCTTCACTCACTGCCTCATCCTTTTTAAGCGAATTTAAGTCGTATGTCGGCAGAACCAATTTGGTACTATCACCTACTGCTTCACCCTTCTTAAGTAAGTCCAAATCGTAGGTTGGTAAGTCTAACTTGGTGCCTTCGCCTACAATTTCACCCTTCTTAAGTGAATCCAAATCATAAGTTGGTAAGTCTAACTTGGTACCTTCGCCTACTGTTTCGCCCTTCTTAAGTGAATCTAAATCATAGCCTGGTAAGTCCAGCTGTGTTCCTTCGCCTACTGCTTCACCCTTCTTAAGTAAGTCCAAATCATAAGTTGGCAATTCTAGCTGTGTTCCTTCGCCTACTACTTCGCCCTTCTTAAGTGAATCCAAATCATAAGTTGGTAAGTCTAACTTGGTACCTTCACCTACTGTTTCGCCCTTCTTAAGTGAGTTCAAATCGTACGCTGGAAGGTCTAACTTGGTGCCTTCGCCTACTATTTCACCTTGCTTACTTTGTTGAGGACTAACAAAAATTGAACTTCTAAAATCATCAGTCTGCTTGAGTTCAGCTGTTAATATGGCAGCTTTTAAGTCATTAATCAAACTTGACTTTTTTCCCTGAGCTCTCAGTGCTAATTCCTGATCAACAGTAGTCTGCATTAAATTTTGTAACTCATCCCAATTGTTTAGTTGGATATTCTTGCTATTTAACGTAATAGTAATTGGTTTAAAATCTTGACGTTTATCAATACGCTCCTTGAACATTGCTTTTTTGAAGGTTGCATAATCATTATCATATTCACCATTAAAGATTTTCGCTAACGCGTATGTGTCACTCAGCGATTTCTTATCATTTTTTGCATCCTTAGCATACTTGTTCGTAACATAAGAAATAAAACCATCGGACCAACCTTTGGCAGCTAGTAATTCAAAAGCAGTTTTTTTGAAAGTAATCCCACCTGAAACAGAAGTTGAGCTCTGAACTGCCGCGTAATCTGGTGCATACATAGAAATCGTTTGATAACTATTAGTGCCATAACTTCCTGCTTGATAACCACGACTAGCAATAATATTGTTGTCAATGAAATCATCAATTGTCATTAACTTATCAGCAATTTCAGTACTGATTGGGCCAGATACTACATCGGCCTTTTTAGCAGGATCATAACTAATTTGAGAGTACGTCAATTGCTTCTCTTTAACTGATTTACCTACCATTGCTTGAGCTTCAGCATAGTCAAGTAAATAAGTTACATCAAAAACTCCATGCATATAATCTTGCAAGTCTTTTCTAGTTTGAAAACGTGATGGGCTTTTATTTGTTGTTCGATTATTATCAGCATAAAAAGTTAATGCAGTATTCAAGCCATAATTTGCAAATGTTCGGTCCCATGGTGATTCGAGTAGTCCTGTAGCATATGTTTCTACTCCCGTACCTGGACGATGCTGAAATCCATCCAAATAAATACTATTATCGAAATTATGCGTCATTTCGTGTGACAAAATTCCTATACCGCCAAAATTATTTACTACTTGTGCCACATAATAGCGTACTGCATTACCAACAGCATCTGCCGAAAGTCCAGCCGCATCATACATCTTACCTAAAGGGCCGAAAAATTCTGCAACTGCAGGAATATCGGTATCACGTTTATTTAGCCATCGACGCCCACCTTTCTTGCTAGAATCGATTGCATTATAACTATCCCAGACCTGAATATTTGCGGTAGTTAAGCGTTTCTTTCCCTCTGCATTAGCCATCCGATACCAAAAATCAAAATGATCTCTCCATGCAGTAGAAAGCCGGGTAAGTTCTTTATGTACTGCTTGAACTTTTTCTTGATATACCACCGGATTCTTATGATATTTAACATCAATATATGGTTCATATGATCCAAATATCATCATCCCCAAAGCAGATACAACATACATATCATCATTTTTAACATTTAAAAGCGGTAAGATATATTCTTGCAGATCTTTATTTGTAGATAAGCGATGATAAATATTGAGATTTAAATCAGGAGCTTCTTTTGATGGAACTTCAACAATATGAACGCCAGTATTTGATCTAAACCACTCTTCATCAGATAGATCTGGGGCCCATTTTTTACGCAAATCTCCTAAGAAAGTAACTAAGTCTGACTTAGTATTTAATAATGGTGCTAATTTATTATTAAAAGCAGTCACCGTATTTGAAGGAGCCAGTTCATCAGTTGACCAGTCTCCAATCTTAGACAACCAATCGATTGAATCCAAATTAGATCCAAAAGCCTTTGGATCAAACATCATTACTGGTAAGAGCTCCTTATTTCCATATGAAACGTTGTACCACCGATTAATATAAGACATCCCCACCATAATGGCACCTGCATTATCGCTAACCCTTTGATTAGCAGTATCTATATTATCTGTATGTTCAAGAAGTTGCGGTACTAAAGTAGGCAATTGATTATATACTTCATTAAAGCTATCCACTAAACTACTACTAGTTAGTTGAATATGATTCCAGTTTCTAAGAACTTGTTTTGGATCCCCATCAAAGGCATCATACTTAACTTGTTTTAAGCTATCTGTAACAGATTTAACAAGATCAGCATCAACTTTCTTTTCTGTTTGGACTGGTTGCTGGTCACTAATAGTAGCATCAGAGATGTTATTTTCTTTATTGCTGGTATCTTGTTTTAAAGTATTTGCTTCATTATCTACAGTATTTTGATCATTTTTTAAGTCTTGGTTGACGTCTTTGGTAGTATCGACATCTGAATCTGTTTTAGTATCTGCAGTTGCCTGACTTGTTTTGTCATCCTGAAAATTGTCTTGCGGATTTACAGTTTCTACCTTAGCAAGATTATCATTTGTATTTTCTATAACAGTATTTTTATTTTCTGAGGTCTGATTTTCAGTCGTTTGAACTTGTGGTTCACTATCAGCATGAACAGTCGTTGTTGTAGCAGCCATAAACGCTAATCCTACAGCAACAGAAGTTAATCCAACACTAAGCTTACGCAAAGCATATCGATATTGAGAATGTTTTTGCATATTAATTCTAGGCCTCCAATTTTCTATAATTTAAGTTATCTCTTAATTATAACTTAAGTTATACTGATTTTAAATAAGTTAATTTCACTTAACTGAGAACTAATAATGCCATAGAAAAATTTTAAAATAATGATGTAATTTTATCCCCTATAAAAATGAGGTATGAACTCGAATATATTCATACCTCATTTTTATATACTATTGTTTATCAATTCTTTTGCATGCTTAAGAATTGGTAATTCTCGATTGGTAATCAATTGTCCTAACTTAGTATCAATTTGTTTTCCATATGCAGCAACTGCTTCTTCATAGGTTAATTTTAAAGTCGATAAGTGAAAATCGTCAATTTCTGCTTGCGTTAAGTGTTTTTCACCAAAAAAATTTATTTTACATAAAAAGTAATTGTTAATATTATGCCGATGAATTAAGTTATAGTAGTCACTTACCGTACCGATTTTACAAAGAATATTAACGTTAGCACCTAATTCCTCCTTCAGCTCTCTTTTAAGCGCTGTTGTTAGGTCTTCACCTGCTTCAACCCCACCACCAGATGTTTCAATGAAAGTGCCCGTACCAAAAATATCGTCTCTATGGACTTTTACAAAATAATAGTTCTGCTGCTCATCCACTATAATCGCTCGAACAATTTGCCGATCATGATCAATATTAGTCTTAGGCCACTGCGTATCTTGCAGTTCAAAGTTTAACTCTTGCATGTTTATTCTCCTTTTTAATTTAGGCTATTCTGATAATTATGACGCAAGCTACACGGATTTTAAATAGATTAATTTTGCTTAACTAACGGTGCCATAGAAAAATCGAAAATTATTTTCCTCAATAAAACATTTTAATTACTCTTTTGACCTTACTCAAAACAAAAACCTCATTAAATCCCGGTTTATTACACCAAGATTTAATAAGGTCTTTAATCTATAATCTACAAATATCTTTATACTTTATCGTTATACCCTTAGTTTAAATCTAACTTCTGTAAAATCTCATCATAAACTTTATCTGCTCCCATACCTGTTAAAAGTGGTAAGCCACTAATCACCTTATCTTTTACATCGTCAGGGACTACGGTTGTGCTTACAAAGGCATCATAATCGTCAATATTATTAATTTGTTCCGCAATATTTCCTTTTAACAATTTTACCTTGTCTAAAACACCTTTAGATTCTAAAAAATCACGAATTTTACCTTCTACTACTGTAGATGTAGCAACTCCACTACCACAAACAACCATCAAAGTCTTCATAATAAATTTCTCCTTGTAAAATCTAACTTATAGCGTATTTTCATTTTTTGCTTTATGGAATTTGTTAAACCAAATCATAAACCCTAACGTTACTATTCCAATCAAACCAATTCCGCCCCAGGTCATTAGCTTTCCAAGACCAACAATTAACCAGGTAGTCCATACACCACCATCACTCATAACTGTGATTGAACTGGCACCTTGTAAGCCAAAGTGTGCTGCTTTAGCTGAGGCTGTGACAAATGGAGCCACCCAAGAAGCGATGTATAAAGTAATAATAATATCTACTACACCTCCAATGAGCGTTCTAAAAATATCTCCACCAAATACAGCTGCCATAATAGCAATCATATATGGAATGGTAGCTAAGTCTCCAAATGGAAGGGTACTATTTCCTGGTAAAATAACTGCAATTAACAAAGTAATTGGTACTAAAATCAAAGCTGAGGAAAGAACTGTCTCATTACCAGCAGCTAAAGCACTGTCCATTCCAATGTATAAGTTTCTACCTGGGAAGCGTTTCTTAATAAAATCATTTGCACCTTCAGAAATTGGGGTTAATCCTTCCATTAAAAGTGACACCATTCGCGGCATTAAAACCAAAACTGCAGCTGTAATCACTCCTAGTTGAAGAACTTTTGCTACTGAATATTTTGCTAAGATTCCAATAACAATTCCGATAATCAATCCCATAACAGAAGGTTCCCCGAAAACTCCCATTCTTTTTTGAACTGTTTTAGGAGTAATTTTAATCTTGTTCATCCCAGGAATACGATCCATTAACCAATTTAATGGTAAGGCTAATAAAAATCCTGGATCGGACGCTCCCTGAGGAAACGAAATTCCGGGTAAGCCATATTGTTTTTGAATATATGGAGCCGACATGTCTGCTAGCAGATAAATAATCATGATATGCACTACCATCGTAAAAATTCCGAGTGCAAAATCATTTGTAATTGCGTAAACAATTGAGCCTGTAAAAGCTATATGCCAATAATTCCAAACATCAACATCTAATGTCTTAGTTAACCCAATTAAAAGTAAAACAATATTTGTAATAACTCCAACTGGAATAGCTAAACTTCCAAGCACCGTACCATATGCTACAGCAGAGCCTGCTGGCCAACCAATATCCAATGTTGAAAGATGTAAGCCAAAATTCTTAACCATAGCTTGTGAAGCAGGTCCTAAATTCTTTGTTAGTAATTCAATTACTAAATTTAGTCCTACAAATCCAATACCAACAGTTAAGCCTGCTTTAAAAGCTTTACCTGGTTTTATTCGTAAAATTAATGCAAAAACAAATAAAAGTATCGGGAGCATAACACTAGCTCCAAGGTTAACAAACCATTGCAAACCTGAACTAATCGCATTCATAATCTTATCCTCTTAATCTAAATTAATAATGCCATTTTTCTTCATCACTAAAATAAATTCATCAATTGAAGTAATACTTTGAAGAGTATTCATGGCCTCTTGATTTTGAAAGAGAGCCATTAATTTCTGTAACATAGTAAGCTGACTATCTGATTGCTTCAAAGCCAGCATAAAAATCATATTAACTGGAATTTTAGTATTGTCTCCCATTTGATGAAAGGTAATTGATTCTTTTAAACGCATAAATCCAATCTGAGGAACAATAACTTTATCTGGATCACAGTGCGGAATAGCTACTCCCATTGTTTGTGTCATTAATCCTGTTGGAAAGCTGGATTCACGTTTTAATATAGCCGGTGCGTACTCTTTGGTTACAGCTCCGACTTTGTATAACTCATCGGCCAATTCAGTCAATGCTTCAGTTTTAGTCGAAGGATTTTTGTCAAAAAGTACAACTTTTTTATCAAAAAGCATCTTTTTCTCCTACACTTAAATTAAATAATTTTTTTAATTCTTTAGAAGATAATGTAGGGTCTTGAAGACTGCTAATTATCTTCTCATCTACTAAACAATTAACTAGCGATATGATTGAACTATCATCAGGGTATGAAAATATATAAATAGCAGTATTGATACCGTTACTAGTAAAATAGCTAACAGGTTTAATCAATTGACTCACAATTACTATGCTTTCAGCAATTTCATGCGTTACTATGTGGGGCATTATTACATGTTCAGAAATCTGAACACTTCCTAGAGCATCCCGTTCATGGAGTAAGTTTAATAAATTAGTCCTTAGTCCAGATGAAAGATCAAGATTGGAAACAGTTTGCTGAAGCCATTGTTCATAATTGCTAATATTATTTAGTTTCACTAACTTTATTTTCATTCAAATACCTACTCAATCTATTTTTATCCTGAGCATTGAACATAGCACTGGAAAGAATAACTTGTTCATTATTTTGAGGAAGGACAGGAATGGTTGAAATAATAAGGTCAAGATCAGCATATTGAGTAGAATTTTTTTCATACTCATTTTTAGAAATAGTTCCTATTAAATCTAAATCGGGAAAATTTCGATGAATCTTCGCATATAGTAGTTTTGAAGTGCCTATCCCACTAGCACACATTACGATAGCTTTTTTTGTAAAATTAGTCTCTTCAAAGTATTTAGCAAAATACAAAGTTAGAAAACCAATTTCATCATCACTAATTTTCCATGGTAAGTATTTATTGCTGTAAGCTTTCAAACTTAATGTTTTTAATCTAATAAATGTCTCTCTATATTCGCTTTTTATATCATCGAGTAATTTGTTAGCAATTATAATGTGATTATTAAGACGGTTATACATTGGGCGAATATGACTAATCAAATCACTTTTTAGGGCCTGTGTTTTTGGATTATTCATATCCAAGTTAAAACCTTCAATATAATAATTAGCTAATCTTTTTGAATCTGATGAAATCTTATCATCAATCGCAAAATCATGATTGTAACGCATAGAGATAAGGTACTCTAGCAAGTAATAGATTTCAGCACTAGGTATTTCTCGGTGAACATAATCAGCAGTGTTATGAATTACATCATTACTAACTTTCCAAAAAATAGAATTATTTTCTTTCAAGTGATGATATTTACTTCCAATATTTATTTTGTCTTTATACTGAACTGTTTTTCCTCTTCTAAATCTTTTGATTAAAATATATAAATGAGAAAAAATATTTACATTATATGGATAAGGAACAGTCGTATGAAGCGATTTTTGAATCCATTCAATTTGTGTAGTTAAAAATTGGTTATCATAACTACTCAAGTCTTCAAATTCATTTGCCAAATCACTGATACTTTCGGTATTCATCGCTTTACTTTGAATAAGTGCATTATTAATTGCTTTACGTATATTTTCTTCTTCACCTTTTATAACTACGTAATTACCTTGATGGGCTAATTTTAAGCTATATTTTTTTAATAATTCTCCGATTGTCAATAAGTCCTGGCGAATCAACTCAGCACTTACATAATATGAAGCATAAACGTTTTTAATATTAACCGACAATGGTGCACTAAAAAGCAATTTAATAATTACTTCATTCCGTCTTTCCAACGGCGACTGGATCATTAAGTGGGGCTTTTCATGAAAACCGCCATTTAACTCAAGATACTTTTCATAATTCAAAAGATATCCTTTTCCTCTTTCAGATTTAATAATCGGAAATTCGTAAGTTTGGTTTATCTCATTCACTGCTCTATAAATAGTTTTAGATGAAACACCAATAATTTGGGCCAATTCTTGTGACGTCATAAAACGTCCTGACTTTACTAAAATGCTAATAATTTTACTGCTATTTTTAGACATCATTCCTCCCTCCTTACCTTAAGTTTAGCAATTGCTAATGGTCACGAAAGTAAAAGAATGTCCATTTCAATAGACATTCTTGTTTATAAATTCACATGGTTTATATTTATCCATATTCTATTATTTAGAACATCGACTCTATCACGTCTTTTATTTAAAATTAAAAAGCCATATTTTGATACTTTTCATCTTTTCTTTCTGTTATTATGAGACATGCAAAGGAAATAAAGTTAATAGCTATAAGTACTGCTATCACTCTTCCAATCATTTTTAATTGGGAACTGATGCTGGATTATTAAATGGAATCAAACTGCTTACCCCACTCGAAAACAAACCATCCCCTGAAAAAATTTTATTATCGTTGGAAAAACTGGAGTAGCTACGACACTTTTTATATTTGGAGAAATTTTATTAAGGAGATAATGATGAAAAAAACTTTTTACAATTCACCACTTGGTAAAATGACTATTTTAGCTGATGATGAAGCACTTTACGGCTTATGGTTTAATGATCAAAAGCATTTTGGTGGTCGCTATGATTTAAATAAGATAGCTTACGGTCCCAGCAAAATGGCTGACAAAACCATTAACTGGCTTGATCAATATTTCAATGGTCAAAAGCCAAGTTTAGCTGATATAGTTTTAGCTCCACAGGTAACAGAATTTCAAAAGAAAGTCTATCAAAACTTGCAAAATGTACCCTACGGTCAAACTATTACTTACAAAGAACTCTCCGACGCAATCCAAAATGAACAGTCGAAAAAGAATCTTTCTCGTGCAGTCGGTAATGCGGTGGGTCGTAATCAAATTCTCATACTTATTCCTTGCCACCGAGTAATTGGAAGTGATGGCGCATTGACTGGATATGCTGGTGGCTTAGACAGAAAAGAAGCATTGTTAAATCTAGAGGGATCGTTGACTCATGAGTAACGACTTAATCATACCAAACGATCAACAATGGCAAGCTATCAGTGATAATAATCCAAAAGCCAATGGTAACTTTTGGTATGGTGTAACTACTACCCAAATTTTTTGTAAACCTTCTTGCCCATCTCGTTTGCCAAGACGCAATAATGTCGTTGTCTTTAACCATCCTAGTGAAGCATTAGAAGCTGGATTTCGGCCTTGCAAGCGTTGCCGTCCTCTAGAACAAACCGTTAGTAACCAAGTTTGGGTAGATGAAATTTACTATGTCTTGCAAACTCATTACATGCAAAAGTTATCTCTAAATGAATTAGCTAGCATCGTACACGGTGATCCATCTTATTTAAGACATACCTACAAAAAAATCACTGGTAGAACACCCCAGCAACGTCTTACAGAAGTTCGCTTAGAAAACGCCTCTCATTTGCTAAAAACAAGCTCAGATTCAATAAGCCAAATAGGTATTAAGGTCGGTATTCCAAACACAGCTTACTTTATTAGTCTTTTCAAAAACAAATATGGTCAAACTCCCAAGCAATATCAATTTATTCATAAGTAGAAGCAAAAACAGCATTCAGTGCATGAAAACTGAATGCTGTTTTTAATTTATAAATCAATATTTTTTGAATCTTATCATTTATTAAATGAAAATCCTGAACCCACTAGTTTTGTATCTAAGTTAATTTCTTGATAAGTTAAAGATCGTCTAGATTTTTGCTTACGCTTAGGTTTAATTTGAGTAGCAGGCGTCCCATTTAAGTAAGCTGTAATATAAGAATTTAACTCTGCTTTTGTTCCAGAAGCCGGTAAATTTAATGATTTGCAGATTTTTACTAGATCAGTTTTGTAGTAATATGTATGTTCAAATTCAGTTATACTTTTTGGCATTTCAATACTCATTTTTCCATTACAAAATTAATTAACTCTATGCCGTTCCGTAGCACCTTTTGTTCTTTAATCAGATGATAGCCTCTATGTTCAAAAAATGGCTTAGCTGTAATAGAAGCATGCGTTGTAATTCTCTTTCCTTCTACACTAGCTTCCAATTCTTCACAAAGAGCTGTTGCAATCCCTTGATTTTGATAGTTTTTATCAACAAATAGTCTATCTAAGTATCCGGACCTATCTATATCTCCAAATCCTACAATTTTATTATCTTCGATTGCTACAACAGTTGTATGCCTTCTAAAAGAATAATCCCATTTTCTTAAATCTATATTTTTAGGAGCCCAAACATCAAGCTGTTCACTTGTATAATCTTTTGCATTCACAGTATGAACTGTATTATAGAAAAGATTAATTAACTCTTTGCAATCACTATTCTTATACGACCGTAAAATCATTTTTTCTATGCACTCTTACCTGAGAACTTCAGCTGCAGCAATCACCTTTAATAGGGACTCATCTACCTTATCTCTTCCATACGCATCAAGAAAGCGATCACGATACTTGTTAGTTTTCAAATTAAACCAGAGTGTCCAAACGCCCCAAAACAAATCAATATGTCGATCGCCAACACCGCTACAGTCAACGTCAATGAATCCTGAGAACTTCCAATTATCAAGAATAATATTTGGCAAACAATAATCGCCATGAAGTAAAACTTTGTCCTGCAAAGCATCTTTACCTGCTTCTAAAACCTGGTGAGCTTCTTCTGCTGATCGGTAACCAAAACTATCAGGAAAAGCTGACTTATCATAATTCCCTGTTTGGTAGTTTTTCTCGGCGGTTGCTAAATATTCCCTGGTTCTCTTCATAACCGGACAATCAGTGTAATCTGTTTCATGCAGTCTTCTTAATTCGCAAGCAATGGTATCACATAAGCGTTCCGGATTTGCGAGATATTCTGAATAAACACAATCTTCGCCTTTTACAGACTTTGTTAAAAGCCAATCATGATCATTTGCAGTATACTCTAATACTTCTGCGCTAAGTCCCTTTGAATAAAAGTACTGCGTCATCTTAGCTTCTTTTTCTAACTTTCCCAGTCTAGCTCTTTTTAAATAATAGCCCTCATCTTTATCTACAAAATAGACCCTTGCTTCAGGTGAAGAGGAACTGTCATAAATTGGTGATCCAGAGATAAAATTTCTAATCTCGGTTGGTAAAGCTTCTGGAATCTGAGTAATTAAAGTTTTTTTCATATATTTAATCCTATGGGTAAAAATGAAGTACACAAAAGTAATAATTACAACTCTCCATAATAATGATGCAAAATATAGTCAGATGTTCTCTTTAAAGTTAGATAGTCAATATTATTAGAGAAGAGCATTATCATTTGCTTAGTTTTATAGTCAGCCACAAAGCATGAATTATATCCTGGGATACTGCCTTCTGCGCGAATTATATTCCCCTTAAAATATACTCCGCCAAAGTAGTCTACTTCTTGACCTTTAGTTTGCTGAGAAAATTGATTAATCATCTTCGGATCTTTTAAAACTTCGTTATAAACGAATTTCCAATAATCATTTGGAGATATAAATAAATTTCCAGCTCCAAAGTCAGAAGATGTTGTCACTGTTACTGTATGCCAGCTAACATTTTCGTTTAACGGTTGCGGAATTTCTTTTTTATTAACTTCGGAAAAATCTTTTATCTGATTAAGATTAAGCGGCTTTGCAAATTGCTTTTGAATATAATTATTATAAGTTAAATTACTTTCTCGACTAATAATTGCTGCCAATAATTCATAGTCCACATCCTGATAATCCCAAGTATGAAGATGGTCATATTGCATATGGTCAAGCATATACGCAATTTGTTCTTGCTGGTTTTTAAGCGGAGCAGATGGACGAGCATTATTAATCAATCCACTTGTATGATTCATTAATTCCCGAATCGTTATATCAATGCTACCTGGAACTTGAGGGAAATATTTAGATAAAGGAGTATTCCAATTGAGCTGCTTTTTTTGTTGAAGTTGGTAAATTCCAGCCCCTGTCATAATTTTTTGCAAAGAAGCAGTTGGAAATAGTTGATTAGCGTTCACTATCTTTTCTTTATTAGCAGTTTCATTATTTTCAACTACAACTGGTTTTCCATCTTTGTCACTGACTAACATTACCCCATTAATATGATGAGACTTCATGTAGCTTTTAAGATCTTTTGGAGTATTTCGACTTCCTGGACTCGTCTTATCGCCCGGTATTACAAATAAAAGTAATGAAAAAGCACAAAGCGCCATGACAATATATAAAATGAACTTTTTTAGATGCATAATGGTTCCCTTTTCTTATTAAATTAGTTTTTTAATACTTTAGCTTTTCCTTTTGTTATCTTTATTTAATTGTAATTCTTGTATATCAAGCTGCTCAACCCTTTGAGACAAAAACATACTAACCCGGTAACTATTTTACCTGGTGCAATCATCGGACTAAATATGACTGGTAAGTAGCAGTATCGATGCTCTTAAGAGGGATACCGAGTCCAAAGACCATTTGTTCAGTTATCACTGGTTGCGATCTAGCAGATTTACACATTAAAGCCATGAATAACTCATTTGCTGATCGTCGTCATTTTATTATAAAAAGTTAAGAAATGTTAATGGCGCATTTTACTAGTCCAATAAAAAACCATCTCTATTGAAAAAACAGAGATGGACTTATTGTTCTAATCAAAATAATGTTGAATCACTTGTTTATAAGTTTCGATAATCGCCAAGTAACTTGAAATTGTGGTATATTCATCAACCTGATGGGCAACTGACCATTCATCTGGACCCAAGACAATCACAGGTAAATTTTGCTGATGCTTAACAAAGACTGAAGCATCCGTTGCACCATTGATAGTTCTTAATTCCGGAGTTGGATGGTCCGGATATTTTGCAAAAGTTTCTTGTGAATCTTTCAAAACTGATTGAACAAATTCGCTATCTGGGTCAGAAGCCACAGGCCACCAATCATTTAAAATCTCAAAGCTTAACTTAGCAGCTTGCTCTTGGTTGAGTTTTTCAACTGCCTCCTTAATTCTTGCAGTAACTTGATCATTATTAAAGACACGAGTTGGACGGATATTTCCTCTCAATTCTGCTTTGTCAGGAATTGTGTTAACTTGCTCGCCTGCATTGAAAATAGTGACAGTATGCTTAATATTACCCAAATATGGATCGGGCTTGACATCATCAAACAAAGCTCTTTCGACAAGACAGTAATCAACTAATCCCTCTAAAGCATTAACTCCTCTTTCTGGCTCAGATGAGTGAACTGATTGACCAGTGCTGGTAATGCGATAGTTATATGAACCAGAGTGAGCGTAGACAACATTACCTCCTGTTGGTTCTCCAACAAGTAGTGCATCTAAGTCCTTAGCAATTCCGGATTTTTCCAAACGATTAGCACCCGGTGTTCCGTATTCTTCACCAGCTGTTGCAATGAAACGAATATGACCATTAATCTTATGTGCTTCAAATAATTCAATTAAAGCAATAACTTGTGCAGCTAACCCACTCTTCATATCAGCAGTTCCGCGCCCGTACAACTTATCACCCTCAATTTCTGAAGCAAATGGATCATGCTGCCACCCCGAACCGATAGCCACCGTGTCCATATGGCCGGTAATTCCTAGTACTTTATCTCCTCGCCCTAGATCAAATGTCAAATTAGCACGCTTATCGCCAAAAGCATCAATTTTGGCTTCGATACCATGCTCTTTGAATAATTTTTTTAGATAATTTGCTACTTCTATTTCATTACCATTTGCCGAATTAATTTTAATTAAATCCTTTAAAATTTGAACACGCTCGTCACGTTCCATATCAAGCCCTCCTCATACACACTTTATAATAATCTTTATCGAACTACTATCAGAGCAACAAAAAATCGCCCCTGATCATATTAGATAAAGGACGATTATTTCGTGTTACCACCTTTGTTTCTTTGTCTTCTCACAAAAACAAACTTAGTAACTGACTCTATTGAATCAGCTTGCACTAATAACGTATGCCAACCCGTTGCTGGCTAAAAATCACCAGCACCATTCCAAGCCCATCTTCGGAAAACTTTCCCCACTCCTTCGCACCAACCAGGAGTTCTCTTAAGGTGGTTATTAACCTACTCTGCTTTTCGATATGTTTTGTTAGATTTAGCATATATTTTAACTTATTTTTATATTTTGTCAATATATTTTTAATTTTTATTTTAGATAATCTTTTTTATGAATTGATGCTTGGGACCGGAATAAACTAGAATGTTAATTACCCAAAAGTATAGAAATCAATTTTCTACCCATTGAACTTCTGAGCCAGCTGCTCAAGCCAAGACATCTCACTACTGTTTCCTTCATCAAATTTCTTATGGAACCATTCTGATGCTATCGCCTGTCTAACTTGCGCCAAAGTCTCAGAATCATTATTAAATCCTTTCTCTTTCAAAAACTTCCTCAATTTTCCATTAGAAATATAGCAATATTTCTCCAACTCAGCTGACTGTTCCTGAGTCTTTGCTTTTAATTGACGACCTAATTTCACCAAATTATCAGTAAGATCAGGATTATCTTGGAGAATCTTTACTCCTAATTTACCTTGTTCAGCTTTTTGTTTTTCTTCAGCCTTTATTGCTTTTTTCAAGACTTCAGCTTCTGTCTTATAGTCATAAGGATCATAGTGCTTTTGATCTTCATAGTTATTACCCTTATGGCTCGCAATTGGTAATGGATTTTCTTGTTCTTTTTGCCAAACGTCAAAAGCATCCATAAAGTACGGGACTAAAGGGCGTTTGTTGTTAACATAGAATCTGTAATTCAAGTTCATAATCATTCCTATCAAAACTCGACGATCCTCCGGTAAGGCTTGAGTTTTTCGATCAGTTAACAACTTAATTTTGGTAGGATAAGTTAATTCATAGTCGGTTTTATCTTTCTTAATATGTCCCTTCACATATTCCGAAACTCGACCGTTGAATTGAATTTCATCTCCTTCACTTAAAAGTCCTAAGTCCGCAAAGCCCTTAGTTAAATTCAGCCAGAGATGATCTGTGATAGCTTGAGGATTATCTTTATCATCAATCATTTCTACATTCCGAACAACTAGTGTTGGAGTATAAAGTTCCCCTCGATTTTCATCATGATATCGCTTATAACCATATTTACCGAACTTAGCTTTGAAAGTATGGCGATCTTCTGAACCAATTTTATGTAGTGCATTTCTCATTTTTCTATTTCATCTCGCTTTGTTAAATTTTGCTCGACTTCTTTAATTTTAATCAATAATTATCCACTTTTTTGATCCCAAGTTCAAAAAGTACCATCCTTCAATGCGATATGGAGTTACTGGTGAAGCAATTAGAATTAATAAACTGAACATTTACTTTTTCTTGACATAAAAACGGCCTACTTTCATAGATAGTACATCTTTATATATTTGTACTGTCTACTAAATTAGGACTATATCATCCATTTATTTTGGAAAAGTACACTTTTTATCTTAAAAATCTTTCAATCGCGGGGAATGCTGTTTTATTAAAGCTATCATCGATCCAGTGGGTTCCACCATTTACTCTGACTAATTGTGAATTAGGAACTAACTTGTTAGCATTCACCGCATAACGATACGGTACAACGTCATCATCTGTCCTTGAATAATTAGCACCGGTGATTTCACCTTTTTAATTTCTTGATTGATATTAATTCTAAGCGCATCCCGCAAGTAAACTCCACCAAGTCTAGCATTTTGATGAGTGATTACCTTCGGAATTTCCTTTGTTGAAGACACTCCAAGAGTAGCATAAGCTTCTTTAACATCATCAAATAAGACAAAAGCTGGAAAGATCAAAATAACATTTTTAATCTTTTTAGAATTATCTGCCGCATATAAAGTTGAAACCACCCCACCTTGGCTAGCCTCAAGAAGAGTAATCGCATTCTTATCTACATAAGACTTTTTAGAAAGACTTGACACTATACTGCAGAAAGATCACGTTTCTCAGTCAGGATCGACATATTGAGCATATTAGTACCGCCACTTTTAGAATCTGTACTTCCACCATAAAAGTCAAACCAGTAAACAATATACCCCATACGAGCAAGATGATTAGCATATTCTCATACATTTCGAGAGTATTGTTGAAGCCATGAGAAATTATAACAAGTGGAAGCTTTTCCCTTTTGTAGCCGCGTGGTGCTGTAATTACTCCATAGAGTCTCTTACTGCCTCTTTTTACATGATATCTTTCAGAAATAATATCGTTTGTTTTCTTTAATGCAGCAGGTGTGCCAGCTCTTGATGCCTGACCCGGGCTCTTTATCTGATTATTTTGTAATACCCAAAATAGTAAAGCTAGCGCACTAACCAGAATAAATATAATTATTGTTCTTCTTTTCATTTGTCACCTCTTAATTAAGAAAATTTTTATTTGATTATATATTAAAAACAGCATCAAACAAATCGTTTAATGCTGCATATCGTTCATAATTATGTGACGACATATTAAAAAAAATCACCATCTTTGAACATGAAGCGTTCAAAGATGGTGAAGTTATCAGCCAAAATAGCTGAGTGCTGTTTTTTGACTACAATTACCAATATAGCAAAAGGTAAAACAATATCTCTTAGAAAATGGGAGCAAATTATTTATCTTCTCTATCCTTATCTATCCGACTAGCAGTTAAAGGATACTTTGCATCTAATTTTGGATCAACACACTTAAGGATAATTAACTTTTTTAACGGTCCCATCAACATCCAGCCTCCAATCCAAAAAACTCCCATAACAGCCGACCAAATATCATTATGAACAAAATTAAAGCATACTCCCCATAACAACATAACAATTATATAGCCTGCCGAGTAGAGATGTTGAACGGTCTTAAATTCATCATGTCGACTTTGAAGTTGATAGTGTAATTTTTCTTCCGCATTTTGAATCTTGTTCTCTTGAGCTGTCGAGTCATCAAAAAGTTCTTTAACTGGTACACCCAAAGCCCCTGCAACAAGATTCAACGTCTCAATACTAGCTTCATTCCCTGCTTCCAACCGTTGTATGGTCCTGACTGAAACTTTTGACTTCTCCGCTAATTGCTCTTGAGATAAATTCTTGCTAAGCCTAAGCTGCTTAATTCTGTTGTTGACCATTTTAGAAATCTCCTCTTGATCTAAATTCTCCTTCATTTTAACTTTGCCCGGGAAATATGAACACGACATCAGCATGACAACAAGGCGACAAATAGGCGACAGGAAAAATAATTTAATATTTTCTTTTAACTAAGTATTACCTATTATCAATTAAAAGCTTAATTAAACAGTTGACTGTCCTTTTTATTGGCTTAAGTAAATCACAAACCATTTTCATGAATAGAGCGGACGTAATTTTTAATAAAACAGTCACTTTTACTATCTATAGTTTTCTTTGAGCTAAAAAATAATTGAGTCGATATAATTAGGTATAGATTGGATACCTTCTCTTTTATTAAATATATTGAATTCATCTTAGATGTGTATCAAATAGAACTCCAAAATTAGATATTCTAATCTCAGAGTTCACTCATATTGCTAGTATTCAGTTAGCGTTTTTCTATTTTCTCCAAAACTGCTACAGCTTCAACATGCGGAGTTTGCGGGAACATATCCACTGGGTCAATCTCATTAAAGTCATAGCCTTGTTCTTTGAACAATTGTAAGTCCCTAACCATTGTTGCTGGATTACATGAAATATACACAATCTTCTTAGGACCAGTTTCAACAGCCGCATCAATAAATTCAGGAGTCAATCCTTTTCTTGGCGGATCAACGAAGATCACATCGGTCTTAAGACCCTCTTTTGCCCATTTTGGCATTACTTCTTCTGCTTTACCTACAACATATTCTGCATTAGTGATGCCATTTAATTTAGCATTGGCATTAGCATCTTCAACAGCAGGCTCAATGACTTCCATCCCCCGCACCGCCTTAACATGCTTAGCCACACTAAGCCCAATGGTACCAATACCAGAATAGGCATCGATTACGACATCATCTGGCTTAAGATCAGCCTTTTGAATAGCTAAATCATATAAACGAGGAGTTTGCAGAGAATTAATTTGGAAGAAACTTTGTGGAGAAATTTTAAAACTAACATCCCCAATTTTATCGGTAATTTGTGGTTCTCCCCAGAGCAAGTAATCCTTTTTACCTAAGATCACATTCGTCTTTTTAGGGTTATGGTTCAAAACTACACTCGTCACGCCCTTGATCTCACTAATTTCTTTAGTAACTTCTTTTAATTGTGGAAAATCTTTATGTAAGCATACTAAAATCACCATAATTTCGCCCGTTGCTTTAGAGCGGCGGACTTCAAGATAGCGCACTTCTCCCTTATTATGAATCTCATCATAAGCAGGAACATGATTCTTTCTCAAAATGTCGCGTACCTTAATTAAAACTCGATCAATTTCTGGATCAGTAGTAAAGAAGTTAGTCAACGGCACCAAGTCATGGGAATGTTTTCTAAAAAATCCAATGTCAAGCTTGCCATTAACTTCACGTACTGGCACTTGTGCCTTATTCCGATAACCTGTTTCTTCTGGACTAGGCATCGTTTGACCAACTTTAACATTATCTAAGTCCGCTTTATGTAGTAAATTAACAACTTGATTACGTTTAAATTCAAGCTGTTTATCATACTTAATATGAGCAAGAGATGCTAAGCCAGTTTGAACCCATTGACGAAGTTTTACATTAATCCGATCTGGACTCTCTTTTTTAATTTTTTCAATTTTAGCAAAAGCAAAATTTTTCTTTACCTTTAAAAGTTTGGCAGATACAATTTCACCCGGAAGCGCATTATTCACAAAAACAGTCATTCCATCTAAATGAGCAACACCCATTGCTTCATAAGACAAGTCTGTAATTTCTAAGTCAACTATTTGATTTTTTTGCATAATTCAATCCTCAATATTTAGATCATTGTTACTATTTTACTAAAAAATATTATTGCTTTTTAAAAGAGTACGCACTAAAAATACTTAAGATAATTTCTAAAATTAAGCCACAAATTAATAAACTCCATGATCCCAAAACAAAGTCGCCTTTTATCCATAGATTATTTAAGAGCATCCCCCAGTCAAATGGCCACCACATGCTCCAAGTCGTACGACTTAAAAACATTGCTAAGATGGATCCTAAAAAACCAATTCCTAGCGCAAAATATAAGTTAGTAATTCGTACGAGCCAAGAATAAAATGGCACCAGCCATGACGATGTTAATAAAACTCCAATTACTGAACAAATCATTAAGCCTATTTCTTCGGTACTCGAAAAAATAAAACGAATGCAGATCATCAAAACTATAAAAATCCCGCCCATGATACATGCTTGAATAATTCCATGGAGAATTCTACCAATTTCATAGCTCAATAAGTCTTGTGGGGATGTCAGTATTTCTCTAAATTTCGTAGCTTGCTTTTGATAATAAGTGCTAAGACCAACCAGTAGTCCAATTGACATATTTAACCAGAAGTAACTCCATTGGCCCATCATTAATTGAACTAGATATTGGTTATCCCAGAAAACAGCAGTCATCATCAAAACAGCAATTAATGGTAGTAGCCATACTAGTAAGCGAACTACACTATGTTTTGTTTTTAAAAATTCAACTTTTAAAATATTAGTCATGCTTTATGCCTGCCTTTTCTAAAGTTGAGATGAATAATTCTTCTAAATCTGTTTCTGGTTCATAGTCTTCTTCTAGGAGCAATTTTCCATCACCTAAAATAGCAATTCGATCTGCAACCTTTTGAATCTCAGAAAGCATATGACTAGCTATAATTATTGTTTTTCCTTGTTTTTTCTCTAGCATCAACAGCTCACGCAATTCATGAATACCAAAAGTATCAAGACCATTTGTCGGTTCATCCAAAATAACTAAATCAGGATTTCCCATAAAAGCCAAGGCAATTCCTAAGCGCTGCCTCATCCCTGTGGAAAAGCCTTTGACTTTTTCTTGATTATGATCACCAAAGCCCAGTGTATTTAATATTTGTTCCTGATTTTTATTTTCAACACGGTGAAGTTTTAGTTTTAATTTGATATTTTCTTCAACAGTTAAATTATCAAACAATCCCGGTTCTTCAATTAAGGAACCAATTACTTTTAAATCTTCTCTCTTCCAATCTTTACCTTTGAAAGTAATTACGCCTTCGGTTGGCTTTTCAATTCCACTAATTATTTTTAGTAGTGTTGATTTTCCAGCTCCATTTGGTCCCATAATACAGTAGATTTTGCCAGTCGGAACATTAAGGTTAATTTGATCTAGAACACGCTTATGTTTAAAATTTTTTCCTAATTCTTTGGTGGTTAAAATATCATTCATCTTAATCCCTCAATTTAAATTTTTAGTTTTCTATACTTATCTATTTTACCGCTCAGACTACATAATTCGAAATCTTATTATTTTTATTAATAAATTCATTGACATCTTTTTTTAAGCTTGCTATCATAATTGCAATAATTATCGTCACAGTAGTGCTTATGTTAAGTGTCAGAGAGCTGGTGGTAAAGTGCGAACCAGTCAGGCATGAGTTACGAATTACAACGATTCATCTTTATTCGGCCACAATCAGTGCCGTTACCACCTGATTAGAGTGCTGCAATCTGCAGTAAATAGGTGGTACCACGGTAATGCGTCCTGTTGATTAATTTCAACAGGACTTTTTTATTGGAGGATTTTTATGAAAAAGAAAGTTTCTTTTCCAGAAGCGATTATTATCTTACTCTTGCTTCTACTTATTTTAGGCATTTCAGTTATTAAGTTTGGACTGATGCCGGAAGTTCCCGTTCTATTTACAGTATGTTTATTATTATTTTGGCTTAGAATTCGTGGAAATGATTGGTCTTCAATTCAAGACGGAATCAAAGAAGGAATTGGTGTAGCTATTATTCCAATTTTTATTTTTATCTTAATTGGGGCCTTAATTGGATTATGGATTAAAGGAAGTATTATCCCATCAATCATGGTACTGGGCTTTCACCTAATTAGTGGTCAATTTTTTGTTCCATCTGTCTTTATTGTCTGTTCAATTGTTGGTCTTGCTATCGGAAGTGGTTTTACAACAATTTCAACTGTCGGTATTGCACTCTTTGGAATTGGGGCTAGTATGAATGCTAATCCAGCTCTTGTTGCTGGTGCAATTATTTCGGGAGCAGTTTTTGGAGATAAAATGTCTCCTTTATCTGATTCAACTAATCTTTCTTCTGCAGTTGCAGAAAGTGAATTATTTGCCCACATAAAGAATATGATGTGGTCTACTATTCCTGCCTTTGTTGTATCTTTAATCCTTTTTTGGATTCTAGGAAACAGTGGTTCAATCGATGCTTCAAAAATTAACCACACCGTCTCTATCTTAGAGCATAACTTTACTATTACTTGGTGGGCAATTGTACCAATTTTATTAATGTTAATCTGTGCATGGCACAAAATCCCGGCAATTCCTACCTTATTTTTAAACATTACCGTTACAGTCATTATGATTTTTATTCAAAATCCGCACCAATCTATTACTGACTTAACTAACCTTATTATGAACGGCTTTGTAGCAAAAACTAGTGATTCATCTGTTAATGCCCTTTTAACCAGAGGTGGTATCTCCAGCATGATGGATACAGTTGGGTTAATTATTGCCACCTTATCTCTTGGTGGACTCCTTATGAAATTCAATATTGTTCAAACTGCTATGGAACCGCTAGTTGAACATCTCAAAAAACCAGGCCGGTTAGTCATCACTACCATTCTTTCAGGTATCTGCATTAATTTATTTGTCGGTGAACAATACCTATCAGTAATTTTACCAGGCCGTGCGTTTAAACAAGCTTACGACCGAATTGGTCTTCACCCACTTGCCTTAAGTCGAGTTCTTGAAGATGGAGGAAGTGTAATTAACTACTTGATTCCATGGGGAGTAGCCGGATCTTTTGCGGCTTCTACTCTCGGTGTTCCTGTTTTAGCCTTCATTCCCTTCACCTTCTTTAGTTTACTTTCTCCACTTTTCTCAATTCTTTCAGGGGTTACGGGGATTGGCTTAAAATGGCAAAAGAATCCTAAAAATTAATTTATTTCATTAAACCCGTACTATATGCGCTTACATAGTAAAATAGTACGGATTTTTTATTGACGGATTTTTAATTACATTGTAAATTATTAGTAATTAAAAAAATATTAAAGAGGGGGAATTTGATGACAACAAATCATTTTCTAGTACTACAAACTGATTTTGGCTTAAAAGATGGGGCTGTTAGTGCCATGCACGGAGTAGCACATATGGTTGCTCCACATATTATTGTGTCCGACTTAACTCATGAGATTCCGCCTTATGATATTTGGGCTGCTTCCTATCGTCTATATCAAACTATTAAGTACTGGCCAAAAGGAACAACTTTTGTTTCAGTTGTTGATCCAGGAGTGGGATCTAAACGAAAAAGTATTGCTGTAAAAACAAAAAGTGGCCACTTTATCATTACGCCAGACAATGGTTCCTTAACTCATGTTGCAACTTATATGGGGCTAGAAGAAGTACGAGAGATTGACGAACAAAAGAATCGTCTTCCATATTCTTCAGAAAGTAACACTTTTCATGGTCGTGACATCTATGCTTACAATGGCGCATTACTCGCTGAGGGAGAAAAAACTTTTGAAGATTTAGGCGAAACATTAGATCCAACTTCAGTTGTTAAATTACCACTTACTGAGGCTAGTCTAGAAAACGATCATCTGCGCGGATCAATTGATGTTTTAGATATTCGCTTTGGTTCTTTATGGACTAATATTCCTTATGAGTTAATTAAAAAGGCTAACATTAACCGTGGTGATAAACTTACTGTTAATATCTCTTATCAAGATAAGGTTTACTATCATGATACACTACCTTTTGTCCGGTCTTTTGCCGATGCACCAATCCATGATCCTTTAATCTATATTAATTCACTAGTTAATGTCGGCATTGCCTTAAACCAAGCTTCATTTGCGGATACCTATAATATTGGTACAGGAAATGATTGGAAAATTGATTTAATAAAAGAATAATTTATTTACGGGGGAAAATTATGAATAATCAAAAAGGCTTATCAGTAAAAAGTGTTGTTGCAATTGGTATTGGAGCTGCTATTTATGTTATTTTAGCTCGTTTCACATCAATTCCAACTGGTATTCCAAACACTAACATTGAAATCGTATATCCATTTTTAGCATTGCTTGCAACCATTTATGGACCAGTTGTTGGTTTTTCCGTGGGATTCATTGGTCATGCCCTAAGTGATTTCTTAATGTATGGACAAACTTGGTGGAGCTGGGTACTTGCAACTGCTGTTCTAGGTTTAATCATCGGACTTTACGGTATGCGTCTTGATTTAGAGAACGGTGTTTTCACTACTAAACAAATGATTGGTTTTAACATTGTCCAAATTATTGCTAATGTTGTTTCTTGGTTAATCATCGCTCCAGTTGGAGATATTTTGATTTACAGTGAACCTCAAAACAAAGTTTTCTTGCAAGGAGCAACTGCAACCATCACTAACTCAATCTCTATCCTTATTTTAGGAACTATCTTGCTTAAAGCTTATGCAGCGACTAAAGTTAAAAAAGGTAGTTTACGTAGAGATTAATTATGAAAGGTTACTCAATTAATGACAGACCCGATTATCGAATTTAAAGATTTTTCATTTAAATATAACAGTCAAGCAGAACCCACTCTTAAAAATATTAATTTGAAAATTAATAAAGGAGAAAAAATTCTTTTGGCTGGACCTTCAGGCAGCGGCAAATCCACAATTGGTCGCTGCCTTAATGGTCTTATTCCAAATATCGATCAAGGTGAAGTTGAAGGAAAATGTTTAGTGAATGGAAAAGATATCACTAACACAAGTCTTTTTGATTTTTCATTCACTACTTCAACTATCTTACAAGATGCTGATAGTCAATTCATTGGCTTAACAGTTGGTGAAGATATCGCTTTTGCTTTAGAAAATGACTGTCAACCTAAGGATAAAATGCATCAAACTGTAAACCAGTGGGCGGATGAATTAAAAATCAAAGAATTACTTACTCAATCTCCACAAAGTCTTTCTGGGGGTCAAAAACAAATTGTTGCCTTAGCGGGAGTTTTAGTTGACGAGTCACCTATTTTATTATTCGATGAACCACTTGCTAATCTAGATCCCGCTTCTGGGCTTAAAACGATGGCAATTATCGATAAAATTCAAAAGGAACTTAATGCAACAGTTATAATCATTGAACATCGAGTAGAAGAAGTTCTTAGCCAACCAATTGACAGAATAGTATTAGTAAATGATGGCACGATTGTTGCTGATCAGCCTACTAATCAGTTGCTCCATTCTCATACCTTAGAAAAAATTGGCGTTAGAGAACCACTATACCTAAAGGCTCTTACAGCCGCTAATGTAAATCTAAGTTCTATTAAAGAATTAGACAAAATATCAACCCTACCTGTTTCTGAACAAATCAGCGATAAATTAGCAGCTTGGACTAAACAAACTAAAATTACCAAAAAAGAAACAGATAATTTACCATTATTAAAATTAGAGCACGTTGGTCATCAATACAGCAAGAGTCAGCCCTATCCCTTAAAAGATATTTCTACTACTATTAATCAAGGCGATTTTATTTCAATAGTTGGACAAAATGGTGCAGGTAAGACTACTCTTTGTCGAACTATTTGCGGTTTTATTTCTAATGAAGGAAAAATCACTCTTAAGGGCCAGAATTTAAGTGGCTTATCGATTAAAGAGAGAGCTGAAAAGATTGGTTATGTAATGCAAGATCCTAACCAAATGATTTCTCAAAAAATGATCTTTGATGAAATTGCTCTAGGTTTACGTTTACGCAATGTTGATGAAGAAACAATTAAGCAAAAAGTTGACCAAACTTTGAAAATTTGTGGACTTTATCCCTTTAGGCATTGGCCAATTTCCGCATTAAGTTTTGGACAGAAAAAACGTGTCACAATTGCTGCAATTTTGGTCTTAGAACCAGAGATTATTATTTTAGACGAGCCAACTGCTGGTCAAGACTGGAAGACATATACGGAAATTATGAGCTTTTTAAAGCACCTAAATACTATGGGGAAAACAATAATTATTATCACCCATGATATGCATTTGATGCTTGAGTACACTAGTCGCTCTTTGGCATTTGCTAAGGGAAAATTAATTGCAGATACTACTCCAATTGAATTATTAACCAATCAAGATTTAATTAAAGAAGCCTCATTAAAACGAACTAGTCTTTATGACTTAGCAAAACATTATAACTTACCTGATCCAAATAAATTTGTGCAGGCCTATATTAATTTTGAACAACAAAATTGGTAGGATGAAGATTATGAATGATAGTAAAATTTTGGGCTACCAGCCAGGTAATAGTTTTATTCATGCTCTCAATGCTACTACAAAAATGATCTTTTTAATTTTAGTATCTATTGCTTGTATGGTTACCTATGATACACGCTTCTTGATTGCTATATGTATCCTATCCTTAATTTTGTTAAAAGTTGCTGGTATCAAATGGAAGCAAGTTTCTTTTATTGTTAAATTCATTATTGTTTTTGCCATTATTAATATCATCGCTGTCTTTATTTTTCAACCAACTTATGGTGAGACGCTCTATCATTCAAAAACCGTTCTAATCAATGCCGGATACTTTACTTTAACTGCACAGGAACTATTTTATTTATTTAACGTAATTTTGAAGTATATCTGTTCTATCCCATTGGTTCTCCTCTTTTTATTAACTACTAACCCTAGTCAATTTGCAGCTAGTCTAAATAAAATTGGGGTCAGCTATAAAGTCGCCTATGCGGTTTCCCTAGCCTTACGCTATATACCTAATATTCAGGAAAGTTACTGGTCAATTTCTGCAGCTCAACAAGCAAGAGGAAATGAACTTTCTAAAAAAGCTTCTCTTGGAAAAAGAATTCATGGAACTTTAAATATCGTTACTCCACTTATTTTTTCAAGTCTTGATCGTATTGATACAATTAGTACAGCCATGCAGCTTAGACGATTTGGTTCTAAAAAGAAACGTACCTGGTATGTTGCGGAAAGTTTCAACTTGGTTGATTATCTAGTTACTACTCTGGCCTTTGTTCTTGTATTAATTGTTATTCTACTTTTTAAAGTTAACTCTGGGCGTTTTTATAATCCTTTTGTATAAAAGTTTCTTTTACTGCCAAGATAAGTTAAAATATACTAATAAAAAGAAAGAGGGAGAGCCTTATGAATAACTTTTCACAAGAACCAGAACGCCGTACAATTGTCGACGTAACTGGTTTAAATAGATTCTTAAGCAGAATGTACGGCATGATGACAATTGCTGTTTTAGTATCTGCCTTAAGTGCTTACTTAACAATGACTGTCTTTAGAACACAAGTTATGACTTTATTTGCTAGCAATCCAGCAATGACTTGGATTTTATTGCTAGTTCCACTTGCTTTAACTTTTGGGATTAGTTTTAGAGCAACAAGAAATCCAGTAGCTAGCTTTGTAATGCTAATGATTATGGCAATCGTTTACGGGGTTGAATTCTCACTAATTGCTGGTGCTTATACTGGCCGCAGCATTGCTTCTGCATTCGTAGCTTCTTCTACTGTATTCATTACAATGGCTGTAATTGGTACCACAACTAAAAAGAACTTAAATAATTTGGGATCATATGCTTCTGCAGCTTTAATTGGATTAATTGTTGCAATGCTAATCAACATGTTCTTAAGAAATCCAATGGTTTCTTACATTTTCTCATTTATTGCAGTTATTATCTTTACTATTTTAACTGCTTGGGATGCACAAAGAATGAAGCAAATCTACGAAAACTACAGCGGCCAAGTTTCAGTTGACGGCTTAGCAGTTGCTGGCGCTTTGGCACTTTACTTGGATTTCGTTAACTTATTCTTACAATTCTTACAAATCTTTGGATTTAGCAACAGAAATTAATATTCTACATAAAAAGCTACTAAATCTTGGTATTAATACCTTGATTTAGTAGCTTTTTTGGTTTGTATTATTTATTACTCAATTTTGCCAATAATTTCATCCTCATAAGTTTGATCATGGACTGCTCCAATATTTTCATCAAAATTGAATTCTGCGGTATGCTTATTTTTAAGCTTAACTTTATAGGTAGCTCCCATCTTAAACCATTCATATTCTGAGTCAATATGACCTAAATCGATTAATTGATTATCTAAATCTTGAAGATCATCTACGATTACCTTAGCTGTTGGTCCAAGCATTAATAAAACTAATCTATCTTCTGCATTTTCTCGAATCATTTGTTCTATTTTGTTAACTTTTTGGTATGCATTTCTTGATGGCGCAATAATTCTTTTAACCGACTTAGTATTGTCAAATAAGTCGTTACCCACTCCTGAACGTGTTAACGCTCCTTCAACAATTAAGATATCTTTTTCTTTCCAAATCTGCCTAAGTTTATTAAACCAACCAGCACTTTTAGCCTTATCAATTCGATCAATATATGGACGAGAAATAAAGGTATTACTATAGATATTTTCTGTTTTTTCTACTTCACTCAGAAGATGCTGATTGTTAAAAAAGAAATTAGTTTCATAAAAATCTTTTGTGTATTGACCATAATCCTCTAAACTTTCAAATACATCCGGAAGAGCTACATCGTATTTATTATTACCGCCCGCAAAAAGTATCTGTTTTAATTTTCTCGACAAATCTTTATCATATGCTTGATAAGTAATACCAGTTCCATTAATCAAACTCAGTTCTCCATCACCAAAGCGAATAATGGACTTTTTCTCATTAATAAGTCGATCTAATGATTCGTCCATTCCTCTGACATGAATATTAAAAAGCTGAGGAACTAAGTGGTCAGCAGGACGTTTTACTAACTTTTGGATTGCTTCTACCATTTCATCAATTTGATCATCTTCAAAGACTCGATAGGCATCATAATTTATACTTTCAGATCTTGAAGAATTAAAGGACAAAATAGGAACTTGTCGATGCTTAATCCGATTAAGTACCATTTTATTTTTATCACCATAATTGATATCAAGGTAAACTGTGCACTTATTAATAAGCTCAATTTGTTTTTTAGCCGTAACACTTGGATATATAGTGACGTTATCATATTGAGATAAATGACTTAATAAAAAGGCAACTGGAGTAAATGCTGCAATACTAAAGTGAATATTAGGTAATTTTTTTATTAGCTCTTCTAAATTTTGAATTTCAGCAACATTCGTAAATGTATAGGCCTCTCCGTCAAAATTCTTATCATAATTGTTATTTAATTCAAAGTTTCTGAAAACAATTTTTGACCATTCTAAATTGTGATATTCCCACCATTTCTCTCTTAGTTCAGTTGTATCAGTAATGTTAAATGGCTTATCTCGCTCAGTAAAATGAATAATAGTAGGTTCTTTAATATGATCAAAAAATGAATAAAAACTATCTTTATCATTCCAGTAACTCTTGCGTTCATAACCAATTTGATAATTATATTTTAGATCTAGCTTTCCATAATTCTGCGCAAATCCTTCATTCATCATAACCTGAGTATTATTTAAATTATATCTCTTCCCTAAATCCAATAATTGATTTCCGATATTGTTGTTATGCCAAAATCTATTATTAATTAATAGGACTCCTGAATTAAATTGAGCTGGATTAAAATAATCTACTACTGTATAAAGTGGTCTATCTTCAATATTAGTTTCAAAAAGCTGATCTAAATTTTTGTCCACAATTACATCACTATCTAAATAAAGAACTTTATCTTCTTTAATTAATTCTGGAATCAAAAATTTGCCATATACCATCTTAGAAATTCGATTTTCAGGATTTGGCATATCTTTAAAACGACTAAGATCAATTTTTAAATCGATAACTTCTGAGTTCAGCTCTTTCAAGTATCGATTAATATTCATAAACCACTCATGTGGAATATCAGGATTAATAATATAAGTTTTTACATCTTGATTATGCGCATAGATGGACTTTAAAGTAGTCTCTGCTTTATCAATCCAGTCATAGTCTACACTTAATGAAATTGCCTTCATTATTCAATCTTTCCAATAATTTCATCTTCATAAGCTTTATCATGAACAGCATTAATATTTTCATCAAAATTAAATTCGGCTGTATGCTTATTTTCAAGCTTAACTTTATGAGTAGCTCCCATCTTGAACCATTCATATTCTGAATCAATATGACCTAAATCAATAATCTGATTCTCTAAATCTTGTAAATCATCCACAATTACTTTCGCTGTTGGCCCAAGCATCAACAAAATCAATCTATCTTCTGCATTTTCTCGAATCATTTGTTCTATTTGATCAATTTTTTGGTACGCATTCTTTGATGGAGCAATAATTCTTTTAATTGATTTAGTATTAGTGAATAAATCATTTCCTACTCCTGAACGCGTTAGTGCTCCCTCTACGATTAGCAGATCACGACCACTCCAAAGTTGTTTCAATTTATCAAAGTATGCAGCACTTTTACTTTTATCAACTAGATCAATGTATGGTCTTGAAATAAAAGTTGACCCATACCAATTACCAGTTTGTCCAATTTCTTTTAAGAAACTTTCATTATTTGGAAAGAAAGATGTTTTGTAGAATGATTGAGTAAAATCTTGATAACGCTCTGGTTTGGTAAACACATCAGGTAAACAAACCAATGTATTATTAAATTGGCCCCGCAAAATAATATCTTTTAGTCGATTGGCAAGTTCTGAATCATATGTTTGATAGGGAATTGAGGCTCCTCTGATCAAATCAAATTCACCATCTCCAAAGCGAATCACAGATTTCTTGTCTCGTAAAATCAAGTCTAATGATTCGTCCATATCTTTTACTCTAATATTATATTTTGGAGCATTAGTTTTTACTGTCTCTTTAATCGCTTCTACCATTTCATCAATTTGATTATCAGAAAAGACATGATAATTATCATAATCCAAATTTTGAGACTGAGTTTGATCGAATGAAAAGATTGGAATATTTTTCTTCATAATTCTTTCAATTATTTCATCAGCTTTAGGACCATAATTAATATCTAAATAAATATCTGCTTCATTTATTTCTCTATCCAAAGTTTTTCCTATAATAGTTGGGAAAAGTCTTACATTATCATATTGTGTTAATTTCAATAAAAGAAAAGCCATAGGGGTATAGGCTGCAATATTAAATCTTATATTTGGTAATTTTTTTATCAACTGTTCAATATTCTGCATGTCTGCCATACGAGTAAGCAAAAATGCCTCTCCCTCAAAAGATGGATCTTTAATTTTACTCTTATCAAAACTACTATATTTAGAAATAATTTCCGACCATTCTAATCTTCTATAATGCCACCATTTGTTTCGTAAACTAACTGTTGATACTAAGTTAAATGGCTTGTCTTCAGTAATAAAGTGGATTATTTTTGGTTTTTTAACTTTATCAAGAAATTGTGTAGTTTTTTGCAGATTTCCCCAAAAAGCTGCTTTTTCAAAACCAATTTGGTAATTATAAGATAAATCTAGTTCTTCAATTTTATCTTTAAATACTTCATTAATGACAGTCTGATCACCATTTCGAAGATTAGGCCCTTTTGCTTTTTCTAAAAGGCTAGAAACTATGTTACTTTCCTTCCACTTTTTATTATTAATCAATAACATTCCCGAATTAAATTCTGCAGGAACTTGATAGTCACGCACACCACAAACCCATTTATTTTCTAAATCAATATTAAATAATTCATCTAAATTGGCATTCACAACTATATCACAATCTAAATATAGTACTTTATCTTCTTTAATTAATTCAGGAATTAGTATTCTCGCAAAAGCAATATTTTTAATTCCTTTAAAAGAAGAATTAACGTCATTTAAATATGCCTGATCAATTTTTTTATCTACAATTTGTGAACCTATTTGATTAAGATATTGATTCAAATTAATAAACCATTCATGTGGAATATCAGGATTAATAACGTATATTTTAACTTCTTTATTATTAAAGATAATTGACTTAATAGTTGTTTCAATTTTATCCAAATATCCATAATCACCATTTAATACAATTGTTTTCAAACTTATCACTCACTTCCACTATATTTAAACATCTAACTTTCATGAATCGCATAATATATTATCTACTAAAAACATATTATATAACACTTATATTCTATTTATCTATAAGTATCTAATACACTTAAAAATTGTTTTGAGATTGTAGATAAACAAATTAAACGTACTACGCTATAGTTAAGTGCAAAATCAAAGATAACACTATATAAAAGAAAAGGAATCAAATAGATAACTTATACCTACTTGATTCCTCATTAAGAGCTTTTATTTCTTATTTATTTTCATAATTATTTCTTTTTGGTACTGAGGATTATCTTCTTCATTCAGATTTTTATCCACAGATTCTGCCATATGTTTATTTTTACCAATCGATACTACATATTTAGCATCCATCTTAAACCATTCATATTCTGTATCAATATGCCCAATGTCAAGGATCTGATTATCTAAATCTTGTAAATCATTGACAATTACTTTGGCTGTAGGTCCTAACATTAATAAAATCAACTTATTCTGAGCATTATTTCTAATCGCTTCTTCAATTTCATGTACTTCATCGTAAGCATCTTCAGCAGGACAAATTATACGCTGAATTGATCTTACATTTTCAAAAAGATCATTGCCTACTCCTGACCGAGTATATTCCCCTTCCACAATCAAAATATCCTTATTCTGCCAAATTTTCCTAAGTTTATGAAAATAATGTTGACTTTTACTCTTATCCTTGAAACTCATATACATTCTAGACATAAATGTCGAGCCATATGAATACTTCGTCTTTTCAATTTCTTTAAAAAAGTCACTAAATCTCGGTAACACCCCTACAGCATAATAACCGCGCATTTCGTTATATCTGTCTAAATTAGTAAAGATATCCGGTAAACAAGTTAATACCCTTGGATTATGGTTATTTAGAATACTATCTTTTAATATCTTCGCTAACTCTGGATTAAAATGTTGATAAATAATGTCTTCACCATATATCAAGTCTAGTTCACCATCTCCAATTCGCACCACAGATTTCTTATTTTCAATTATTTCATCTAAAGTTTCATCAATTGATTTAACTGAAATATCAAAAATATCATCAAAAGACTTCTTAGAACTATTAGCTGGTAATTTATTAACTTGTTTTATCATCTCATCCATACTGTCAGCTACGTAATAATTATTACTCTGTTCATGATATTGAGTATCCCTAAAAGCAAAAGTAGGAATATCTAGCAATTTCAATACAGTTTCGAAATGGACATTCTTATTGCCATAGCCAATATCAAAACAAAGATCTGTTTTTTCGATAATTGACTTTAATTGGTAATTTAAAATTTGAGGATAAAGGGTTGCATTTCCATTTTGCGTTAAAATGTCTAAACCTGTATATAATGCCCGTCCCGAAACAATATTAAAATGAATATTTGGTAAGCGCCTGATTAGTTCTTGTGCGCCATGATTTTCTGCGTAATTCAAAAAAATAATAGCTTCTTTATCAAATTTATTTTCAAGTCTGTTAGAAGTTAGATGATTGATTACTTCTGACCATTCACTACTATGATAATTCCACCACTTTTTACTTAAGTTTTTAGATGAACTTTCTCTAATTAGCCTACTATCACTAGCATATTAAATAATTGCAGGCCTCTCAACAGTGTCTACATAATACAGATATGAATTTGTTAATTCAAAATTAGGATCTCCAAATCCAATTTGATAATTGTAAATTTCAGGCAACTTTCCAATATTGATACCAAACCCATCATTAATCATAGCTTGCTCATAAACTAGACCATAATTTTTGCTTAGTTCTAAAAATTGATTACCAATATTGTTATTGCGCCAGTAGATATTATTTATAAGCATAACACCCATATTAAACTTATCGGGATGTACAAAATCAATTATTGCATACAAAGGCTTATCTTCTACATCAATTGCAAATAGATCATCTAAATTTTGATCAATAATTGTATTGTTACCTAAGTAAAGCACTTCATCTTCATCTACTAGCTCAGGAATTAAAAATTTGCCATATAAAAGCAAAAACACTGATATATCAACGTTTATTTAACGATGATTATCAGTGTTTTCTTCATTTTAAATACCTATTTTTTATTATTTTTTCTGGATCTTAACCCTAATAATGCTCCCAAGCTAGCTGCAATTATTCCTAACAAACTGGAATTATTTTTAGTACCCGTTTGTGGAAGCTTCTGGTTACGAGGCCGCTTTGCCATTCTATTAGTCTTATTTACTTTAATTATTCCAATTGATTCGGAATTTCTTCTATTTGAAGATAGACGCTTTTCGCTAGCAATAGGTGTAACTGAGTTTGCTTGTCCTGTTTCACTTCTTAGTGAATTTGCAGGAATTTCAGAAGGTATCAAACTTTGAGAAGCTGAAACATTCGAGGTACTTAAGCTTTCACTCATTGACACTGAGTTACTTATGCTTTCACTCATGCTTACTGAGTTAGATAAGCTTTC
>NZ_CAJURR010000023.1 GCF_910589175.1 uncultured Lactobacillus sp.
CAATCGGATATCTATTCTTTAGGAATAATTCTTTACAAATTATTGACTGGTACAGTTCCTTTTACTGGAGAAAATGCTGTTGCAGTTGCTCTAAAGCATTTCCAAGAAAAAACACCATCTTTAAGAGATAAAAATCCTAACGTTCCCCAAGCTTTAGAAAATGTTGTTTTTAAAGCTACAGCAAAAGATCCACGAGATCGGTATAAATCCGCTTTAGAAATGAAAGCGGACTTGGATACGTGTCTTGATCCAAAACGTAAGGATGAGCCGATTTTTAAGCCCGAGCATGATCCGTCTACTGATGAAACTATTGTTGTTCCTCCTCTTGAAGGAAGCGTTCATAATAAAGATCATGAAGTGCAAGCAAAGGAAGAACCTAGAGAAGAAAAAAAGAGTCTGTTTAAAAATCTTAAGGGTCATACATGGTGGTGGCTAGGAGCTATAATTGCATTTTGTGTAATTATGGTAATTCTATTCTTTGCTCTTGGTAGAAAAGATATGGTAGATATTCCTAATATTAATCGTATGAGTCAGACGCAGGCTAAGAAATCTCTTCAATCTTCTAATTTAAAAATTGGAAAAATTACTTATGAATATTCTGATAGTGTTCCAAAAGGAGAAGTAATTAGAACAGACCCTCCGATTGGATCTCAGATAAAAGATGGAGAAAAAGTTAACTTAGTTTTATCTCGAGGTAGTCATCTTGTTGAAATGCCAAATGTAATTGGAGAGTCTTATTCTCTTGCACGGAAACAGCTGGTTAAACTGGGCTTTACTGTTACTAAAACTGAAGAATACTCTCCTAGTCCTAAAAACCAGGTTAATGCTCAAGATATTGAACCAGGTCAGGAAGTAAATCCTAATAAATCAACAGTGACTTTGTTGGTTTCGAAGGGGCCTAGTTCGGCGAGTAGTACCCGATCTAGACGAAATACAATAAAATTAAGAGATATCGTGGGATATTCATTGAAAGGTGCCCGAGATTATGCACGGGAACATCATTTATCACTTAAAGTTGAAGAAGAAGACTCAGATGGTAAAAATGATGGTACAGTTTTACGTCAATCCCCAGAATCAGGTACTGACATGAATCCTGGGGATACGTTAACGATAGTAGTAGCAAAAGCTAAGAAAAGCAATTCTACTGATACTTCAAGCAGTTCAACTACTACCACTACTGTTACAAAATCTTATACTATTAATTATCCAGGAAGTGCTGATCAAAGCGGATCAGAAAAAACGCCAGATCATATTCAGGTATATGTTTCTGATGATGGACATTCAATTAATAATATTTACAAAGACATGAACATTACTTCTGAACAAACTTTTACCATTCCGTTTAAGTTAAGCAAAAAAAATGGGCATATAAAAATATTGCGAAATGGTGAAACGATTTTAGATGAGGACGTTAATAAATAATGAAAAAAGCAGAAGGAACGATTATTAGTGCTATCTCAGGCTACTATGATGTCGAAATTGATAATAAAGTAGTTAGAACGAGAGCACGAGGAGTTTTTAGAGATCGTAAACAAAAGCCACTGGTAGGAGATAGAGTAGTAGTTCAACTAGATGATCAGGGAATGAACTATTTAATTGAAATATTGTCACGCATTAATGAAATAGGGCGGCCAGCGGTGGCAAATGTGTCTAGAGTATTGTTAGTAATTTCCGCTGTTGAACCCGACTTTTCACTTGAATTATTGGATAGATATTTAACATTTTTTGCTTGGAAAAATGTTGGCGTAGTCATTTATTTGTCAAAATCGGATATTACTTCTTCTGAAAGATTAAAAGATATTCAAACTGAGTTAGAATACTACCAAAGAATTGGGTATCCTGTTTTTGAAGATGCAGAAAAACTGGAAAATGAGCTTCCAAAAATGATCGATAAGGATCAGATTTGGACCTTAGCTGGGCAATCAGGTGCTGGCAAGTCAACATTATTGAATAAGCTGGAGAGTGAAGCAAAGCAGGCAACAGGAGCAATTTCAACTGCTTTAAATCGTGGAAAACATACCACAAGACAAGTAACACTATTTAAATACGGCTCTGGCTTTATTGCTGATACTCCTGGTTTTTCAGCTATTGATCTCTTTAAGATCAAAGTTGATGATCTAAGAAATTACTTTTATGATTTAAAAGAAGCAAGTGCAAACTGCAAATTTAGAGGTTGTCAACATATTAAAGAGCCTGGTTGCGAGGTTAAAAAACTTGTAGAAGAGGGTAAAATAGCGCGCAGTCGTTATGAATCTTATTTAAAAATTAGACAAGAAATTTCTGACAATAGAATGCCAGAGTATTTAAAGAAATAGGTGAAACTATGATAGCACCATCAATTTTGAATGCAGATAATATGCATTTAAGTCGCGATATTAAAGCCGCTATTGAAAGCGGTATAGATAGATTCCATATTGATATTATGGATGGGCACTTTGTACCTAATTTGTCATATGGACCAGAATTGGTAAAAGACTTTAAGCGATCTTTTCCGTTAACAGATGCTGAAATTCATTTAATGAGTAATGACTTAGAAACGACATTGCCTCTCTTTGTAGAAGCTGGATGTGATCTTTTAGAATTTCATTATGAAGCAACTGATAATCCTGAATATTGGCTAAAATATTTAAAGGATAATAATGTTCGATGTGGAATGGCAATCAATCCGTCTACACCAGTACAAAAATTACAACCATTTTTAAAAGAATTAGATCAAGTGCTTTTGATGACAGTAAAACCTGGTTTCGGTGGGCAAAAGTTTGAAGAAGAGTCAGTTGAGCGTTTGGTTGAACTTAAGAACATGATTGAAGCAGAGAATTTAAGTATACCCATTGAAGTTGATGGTGGGATTGAGCCTAAGACTTTAAAGCTTACTCGGGATGCTGGAGCAACAATTTTTGTCGCTGGGTCTTATATTTTTAAAAATGGAAGTATTGCAGATCAAGTTATGAAATTAAAAAAAGAAGACAAATGAGAGCAATTGCATTATTAGGTGGTCCAAAAGAAGAATGGCCACATAATTTAGCCACTGAAATTAAAGAAGCACGTAAAAAAGGCGCCCTAATTATGGCTAGTGATCGGGGCAGCCTTTTTTTATTAGAATTAGGAATAGTACCGGACGTCGCCTTAGGAGACTATGATTCATTGACTGTTGATGAAAGAGAAATCGTTGAAAGCAAAGTTAAGGATATGCGCTATTCGAATCCAATTAAAGATTTTACGGATTCTGAAATGTTGTTTTATGCTGCATTTGTCGATTATCGAGTTGACAGCTTAACAGTATATGGAGCAACCGGGGGAAGACTGGATCATTTTTTTGTTAATATGTATGCTATTCTGAAAGCTCCGTTTGATAGATTTAAAGAAAAAATTGAATTCATCGATAAGCAAAATATTATCCGTTTTTTTGGAAAAGGACATCACATACTTTCTTATAAATCCGACTATAAGTATTTAGGAATTGGAACTTTAACAGAAACTAAAAAATTTAGTATTAAAAATGCGAGATATGATTTACAGCCCATTAATTTGTCAGGGCCGACAGTCTATTCATCAAATGAGTATGTGAATAGGCAAGCCATAGAGATTTCTTGCGAGTCTGGAACATTAATTGTAATCAATAGTCGAGATAAAAAATAAAAGGGATCAAGATTAATCTTGATCCCTTTTATTTTTACTTCTTAATTAGACACGTTTAACCTTACCGGATTTCAAAGCGCGAGCAGATACCCAAACACGCTTTGGCTTACCGTCAACAAGGATGCGAACTTTTTGAAGGTTTGGCTTCCATGAACGCCGCACGGAGTTCAAAGCCTTTGAACGCTTGTTACCAAAGACCGTCTTGCGGCCAGTAATAATGTCTTTTGCCATTTGTGCTAAACCCTCCTTTATGTTGTTGTAGTACTTATTTAATTTATCACAGCTTTTAGAATTGTGCAATATTGTCTTTCCATTTTCTTAAAACTAACATTGTTGATATAAAAGCCTGCTGTGTTAAAATAAATTGAGAAAAAATTGTTCTTCGTTAATGGAGGAATACGATGGCTGTTAAAATTAAAACAAAATATGGCTTAATTGATATTTCAAATAGTGTAATTGCTACTGTCGTAGGCGGAGCAGCTACTTCGAACTATGGTGTAGTTGGAATGGCTTCAAAGAACGCTTTACGGGACGGAGCTTACACTATTTTAAACCGTGAAAATTATCGTCGCGGTGTTGTAATTAAAACTAATGATAATCAAATCGTCGTTGATGTATATATTATTGTGGGTTATGGTCTAAAAATTTCGGAAGTAAGTCACAATGTCCAAGATAGTGTAAAATACAATCTTGAAAATCTTTTAGGCATTAAGACTAAGTCGGTTAACGTTATTGTTCAAGGCGTAAAGATTTTAGACGATTAATGCATTCTGGAGGAGTTAATTGTGGTTTTAACTGAAATTAATAGTGATCAATTCAGAGATATGGTTCGTGCAGCAACTCATCGCATGGGCAAGAATGCTGAATTTGTAAATAAATTAAATGTTTTCCCAGTACCTGATGGTGATACTGGAACTAATATGAATTTAACCATTGAAAGCGGCGCAAAAGCTGTTAATGAGAATCTTAGTGAATCTGTTGGCGACCTAACTGAAAGTCTTTCAAAGGGTATGTTGATGGGAGCTCGTGGTAACAGTGGAGTTATAACTTCTCAATTATTTAGAGGTTTTTATAAAGCTACTGAAGGAAAAGATACGTTAACTGCTCAAGATTTAGCTAATGCTTTTGCAAATGGTGTTACAACTGCATATAAAGCAGTTATGAAACCTGTTGAAGGAACTATTTTAACTGTTGCTCGTGTTGCAGCTGAAGAAGGTAAAAACAAGGCAAACGAAACTGATGATGTCAGCGAAGTAATGAAAGCGGTAGTTGATGGAGCTAAAAAGGCTTTGAAGACTACGCCAGATTTATTACCAGTTTTAAAGCAAGTTGGAGTAGTAGACTCAGGTGGTCAGGGATTGGTATTTATCTACCAAGGCTTTTTAGAGGGAGTTCTTGGCGAAAAGGATAATGATGACTACCAACTAGATGAAGGTGAAATGGATGAGTTAATTAATGCAGCTCACCACCAAGCTGAATCTGCTCAAGTTCAATTGTCAACTAGTGATATTAAGAATGGTTACTGTACCGAAATTATGGTTGACCTAACTGCTGATGTTCCAAATAAAGAAGAATTCAATCTTGAACAATTTAGAGAACATCTATCTAACTTAGGTGATTCACTTTTAGCTGTTTCAGATGGTGAAGTGGCTAAAGTTCACGTTCATACAGAACATCCAGGAGATGTTTTTACATACGGTCAAAAATTTGGACAACTAGGTAAAATTAAGATCGATAATATGCGGATTCAACATGAAACTATCTTAGAAAATAACGAAGAACAAGAAGAAAATGTTGATTTTGCAGTTATTGCAGTTGCTTCAGGTCATGGAATCCGTGAATTGTTTAAGAGTGAAGGCGTAAATAGAATTATTTCTGGTGGACAAACTATGAATCCATCAACTAAGGATATTATGGACGCTATTACTAAATCTGGTGCTAAAAAAGCTATTATTTTACCAAATAACGGTAATATTATCATGGCTGCTAAGCAAGCTGCTGAAGTTAGTGAAATTCCGGTTGGAATCGTGCCAACAAAGACAATTTCTCAAGGATTAACTGCAATGCTTTCCTTTGATCCAGATGCTTCAGTCGAGGAAAATGTTGAAGCAATGTCTGAAGACTTAGATACTGTTAAATCTGGTGAAGTCACTAAAGCAATCCGTGACACTAAGATTGATGATATTGAAGTTAAAAAGGATGATTATCTTGGAATTGTTGATGGAACCATTAAGGTTGATAACCCAGATTTGGTTGATACAACAGTTTCAATGATTGAAAAAATGTTAGATGAAGATAGTGAAATTATCACTATTATGTATGGTAGTGATGCTACCAGAGCAGAAGCTGACGAAGTAGTTAAAAAACTTAAAGCTACTCATGATGATTTGGAATTTGAAGTTCATGATGGTGGCCAGCCAGTATACTACTTCTTAGTATCCGTGGAATAAAATATGAATAATAAGCAGAGTAAGTTATTTGAACCAGTAACTGAGTTAAAGGGTGTAGGGGCAAAGACAGCTACAGCTTTGGCCAGTCTTGGCATCAATACAATTTATGATTTACTATTTTATTTTCCTTTTAGATATGATGATTTAGAGACAATTCCTCTTGATCAAATTGAAGATGGGCAGAAAGTCTTATTAAAGGGAATGGTGGTAACAGATCCATTTGTTAGCCGATTTGGTTATCGAAAAACAAGACTCAGCTTTAAAATGAAAATTGATCATGACATTATCATGGTCAATTTTTTTAATCAGCCCTGGTTAAAGGATAAAGTGGAATCAGGTAAGGAAGTTGCAGTATATGGTAAGTATCAAGTGGCCCGGCAGGCATTAAGTGGTTTTAAATTAGTAGCTGAAAAGAAAGATTCAGGTTTTGCTCCTATTTATTCTGTCAATCGTCATTTGAAGCAAAATAAGCTGCAAAAGCTAATTGATCTTGCTTTAGAGGAAGCTATAAATGAAGTTGGAGAAACAATCCCAGCTTCTATAAGAGAAAAATATCGCTTGCTTTCTGATCGCGTTTTGGTAGAAAAGATGCATCATCCCAAAAATGGAAATGAGGCGAAGATAGCACGGCGAAGTGCTATTTTTAGAGAATTTTTTCTTTTTCAAATGCAACTTGCTCAACTTCTTTCCCAAAGAAATGAAGATGCACCTGGGGTAGAAAAGAAATATGATTTAGCTGCTGTTAAAGAATTAATTGAAGAAATTCCATTTGAGTTATCTGATGATCAAAAAAAAGTGGTGAATGAAATCTTTGCAGATCTTCATTCTAAAAGACAAATGCGAAGACTATTGCAGGGAGACGTGGGTAGCGGTAAAACCGTAGTATCGGTTTTTGCAATTTATGCAGCTGTTACTGCGGGCTATCAAGCTGCATTAATGGTGCCAACAGAAATTTTAGCGCAGCAGCATTTTGCTAAAATAGATGAATTACTGAAGCCCTTAGGTGTTCGAGTTGCCTTATTGACGGGAGACACTAAGGATTTAGAAAAGAAAGAAATTTATCGTGAATTAGATGATGGAACAATCAATGTTGTGATTGGGACCCATGCCTTAATCCAAAAAGATGTTCATTTTAAAGATCTAGGCCTCGTTATAATTGATGAGCAACACAGATTTGGAGTAAATCAAAGGAACACCCTAATTAAAAAAGGTGACGCACCTGATATATTGGCGATGACTGCAACTCCAATTCCTCGTACATTAGCCTTAACCGTATACGGAGATATGGCTGTTTCTGAAATTAGACACTTGCCAAAAGGAAGAAAGCCAGTAGTTTCGTCGTGGGCAACTTCTAGCAAATTGAGAGAGGTTCTTGATTTGATGCGTTCACAGTTAGATAAGGGTTTTCAAATATATGTTGTAACTCCTTTAATTAGTGAATCAGAAAAAAGTGACTTAAAAAACGCTGAGGATTTACAAGCAAAAATTGCTCATTACTTTAAAGACGAAAATGTTGTTTTGCTTCATGGTCAGATGAAAGGTGATCAGAAAAATGAAATTATGGATAGCTTTGCTGCGGGCAAGATTAATATTTTAGTTACCACAAGTGTAATTGAAGTTGGTGTTGATGTCCCAAATGCAAATATGATGGTGATCTTTAATGCTGATCGCTTTGGATTAAGTCAATTGCATCAGTTGCGAGGAAGAATTGGCCGGGGGCAAACACAAAGTTTTTGTGTGTTTGTGAGTGATCCTAAAACAGAAATTGGTAAGAAACGGATGAACATTATTACCTCTACCAGTAACGGTTTTAAATTAGCAGAAGAAGATTTAAAACTACGTGGTGAAGGGGATGTTTTTGGAAAGGCTCAGTCTGGTTTGCCGCAGTTTCAAGTTGGCGATGTAGTAAATGACTATAATGCCCTAGTTACAGCTCAAAAAGAAGCTCGTAACCTAATTAAGTCTGATCCAAATTTAACTAGTCCAGAAAATAAATTTTTACAAGAAGTGCTAAAATATAAGAAAGATTTGAATAATAATTAGAAATAACCGGAGTGAATATGAAAACAATTGCAATTGATGCCATGGGAGGAGAAAATGCTCCTAAGGCTATTGTTGATGCCGTATTAAAAGCAAAGCCAAAATTAAAAGATACAAAATTTGTTTTATTTGGGGATGAAGAAAAGATTAATAAACTAATTCCCGCCGAGCAAAAAGATAGAATTGACGTTATTGCAACGAGTGAAGTTATTGTTGATAGTGACGAGCCAGTAAAAGCAATTAGACGTAAGAAAGATTCTTCAATGGTTGTTGCTGCTAACTATGTAAAGTCAGGAAAAGCAGACGCCTTATTTTCACTCGGAAATACGGGTGCACTCTTAGCTTGCGGGATTTTTATTATTGGCCGAATTAAAGGTGTGGAACGTCCTGCTTTAATGCCAACTCTTCCCAGTGCTAAAAGCGAGGATGGCTTTAATATTATTGATGTTGGCGCAAATGCACAAAGTAAGCCTGAATATTTAGTACAATGGGCACAAATGGCTAATTTTTATGCTCAAAAAATTAGAAATATTAAAAATCCAACCGTGGTTTTATTAAATAATGGTGCAGAAGATGATAAAGGTGATCCGCTCCACCAAGAGGCCTATAAGCTTCTTAAAGCAACTGATCTTAATTTTATTGGTAATGCTGAAGGAAATGATTTAATGGAGGGTAAAGCCGATGTGATTGTAACAGATGGTTTTACTGGAAATGCCACTCTGAAGGCAATAGAAGGAACTGCAAGCGTAATTTTACGTCTGCTTAAGGATTCTTTGCTAAATAATGGATTACGTCCTAAGGTGGGAGCTTTATTAGCAAAGCCAGGGCTTACAGCACTAAAGAAAAGATTTGATACTGCGAGATATGGGGGAGCAGTTTTACTTGGAGTGAATGCACCTGTTGTAAAGACGCATGGTAGATCGAATACTCGTCCTATTTACTACACCTTATTACAAATTGATAAGATGTTGAGTCAAGATTTGGTTGGCGAATATAAAAAATACTTTAGTGAATCTCGCTAGACTTTAATATAAAAATGCCTTAGAATTAAACTAAACTTTTTTGGAGGTTAAAAAATGACCGAAGAGGAAATTTTTAATAAAATTGCTGATATGATTTCAGAACGCTTTAGTATTGATCGTGATAAGATCACTAAAGATTTAAATTTTCAGAATGATTTAGATGCAGATTCAATTGATTTCGTTGAGTTAGTAATGGATCTAGAAGATACATTTGGAGCAGAGATTCCAGATGATGATGCGGAAAAATTACAAACTGTTGGTGAAGCAGTAGAATATATTAAGAGTCACCAAAATTAAAATTTTAATCATTGAAATTTCAGAAGATACTGTCATTTTTCATTTACTTTTATAAAAGTTGTTGAAATAGCAGTATCTTTTGTTTATAATAATGACATTAAATTGAAAATCTAATTGACTTTTAATAATGTCGTAAGGTTTGAGAGGAGAATGGCCTTTGGAAAAGCAAAGTGATCTTTTATTAGATATCGAACACTTGCATACCGCATATCGTTTACACGGTAAGTTTTATGATGCCGCTGATGACATTAACTTAACCTTGAAACGAAATGAGATTTTGGCAGTTGTTGGAGAATCTGGTTGTGGTAAAAGTACAATTGCTTCAAGCATTATTGGTTTATATGACCACAAAAATACGAAAGTAACTGGCGATATTTTATACAATGAATTAAATCTAGTTAACTTAAATGAATCATTGTTTAATAAAATTCGTGGTAATAATATTGGGATGATTTTCCAGGATCCATTAGCATCTCTTAATCCATTGATGAAGGTTGGAGATCAAGTTGCTGAGACACTTTACTATCATACGGATATGGATGAAAAAGCTCGTCATGCACGTGTAATTGAACTCTTTAATCAAGTTGGGATGCCTCGTCCAGAAGAAATGTATGAGATGTACCCACATGAATTATCTGGTGGTTTACGTCAACGTGTAGTAATTGCGATTGCAATTGCATGTAAGCCAGAAATTATTATTGCTGATGAACCAACTACCGCTTTGGATGTTACTATTCAGGCACAAATCTTAGATTTACTTAAAGAAATTCAAAAAGAATCTCAGTCAGGGATTGTTTTAATTACACACGACTTAGGTGTTGTTGCTGAAACTGCTGATCAAGTAGCAGTTATGTATGCAGGACAAATTGTTGAAAAAGCTGATGTTAAAACAATTTTTGAAAATCCTCTTCATCCATATACACGTTCACTTTTGCACTCTATGCCACAAACAGATGATGAAAGTGAAGACCTACATGTGATTCATGGTACAGTTCCTTCATTGATTAATATGCCAAGAACTGGGGATAGATTTGCAGCTAGAATTCCTTGGATTCCAGCTAGTGCTCATGAAGAGAATCCTAAGATTCATGAAGTTGAACCCGGACATTTTGTAAGATGTACTTGCTGGCAAAGCTTCCATTTCCAAGATGAAGAGAAGAAAGGATAGGAAATTATGGCCGATGAAATAATCGAAATAAAAAATTTAAAAGTTCACTATCCAATTCGTTCTGGATTTTGGAATAGAGTTACTGGATATGTCAAAGCCGTTGATGGGATTAATCTTTCAATTAAAGAAGGAGAAACTTACGGTCTAATTGGAGAATCAGGTTCCGGTAAATCAACTACTGGTAAAGCAATTGTTGGTGTAGAAAAAGTAACTAGCGGACAAATTTTGTATAAAGGCGTTGATGTTACTAAAGCATCAAATCGGAAAAAGCTTAACTACAATAAAGATGTTCAAATGATTTTCCAGGATTCAATGTCGAGTTTAAATCCTAGAAAACGAATTGAAGATATTATTGCTGAACCTATTAGAAACTTTGAAAACTTGACAACCGATGAAGAAAGAAAACGAGTTCAAGAACTACTAGATATTGTTGGTATGCCTAGTGATGCTATCTACAAATATCCACACGAATTCTCTGGTGGTCAACGTCAAAGAATTGGGGTAGCACGTGCGGTAGCCACTAGACCGAAGTTGATCGTAGCAGATGAACCAACTTCAGCTTTAGACTTATCTGTTCAAGCACAGGTTTTGAACTTTATGAAACATATTCAACAAGAATACAATATTGCCTATCTCTTCATTTCACACGACTTAGGTGTTGTAAAGCACATGTCAGAAGATATTGCTATTATGCACCGTGGACGTTTTGTAGAAATTGGTAAACGTGATCAAATTTACAAGAATCCAATGCATATTTATACAAAGCGTCTACTTTCTGCAATTCCTGTTGTTGATGTTGAAAATAGAGAAAAACATAAGGAAGAGCGTCAACGTGTAGAACAAGAATTCTTGCAAGATCAAGATAAATGGTATGAAAAAGATGGTCGAGTATTACCACTACAAAAAGTTGCTGATCGTCATTTTGTTGCTTTGCCTAAAGATATGATTGAGCAAGAATTGAAGGAGGGAGAATAGATATGTGGAAAACGGTTTTACGTCGAATCCTGATTATGATCCCACAGTTACTTATCTTGAGTTTACTAGTCTTTATTTTGGCTAAAATGATGCCTGGTGACCCATTTACTGGAATGATTAATCCGAATTCAGACCCTAAGGAAATTGCAAGATTAAGACAAGAATATGGATTAAACGATCCAGTTTGGGTGCAATATACTCGCTGGCTTGGAAATATGTTCCATGGTGATTTAGGACAATCATATATTCAAAAAGTTCCAGTTACTTCTTTGATTTGGGATCGTGCAGTTAACACTTTCTGGTTGTCTTTAATGACTGTTGTCTTAACTTATGTAATTGCTATTCCATTAGGTGTTACTGCAGGTCGTCACCAAGATGAATGGCAAGATCATGGAGTACAAATTTTTAACTATATTACATTCGCAGTACCTCCATTTGTTTTCTACATTTTAGGTATTTGGTTATTTGGATTTACTTTAGGGTGGTTCCCAATCTCAGGTTCTGTTAGTGCAGATGTAAATCCAGGAACACTTGCTTATTTCTGGAGTAGAATTTATCACCTAATTTTACCTTCAATTCTTTGTGCTTTAATCTCTACTACAACTATTGTTCAATACTTAAGAACGGGTATTGTCGATAACAAGGTTGAAGATTATGTAAGAACTGCACGTAGTAAGGGTGTACCTGAAAATGTTGTTTTCAATAAACATATTTTAAGAAACTCACTTTTACCAATTGCTGCATTCTTTGGTAATACTATTACTGGTTTACTTTCAGGTTCAATGGTTATTGAATCAGTGTTTAGTTATCCTGGTATGGGTAAATTGTTCCTTGATTCTATTGGACAACGTGACTACACAACTTTAACTGCATTGATTTTATTATTTGGTGTGTTAACTTTAGTTGGTAACTTATTATCTGATATTATCATGAGTATTATTGACCCAAGAATTCGGATTAAGTAGGGAGGAGTAGTAAATTATGGCTAAAGATAAAAATACATCGAAAAAAGATCAAAATGCTAAAACCTCTCTACCACCATCTGGATTTAAGATTATTGTACGTGAGGTTTGGCGTGATAAGGTAGCATTTGTTTCATTCTGTATTATTGTAGCTATCTTATTATTCACTTTTGTTGGTTCTTTATTCTTAAACAAGAGTCAAGTAACAGAGATTAATATTGCAGAAGCATATTATGCTTGGGGTGAATCTGGTCACGTCTTTGGTACAGACGATGGTGGCCGTGATATCTTGAAGTTACTAATGATGGGTGGACGTAACTCTATTTTGATTGGTCTATCTGTTACTGTTCTTTGTGAAGGTGTCGGACTTTTAGTTGGTTTGTTTTCAGGTTACTTTGGTGGGGTAACTGACGCAGTTATCATGCGTATAGTTGATTTCATTCAAATTTTACCGCAATTCCCAATCATTATTGTTTTAACTACTGTTATTCCTAACTACAATGCTTGGACTTTGGTATTATTGATTTCTATGTTTGGGTGGACTTCAACTGCAAGATATTTCCGGGCGTTTGTTTTGTCACAGAGAGAACGAGAATATGTTTTGGCTTCCAAGACTTCCGGTTCTTCTAACTTAACAATTATGTTCCGTGAAGTTTTGCCTAACATTACTTCAGCTTTGGTAATTGATGTCGTATTGATGATTGCCGGAAACATTGGTATTGAAACTACTTTATCCTTCTTGGGATATGGATTACCAACCACTACACCATCCCTTGGTACTTTAATTGGATTTGCTAATGACCCAGTTAACGTTACTACACGTCCATGGTTATGGATGCCAGCAACTATTTTGTTGTTGATTATTTCCTTGAGTATTAACTATGTTGGTCGTGCTCTTCAAAGAGCTGGGGATGCTCGTCAACGTGAAAATTAAATTTAATTATTTAAACATTAAAAAGCAACTCATAATTGAGTTGCTTTTTTGCATGTCTTTGTATAAATGTTAAAGAATGGAGGAAATATTTATATTATAAATGGGCATAAAATAAGTTTTTTATGGTAAACATAATAGTGAACAAACGTTAATACATCAGTATTTTATAGCAATTTAGTCGAATTAAAATTAAAAAATATTAAAAATAATTGAGTAAAAACATTGTATTATGAGTTTAGTGATGATAATATTAAATCATCAACTTGTCCCAAATAGATGGAGGAATATAACTATGAAGAAAGCCAAACTATTTGGAAGTTTAACTTTACTTTCTGGTGTTGCTTTAACATTAGCAGCATGTGGTAACAATTCAAATTCAAAAGTAGATAACCCAACTAAGAACTTTAAATCAGCTACTCCAAAGAAAGCTGTTAAAAAGGGTGGTACAGTAAGTGTTGCCCTTGAATCTGATACACCATTTACTGGTATCTTTTTAAATGAACTTTCCGATACTCAGAATGACTCTGATGCTATGGCACCTGCTAATGAAGGGTTATTTGATACTGATGATACTTATCAAATTAATGACAAAGGACCAGCTACATTAAAATTAGATAATGATAACAAAACTGCTACTATTAAAATTAAGAATGGTGTTAAGTGGTCAGATGGTAAGCAAGTAACTGCTAAGGATGTTGAATATTCTTACGAAATTATTGCTAACAAGGCAACTAAGTCATCACGTTATACTGACTCACTTCAAAATATTATTGGTATGAGTGAATACCACGATGGTAAATCTAACACTATTTCTGGTATTGAAATGCCGGATGGTGAAAATGGAAGAACCGTTGTTATTCACTTCAAAGAAATGAAGCCAGGTATGAAGTTCAGTGGTAACGGCTACTTCTGGGAATATGCTGCCCCATATCACTACTTGAAGGATGTTCCATTTGATAAACTACAATCATCTGATCAAGTAAGAAAGAAGCCACTATTCTTTGGTCCATATAAGATGAGTAAGGTTGTACGTGGTCAAGCAGTAACATTTGTTCCTAACAAGTACTACTGGAGAGGTACACCAAAATTAGATAAAGTAACAATTCAAGTTTTGAACCCAAACTCAGCTTCTCAAGCCATTAAGAGTCATAAGTATGATATTGCCGGTGTAATCAATACTCAATGGAAGAACGTTGCCAATACTGATAATGTTAACTGGATCGCTAAGATTCCTTTGTCTTATCGTTACCTAGGTTTTAAGGTAGGTAAGTGGGATGCAGCTAAAGGCGAAAACGTAATGGATAAGAATTCAAAGATGAATAATAAAGCATTACGTCAAGCTATTGCTTATGGTATGAATATCTCTGCTGTAAATAAACGTTATACCAACGGTTTGACTTTCCATATTCCAACTTTAATTCCAGCACAATTTGGTAAGTACTTCGATAAAAATGTTAAGGGCTACGATTACAATATCAAGAAGGGGAATGAAATTCTTGATAAAGCTGGATATAAGAAGAAGGGTAAGTACCGTGTTCAACCAAATGGTAAGCCTTTAACTATCCATTTTGCAGCTATGAGTGGTGACTCTACTCAAGAACCAATTATTCAAAACTATATCCAACAATGGAAGAAATTAGGCTTGAATGTTAAGTTAACTGGTGGTCGTTTGATGGAAATGAACTCCTTCTATGACAAGGTCCAAAATGATTCTAAAGACGTAGATATGTTCATGGGTGCATGGTCATTATCTTCAGAACCATCACCAAATGACTTGTACAGCGCAAAAGCACCATACAACTTTAGTCGTTTTGTAACTGCTAAGAACACTAAGTTACTTCAAGAAATGGATTCACAAAAGGCATTTAATACTAATTACCGTGTTAAGAAATTCCATGAATGGCAAAAATATATGGATGATGAAGCCTACGTTGTTCCAGTATCTAACAGTTATAGTATTGATGCAGTTAACAGCAAGATTACAGGTTACTCATCTAAACCATCAGCAGCAAACAGCTTATGGTATAATGTAGGAATTGCAAAATAATATTAGATAAATTTCTTCATAAAGATCGTCTTAAGTGACGGTCTTTTTTTTTATTTAAGTTGTTTTAATCGTTTTCAGTGCTAAAATTAAATATATCAACTTGTCCAATGTTATTGGAGGAAAAATTAATGAAGAAAGGCAAATTAATTGGTACATTAACTTTGCTTTCAGGTGTAGCTCTAACTTTAGCAGCCTGTGGTAATAGTAATAGCAATAATACTAGTCATCCTAATTTCAAGGAGTCAACTCCTAAGAAGACAATTAAGGATGGTGGAAATGTCAGCGTTGCTGTAGTTACTGATACACCGTTTACTGGTATTTTTAATGATGAATTGTCTACTAACAATACAGACTCAGAAGTAATGCAATATGGTGATGAATCATTATTTGCTACAAATAATACCTATAAATACGTTAAGGGTGGAGCAGCAGACATTAAAATTAATAAAGATGCCAAAACTGCAACCATTACTATTAATCCTAAAGTTAAGTGGTCTGATGGCCAACCTTTAGTTGCAAAAGATTATGAATACGCCTATGAAATTATTGCAAATAAGGCAACACATTCTCAGCGTTATACTTCAAGTTTAGCTAATCTTGTAGGATTAGAAGAATACCATGATGGAAAGTCCAATACTATTTCAGGTATTGAAATGCCAGACGGCGAAAATGGTCGTACAGTAGTGCTCCACTTTAAAGAAATGAAGCCGGGTATGACACAAAGTGGTAATGGATATATTTGGGAAGCAGCAGCTCCATATCATTACTTAAAAGATGTTCCATTTGATAAACTTATTTCAAGCAATAAGATCCGTAAGAATCCATTATTCTATGGTCCATATAAAGTAAGTAAAGTGGTTCGTGGACAATCAGTTTCATGGGTTCCAAATGAACATTACTATAAGGGTAAACCACACTTAAAGAAGATAACTGCTTCCGTAATTACTCCAGCTTCAGTTGCTCAATCAATTAAGAGTAATAAATTTGATGTAACGCAAGTAAGTAATTCTCAATGGCCAAATATTAAGGGTGCTAAAGGAGTAAACTTCATCGCTAATATTCCACTTGCATATAGTTACTTAGGCTTTAAGGTTGGTAAATGGGATGCAGCCAAAGGCGAAAATGTGATGAATAAGGACGCAAAGATGAATAATCGTTCTCTTCGTCAAGCTATTGCCTACGGTATGAATGTTGACCAAGTTTATAAGAGATACTCATCAGGTCTTTCATTTAGAATTCCAACTTTAATTCCAAAGCAATTCGGTGATTACTTCGATAAGAATGTAAAGGGTTACACTTATAACATTAAAAAGGGTAATGAACTATTAGATAAAGCTGGTTACAAGAAGAAGGGGACTTACCGTGTTCAACCAAATGGTAAGCCTTTAACAATTCGTTTAGCTGCCATGAGTGGTAGTAAAGTTCAAGAACCAATCATTCAAAATTACATTCAACAATGGAAGAAAATGGGCTTGAACGTTAAGTTAACTGGTGGCCGTTTAATGGAAATGAATTCATTCTACGACAAGGTTCAAAATGATTCTAAAGATGTAGATATGTTCATTGGTGCATGGTCACTCTCTTCTGAGCCATCACCTCAAGACTTATACGGCGCAAAGGCACCATTTAACTACAGTAGATTTGTCACTAAAGAAAACACTGACTTGTTGAACGATATTGATTCTCAAAAAGCCTTTAATAATAGCTACAGAGTTAAGAAATTCCATCAATGGCAAGCATACATGGATAAGGAAGCTTATGTTGTGCCAGTTGCTAATAGCTACAGCATTTACGCAATTAACAATAAGTTAACTGGATACTCATTAGAACCATCTAAGAGTATGGGTGGTGGATTCCCTAACTGGTACTACGTTGGCTATGCAAAATAAATAAAAATTATTTAAAAGTGCGACTTATATTAGGTCACACTTTTTCTTTATCTTTTTTTAATAGGTTAAAATAGGTATAATTAAAGGGTTAAAGAAAGGAAGCAACTATGGTTTCAGTAGCTTTTAAACAAAATTTAAAGAAAAAATACGGAATAAAATTTAATAACGAAAAATTGCTTGAAGATGCCTTCACACATTCTTCTTATGCTAATGAGCATCCCGGGAGAAAGGACTATGAGAAATTAGAGTTTCTTGGCGATGCTGTTCTTGAATTGGCGGTATCTGATTATCTGTATCGTCATTTTCCTAGATTAAATGAAGGGGAATTAACAAGAATGCGATCTAACATTGTTAGAACAGAAGGATTTTCTGAATTTGCAATTGAATGTGGATTCCCAGAAGAAATTAATTTGGGTAAAGGAGAAGAAAAAGCTGGCGCTAGAAAACGTAAGACACTTCTTGAAGATGTGTTTGAAGCTTTTAATGGTGCACTTTTCTTAGATCAAGGAATGCCAGCTGTACAGCACTTTTTACATTTAACAGTGTATCCATTAATTGCTGAAGGAGATTTTAATGCCTCACGTGATTATAAAACTGAACTTCAGGAACGTTTGCAGGTAAATGGACCAGTTAAGATTGAATATCAAGTAATATCTGAAGATGAATCAAAGCCATCTTTTAAAGTTCAGCTACTTGTAAATGGTGAAAAAGTTTCAGAGGGACAAGGACGTAATAAAAAAGCCGCTGAGCAGCAAGCAGCTCAAGCTGCATTAGATAAAAATAAATAAGAAAAGGTGAGTCTGTGCCACTACAACAATTAGTTTTAAATGGTTTTAAGTCTTTCGCTGATAAGACGACAATTAGATTTAATAATGGTATTACCGGCATCGTTGGTCCAAATGGTAGTGGAAAAAGCAACATTACTGAAGCAATTCGATGGGTAATGGGTGAAGGATCAGCCAAGTCTTTACGTGGTGAAAATATGAAAGATGTTATTTTCGCTGGTAGTCAAATGAGAGCTCCAATGAATCATGCTGAAGTGGAGTTGGTTTTTGATAATCGGGACCACCAACTTGCTTCTGATAATGATGAAGTGGTTGTAACGAGAAAAATTTTGCGTAACGGCGAAAGTGATTATCTTTTAAATCATCATCCGGTAAGATTGAAAGATGTTAGGACCCTATTTATTGAATCAGGGATGTCATCTGATAGCCTAGGAATAATTTCTCAGGGGAAGGTCGATGAAATTCTTAATTCTAAGCCACAACAGCGTAGAGGGATTTTTGAAGAGGCTGCAGGTGTCCTTCATTTTAAGCAACAAAAGGAAATTGCACTCAAGCAATTAGATAAAACTAATGCTAATCTAATTAGAATTAATGATTTAGTTAAAGAATTGGAAGGCAGAATTGAGCCTTTACATGAACAAAGTTCTTTAGCAAAAGAATATAAATTTCAGAAAGAGCAGCTTGATCATAAGTTAAAACAACTTTTAGGCTTAGAGATTGAAAGTCTAAATGAAGAAAAGAAGTCGGTTGCTAAGAAGGCCTCAGCAAATCAAGGAATTTTAAATAAGCTTGATGACGAAGTTAAGCAATCCCAAGCTGATTTAGAAGAAAAACGTAAGCAATCAAATGAGCGGCACGCTGAAAAAGATGAAAAGCAGCAAGAATTATTATCTTTAACACAAAAAATTGCAGCTCTGACTACTGATCTTCAAATGCATCAACAATCTCGAGAATATGATGTTGCTACTCAAAAAGAATATAATGCACAATCTGAAGAACTAAAAGAGCGAAGAAAACGTTTGTTAGATCAGCTTGCAGCTAATGAAAAAGATCTAAACAGCCAAAATCAAGTCCTTGCTGATTTCGTAGAAAAGCAAAAGAATTTGAAACAGGAACTTAAGCAAGGTCCTGAACAATTGAATAATCAATTAGAACAAGTTCGATCTGATTATATTCAAACTTTGCAGGATCAAACGAGTAATAATAACGAGATTGTTTATTTAAAAAATGAATTAACTCGTAGTAAAAAATCAACTGATAACCGCCAGCAAGAAGTTGAAGAACAATTAGATGAAGCTGAAAAAGTTCTTACTCAGTTAAAAAAACAAGGGCAAGACCTTGTTTTAAAGAGAAGACAACTAAATGAAACTATTGCGACTCTTGATAGAAAAATTGCTGAAGAGAGTAAGCTTAAGGAGCAAAGCGAACAAGCTTACTTAAAGGTTAGAAATGATTTACAACGGATTTCTGCACAAGTAGAAGGCCTAAAGAAAATTAGAGATAGGCATGAAGGATACTATTATGGGGTTAAATATGTTTTAAATCATCAAAGTGATTTTCATGGAATTGTAGGGGCTATTGGTGAACTAATTTCTTTTCCAGCTGAACTAGAAGCAGCTTTGTCAACAGCTTTAGGTGGTGGCGTTCAAGATTTAGTTACTATTGACCAAAGTAGTGCTAGAGATGCCATTAATTTGTTGAAGCAAACTCGTACAGGGAGGGCTACTTTTTTACCTCTAGATGGATTACGTCATAATGAAATTGCTGCCTCCACTTTAAAATCCTTACAAAGTATTGAAGGATTTAAAGGTGTAGCAGCAGACTTAGTAACCTCAAAAACTGAGACTGATATTTCTAATGCTATTTCTTACCTTTTAGGAAATGTTTTAGTGGTAGATACTATTGATACGGCTTTGCGTGTTCAACGCAGAATTGGACGATATTATCGAATTGTGACGCTGGATGGAGATATTATTAGTCCTGGAGGAAGTATGACTGGTGGAACTAGAAATACAAGAAATAATTCTCCTCTGGCAACAAATGCTGAGATTGATAAATTAACCCGACAAATTAAGACAGGGAAGGTAGAATTTACTAAACTACAAACAGCCCTAAACGAATTAGATCAAAGATTAACAGAGTTGCAAACTGAGCTAGAAGCTAAAAATACTGATTTAACTGCCTTAAATCAAAAAATCAGTGAGCAAGCTATTAAGTATGAAAATGAAGAAAAAGAAGTTCAAAGGTTGACTCAGTTAAATGATTTACAGCAAAAGGCCCAACTTGAGAAGAAACAAGAAGAAGCAGAACTTACTAGTCGTCTTGAAAAAGAGCAAGCTAAAAAGAAAGAACTTGAAGAAGTTGCTCAAACACAACGAGCAAAAATGGACCAATTAAAGACTGACTTGACCGATTTTGATGAAGCTTATCAAAAATTACAGGCAGAATTAAGTAACTTAAATTCCGACTTGGCGGTAGTAAAGAATAAATTAGAAAATATTACTACTAAGAAATCTGAAATAGAGGAACAACTAGAAAATACTAATTCCAGACTTAAGGATATTGAGGAAAAAATTAGGGCTTTGTCATTGTCTCAAAACGGACAAAGTGAGTCGGAAATTGAAGAGCAAGTTGCTAAGCTAAGCAAGCAGAAAAAACAAATGCAAGAGTCTTTAGCTGAAATAAATAAAGATTTAGGTAAATTTGATGCTCAAATAAATAATCTTGATCAAGTTGCTACGAGAAATTATAATTTGCGTAAAAATACTGCTGCAGAACAAGAAGAGTATTCTGCAAGACTAGGAGAACTTAAGTCCCAAATTAATCAAAAACTTGGCATTTTAAGTGAAGAATATTCCTTAACTTTTGAAGCAGCATTACAATTATCTGAGGGACAAAATACAACGGATTTGCGTAAGAAATTGGAACGTGAAGTTCATCTACACAAAATGTCTTTAGCAGATATTGGTGAGGTTAACTTGAACTCTATTGAAGAGTATGAAGATGTTAAAACGCGATATGATTTCTTAAATGGACAACAGAATGACTTGCTAAAGGCTAGAAAAGATATTGAAGAGTCAATGTCTAAGCTAGATGATGAGGTAAAGAGTAGATTTAGCACAACTTTCCATCAGATAGAAAGAAGCTTTGCAAAGATTTTCCCAATTATGTTTGATGGGGGTCATGCTAGATTAGAGTTAACTGATCCAAAGAACTTACTTGAAACAGGAATTGAAATTATTGCTCAGCCACCTGGTAAGAAGTCCCAGAAGTTAACGCTTCTTTCTGGTGGGGAAAGAGCGTTAACTGCAATTACTTTATTGTTTGCAATGCTTCAAGTTAACCCAGTACCATTCTGTATTCTAGACGAGGTAGAAGCAGCTTTAGATGAAACAAACGTTGATCGTTTTGCTCAGTTTTTGAATCATTATGATATGAAAACTCAATTTATTGTTATTACACACCGTCGTGGAACCATGCAGAAAGCAGATAATTTGTACGGAATCGTAATGCAAGAATCGGGTATTTCAAAAGTGTTATCTGTATCGTTAAATGAAATTAAGAAAGAAGTGAATTAGTAGTGGGATTATTTGATAAAATTAAGAAATCTCTTTTTGGTCATAAAGAGGAAGAACAAGAAGAAAGTAAAAAAGAAGTAACTGAAAATTCAAATGAAGAACTTCAAGAGCCTGAAGAAAAAAATGAAGCTGAAGATATTCACAAAAATGAAGAGGTTGTAGAAGCTAAGTCGGAGCCTTCTGAAGATGAACATGAAGAAGAAAATGAGGAAGTTGAGGAAACTCCAGGCTGGAGCGATGCCGGAACTGCTTTTGAAGAAAAACAAGATGAAGCTGAAAAAACTGAAGAACTTCAAGAATCATCTAATTTAGAAAAAGATGAAGAAGAGCCTGCAGAAACTGAATTTCCTGAAGAGAGCTCTGAAGAAGGAGCTACAGAAGATGAACAGGAAAGATATGACAAAGGGCTAGAAAAAACCAATCATTCTTTTGGGGCACGCCTAAATGCATTTTTTGCTAAATTTAGAACAGTCGATGAAAACTTTTTTGATGATCTTGAAGATTTATTAATTGAATCTGATGTTGGTTTTGAAACTGCTGAAGAATTAACTGATTCTTTAAGGGATGAAGCCAAGCTCCAAAATGCAAAAAGTCATGATGCCTTAAAGCAAGTAATAGTTGAAAAATTAGTTGATATTTATGATAAAGGTGGCGAAGGTGAAGATTCTAAATTAGCCGATGATCCTTCTGCAAAGCCTAATGTTTATCTTTTTGTTGGCGTTAATGGAGCTGGAAAAACAACAACAATTGGTAAATTAGCTAAGAGAATTAAAGACTCGGGCAAGTCTGTCATGATGGTAGCTGCCGATACTTTTAGAGCCGGTGCTGTAGAGCAATTGGTAGAATGGGGTCGACGTGATGGCGTTGAAGTAATCACTGGTCCTGAAAAGGCTGATCCAGCTTCTGTAGTTTATGATGGCGTTAAAAAAGCTAAAGAGAGAGGAATCGATTTCTTATTAGTTGATACAGCTGGTCGTCTTCAAAATAAGGTCAATTTAATGAGCGAGCTTGATAAAATTAAGCGAACAATAAAGAAGATCTTACCCGATCAACCAAATGAGGTTCTTTTAGTCCTTGATGGCTCAACAGGTCAAAATGCACTCTTACAAGCAAAAGACTTCGATAAAACTACTAAACTTACGGGGTTAGTTTTAACTAAGCTTGATGGCTCATCTAAGGGTGGAGTAGTACTAGCAATTCGAAATGAAATGGATTTACCGGTTAAATTAGTTGGTCTTGGAGAAAAAGTTGATGATTTGGCAAACTTTGATGCAGAAAAATTTGCAATTGGTCTCTTCCAAGGATTAATCTAATAATAGGCAAAGTTACAATTAATATATAAGGAGTAAATAATGAAGCATTTAAGTGCATGTACAACTATTTTAGTTGGGAAAAAAGCATCAATTGATGGATCAGTAATGATTTCACGTAATGACGATACTGCAGGTGCAATTACGCCACAAAAGTTTATTATTGAGCCAGCTGTTCATGGTGAAAAGGGACGTAAAATTAAATCTTGGCTTAATAAGTTTGAAATGGAGCTTCCTGAGAATGCTCAAAGAGTTCCAGCAGTTCCAAATGTTGACTATAAAAAGTTAGGTTATTATGACGAAAGTGGTATCAATCAAAAGAATGTTGCTATGTCATGTACTGAATCAACGTATGGTAACGAAAGAACATTAGCATTTGATCCATTGGTTAAAGATGGTTTAGATGAAGATTGTATGCAGACTGTAGTTTTGCCATATATTGATTCTGCAAGAGATGGTGTAAAACGTCTTGGTTCCTTGATCAAAAAATATGGGTCACCTGCTGGAAACTCAGTTCTATTTGGTGACAAGGATGAAGTATGGTACATGGAAATCGTTACAGGACACAACTGGGTTGCTCAACGTATTCCAGATGATTGTTATGCAGCAACTGGTAACCGTGTTGCCATTCAACAAGTTAACTTTGATGATCCAGATAACTTTATGTGGAGTGAAGGAATTCAAGAATTCGTTGAAGAACATCACTTAAATCCTGATCATGAAGGTTGGAATTTCCGCCACATTTTTGGAACTTATACTGAACAAGATCGTCACTACAACACTAGTCGTCAATGGTATATCCAAAAACTTTTCAACCCAGAAATTGAACAGGATCCTGAAGATCCAGATATTCCTTTCATTAGAAAAGCTTCTAAGAAATTGGCTAAGGAAGATATTGAATTTGCACTTGGTTCTCATTATCAAGATACTCCATTTGATCCATTTGGTCATGGAACTGAGGAAGAGAAGCATCTTTATCGTCCAATTGGTTTAAATAGAACCCAGAATTCACATATTTTACAAATTAGAAGTGATGTTCCTGAGGAAATGGCTGGTATTATGTGGTTATGTATTGGTGGACCAACATTTACCCCATATATCCCATTCTTTGCTAATATGAACGAAACTGATCCATCATTTAATAATACGTCAATGACCTATAATAAAGATGATGCATGGTGGTACTACAAATCTTTGGCTGCCTTAGTTGAAAGTCATTACCCTCAATTTGTTCAACTTGATACTAAATATCTTGAAGAATTGAATAGATACTACCGCGGTAGAGTTGAAGAAATTATTGAAAATGCTAAAGATTTAAGCGGTGAAGAATTAACTGACTACTTAACTCGTGAAAATCAAAAGACTGTTGCTCATACTAAGAAAGATAGTGAAGAATTAATGGGTCAAATGTTTACTGATGCAATTAAGATGTCTAAGTTAACATTTAAAATGGATCCAAATCTTTAATTAAAATATTTATCTATAAGAAGGTTAGGAAATAAAATTACCTAACCTTCTTTTTTGAAATTAATTAAGCTAAAAGTCTCTTAAAACTACATAGCTATTATTTTAGAAATACATTTTTTTTGCTATACTGGTTCAAGGTGAGACAAATGGATGAACTTGAAAAAAATGAAAGATTAGGCGACTTATTTGCCTACTACGGTCCATTATTAACAAAAGGACAACAAGAGTATTTTGAGGATTATTATTACAATGACCTTTCTTTAGGGGAAATTGCGGATAATCACCATGTCTCTCGACAAGCTGTTTATGATAATTTGAAACGAAGCAGCCGTGCTTTGGAAAAATATGAAGATAAACTTCATATGAAACGTGATTATACTCAAATAGAAGAAAAAATTACTGAAGCAGTATATGCCCTTGAACATGGCAAGATCAATCGAGCTCAGATTGAACTTTTGAAATTATTAAGACAAATGGGAGTAGAATAGTATGGCTTTTGAAAATTTAAGTGAAAGACTTCAAAAAGCATTAAAAAATTTAACTGGTAAAGGTAAGATCTCAGAAGCAGATATTAATGATGCTAGTCGTGAGATTCGATTAGCTTTACTAGAAGCGGACGTTAACTTTAAAGTTGTAAAAGACTTTATTAAAAAAATAAAAAAGGAAGCTTTAGGTAAAGAAGTCCAAGATAGTTTAAATCCAGGACAACAAATCATCAAAATTGTTGATGACGAGTTAACGAAAATGATGGGAGAAGAGGCTGTTTCTCTTAATAAATCTCCGCATATTCCAACAATCATTATGATGGTAGGTTTACAGGGTACTGGTAAAACTACTACTGTTGGTAAACTTGCAAACTACTTAATGAAGAATGAAAAAGCTCGTCCTTTGTTAATTGCAGGCGATATTTACCGTCCAGCTGCTATTGAACAGTTAAAGCAAATTGGTCAACAATTAGATGTACCGGTTTATAGTGAAGATAACCAAGATGTAGCCGAAATTGTAAAGCATGGGCTTGAAGAAGCGGATAAAAATAAGAATGACTATGTTTTGATTGATACGGCCGGTCGTCTTGAAATTGATGAACAATTGATGGATGAGTTGAAACGTGTGACTGAAGTTGCTCATCCTGATAATACTTTATTAGTTGTTGATGCAATGACAGGTCAAGCAGCTACACAAGTAGCAGAAGGATTTAATAATGACTTAGATCTGACGGGAATTGTTTTAACTAAGCTTGATGGTGATACTCGTGGTGGTGCGGCGCTTTCTATTCGTGCTGTCACTGGTCTTCCAATTATCTTTACAGGTCAAGGTGAAAAATTAACTGATCTTTCTACTTTCCACCCTGATCGAATGGCTTCACGTATCTTAGGCATGGGTGACATGTTGACCTTAATTGAAAAGGCTCAGCAAGATTACGATGCTAAAGAAGCCGAAAAGATGGCTGAAAAGATGCGGGAGAATACTTTTGATTTTAATGACTTTATTGATCAAATGGAACAAGTTCAAAAAATGGGTCCTCTAGATCAAATCATTAAAATGATTCCTGGATTAGGTAATAATCCTGCTCTTAAAAATATTCAGATTCCGGAAAAACAAATCGATCACATTAAGGCTATTGTTTATTCAATGACCCCAGAAGAGCGTGAAAATCCTGATATTCTTAATCCGTCAAGAAGACGTAGAATTGCTGCTGGTTCGGGTAGATCGATTGCTGAAGTTAACCGAATGATTAAGCAATTTAAGCAATCAAAAGAAATGATGCAAAAAATGTCTAAAGGTGATATGGGAGAATTTGCTAACTTACCAGGAATGAATTCACCAATGGGCAAGATGGCAATGAGATCAATGAATAAGCGCTTTAAGAAAAATAAGAAGAAACGGATGAAGAATATTAAACGCTATCGTTCAAAATAATTTTCAACTGTTAAGGAAAACCCCTTTACACATATTTTTCTATATGCTATATTATTTAAGTCAAGAAATTTAGGAGGAATTAATTAATGTCTGTTAAGATTCGTATGCGCCGTATGGGCTCAAAGAGAAAACCTTTTTACCGTATCGTAGTTGCTGATTCACGTATGCCACGTGATGGTCGTTTCATCGAAGAAGTTGGTTACTACAACCCACTTACTAACCCTGATGAAGTTAAGCTTGAAGAAGACAAGATTTTTGAATGGCTTGAAAAAGGTGCTCAACCATCAGATACTGTAAGAAGCTTACTTTCAAAAGCTGGTTTGATGACTAGATACCACGACGCAAAGTACGGTAAGTAATTTACTATTGCAATTAGAAGTTTGGGAAAGCTCTTCCCAAACTTTTTTATTTAGAAAGAATAAGTTCTATGACTGAATATTTTGAAGTTGGAAAGATATTGTCTCCTCATGGATTAAAAGGAGAAGTTAAGGTAAATGCAACAACTGATTTTCCAGAGGAAAGATTAGCTACAGGAAGTAGATTGTTTATTAAGAATAATAAGCAGTATGAAGAATTAATTGTAGAAACTACTCGACGCCATAAACAATTTTATTTAGTTAAATTTGAAAAGATTGATGATATTGATCAAGCTGAAAAAATTTGCAGTAAAGAATTATATGTAGCAGAAACAGATCAACAAGAATTACCTGAAGGTAGTTATTACTTTAAAGATATTTTAAATTGTCCCGTCTATGATGCTGAGACTGGAGAAAAGCTAGGAGTATTAGAAAATATTGAAACGCCTGGTGCTAATGATATTTGGGAGATAAAGCCAGAAAAAGGAAAGAGTTTTTGGATTCCAAATATTGAATCAGTAGTTAAAAAAGTTGATCTAGCAAATAAGAGAATAGAAGTAACTTTGCTTGAAGGATTACGAGATGAAAATTAATGTTTTAACCCTTTTTCCTGATATGTTTACTCCTTTGCAGGTATCAATGTTAGGAAGAGGACTAGAAGACAAAAAATGGGAATTAAACTTAGTTAATTTCCGTGACTTTACTAGCGACGTACATCATCATGTGGATGATACTCCTTATGGAGGTGGAGCTGGGATGGTACTTCAAATTATGCCAATAAAAAAAGCCCTAGATTCTTTAACTAATAAAGGAAAGGTAATTATTACTGCTCCACAAGGAAAAACTTTCAATGAAAAAATGGCTCAAGATTGGTCAAAAGAAGAAAATTTAACTTTTATTTGTGGTCACTATGAAGGCTTTGATCAGAGAATCTATGACTTGGCTGATGAAGCGGTTTCAATTGGCGATTACGTCCTTACTGGTGGAGAATTACCAACAATGAGTATGATTGATGCCACTGTTCGTCTCTTACCGGGAATTTTAGGAAATGCTGCTTCTCCAGTAGAAGAAAGTTTTTCACATGGTCTTTTAGAATATCCGCAATATACGCGTCCTGCTGATTTTGAAGGTAAGAAAGTCCCTGAAGTATTAACATCGGGTAATCACCAAAAAATTGCTGAGTGGCGTCATAAGGAAGCATTACGAGCAACATATCTCTATCGGCCTGATATGTTAGTTGACCGTAAGTTGACAGATGAAGAAAAGAGAATGCTTGAAGAAATTAAAAGTGAAAAAGAGAATTAGTATTTACAAGCATTTTTCTATTTGGTAAACTAGTCGTTGTGGCATAAGCCACTGATTTATGGGTATTCCGCTGGCACAAGGTGTTGATGAATGCCGTAGAAGGAGAGAAAATAATGGATCCATTAATTCAAGAATTAACTAAAGAACAATTACGCGATGATATGCCTGACTTCCGTGCAGGTGACACTGTTCGTGTTCACGTACGTGTTGTAGAAGGTACTCACGAACGTATTCAGATGTTCGAAGGTGTCGTAATTAAGCGTAAGGGTGCTGGCATCAGCGCAACTTACACTGTACGTAAGATGTCATCAGGTATTGGTGTTGAACGTACTTTCCCAGTAAATGACCCACGTGTTGCTAAGGTTGAAGTTCTTCGTCACGGTCGTGTACGTCGTGCTAAGCTTTACTACTTACGTGAACGTCACGGTAAAGCAGCTAGAATTGCTGAAAAGCGTCGCGGTTAATTCAGTTAATCAAGACAGTATTAAGCCATCTCGAAAGAGATGGCTTTTTTATCCATAAAAAAAGAGTTTCAAAATAGAAACTCTTTTTGTTTAATAAAATGTAATGTGATTTAGTGGCCAGTAGCGCATCTTTACTACTCCCACAATTTTACTTCGTGGAATTGTTCCAATATAGCGACTGTCTTTAGAAACGCTTCGATGGTCTCCCATTACAAAATACGTATTAGCAGGAACTTTATTAGTCTTTTGCATTTCTTTTAGTTGCTTTGAAGTATAAAATTGACGATAATTTTGAGTTTTGGCTAGAGAGCTCAGAGTGAAATTCTGTGTATTGGTATATTTAGTACCTGAAATCCCGTCTTCTCCATTGTCAATTAATTTTTGACCAGCCTTTAACCATGGTTGACTAAGTTTTTTACCATTAATATAAATTTGATTATTTTTACTTACAATGGTATCTCCTGGTAACCCGATTACTCTCTTAATATATACGGCCCCAGGCTCATCAGGCGCATCAACAATTACAATGTCGCCTTCCTTAATCTTAGCATGCCTAAGAGCAATAACACGATCGTTATTTTCAAAAGTAGGTTGCATTGAAATTCCAGATACAGTTAAGTTGGCAAAAACATATTTATTTAGTACAAAGAAAATACCAAAAAATATGGCAGCTAGAATTAGTACCTGGAGAATCCACTGACCCCAGCTTTCAGATTGTTCTTGTTTTTTCAATTTTTTCACCTTATTTAATCTACTTCAACATAAAGTGTAACCCTAAATTAGCATTTTGTCGATTAAACAAAAAAGATGAAAAATAATTTTAATTTATATAATTAAATACGAGATAAGGGTCTTGAAGAGGTCGAAAATTTTAATTTAGCTTATAATAAAAACAACAAGAACAATCATAAGAAGGGAGTAAAAAAGATGCATGAATATTCAGCTGGTAGTATTGTTTATCGTATTAAAAATAATAAAATAGAATTTTTACTTGTCCAAAGTAGACTTAACCGAACTTGGGGCTTTCCGAAAGGGCATCTAGAGAAGGATGAAAATAATGTACAGGCAGCTCAAAGAGAGGTCTATGAAGAAGTGGGGCTAAAGCCAAATTATGATTTTAATTTTGAGGAAAGTATTACTTATAAAATTGCCCGGGATCGATTGAAAACTGTAACATTATTTTTGAGTAAATTTAATCCGGATCAAAAAATAGAACTCCAAAAAAGTGAAATTGGAGATTATAAATGGGCAACTTTAGCCGAAGCTAATTCTTGTTTGCACTATGAAGAGCTGAAAGAACTATTGAAGAAGGCGCAGGAATATATTGAAAATGAAATATCCAGATAAACTCTTAGCTGAAGTGAAGGAAAGATCAAGGGGGATGAAATTAGAAGGAATAAATTTTGGTGCTGGTCCAGTTCATCCCAAGCTTATGATTGTAGGAGAAGCGCCAGGAAGAGAAGAGATAGAGTCGCTAATCCCGTTTCATGGGGCATCTGGAAAAGAATTAATGAAATCTTTAGCCTCAATTGGTCTTAAACGAGAAGATGTATATATAACTAGTGCGGTCAGAAGCCGTCCTTATAGTATTAAGCACACATTTAGTAAAAAAGAAAATAAAGAAGTAATCAAATATCCTAATCGAAAGCCGACTAAAAAGGAAATTTTGGCACATGCACCATTTTTAGATTATGAAATTAATTGCGTTAAACCTAAAATCATTGTAACAGTAGGTACTACGGCTCTAACAAGATTGCTAGACGATAAATATGAAATTAGTAATGTGCATGGTAAAATTATTGAAAATACTTCAATTTTAGAATTAAACGATAAAAAAGATGGTTATATTTGGTCTAAAGAAAAGTATATAGTTGTACCGCAATACCATCCCGCAGCTGTTTTTTATAATAGAAAATTAACCGAAATAATTGCGCAAGACTGGTTAAATGTAAAACCGCTAATTAAATAGCAAAAAATGGTAGGAATGACACTTCCTACCATTTTTTAATCAATATTATTACGATATAAGCCTACAACTTTACCTAAAATTTGAACCACAGGTAAAATGATTGGATCCATTGTATCGTTTTCAGGCTGCAGACGATAATAGCCATCTTCTTTGAAAAATCTTTTAACAGTTGCTTCGTTGTCTTCAGTCATAGCGACAACAATTTCACCATTATTAGCACTAGATTGTTTACGAACAATGACATGATCACCATTTAAAATTCCAGCATTAATCATTGATTCGCCATGTACACGTAACATGAAAAGCTCACCCGCGTCATTTTCGAGATCAGGAGGAAGAGGGAAATACTCATCGATATCCTGAACGGCTAAGATAGGTTGACCAGCAGTAACTACGCCAACAATGGGAATATCTTTTGGTTTAATGCCTAGGGCTTCGCGGCCTTTTTCAGTTACTTCGATTGCTCTTGGTTTAGTAGCATCTTTTAAAATATAGCCTTTCTTTTCTAGGCGTGCTAAGTGACCATGAACAGTTGAAGTAGAAGAAAGATCAACTGCGCTACAGATCTCCCGTACTGTGGGAGGAAAAGCTCGCTCTTCGACGGTATCGTAAATAAAACGTAAAATTTCTAATTGTTTATTTGCATGTGGTTCAGTCATAATTTTTTCTCCATTTACTTACTTATTAGTATTCTAACAAAAAAATATTATCTCGGCAAACAGGCGTTCTTAGCAGTTGAGTCTTTTTTTATTGGTATAATTAAGGTAAACTAACATTGTTTAGTGAGGTGTTTATTATGGATAAAAAAGAAGAAGAAAAATTAATTAAGCGAATCAATGAATTAACTAAAATTAGTAGAGAACGTGAATTAACTCCTGATGAGTTAGAGGAACGTAAAAAGTTAAGAGCGGCTTTTCTAGAAAACTTCCGTGCTGGATTTAGACAACAATTAGAGGATACTGTAGTAATTGATAAAGATGGTAAAGAAGTAACCTCAGAAAAAGCTAAAGAGGCACAGCGTCGTAAAGGATTAAGAAAAGATTAATAATTTACTTTAAAAAAAACTATTTTTTTGGTATGCTGAAAAAGTACATTAATTTCTGGAGGTTTTTGGGAAATGAATTTAGGTTTAGCAATTTTTCTTATTATTATCGCATTGTTAATCGGTCTTGTTGGCGGATTTTATGGTGCTCGCGCATACATGAAGAAGTATTTCCAAGACAATCCTCCTATTAGTGAAGATATGATTGCAGCTATGATGGCGCAAATGGGACAAAAACCATCTGCTAAGAAGCTTAATCAAGTTATGAATATGATGAAGCATCAACAACAAAAATAGTAGCTTACTTTACTAATATTTGGTAATAGACAGAGTATCGTATTCCTCTGTCTTTTTGTATATGGTGGGGTGAAAAATGAATATTTTTAGCAAATTAGGATGGTTTTTTAAGCAAGAGAAGAAAAGATATATTATTGGTATTAGTTTTTTAGCTTTAACTTCAATTGCCAATTTAGTCCCACCTAGAATTTTGGGACTGATGGCTGACCAGCTAGATAAAGGATCAATTAGCTGGGGTGAGTATGGTGCATTGATTCTAGCTGTTATTGCTGCAGCAATAGTCTTATATTTATTGCGTTATTTTTGGCGTAAGCAAATTTGGGGTGGAGCAGCAGAGCTAGAAAGACAAATGCGATCCCGCTTATTCAAGCATTTTATGATAATGGATAAGACCTTTTATCAAAGGCATCGCACTGGGGATTTAATGGCACATGCGACTAATGATATTAATTCCATTCAAAATGTAGCTGGAGATGGAGTTTTGACTTTAGTTGACTCTTTGGTTACTGGTGGAACTACAATGATTGCGATGATTATTTTTACCGATTTTAGATTAACAATTATTGCCCTTTTACCACTTCCTTTTCTTGCTTTAGGTGCTTGGAAGTTGGGAGATAAGCTTCACTATAGTTTTGACAAATCACAAGCTGCATTTTCACGTTTAAATAATAAAACACAAGAATCAGTTTCCGGGATTAAAGTATTAAAAGCTTTTGGTGAAAGTGAGCAGGACTCGGCTGCCTTTAATAAGATGGTAGATGATACTATTCAAATCAATAAGAAAGTTTTTAAATGGGATTCAATGTTTGATCCATTAGGGACATTGATTATTGGAGCAACTTATGTAATTACGATTATCTATGGTGGATTACTGGTATCAAATCATACTTTATCAGTTGGTCAATTGGTTTCTTTTATTGCCTATATTTCTAACATGGTATGGCCGATGTTTGCAATAGGTTATTTATTTAATATTTTGGAGCGTGGATCAGCCTCCTATGATCGTGTTGAACGTCTGTTATATGAGAAACCTCAAATTACTGATGAAAACGCTGATCAAAGCTTAACAGTTACAGATATTCAAGGCGATTTAAAATATGAAATTAAATCCTTTGCCTATCCTGATGAAAAAGAAATACCAGTTTTGCAAAATATTGATTTCACCTTAAAACCAGGGCAAACATTAGGTTTAGTAGGGAAAGTTGGGTCCGGAAAGACTACCATTATTGAGCTTTTACTAAGAGAGTTTGATCAGTATCACGGAAAAATAACCTTAGATGGCCATGATATTAGAAACATCCCCTTAAAATTACTTTTAAGTGAAATTTCGTACGTTCCACAAAATAATTTCTTGTTTTCTACTTCTATTGAAAAAAATATTGCTTTTTCTGATGAAAATGTAGAGAAAGATAAAATTGAATCTGCAGCTCAAAAGAGTGATTTACACGACGATATTTTACAAATGCCAGCTGGATATAAAACATTGGTGGGTGAGAATGGAGTATCTTTGTCTGGGGGACAAAAACAAAGATTGTCAATTGCGCGAGCCTTGTTAAAAGAAAGTCCTATTTTGATATTAGATGATGCTCTTTCAGCAGTAGATGCAAAAACAGAGACCTCTATTTTGGATTCCCTTAAATCGGAAAGAAAAGGGAAGAAAACTTTAATTGCAGCCCATCGTTTGACCTCAGTAATGGATGCTGATCTTATCTTAGTTCTAAAAGAGGGTAAGATTGTTGAAAGAGGAAAACATGCTGACCTTTTAGCTCAAAATGGCTGGTATGCTGAAATGTGGCGTAAACAAGAATTACAAGCAAAGGTGGGTGAAGTAGATGGACAATAACGAAGAGAGTAAATCAGTTTGGTCTAAAGCAATTCCATTTAAAGAACAAGTTCAAATATTTAAACGGATTTTAAAGTACGTAAAGCCTTTTAAAGTAGAATTGGGAGTTGCGATTTTTGGTGCTTTCTTAGTAAGTGTAATTAATATGCTTTTACCAAGGGGACTACAGTTTTTCTTGGATAATTATTTGATCAAACAAAGAGCGACGGTACAGATTATAGTTTGGGCTGGCCTATTATATGGGCTTGGAACAATTATTAAGGCAATTCTTCAGTTTGTATATCAATATTTATATGCACTTGGCGCTGAAAAGACACTGGAAAGTGTAAGAAAAGATTTATATCGAAAACTTCACAGTTTAGGGATGCGTTATTTTGACCAAACTCCAGCAGGTTCAATTGTCTCAAGAGTTACAAATGACACGATGACTTTAAGCGACTTTTTAGGAGTACTTTGTCAAGTAGTTATTGGTGTATTTTCTTTAGTAACTGCTTTTATAGCAATGTATGTAACTAATAAATTTGCAGCATTAATTGTCTTGCTATTTTTACCAATTCTAGGTTTTATTTTCTGGATTTATACACAAAAGAGTTCTAGATTGTATCGTGCTTTTCGGGAACGGCTTAGTCGAATTAATACTAATTTAAATGAATCTATTGAAGGCGTTTCTCTAATTCAGCAATTTAAGCAGGAAAAAAGAATGACAAACCATTTTGAAAATGAGAATGGTACTTTAATGAGAACACGTTTTAATTTGATTCGAGTTAACTCGCTTTTGCTTTCGCCAATGACTAGTTTGCTTTATTCATTGGCTCTTGCACTAGTGTTAATGTATTTTGGTTTTCCATTACAAAAGACTTTTGTCCCTGCCGGAATTGTATATGCTTTTTCTCAATATGTACAACAATTTTTTAATCCTATTTCTACTATGATGGATCGAATGACTTCTTTTCAGGATGGAATTGTGGCAGGTAAACGTATTTTTAGAATTATGGATGAAAAAGAATATGAACCACGACAAGAAAATGATGAAAGCTCAGTTATTTCAAAGGGAAAGATTGAATTTAAAAATGTCAGCTTTTCTTATGATGGAAAGAATGAAATCTTACATGATGTATCTTTTGTAGTTAATCCGGGTGAAACTTTAGGAATTGTTGGTCATACTGGATCAGGAAAGAGTTCAATTATCAATGTAATGATGAGATTTTATGAATTTGGTAGTGGACAAGTCCTTATTGATGGCATTGATATTAGAAAGTTTCCGAAAAAAGAATTACGTAAAAAACTAGGATTAGTTTTACAAGAGCCTTTTATGTTTTATGGGGACATTTCTTCAAATATTCGCTTGTATAATGATAAAATTACAGATCAACAAATTAAAGATGCTGCTCAAACCGTACAAGCAGATTCATTTATTGAAAAAATGCCTGGTAAATATCATGCAAAAGTGATTGAAGGTGGATCAGAACTTAGTCAAGGACAACGACAATTAATTTCATTTGCAAGAACCTTAGTAACTGACCCTAAAATTTTAGTTCTGGATGAGGCGACGGCTAATGTTGATACAGAAACTGAGAATTTAATTCAAGAGGGATTAAAAAAGCTTCGTCAAGGAAGAACAACTTTGGCAATTGCGCACCGTCTTTCAACAATTGCAGATGCAGACCAAATTATTGTTTTGGATAAGGGAAGAATTATTGAACGTGGAACACATGAGGAACTATTGAAGAAGAAAGGGTACTACTACAATCTTTATAAGCTTCAGCAAAACAGCAATAAATAA
>NZ_CAJURR010000024.1 GCF_910589175.1 uncultured Lactobacillus sp.
ATATTAAATTCATTTGATCTTTTACTTCTCCATTAACAATTTCCTTTATCCAATAAATCATCGGATATAATGGAATCGTATTTCCAATTTCTCTTAGCCAAACATCACCATTATAAAAATCAAATAATATTAATCCCAAATATATATACTGTCCAACCTCTAATGTTGAACCGATACGCTTATATCTTAAAGTTATTGCTAATACAACATAACCTACTCCCATTAAAGAAATTAAGGCTAAAAAATAGGGAAGGATTACTGTAAGTGGAAATTTAATCCAGCGATTGGTGGTCAGCATCAATAGAATTAATACTATCGTAGAATAAGCGAAAGATATAATTAGATTTACAATTTCTTTAATAAAAAATAATTTACTTGCTCCTTTAGGTACCAAAAAAAGTTGCTCTATAGTTCCATTCTCAGCCTCTGAAAAAATAGTCTGTCCCATGTTTGAAATAGTAGTCATAATTAGGACCCATAAACTATAGCCGATAACAAGAGAAGTTAGAGAATTACTGCCTAAAATACTATTACCAACAAGCATGCCTCCTAAAAAAATCCCCCAAAACATTATTACTAAGAGTATAAAATTAGAAACAAGTGTTAAAGGGTATCTTCTATAAATATGAATGTTATTTTCTAATTCTGCTGCAAATTGTTTCATAATGTCACCTTATATACTCCATAAATATATCTTCCAACTTTTTAGTTCTAACTTTTATTTCTAATATAGGCATTTTACTTAAACTAGCTAGTAAAAATCGGAGTTTTTCGCCTGTATTAATATTTACCAAATATTTTTTATCGCTGAGTTGCTCTATCTGTCCTATCTTTTTTAAACATTCATATTCTTCATTAGTTAAACAACGCTCAAAATCTACAGCATACTGTTTTCTAGAATTAAATTTATCTAAAGCTTGCCGAATACTATTCGTATAGATTATCTTTCCTTCATTAATTAACAAAATACTGTCCGATATAGTCTGTGCAAACTCTAATTGATGTGTAGTAATTAAAATTCCAGTTTTTTTATCTCTCGCTAGTTCCTTAAGAAAAGCTTCCATTTTCTTAATCGTTTTTATATCTAAACCCAGAGTTGGCTCATCAAGTAGAAGCAACTGAGGGGAAGTAAGTACAGCACAACATACTGAAACTATTTGTTGCATTCCTAAACTTAAATCTTTGACTGGTACATCCTTTTTACCAACTAATCCAAATTTTGCTAACAATTCAATTCCCGAATTAATAGCTTTCCTTTTACTTATACCTCTGCATCGACCCCAATATGCAAAATTTTCTATCGGTGATAGATTCCAATATATATTACGAGTTCCTTCTAAAACTATCCCTGTATTTCTCAGCAAATCTGATACATTATTATTTAATTTTCGATCTAGAAAAAAAATCTCGCCATCATCTTTATTAATTAGATCTAATATTATCTTAATGGTTGTAGTTTTTCCTGCTCCATTTGGTCCTAAAAAAGAAACTATTTCTCCTTGTTTTATCGAAAAGCTAATATCATTAACTGCTGTAATTATTTTTTTATTATTTACAAATTTTTTAGTCAAATTTTTTACTTCTAAAATTGTTTTCATCTTTCTGCCTTAACACAATATAATCGTACAAAACATGAATAAAGATTACAGAACTCCAACAGATATAAAAATAAGAAAAAGTAATAATTAGATTAAGTAGACCAAGAACTATAAAACTAAATAATCTATTTTTACTGGTAAAAATTATGTATAGATGGTTTATTAAGAAAAGAAATATTACTAATATCATTCCTATATATTTATTAAACGGTGCAAGAGCAAAAATGGTGTAGCCAATTACTCTATATAATATCTCTTCCTCAATAGCAACAATTAACAAAATATTCCCAGTCTTTTTTATTAGAATATAGATTACCATTAAAATAAAAATAGTATTTGTTAAAGCATTTCCTTTGACACTTATACTAATAACATCCGATCTATAAATCCATAGAAAATCTATTCCAATAATAAGGCTTAGATACGTCAATAAATAATAATAATAATTTCTATTAAATAAATGGTATAAGATTCCTGTTACCCAACTACATATACCTAACAAAAAAATATTAAGGCATTGGATGAATGTAATACTTTTCATTTTTCCCTCCTAAAAAAGAAGGTAAGTTCATCTGAGGAAATGATGGAAAAGTAACCACCATTAATTCAGGAATATAAACTCTAATAACCCTAAAATCTATTGCCAAATATGGTGGAGTGATATCTAGAAAGCAACTCATTGGTGCAACATCCTTCAATTTTTCCATCAAAGTTTTTAAATTGTTTACTAATTCTTTTTCTTTATTAAATGATTTAACTAATTTTAACCTCTTACCTAAATAGTCAATATTTTGCTCAAAGTGATTATTATTAGCGAAATAATCAACGTTGTCATCCATATTAACAATTTTATTTATATCCACATCTTTATATTTACCATTGCAGAAAATATATTTGTCCTCTTCCATTTTTAAATTTGCAAGTGCTTCATAAAAACTTCTAATTATTGTATTTTCCTTGTTAAATCCACCTTGTAGTCCAAAAGAAATTGCTGGAACAATATCATTATTTTTAGCTACTAAAAACACTCCATATACGTTTAATTTAACTTTAGAAAAAGGCGTTAAATCAATTAAATAGCAGCAATAAAAGCGATCTAAAACACCCAATTTATTTTTAACTAATTCTTGTATATGTTTCGAATAATCTTTTAATATGATCGTAGGAATTTTTTCTTGTGAATACCAGGCTGACATAAACGCATCTATCTGTAAATATTCAATTACACTATTTTCTAAAGCATGACTTACATTAGAAAAAGTAGCTGTTCCTGTAGAAACTCCAATATTATTCCTTAATTCATTATTATCAAATCCAATAAAAAAACTGCTTGCTGGAACCACTACATCCTTCTCGGGATAAAAGATAGATTTAGCATTAACCCAAGAAATAACATCCTCTTCCCTCAATGGTCTATCTCGAAAATTATAAATTATTTTTGAAATCTGATTAATTTGAGCATTGGTATACGGATTTAATAATTGAATATCCGGTTTTAGACCATTAATTTCTTTATAACTTGATTTAAATATCCTATCTGCCAAATATTTATGTGACACTATTCCAGCATATCGTTCTACTGCTTCTCCTTCCATCCTTATCAAACTATCTTTAAACGTATCTCCATACCCACTAAGATGATAACTAGCGTTGCTATATAAAGAAGATACTTTTTTCTCATAATTAGGAAGGATCGCAGTACAAATATTTAATCTACTACCAATATTATTACCGAGGAAATAATATATTCTATCCGTCAGAATTCCAGAATATTTTCCTGCTAGTTTTCTCAAATAAATTAATTCTCTATCTTTTTTCAATTCAATTATCTTCTTTTTTATGCATTAAATTAATATTTCCTATTATTTTTTCTGCATTTAAATTTAATCCCTCAGAAATGCTTCGAGCTTTTACACCATGTAACGCACAAAGCGTATCTTTATGTAGAGGTTCAACATTAATCTCCAACTTCGGCCAATATATCGTTAACAGTGTTCCTAATAGACTATAGGAACCCAAACTATAAAGTAACAATTGTTGATACACATATATTATTAAATTAGAATTTATAACTTGCGCCAAAGAATATTTTCTTTCATTTTGCCTGTACGCTATATAATTTTCATATTCCGTCATTCTAATGGTATTACTACTTTCCAAGCATTCGAGACATCCAGTATTATCACCATCAAAAGTTGACATATGTACAAAATTTCCATCTATTATGCCCAAACTCCAAATTTTTTTCAGATTATAAAGCACCTCATTTACTCCTAACATCTTTTCTACATACATGTTATCTATAAGTACTATTACTCTATCAAAATCCTCTACCAGAAATTGTAATTTTGCTATTTCTATTTTATCTAAACTAATAAATTTTATATTTTTAAGATTTATTAATTCACTATATCTATATAAAATTGGTATTGCCTTTTGACATGTTATTACTACCGTTTTCATTTCTTTTAATAAAGAAGAATTCTCTATTTTTATTAAGCCACATTCCTCTAAGCTATTTAAAAGAGTTAAAAAATATTTATCCTTTTGAAATAAGCTATATTCTTGTTTTCCATTGTTAAATACTTTCTTTAGTAAATTAATAAACGTTTTATAATTTGAATCATTTTTTTCGAATTCTTCCTTGTAAAAAGTTATTTCTGTATAATCCCAAATACCAGTCCTCACTAAGAAATAATCTGAGAATTCTCTATATTTTACGGATTGACTATTCAATTTTATATATTTCATAAATTAGTTTCCTACAATAAACATTTCCACTGGAAAAGCAAATATTCCATCTAATCCCAACAAATTAGTTATTTTGTCTAATTTATATCCGCCTAATTGACAAAACTTATATTTATTAACTTCACATATTAAATCTAAGCATTGTAACATTTCTCCAGCTTCTATCAAACTAAATATAAATCCTCGATTACCATACTTAAATTCTATTTGTGGCCGATTCACCACAACAAAACCCGCCATTTTTATATATTCACTATTTTCTATATTCTCTATTTGCGCTATTTCACTTAAAGAATCTAAGCTTATGCTTTTTATATTAACAATAGTTTGGCTATCCGGTTGAAATTTGTATATTCCTGAATCTATACCAATAATATTTTGTGCATAAAAGTATAGACTTATAGAATATAACCCCCCAGCTGATGCATAAGCACGATGACCTTCTTTAAAACCAATGCCATATAAAATTCTTGATACATCGTTTAAATCAAAACGGTTATTTTTAAAGCTTCTATTACTTTTTCTTTGCTTCAACAAGCTTAACAGATTTTCCACTTCTAGCTCAGCAGAGAATGTATGATTCAATTTTATTGCTTTCGGACTTTCTCTCATTAAGAAATCATAGGAATATTCATTTGTGCTTTCTAAAAAACTTTCTTGATAACTTATATTCGAAAAATCATTATCTAAATTTATTAAAAGCTTTGATAACAAATCTTCTGTATAGAACCGATTACTATATTTTTTTCTATTTAGTAACAAGTTTTCATCCGATGTCGCTAATCCCAACTGGCTATAATTGTTTCCATAAATATACTCTTCGTCTACTTTCATACTTTTTATCCTAAAAAGAAAAAGATTGATTTTCTTCGCCTATCACAATAACTTTGATATCTTGGAAGCGATGATCTATCAATCTATTAGGTCAAAAATTAGTTCACCTTGGTCAATTAATTTTCAATAGCTTTTTTTATCCACGACTTATATTGACTTTACTACAACAACAGCAACAACAACAGCCAGCAGCTGGCAATTCTTTTTTATTAATTTTTTTACTAAATTTATCAAAATTTCTAGTTTTATTTAATACTTTCATTTTTTGTTATTTCCTTTCTAATTTATAGATATATTTTTACTCACATAAAACATATTTACTTTATTTTTTTCATCCATGAAAATAAAATTTCTATCCTAAAAAAGGCTAAAATTTTTTTAATACAATTTAGTATTGATTACAAACTATCATTACTTTATAATTAAAAAATAATTTTATTAATCTTAAAATTAGCATAAATTTGAAAGAGAGTGTTTTTATGTATGGCTCAACTTTTAAAAGACTTAGAAAACAGCAACATATTTCATTAGTAAGTGCATCGAAAAATATTTGCTCCTTAGCTGCTTTGTCTCGATGGGAAAACAATAAATATGACTTATCTTTTTCAACAGTACTTCAATTATTAAACAGAATTAACATTAACCCAATAGAATTCATAGAAATGTGCAAAAACAATGCACCTAATAGGAAAATAAATGAAATTTATACGGCTTATGATAATCATCACGTATTCAAGCTAAAATCTTTAGTCCATTCGTCTTTCGCTTATTATAATCAAACTAAAAAGCTTGACGATCTTTTCACAGCTACAAATGCTGCAAATTTATATTATAGCTTGACCAAACAAAATTTATTGACTGCGGCGGCTCAATATCGGCTTTTTAATTATCTTTCAAATGTTGAATATTGGAATGAAGAGAATATATTGATTCTTTCTCAATCAATATTATTACTTGAACCAAATATAACTTATCACTTGGCATGTCACATCATTTGCCAGATGAAAAACATTCAAGTTATTACCTCTCACAATTACGTTTTATCAATGGAAACTATTTTAAAAATAGTTTCTGCGCTTATACCTACAAATATTGACCTAGCAAAGAAACTTCTAAAAAAAATAGATTTCTTAAAAGTAGACCATTCAAATATATTTTTTCAAATAAAAAAGGAGATACTAAAAAAAATTATTCTTTACTACGAAACCAATAATTTAAATTCCATTCTAACAAGTGTTGAATTTTTTAAATCTATTAATTTCTTCAAAGAAGTTGAGGAAATAGAAAAATTACTTGATAAAAATAGAGTAGAGGGAGATTAATTCTCGCCCCTCTCATTGCACCGGACGTACGGTTCCGTATCCGGCGCTACATTTGTAATTATTTACGAGTTAAATAGTATGCTAGCGGATCGACCAAGCCTGGGCGATCCGTTTTGCTTATGCCCAATACTTTTCGGCTAAGCAAAAAGTTAGTGACATACCCGTTACTTCTTTTATACCAACCTAAGCTAGCATTAGCTACTTTATGAATATCTTCTTCGCTAAAGTTGCACTTTAGTGCCCTGTTAATGCGCATTAAGTTAATGTATATTCTTCTTGGTAGTTTCCATTGTTTAATGATTACCACCCGTACCTTATGGCGCAACCATTGACTGAACTGCATCAGAAAACTTTTCATCCCACCAATTCTAAAGTAGTTGATCCAGCCCCTAATTATTTGATTTACCTTAGTAAAGACTAGTGATAAAGGCTGAGTAGCTGCTTTTCTGCGGCAGAGAAGTTCTCTAATCTTGTCATATAGCTTGGTTTTGCGATCATCTCCTGGCTTTGCTTGCCAGGATTCACCTGTTTTCCAAAAAGTAAAGCCAAGAAAATTGCTTTTAGTTGGTCTGACAACTTTAGTTTTCGTTGCGTTGACTTTCAAGAGCAGTTTCCTTTCTAGCCATGATGAAACACATTTCATTACTCGGTTAGCTGATTTACTGCTTTTGACGAAGATGTTGCAGTCATCGGCATAGCGTACAAAGTGTAGACCCCTTTGCTCAAGTTCTTGATCAAACTGATCTAAATAGATGTTTGACAGAATTGGAGATAAGGGACCACCTTGGTGTACACCTAATTTATTAGGCTTAACTAAACCATCTTCCATAATTCCTGCTTTAAGAAAACTGCGAATTAAATGGAGGGTGGTTTTGTCATTTACTCTTTCAATCGCACCATGGGCACTGCGTCCAGGTCTAAAGCCATAACTATGCTCGCTAAAATGAGGATCATAGATCTTCATTAGTACTTGAGCAATTCCTTGTTGAATTACCCGGTCAACGACTGTCGGTATTCCTAAGAGACGCTTTTTGCCGTTAGCTTTAGGTATGTAGACTCTGCGAACAGCTTGCGGACGATATTTCATTTCCATGATTGCGTCTTTGATTTCTGCTTGATGCTTCTTGAAGTAGCTATCCAGTTCATCAACTGTTCTTTTATCCACTCCCGGAGCACCTTTATTGATTTTGACTTTTCTGATTGCTTCTTGGAGATTACTCTGACTTAGTATTTGATCAATTAATTCCATTACTCGTGACATCTCCTTTTCTATTTGTAAATATATTCAGAATCATTCCAATTGCTTTCACCATCAAAGAGTTACGTTCTCTTTGTACTAGGCTATCCTCTTATTCGAACTGTCTGAACATTGCTTATAGCGGAATATGCTCTTACAAACATTAGATCCTTCGCATCCAGTTCCATTACAGATCCTTCATCGCTACTATGACCTCAGCTGACTTCTCATGATTAACCTTTTTCGACCAGGCCTTACGATCACTGATTTTAAAGTTTATTCGGCTTCACCTGTCCATGAGATCTCTCGGGTAAGACATTCATCTCTTGTTTTCCATAACCTCTTAGTTTACCGTCTTGGTTTTACGTTTGTCCTTTGGACTTCGACTTGTCATGCATTCTTATCCACCATTTGGTCTGACTAAGTTTCTGTTCGTAGGCTCAGAAAACTCGCTAGCCACTTCCTTCACTCATAACGTCACCGTTACCAGCTTGCGGTTCACTACACTTGGCGACAAATACCCGTGATCCGTATTTCAACAGACTAGATGTACTGCCATGCCCGACACACATGAAAAAATGGATTAATTGAAAAATTCAATTAATCCATTTTTTTCAGAACTTTAATTTTTAATTTTTATCTTTTTTCTTTTCAATCCAGTCTCTAAACTTATTCCATTCACTAGGAGTATGAGTAGCCTTCAATTCTTGGATTTGTTTTTGTAAGTTTTGATTTTGCTCAGCTAAAAGTTTATTTTGCTCCTCTAAGCGATCTAATTTATCTAAAATGAGAGTCAGTTCCGCATTTTTATCTTTAATGCTAACCTTACCTTCATTTCTTCTCATCAAGTAAGCAGTAAGAGAACTCGTAACGATTCCCATTACTCCTACTCCAATCAGAATCATCGCTAAAATCACTAATTTTCCCAGTAAAGATTGTGGTGAAATTGTGTGTTTAGAAATATCTCCGTATCCCACCGTGCTTGCTGTAGTGATTGCCCACCAGAATGCTTGATCCAGTGAAACATGCTCAGTAATCGAAATTGCAACTGATCCTAACATCAAAAAGGCAATACTAAAGTATATTACATATAAAATACCATGAGTATGTAAGATATCTTTTAGCATCCCTACTAGACCAGCCAACCGGATTAAACGTAATAGCCTAAAATATAAACCAATATCTCCCAACTGAGCCAGTTTCATCCAACTAAAGGCAAGACCAACAGGAATAATTGCTAGTAGCTCAAAAATATTATTTCTAAAAAATACTTTCTTATTTTTTGCAAGGTAGAGCCGAGAAAAGTAATCTATTGCCAAAATAATTAAAATAAGGTTATTTAGCCAAAACCACTTACTATTTCTACTATTAATATCAATTATTGCCGCAAAATCTAACACAAGCAGAATAATTGAAATAATAGCTAAAGCAGCTTTAAACCATTTATAAAAATTTTTCTTAAGCATAATTTTATTGTAAACAAAAATGAGGACTCCGTAAAATAGAGTCCTCATTTTTAATAGTGTATTCAGTTAAGACGTTATTACTTAACAGTAACAGTTGCGCCAACTTCTTCAAGCTTAGCTTTGATGTCGTTAGCTTCGTCTTCAGAAACGCCTTCCTTAACGTTCTTAGGAGCACCATCAACAAGGTCCTTAGAATCCTTAAGGCCAAGACCAGTGATGTCACGAACAACCTTGATAACCTTAACTTTTTCTTGACCAACATCAGTCAATTCAACGTCAAATTCAGTCTTTTCTGCACCTGCGCCTGCAGCACCTGCAGCAGCAACTGGAGCAGCAGCTGAAACACCAAATTCGTCTTCAATAGCCTTTACTAAGTCGTTTAATTCAAGGATTGAAGCACCTTTTAAATCTTCAATAATCTTTTCAGTATCTAAAGCCATTATAAGTTTCCTCCGAAATTAGATATGTGTAAATTTACTAATATTATTCGTCTTTTGAATCAGCGACAGCCTTAACAGCGTATGCAAAGTTGCGAACTGGAGCTTGTAATACAGATACAAGCATTGAAAGTAAACCTTCGCGACCTGGAATAGCTGCAAGTTTCTTGATTTCTTCTTGGCTGGCAACCTTACCTTCGAGCATACCACCTTTAATTGATAATGCGTCGATATCATCTTCGTATTTAGAAACAATACGAGCTGGTTCAGTGATGTCTTCTGCATCAGCAGTGTAAACAACAGCAGTAGGACCAACAAAAGTATCTTCTAAACCTTCAATACCAGCCTTTTCAGCAGCACGCTTTAAGTAAGTGTTCTTGATAACTTTCATCTTAACGTTAGCATCACGTAGATCCTTACGTAAGTTAGTTACTTCTTCAACAGTTAAACCTAAGTAGTCAATTACTAAGATAGCCTTAGCTTCCTTAAGTTCTGCTGCAAAGTCATCAACAAGCTTTTCTTTTTTAGCAATGATTGCTTTACTCAACGAATTCACCTCCAAATTTACTTTAAGATAAATTCTATCAGCCGAAATAAAAACTCCATGCCAAAAAGACATGGAGTTGTAAAACTCTTTGTTTTTCTGGCCTCGGCGGGATATTAAGGCACGTTAGCCACCCGAGTCTTAGGTAGAATTTACTGTACAATATATTACCTTAAATTAGATAAGTCGTCAATAGCTTTTTTTAATTAAACCATTTTTCGCGAATCTTTTTTAGCTCTCCCGTCTTCTCTAGATGGTCAAGAGCTTGATTAATCTTGTTTTTAAGAGTTTTATCCTTTTTATTGATTCCTACTGAAAATTTTTCATTTGGATATGGTAATTTTTCTTTTTTAAATTCTTTTTGATACTTGCTATGAGCTAAATAATAATTTGCATATACCCCATCAATTAATAAGCCATCTATTCTGCCAGCTTTTAAATCAATGAAGGCGTTGTTGTAAGTATCATACAAAACTGTACTTTTGACACGTTTCTTTAAGACTTTAGGATAATTATCCAAATCATCGGCTCCTGAAGATCCCGTTTGAACTCCAAGAATCTTCCCTTTCATTTGTCGATAATTATTTATCCCTTCATTTTTTCGTGTAACCAGAATCTGATCATTTTCAAGATATGGTTTTGAAAATGCTACTTTCTTTGCCCTAGCCTTCGTCTTAGTATACCCATTCCATATAACATCTATTGTCCCATTGCGAAGTTCTGTTTCTTTCATTGACCAATCAATTGTCTGAAAATCAGGTTTTAAGCCAATCTCCTTGCAAACGGCCTTGGCTAAGTCAACATCAAAACCAACAAGCTTACCATTCTTTTGGCGAAAATCCATTGGTACGAAGCTGTCGTCAACACCAATTACTAAAGTATCACGTGATTTAATCGCCTGCCATGAGTTTTCCTGTCTTTGACACCCAGCCAGTCCAACAGAAGCTAGCACAATGATCAATAGACCCAAAAATCGTATTATTTTTTTCATCATTTTTCTATTGGCTCAACTTTTAAGATTTTATCAGCAACAGCTTTTCCAAACTGGTGATCATGAGTAATAATTACCTGCGTCATTCCTGTTTGTTTAAGCTTTAAGAAAATATCTTTTACTTTTCCTACTAACTCAGGGTCTAAGGCAGAGGTAGGCTCATCATAACACAAGATTTCAGGTTTCATTTGCAGGGCTCTGGCAATGGCTACACGCTGCTTTTGTCCTCCTGATAATTGATATGGATATAAAGTTTTAAACTTATCTAAGTCTAATTGATCTAAAACAGGCGCAGCTGCTTTTTCAGCCTCTGCTTTACTCATCTTATTTACCATAATTGGAGCAAGCGTAATATTATCCATTACCGAAAGGTTGGGAAAAAGATTGTAATCTTGAAAAACCATCCCTACCAAATGATTATTACGATCTGTAGGATCAAATTCTTTTCCATTATGGAGAAACTTTCCACTATCAGCACTTTCCAGCCCCGCAATCAGGCGAAGAAGCGTAGTTTTTCCTGCACCTGAAGGACCAATAATACTTAAGATATCTCCTTGATCTAGTGACAAATTCAACTTATCAATAATTTTTCTTGTGCCAAAACTCTTGCTTATATTCTTGAGCTCTAAAACTTTATTTCCAGACATTGCTTCTCTTCTCCACTACTCTCAATAAAGCTGTTAAAACTGCTGTCATTGCCAAATATACGCACCCTACTAATACTAGTGGAACTAAAGACACGTCTCTTGCAGTCGCAACATTTCCGGCACGTAAAAGGTCTCCTAAACCAATTACATAGACCAAACTGGAGTCCTTAACTAAGTTTATCAGCTCATTACCAATCGAAGGCAAAACAATCTTAACAACTTGTGGACGCACAATCCGATTAATTGTTTGCCATCTACTTAAGCCTAGCACCTGTGCTGCCTCAAATTGGCCGACGGGTACTGCTTGCAGTCCACCACGGAAGATTTCTGCAAAGTAAGCAGCATAATTGATAATAAATGCGACTAACGCAGCTTCGTATCTTGGAAAGACAATTCCAACAGTTGGTAAGCCATAAAAAATAAAAATTAATTGTAGTAAAAGAGGTGTACCACGAATAATCCATACATAAAATTTCAAAATAGCTTTAACTAATTTCAATTTTGAATGTAAACCAAAGGCAACTAATAAACCTAGCGGAATAGAAACTACAGTCGTCCAAAAAAAGATTTCAATAGTTAACCAAGCACCGGAAAATAATGATGGCATAATACTAAAAATATAATTTAGCATTTCCTTCACCTCCTGTTCTAAAAATAGCGTATTGTTTAATTTTAACTAAAATCTCATTACACTTTCAACCTTAGTACAAAAAAAAGACTTCACAATTGTGAAGTCTTTTTGCTTAATTAAACAACTATTAATTAGTCTAAGTTTAATGGATCCAAGTGGATACCAGGGCCAAAGGTTGCAGAAACGGCAACACTCTTAACGTATTGACCCTTAGCTGATGCAGGACGTGCACGAAGAATAACGTCACGTAATGCATCAAAGTTTTGTGCTAATTTTTCAGCGTCAAATGAAGCCTTACCGATTGGTGCATGGATTAAACCCTGCTTATCAACACGGTATTCAACTTGACCTGCTTTTTGGTTTTCAACAGCTTTAGCAACGTCCATAGTAACAGTACCAGTCTTAGGGTTTGGCATTAAGCCTTTAGGTCCTAAGATACGACCTAAACGACCAACCTTAGCCATCATCATTGGAGTAGCAATAACTACGTCAAAGTCTAAGTAACCGTTTTGAACTTTTTCTACTAAATCATCAGAACCAACTTCGTCAGCACCTGCTTCTTTAGCTTGGTCAGCTTGTGGACCTTCAGCAAAAACAACAACCTTCTTAGATTTACCAGTACCGTTTGGAAGTACCAATGCACCTCTAATTTGTTGATCTGCTTGCTTAGGGTCAACGTTTAAGTTATATGCAACTTCAATAGTTGCGTCAAAGTTTGCGTATGAAGTTTCTTTTGCTAACTTCATAGCTTCATCTACTGAATAAAATTTAGTTGAATCAACTTTTTTAGCTGCTTCTAAATATCTCTTTCCATGCTTTGCCATGTAAAAATCCTCCTGAAAATGTGGTCAAACGAGTCTTCTCACACTCTCCCACCTTGATTCGTTAATTTTGATTAACGATCCGACGTTCCTAAAAACACTAGTCTTCGACAGTGAAGCCCATGCTTCTAGCAGTACCTTCAATCATGCGCATAGCAGCTTCAATATCTGCAGCGTTTAGATCTTTCATCTTGGTTTCGGCAATTTCCTTAACTTGGTCCTTAGTTACCTTAGCAACCTTCTTAGTGTTAGGTTCACCAGAACCCTTGTCCACTTTAGCAGCCTTCTTCAAAAGAACAGCAGCTGGTGGAGTCTTAGTAATGAATTCGAATGAACGATCTTCATATACAGTAATAACTACAGGGATAATCATACCCTTTTGATCAGCAGTACGTGCGTTGAAGTCCTTAGTGAAACCAACGATGTTGATTCCAGCTTGACCCAATGCAGGACCAACTGGAGGTGCAGGAGTTGCTGCACCAGCAGGAATTTGCAGTTTAACTACGTTAATAACTTTCTTTGCCACGGTCAATACCTCCTTGATTCCGTGATGCGGTTATAGTGGAGAATTTTCCTTCTTCTCCTCCCACAATAATAAAGATACTCTAATATACTACCAGCAATTTATTAAATTGACAATAGCTAATTAAATTTTTATTATTGGTCAAATTCTTTTACTTGGTTATAGTCAAGCTCAGCATTTGTTTCTCTGCCGAACATATCAATAGAAACATAAAGTTTATCTTTTTCTGGATTAATTTCAGTAATCTTACCACTCATGCCACTAAATGCACCATCAATAATAGTTACTGTTTCACCAACTTCATAGTCAGCTTTAGGTTCTTTAGCTGGTTGGCCTTGAGAAGCAAGAATTCTTTCAATTTCGTCATCGTATAAAGGAGATGGCTTTGATCCACCACCGTGACTGCCAACAAATCCAGTAACGTTTGGCGTATTTCTGACAACATACCAACTTTCATCAGTCATTACCATTTCTACTAAAACGTAACCTGGAAATATCTTTTCATCTACTTCTTGCTTCTTACCACGAACAGTTTCAGTTTTTTGTTCTTCAGGAACAATTACTCGAAAGATATAATTTTGCATACCCATTGATTGGGCTCTTGAAAGTAAATCTTTCTTAACCTTTTCTTCGTAGCCAGAATAAGTGTGTAAAACGTACCATTTCTTTTCGCTGGTTTCAACCATGTTTCTAAACTCCTTAAAATAATACCTTTATGCAAATAAAAAAACCTCCGAGGGAGGCTTTTTTAACTGATTTAATTATAACACATATACTGTTTTTATAAGAACATTTGCGTTAAGTAGCTAAATAATAAATCTAGCAAACCAAGGTAAGCACCAAACAAAATTGAGCTAATTATAACAACCCCAGTATCACGTCTATTTTGTTTCCATGTAGGCCATGATACTTTTGCCATAGTTTGGTTAACACTCTTAATAAACTTAAACATTGCTTACCTACCTCGTTTCCTTGTGCAAAGTTTGCTTCCCGCAATGCTTGCAAAACTTCTTAAGTTCAAGTCTTTGCGTTCTATTCTTGCTTGCTGCAATAGAATAATTGCGAGAACCACATACAGTACATGCAAGAGCTGCTTTCTTTACTGCCATAAAACCACTCCTAAACTGCATTTATCTTAGCAAAAAAAAGTTATTTTAGCAATTCCTACCAATAAAGTAAAGAAGAATCTAATTCACTTATCAAAAAATTATATCTCCTTTTAAATAATATTAATAGATAGTGTAGAATTATACTTATAAGATCTTTTTTAATTAAAAATAAAGCTATCTTCAAAATTGAAAATGAAATAAAAAATAACAATTTTACTTCATTGACTTTATTTCCGTTTAATTTTAACTGCTCTTATGCTGATATTCAACTGATTGGGAGGATTTATTAATTAAAAGGAGCAACTTTTCCTTTTAATTAAATATTTATCATGGCAGAAAATTCAACTCATCCACTACAAAATTCACTTCCCGAAAAAAGAAACAATAACAAGAGCAATTTCGCTTTTTGGGACAATTTTCCAGAAACTCAAAAAGATATGATTGCCATCAATCGTATTATCTTAAAACATGTAAATACTGTTCCGGGTCTACTAGGAGAGGCCTTAAAAGATACTTTTACAGCCCCTGGAAAAATGCTGCGTCCTGCTTGCGTAATGCTCTTCGGCTCTTTTGGACCAAATGCCCATGAAAAGCGCGAAGAATTACAAAAAATAGCAACCTCAATTGAGACTCTCCATAATGCTACCTTAATTCACGATGATATAATCGATGAATCGAGCATGCGTCATGGCAGACCTTCGATTCAAACTAAATATGGCAAACATATCGCCGTTTATGCTGGCGACTATTTATTTGCTTTATCACTCACTCTTTTAAGTGAAAATGCTCAAAGCTTGCATAGTGTTATTGCAGATGGAAAAACCATGCAAAATATCCTAGTCGGCGAAACCGAGCAGTATAACAATGCATACAAGATTACTATTTCTGAAAAGGAATACTTAGACCAAATTAAGGGTAAAACTGGTGTCTTATTTGGCCTAGCCTGTTTTATTGGCGCTTATGAGAGTGGTCTTAAAGTAACTAAGGCTCTAAAAGCTAAAAAGTTTGGTGAATACTTGGGCCAAGCTTTTCAGCTAAGAGATGATATTTTAGACTATACAACTACTAGTTCTACTTTTAAAAAGCCAGTCTTATTAGATGTTAAAGATGGTATCTACTCAGGCCCCTTAATTTTTGCCTTACAAAATGATCATACGGGGCGTTTACATGAATTAGTTAAATTAGGACAAGATTTGACTAAGGAACAACTACAAGAGATAGAAAAAATGGTTAATGATCTTGACGGGGTAAAGCGAGCACAAAAGTTAGCTGATAAATTCACTGATAAAGCTTTACACACCTTGCAAAAGCATTGGCCAGACAACAAAACTCGCCAGCAACTTGAAGAGCTAACAAATATTTTATTAAAAAGAAGTTATTAATTAAGAGAATGTTAAGACATTCTCTTTTCTTTCCCTATTCTTTACCAATTCGCTATAATCTTTTTTTGGATTATAATTCTAGAAAGTAGGAAAAGAAGTGACTAAGAAAAAAGAAAATTCGCATTTTTTTGCCTGGTGGGTTTTTATTGCCTCCTGTTTAATTTCTTTAGTAGGATTTGGATTAATTGTTAATACTATTGGCTTATTTTTTGAACCAATTAGTAAAAGTTTCCATGTTGGTCGGGCAAGCGTTGCTTTAATGACAACCTTGCAAAATGCTGCTGCCGCAATTACTTTGCTATTTGCAGGTAAAATTATGACCAAACTTAACTTGCGTTGGCTTTTAACTTTCTGTTTTGCTGTAATTGGAGTTTCCATGCTTAGCTTATCAGTAGCACAAAGTTTAACTCATTTTTATATTGCTTGGATCATCATTGGAATTTGCCAACCAATTGCTATTACTTTATCCATCCCTGTCCTATTAGGAAACTGGTTCAATGAAAAATTAGGAACTGTGATGGGAATTGCCCTTGGGGTTTCAGCATTTGGTGGTACCATCTTTAATCCAATTATTGGTAACATCATTACCAACTTTGGATGGAGAGGTGGCTTCATCTGCGAAGGATTACTAATTCTCGGAATTTTAGTTCCTTCAGCATTCTTCTTAAGAGAAAAACCTAACCAAAAACATCATGCATACGGTAAAGTGAAAAATATACCAGAAAAAGTTCTTGAAACTAGTGGTATTAGCCTTAAGGCAGCCCTTAAGACTCCTGTCTTTTATGCTTTAGCATTTGCAATGCTTGCACTACAATTTGTTTCTGGATCTGTACAACATATTTCAGGTCATATTACCAGCCAAAGCCTCCCATTAACAATTGGTGCCTCAGTAGTTTCTGGGGTAATGCTTGGAGCAGCAGCTGGTAAGATTTCTATCGGTTTTATGCTTGATCGTTTTAATACACGAGCTACTCTATTTATTTATTCTCTATTTGGCTTGTTAGGCTGGAGCGGCGAAATTTTCTTTAAGACTAGTCTCCCACTTATTGCCTCTGCCTTTATTTTAGGTTTGGGTCAAGGTGTGTGTTTAGTTGCTCTTCCTTACCTTATTCGAGAAGAATTCGGAGCTAAGGACTACAGTACAATTCTTTCAGTAATTAATATGACTGGTGCATTTGCAATGTCTGCATCTGTTTACCTAAACGGTCTTTTATTTGATACTACTGGTTCTTATAACTTCGGTTGGGCAATCAACGCAACTGCTTTTGCGCTCAGTTTTGTTGCTTTGTTCCTTACTCTCAAAAAGCAAAATGCATCTCAACCATTAGAAGAAAGTATAGATTAAATTTATAGTTATCTATGCTAACTTAATATTAGTAAAAGCTTACTCATTGACTTACAATAAATGAGTAAGCTTTTTTATTAATGTTGGGGTGAAAAAATATGAACAAACATCCAGAATTTTTATTAAACAAGATTAAAAGTCCAAAAGATCTTAAAAATTTAGATCTAAAAGAACTAGAACAATTAGCTAGTGAAATTAGAACCTTAATCCTAGAAAAAGATGCTGCTAAAGGTGGCCACTTAGGACCAGATCTAGGAATTGTCGAAGCTACGATTGCCTACCACTACGTTTTTGATGCACCTAAAGACAAGATTATTTGGGACGTTTCTCACCAAACTTATCCACACAAGATGTTAACTGGACGTGCTTATGGTTGGCTTGATCCGGATAAGTACGAGGACGTCACTCCCTATTCTAATCCTGAGGAAAGTCCCTATGACTACTTTGCTGTTGGTCATACTTCAACTTCAGTTGCCTTAGCAACTGGAATGGCTAGAGCACGTGATATGCTAGGAGAACATGAAAATATTACAGCTCTTATTGGGGATGGTTCTTTAACTGGTGGCTTAGCCTTTGAGGGCTTTAATAATGCGGCTGATGAAAAGCATAATCTAATTATTGTAGTAAATGACAATCAAATGTCGATTGACGATAATGTCGGCGGTGTTGTAACTGCTTTGAAGAAACTACGTGAATCAAATGGTCAAACTGCTGACAATCCATTTACTGCAATGGGACTTGATTATAAGTATGTCGGTCAAGGAAATGATATTAAGACAATGATTGATGCCTTCAAATCAATTAAAAATATTGACCACCCAATTGTTTTACATATCAATACCCTCAAGGGTAAGGGATACGAACCAGCTATTGAAAATGAAGCTAGTCACCACTGGGTATTGCCTTTTGATCTTAAGACGGACAAGACAACTGTACCAGCTCCAAAGACTCCTAATCCAACTACTGTAATTCTTGATTTCTTAAAGAAACATATTGAAAATCAAGAAAACATCTTAGCCATCAATGCTGCTATCCCGGGCGTCTTTGGCTTAGGCGAGATTAAGAATAAATATCCTAAGAATTATAAGGATGTAGGGATTGCCGAGCAAGAGTCTGTTGCCTTTGCTGCAGGGGCTGTTAAAGAAGGAATTACCCCAGTCTTATTTGAAAACTCCACTTTCTTACAACGGGCTTATGATCAACTTTCTCATGATGTAGCTGCTAACGACTTACCAGTCGTAATGGTGGTAGCTGGTGGCGGAATTACGGGTACTTCTAAGACTCACTTAGGTATTTTTGACAACGCCATGGTCGCAAATTGGCCAAACTGGGAATACTTAGCTCCTACCACCTTGAATGAATTAAAATCAATGCTTGAATGGGCAGTTAAGCAAAGAAAGCATCCCGTAGCAATTAAGTCTCCAGTGAATCCAGTTCCTGAAGGTGAAGCAGTTGATGAAGACTACTCAACTATTAAGTATGATGTAAAGCCCGGTTCTAAAGTTGCCATCATTGGTTTAGGTGACTTTTATCAATTAGGTGAAAAGGTAGTTGATTTATTAAAGCAAGAAAACATTAATGCCACTTTGATCAATCCAAAGTCTGCCGCTCATCTTGATTATGAAGCATTAGATAAACTTCAAAACGACCATGAATTAGTTGTTACTCTAGAAGACAACAGTATTGATGGTGGTTTTGGTCAAAAGGTTGCTAGCTACTATGGTCCAACTAAGATGATGGTTAAGAATTATGGTGCTAAAAAAGAATACACTGATAATGAACCAAAAGAATCTATCTACAAGCGCGACCATTTAATGCCTGATCAAATTATTAGTGATATTTTAGAAATTCTAAAATAAGTCAAATTCATATTTCTATTAGAAAAAAGGGTAAATTGTACTAATTTGATACAATTTACCCTTTTTGATTATTCAAATAATTTAGGATATTTTTTCTGAAATTGAGCTATTTTGTCATAACTTTGGTCTAAATCATGTTCTACTTCTCGATAGATTGGAATTATATCCTGATAGACCTGCACATTTTTGGGATTTGGAAAATATACTTTACTGTCATCTATTTCTTTCACTATTTTGTCTAAGCTATCCTCTTCATTCAAGCCTAATTGTGCCAGAAACATGGCTGCTAAAGTTCCACTTTGATCATTTTTAATTACCACTACTGGTAAATTAAAAATATCAGCAATTAACTGCCTCACAAAATCACTTCTTACAAACCCGCCAGTGACTCTTAATGCTTCTGGTTCCCCTATTTTTTCGCGCAAGCCTCTAGCTGCACCTAAAAGATTAAAGACAATACCTTCTAAAACACTCCGCGCCATTTGCGGTTTAGTGTGGTTTCTACTTAATCCAATAAAAGATCCGCGAGCTTGAGCATTCCAAATTGGCGCCCGTTCTCCCCCTAAGTAGGGATGAAAAATTAAGCCATTACTGCCTGCAGGCACAGTTTCAGCAATATTAATAAAATCTTCTGCAGTTTGATCTGGACTAAAAATCGTTTTTCTAGCCCACTCAAAGACGATTCCACCATTGTTTACGGGACCGCCAAGAAGATAATGGCTTTTATCCACCGGATAACAAAAAAAGCGATTTTTTGAGTCAACTATTGCTTTAGGTGCAATGGCTCTTATAGCTCCTGATGTACCAACATTTAGGGCAAAGTATTTTTTATCTAAAACACCAACACCAATTGTTGATAAATATCCATCACTAGCTCCTAAAATAATTTTTGTTTCAGGATTTAAACCCAATTTTTGCCCATATTCTGCTTCTATTTTTTCAACCACATCTTCTTGTTTAGCTATGCTTGGCAATTTTTTCGGATCTAGTTCAATTTTATCAATTAATTTCCTATCCCAAGTTAAAGTATGAAGATTAAGCAAGCCAGTTCCAGCTGCCATAGTTGTATCGGTGACTATCTTACCAGTTAAACGCCAAATAATATATTCTTTAATTCCAATCCACTTCTGTACTTGTGCAAAAAGTTTAGGATTTTCTTCTTTAATCCACAATAATTTATACACAGGAGCCATTGGATGAGGCGGCATCCCTGTCTGTTGATAAATATCTTGCGCAAGTCCACTTTCTTTTGCCTGCGCCACAATCTGGCTGCTTCGATTATCCGCCCAAGTAATACTGTTAGTCAGTACTTGATTGTCTTTTCCAATACCGATTAAACTATGCATTTGACTCGACCAAGAAATTGCTTTAATTTTTCCTGCAACTCTTTTACTTAAGTTAAAAATAATCTTTTGAACAGCATCAAATATTACTTGTGGATCTTCTTCAGCCTGATCCACTTGGTCTTGAATTAAAGGGTAAGGAATTGATAATTCTTCAATCTTTTTACCATTTTCTTGATATAATACACCCTTACTTGCTGTTGTTCCGATATCTATCCCAATTATATAGTCCATAAGCCGCCCCTTTCTTTTAGAATATATTTTCTCACAAAAAAAGAACAATCCCTAGAGATTGTTCTTTGGTGGTCAAACAATGCGTGACCACTGTGCGTAGAATTATTGTTTTTAGGTGATGTTACTTCTTAAGATTTTCGTTGACGAAGGCTTCGATCTTATCGTCAGAGTCTTTCAAGAACGGAAGCATGTCACTTTCCGTCTTCATGGTATCTCTACCATTCTTTTCCATAAAGTAGTCCCATAGGGCGTCTCTAACAGGCATGTCAGAATCGCTCCAATCAAAAACTTCCTTCATGTGACGGTCTAACAATTCTGTCTTAATAACTTCATCTGCCATCTTAAAATTACCTCCTAAATAAATTCTACAAGTCTTATTATAGTCTTTTTATTCGTTCTATGCGAATTTAAAACAATTCTTTCCGCATTTTTGCCTTACACCGAGCTTTCGCTTGAAGTAATTGATAACGACTATAGTTTGTCTCCTTACTCGCTTCTTCAATCGTTAACTCTCCCAGAAAAACTTTGAGCGCAATTACCTCTTTTTCTGATAACTTGTTAATAAATTTTTGGTACATTTCCTTTCTAGGCGTAATGTGCATTTCTTCAACTTCTTCTTTAATCAGATTTTTATGCACCACATTGTCATAGGAAATAGCTTTAGTAAACGATGTTCTCTTCTGTGCTAATTCATACCTTAAGAGCGATCGGAGATGATTATAAAATTTTGTTCGATAATACGCCCCAAAACTATTTGCTCGTTTCTCATCGTAGGTACAGCAACTTTGATAGCACATGATTAATGCTTCTTGTTCCCAGTCATCATGATCAAAATTACGAATGAAAAAATTTAACTTCGCTCCATTGATTAAAGGCCGATACCGCTCTACTAGTTCATGCAAAGCATCCATATCTTGCTCTTCTTTTACACGTCGAATCAAATAAACTTCATTCAGTCTTTCCATCCCGGAAATTCCTCCTTTTCTATTTGATAATAAGAATAAAAAAGAAAAAATCTCCTTCTAAGGGAACGAATGTTTATTAAACACAGGTATAGAGCAATTGTACTTTGTTAATGATCAAGAATTTATTGTGTGTTTGTCTTTATAACTATAAGCAATAAAAATTGTCACTTAGCTCTTTATAAAACTAAATGACAATTTTTTCTAAGCTTTAATTATTTTTCAGGATGACGACTATTGAACATTCCATAAAGCAAAACGCCAGTTGCAACACTAGCATTTAATGATTGAACATGGCCAACCATTGGAATGGTTAAAGTTTGATCCATTTGCTTTAACAATAATGGAGAAATTCCCTTACCCTCATTACCAATCACAAGCACTGTCTTTCCTTTGGCATTCCACTTACGATAATCTTCACCTTCCATGGCAGTCCCAAAAATCCAGTAACCACGCTTTTTTAGCATCTTAGTAGTTTGAACTAAGTTATTAACTCGAGCTACTGGCACATAATCAATTGCACCGGTTGAAGTTTTGGCAACAACAGAAGTTAACCCACTTGCTCTTCTTTTTGGAATAATTACTGCATCCACGCCTGTCGCATCACAAGTTCTTAAGATCGAACCTAGGTTATGCGGATCTTCAATTGAATCAAGCATTAAGATAAATGGATCTTTTCCTTCTTGGTCAAACTTGTCTAAAAGTTCATCTAAGTCAGCATATTCAAATGGGGCTACAGTTAAGACCAAGCCTTGGTGATTTTCATGGTTGACCATTTGATCCAACTTATTTTTAGGAGCATTTTGAACAACTAGATTTTTTTTACGTGCTAATTGATAAACTTGATTAGCAAATTCTTCCTGAACACCATTTTGCAAAAATACTTTATTAATTAAGTTAGCATCCTGCGTTTTTAAAAAATCGATGCCCGCATGACGTCCATATACAAATTCATCATTATTTGAACTCATAATTATCTAGTCCTCCTTGTTCTACTTGGTCAATGCACCATTTTGCAAGTTCATCAACACGTTCTTTTTTACCTAATAAATCTAAGTATCCAAACATCGCTTCAAATCCAGTTGAGAGCTTATAAGTGTTAATTGAAGTGTTTTTTGCATGCGTATGACTTTTAGCATTTCTTCCTCTCTTGAAGGCGGCTAATTCATCTTCATCTAGCATTTCTAAGTCTTGCATTTTAGTAATTAATGCTGCTTGAGCTTTTGCGGAAACATAATGTGTTGCATATCGTTGAAGCATTTGTGGTTTTACAATTCCACCCTTAACCAAGTGACGTCTAATATAAACCTCATATACTCCATCCCCTAAATAAGCTAAAGTAAGAGGACCTAACCCATCTGGATTAGTATTTTTTTCTGTTAAAATCTTCGGCTTAAGCACGGTGCCACCTCGTTCCTTGTGGAGTATCTTCAATTACAATCCCTTTAGCCTGTAACTCATCTCTTAAGCGGTCACTTTCAGCCCAATCCTTGTTTTTACGTGCTTCATCGCGTTGAGCAATCAACTTTTCAATTTCATCATCATTTTCAGCTTGCTCTTCCTTAAAGCTAACCCCAAAAATTTCGAGCCAAGCAATTAATAATTTTTTAGCACGTTTTAAAGCTGGTTTATCAACTTGATCTTTTTGCAAGTGATTATTTAAAGTTGTAGCTAAATCGTACATAATACTCAAAGCATTTTGAACATTAAAATCATCATCCATAGCCTCAATAAATTCAGCTTTTGCTTGTGTTAAATCATCCCTTAAGCCACTATCTTCAAGCGTTTCATTTTCATCATTTAGTCTAGCATCAAGATTACGCAAAGTATTTTGGTAGCGTTTAAGAACAGTTTCAGCTTGCTTCAAGCCATCTTCTGAATAGTTAATTGGACGGCGGTATTGAACACTAGACATGTAAAAACGTAAAACTTGTGGATCAATTTGCTTTAGAATATCATGCACAGTCACAAAGTTATGGAGTGATTTTGACATTTTTTCTTGTTTCTTACCTACTGTCACAAAACCATTGTGCATCCAGTAATTAACAAATTTTTTACCGGTCTTAGCTTCACTTTGAGCAATTTCATTTTCATGGTGCGGAAATTCCAAATCTTGACCACCACCATGAATATCCATGGTATCACCTAAGTATTTAGTTGACATGACTGAACATTCAATATGCCAGCCTGGACGACCCTTTCCCCATGGCGAATCCCAAGCAATTTCATCCTCTTCTTTTTGAGCCTTCCATAAGGCAAAGTCAATTGGATCTTCTTTCTTGCTTTGTTCTTCTTCATTAATATGCTCAGAAGCACCTTCTTCAAGTTCAGCAATATTTTGATCGCTTAGTTGACCATAGTTAGGGAATTTTCTAGCACGGTAATATACATCCCCGTCAACTTCATATGCAACGCCCTTATCAATTAAATCTTGAACAAAATCGATAATTTCTTTGATTTCATGAGTTGCGCGTGGATGAAGAGTAGCTGGTTCAATATTTAATGCTTCGGTATCCTTCATAAAAGCCTTAATATAGCGCTCAGCAAGCTTTTCAACAGTTGTATGTTCTTTGCGGGCCTCATTAATCATCTTATCGTCAACATCAGTGAAGTTAGAAACATAATTTACATCATAGCCACGATACTCAAAATAACGGCGAATTGTATCAAATGCAATCACACTGCGGGCATTTCCAATATGAATATAATTATAAACAGTTGGTCCACAAACATACATGCTTACTTTTCCAGCTACTAATGGCTTAAACTCTTCTTTTTTTCGAGTTAAAGTATTAAAGACCTTCATGATCATCCCTCTTTCATTTAAGACATTCTTTCATAACTATTCTAACAAAAAAAGCTACGCTTTCACGTAGCTTTAACTCTATTAAATAATTAAAGACCTAAATCACTTAATTGCTTTAAAGTTAAGTCAATGTGCTTGTTAACTTTTTCCTTACCCATTAACTCAATAGCTTCACCAATACCAGGTCCAACCATTGAACGAGTAGCAGCAATTCTAATTGGCATAAATAATTTTCTACCCTTTACGCCAGTTTCACGACGAGTAGCTTGAATTGCGTTCATAGCTTGTACAGCAGTAAAGCGAGGAACAGCATTTAATTGCTTCTTGAATTCTTCAATTACAGGACGAGCATCGTCTTTCTTGATTTCCTCAATTTCTGCATCAGATAATTCTGGAGCTTCTTCAAAGAAGATCTTAGCAATATCTACAATTTGCTTAGTGTAAGACATTTGTACAGCGTAAATATTTACTAATTGACGAACCCATTCCATCTTTTCTGGTGAAATTTCTTTATCAACTAAACCTGCTTCTTGTAAGTTATTCAAAGCAAGATCTAATAAAAGATCACGGTCTGCCTTCTTAACGTATTGGTTGTTAATCCATTCAAGCTTCTTTTGGTCAAAAGCAGCTGGTGACTTAGACAAACGCTTAGGATCAAATGACTTAATCAATTCTCTTTGTGAGAAAATTTCACTTTCACCAACAGGAGACCAACCAAGTAAGGTAATAAAGTTGAACATTGCGTCTGGTAAATAACCAAGGTCACGGTATTGTTCAATAAATTGAAGAACTGATTCATCACGCTTAGAAAGTTTTTTACCAGTTTCAGAGTTGATGATCAAAGTCATGTGACCAAACTTAGGTGGTTCCCAGCCAAGTGCTTCATAAACAACTAATTGCTTAGGAGTGTTAGCTACGTGGTCGTCCCCTCTAAGAACGTGAGTAATTTCCATTAGGTGGTCATCAATTACAACGGCAAAGTTGTAGGTTGGCATACCATCACGTTTTTGAATAACGAAGTCACCACCGATAGTATCTGATTCAAATGATACCTTACCCTTAACCATATCTTCCCAAGCATAAGTTCTATTTTCAGGAATGTGGATACGAACAACTGGCTTTAAGCCCTTTGCTTCTGCAGCTGCTTGAGCTTCTTTAATTTCATCAGCAGTCATGCCTTCATATTCATAAGTGTAGTGAGGAGCAATTCCCATTGCACGTTGTTCTTCACGTTGTGCTTCAAGTTCTTCCTCAGTCTTGTATGAATAGTAAGCTTTACCTTCATCAATTAATTGTTGAATATATTTATTGTAAATATCTTTACGCTCTGATTGGCGGTAAGGGCCAAAGTCGCCACCCTTATCAGGACCTTCATCCCAGTCAATACCTAACCAGTGCAAGTTTTCCATTTGGGACTTAGAACCACCTTCAACGTTACGTTTTTGGTCCGTATCTTCAATTCTTAAGACCATTGTCCCTTTATTGTGACGTGCAAATAGATAGTTAAATAATGCAGTACGTGCGTTACCAATGTGCAAGTGACCTGTTGGACTTGGTGCGTAACGAACGCGGATTTTTTGTTTTGCCAAAATTAAAGCGCCTCTTTCAAAATTTATTAAAATTCATCCATTTAAGTGTAACTTTTAACGAGCAAAAGTTCAATCTCTCTGCTAGTTAAAAACAAGTTTTAAAGCTTGGGGTAAACTTGCTACTCCAATTACTTCGATCTCAGAGTTATTTTTAAGTTCCTGGTTTAAGTTGTTTTTAGGAATAAAAATTCTCTTAAAGCCTACTTTTGTGGCCTCTCTGACTCTAGCTTCAATTTGATTAACTCTTCTAATTTCACCCGTTAACCCAACTTCACCTACAAAGCAATCAGTCGAAGAAATTTCTTTATTTTTATAACTTGAAGCAACTGCCATGCAAATTGCAAGATCAATTGCTGGTTCATTTAATTTAATCCCACCAGTTGCAGTTAGAAAAGCATCTTGATTTTGAAGCATTAAGTTGCCTCTTTTTTCTAAAACTGCCAATAAAAGTGCTACTCGATTAAAATCTAATCCCGAAGTTGTTCGCTTCGCATATCCAAACGCTGTTGGAGTTACTAAAGCTTGAATATCCGCAAGGAGCGGCCGCGTTCCTTCAAGTGAAACAACAACTGAAGAACCAGTCGAATTAGGCAAGCGTTCGTCTAAGAAAATAGCTGAAGGGTTACTTACTTCTGCTAACCCTTCATTTTTCATCTCAAACATTCCAATTTCATTAGCTGCACCAAAACGATTTTTTACTGATCTTAAAATTCGATATGAATGATGCCCATCCCCTTCAAAGTAAAGAACGGTATCAACCATATGTTCCATAATTTTAGGACCAGCAATTGCTCCTTCTTTAGTAACATGCCCAATAACAAAAGTAGTTATCTGTTCATTTTTAGCAATTTTCATTAATTCACTTGTTACTTCACGTACTTGAGAAGCAGATCCAACCATTGAATCAAGTGAAGGTTCATTCATTGTTTGAATAGAATCAATTACCAAAAAGTCTGGCTTAATTTCATCAATCTGTTCACGAATATTCTGCATATTTGTTTCTGGATAAAGCAAAATTCCGCTATTACTTACTCCTAAGAGATCTGCTCGCATCTTTATTTGACTCGCAGACTCTTCTCCTGAAACATATAAGACGCTATGTTCTTTAGCCAAAGCACCAGTAATTTGAAGCATTAAGGTTGATTTTCCAATTCCTGGATCTCCCCCGATTAAAACTAAAGATCCTGGAACAATCCCTCCTCCTAAAACTCGATTTAATTCTTCAAAAGGAGTCACAATTCTTTTTTCTTTTTCAGCTTTTACCTCAGTTAACTTTACTGGATCATTATTTCCAATTTTAGTCATCAAGCGGCTTGCAGTTGCCTTAGTTGATACTTTTTTAATTTCCTGTGTTTCTTCTTCAAATTGATTCCAAGCACCACAATTGGGACATCTTCCAAGATAGGAAGCAGAAATATATCCACAATTACGACACTTATAACGAGTTTTAACTTTTGCCATTAGTCATCATTCCTTGTTCCAGACGAACCAAATCCTCCAAGACGCTGTCTTTGAACTGGATCATCATTATCTGCTTTTAAGTAAGGCATAAAAATTCCTTGTCCAATTCGTTCACCCTTTTTGATCTTTAGCGGACGAACGCCGTAATTAATTAATTGAAAGTAAATTTCACCTTCATTTTTTTCATTATTATAGTAGTCACTGTCAATTACACCGATACCATTTGGCAAAGTAACGTTTCGCTTATAAGTATTAGAAGAACGGTTAGCTAAAATTAAGACTTCATCCTCTGGCATATATGCCTTAATTCCAGTGGGTACTAAAAAAGGCTTTAATACTTTTTCAGCTAATTCCAGATCATGTTCATTTAATTCGTGACCATTTCTAATTAGTCTAAAAATTCGAACAAAATTCATACACCAAATAGATGGTAAAACTATATCTTGGGCACATTCAAAGTCATAGCCCGCACTCGCAATTGTTTGGCGTTGAGGCAGGTGAAGGCCTGCATTACGGTATTTAGATACTATTTCAAAACCACGTTTTTTCATTATTATCTCCTCTTTTTTCCTAGACCTATATTTTACGTTAATTTTCTCCAGCTGTCCCTGATTATATATACGAAAAAAGCACTTATTTTTTAGCTGATAAGTGCTTAATTTTTTAGTTATACTTTATTAACTGGAATATAAACTTGGGCATTATTTGGCAAAACATAATCCACATTATTATAGCCATTCCAGCTAGTTTGCATCCCATTCATTTTAGTTTGAATGTTATTAACTTTAACCTTTGCTAATCCTAGTGCCTGACGGGTATTATCCGACAAACGCTGCATTTCCCGATTTGGAGCTATTTGAAAACTAAAATTATCAATTGTCGCATTTTTTCCTTGTAAATAATCACTCTGAGTATTGGCTAATGCTCCATGGTAGTTCTTATATAGGGTCATTAAATCATCTAAAGGTAAATCAGTCCGAACATTATCTTTGGCTGTATCGAGCAAAGAATTCATCTGCATAATATTTTTTGATTTGTTAACTTTTGCAAGAGCACTAAGTAAAACTTGCTGTCCTCGTTTTTGACGACCGTAGTCATTATCAGGATCATCATATCGCATTCTACTGTAGCCTAAAGCCTCGCTACCATTTAAATACTGCTTTCCTTTAGGATATGTATGCCCTTCATACTTAAAAGCAAATGGGTTATTAACAGTAACACCGCCAACAGCGTCCACCGTCTTTTCTAAGCCGCCCATATTAACCAAGGCATAGTAATCAACAGGAACATCTAGTAATTCATGAACCTGCTTTTTTATTTCTGTAGGTCCGCCTAAAGCATAAGCTGCATTAATTTTGGTGTATTCTACCTTATTTTTAGTTTCAACCCTTACTAAGGTATCTCGAGGAATAGCAGTTGTGGTTAAAGTCTGCTTTTTAGGATTAACAGTAATTAATTCCAAGGTATCTGTATTTCCAGCATAACTAGTTCCTCGCCCTAAAGCTCCCACATCAGTTCCTAATACCAAGATTGAAAATGGCTTTCCTTGTTTTAATTGCTGACGACTGGCTAAAGAATGATTAGTAGAAATAGTATTAGCCGTCGATTGAATTTTTTGGTATTCATAACCAAAAATTCCTAAAACCGCTACTATTAAGATCCCAACTATTGAGAAAAATAAATATTTTTTCTTGAGTTTCATATTTTTTCCTCCAAATTCCGTGATCAGAATAACAAAAAGAAGCATCTAATTGTCTCTTTTATCTATTTTTTTAATAAAGCTTTAGACTAATAAAAAAATTATTTATATCATATTTAAATTTTAAATACCGTGACTAGACGTAACTCTTTATTTTAAGCTAAAATATAATTAAGCTTTTTTTAATTAAGGAGGATTCTATGAGCAAGGAAATCACAAACGATCTTATTAATAATTTCGAAAATGACTTTAACTCAAGTAAAGCTAACAAAATTGCAGCTCGTGCAGCTCAAGAAAATGGTATTTTTAAAGCTAGTCAAAATCTACAAACTAAGATTGACTTAGACCCAACTTTTTCAATTGAAATTGATACTGGAAAAGTTGCTAACCAAAAACAATCTGGTCGCTGCTGGATGTTCAGTGCTTTAAACACTATGCGTCATTCAATTCAAAAGAACTTCAAAATTAAGGACTTTGAATTATCTCAAAATTACACTAACTTCTGGGATAAATTTGAAAAGTCAAACTGGTTCTTTGAAAATGTGATTGCTACTGCCGATAAAGACTTAGGCGATCGTAAAGTTGCTTTCTTATTTGCAACCCCACAACAAGATGGTGGTCAATGGGATATGCTTTGCGGAATAATTGAAAAATATGGTATTGTTCCAAAGAAAGTCTACCCAGAAACTGCTAATGCAACTAATTCCAGTGCTTTAAATGACACTCTAAATACACTTCTTAGAAAAGATGGTCTTGAATTACGGAAGATGGTTCAAGATGGAAAGAGTGAAGAAGAAGTTCAAGAACGCAAAAACGAAATGCTTAAGGAAGTTTACCGTATTTTAGCTATTTCTCTCGGTGTTCCACCTAAAACTTTTGACTTTGAATACAAAGATGATGATGGTAACTACCATAGAGATGCAGCATTGAGTCCACAAGACTTCTTTAAAAAGTATGTTGGTTGGGACTTAAGTGAGTACATTTCCACAATTAATGCACCAACTAAAGACAAGCCTTTCCACAAAGTATTTTCTGTTGAGTACTTAGGAAATGTGGAAGGCGGACGTCAAGTACGTCACTTGAACTTACCAATTGATGAAATGAAAGACTTGATTATCACTCAACTTAAAAACGGTGAAGTTGTTTGGTTTGGATCAAATGTTGTTAAAGACTCTGAACGTCAAGCTGGATTACTTGATACTGAGTTATACAAACGTGACGACTTATTTGATGTTGACTTTGACATGTCTAAAGCTGACATGCTTGATTCAGGCGAAAGCATGATGGACCACGCAATGGTGATCACAGGCGTTGATTTAGTCGATGGCAAGCCAACTAAGTGGAAGATCGAAAATTCTTGGGGTGAAAAGCCTGGATTTAAAGGTTACTTCGTAATGAGTGACAGCTGGTTTGATAAGTTTGTTTACCAAGCAGTTATCAATAAGAAGTACCTTAGTGATGACTTGAAGAAGACATTTGAAGAAGGCAGTAAAGATCCAATTCAATTACTTCCTTGGGATCCAATGGGTGCTTTAGCTAATAATTACTAGAAAAAAATCATTTAGATTGTAACAAAAACAATCTGAATGATTTTTTATTTTGTCCAACTATATATATGAATATAAAAATTAATCTACTTAAACAATAGCTCTTTTTCTTACTTTATAATAATATCAGTTATTAAGTAAGAAAGGATTTAATACAATGTCGAATATACTAACAAAACGTGTTTCAATGATTGAATTATTTTATGATCTTGTGTTTGCTTATATGATTTCGCAAGCAACAAGTTTGATTCATCACTTACATCACGGAACTATTTTGCCTGTTTCATTTTTGATCTTTGCAGTTATCGTGATTGTCTTCATTAATTCTTGGATGGTTCAATCCGTTTTTACTAACCGCTATGGATCATCGAGTTGGACAGATATCACTTTTTACTTTATTGATATGATGATTTTGCTATATATGTCCAATTCTTTTAGTAATACTAGTTCAAAAGATTTAACTACTTTTTTCCTAGCTGCTAGTTTGCTTTCTTTTACACTCTTTCTCCAATATCTAATTGTTTTCTTCAAATCGTCTAATTCAAACGATAAGAATATTGCTAAAGCCTTTTGCAGCATTTTAATCTTTAGAACTCTTGCCTTATTAATCGGTGGCCTTTTTAACACAAGTTTAGGTCGCCTAGTCGCATTTTTAGGAATCATTATTAGCTGGATTTTACCGAGTTTTACTGGTAAATATACTAAGAAGCATCCCATTATTTTCTCTCACTTGCTTGAACGTTTAACTCTCCTAATTATTATTACTTTTGGTGAAACAATTATTGGAATCGCCGATTACTTTAAACCAAGTGAATTTTCAATTAATTCAATTCTTGTTTTTATTACAGTTGCTAGTTTATTCTTTGCCTACATCACAGAATTTGATCATTTAATTGAAGAGAAAATGACGGGGCAGACTGGAAACTTACTAATCTATCTTCATTACTTTATTTTATTTGGATTAAGTTTGATTACTGTTTCGCTAAAGTTTATTAGTGAAAAGGAAGCTAGTTCAGTATTTGCAATCTCTTGTCTTTATGGCGGTATGTTTCTCTTTTATATAGGTACTACAATCGCCGTTCACTACAATAAACCACAATATCCTACAATCAGTAAACTCAATCTTACGAGCTGGATTTTAAGTTTATTACTTGGTTATACTATTTCCTTAAGCAACCCTTCCCTATTTGTAATTGTCTTATGTAGTGCAGTTATTGGGACATTCAATGCAGGGATGAAAGTTAGATTACTTTATCAAAATTAAACACAAAAAAACTTGCTAGAATTTTTTCTCTAGCAAGTTTTTTATTTACTAATCTAAAATATATCGCTTAATTAAATCAACAATCTGCTCATTTTGAGGCAAGTCAGAATGTTGTGCTCTATTTCCAGAAACTGAAATAGTAGTGAAATGTTTAACTACGCCTTGATAAATATAGCGTCCAGCTAAAACACTACCTGCTGGAACTAAACCATCAGAATTATATGTTTCAGTCCCAATAACAAAATATACGGTAAGATTATGAGGTAATTTATTTCTATCTTTAATAAAGTCTGATAACATCTCACTCTTATACCTTGTAGAATCTTGGTTAAAGTTATAAGGAGAACCAATAGTCATTAATTTTTTTATTCTAACTTGATGACTATATTGAGAATAATAATTTTCTAAAAAAGCTGTATAAATTAATCCACCATTTGAGTGACCTATTCCCTTAAAATTGTTAAATTTATATAGTTTGGTTAATTCTCTGAAAGCAATATTAAAACGTCTAGCTTGCTGCTGAATATTACTATAGCCGTCTTTATTATTTTCAAATCCAACAACAATGATCGGTTCTAGATCACCCTGTCTAATTTCACCAGTAAAATGTAATTTATCATCATTAGTTACTTTAACTTTCAAAAGACTGTGGGGATGCCGATTATGGCGATTTAATTTTGCTACTAAACGATCAAATCTATTTTCTGTTGCAGAACTTCCAGGAATCATAATTACCGGAGAAAGTCTCGAATTATGCCTCTGTTCTAAATTATGCACATTATTACGTGTCCAAGATAAGGAAGTAAATAAAAACAAACTAAAGAGGCCAATACCGATAATCCAGCCCCAATATTTTTTAATGATCTTCACTACATTTCACCTGCCTTGCTCTTCAAGTTATCAGCAATTTTAACAAATGGCAGATAAATAAAGACATCTAAGATAATTAATCCGGTTCCCAAAAGTAGTGCTCCCCAGTTTCCTCCAGTTCCAATAAAAGCAATTAAAGGACCTGGCGTTCCAAGTGGTACCGGATAAACGGCAGCTGGGACTAGATTCATTATCATAAAAATTGCTGCAATCCCTATATTTACCAAGGGTGCTAAAACAAATGGAATAAAGTAAATCGGATTATAAAGAATCGGAATCCCTAACATCATTGGGTAGTGATTATTAAAGATCGCTGGAAAGATTGACCACTTGCAAACAGTCCGGTAATCTTTTCTTTTTGAAAAAATAAAAATTGCAATAATCAAAGCAAGTGTTACCCCGCTCCCTCTGAAGTTAGCATAACTATGAAACAAGGTAGTACTAGTAAAAGGATACGTGGCATTATATGCACTATGAGTTTGCAAGGCATGCTGTAGATTAGCCCATGAAGCTGTATCGGTAAAAGTCGGATGTTCAATGAAAGGCCCACCCATTGCAATCCATGCTAAGGCATTGGTTAAAAATCCCATTCCTAGGACATATCCTAAGCTCTGTGAGCTTGAGTGTGAGGTGACATAACTAGAAATGTAGGTTGGCAATTGAAGATTTTCTAATAATCCAAATCCTAGATTCAAAATAGCACATCCGATAGCAATGAGTGTTAAAGCTAAGATAATACTCCTCTTTTTCCCATTTTTATAACTATTATTAAATTTTAGTAGGATTCTTCCTGATAAATAACCAATAATAATAGCAATAAACATTCCGTTAGCCATCAAATAATGGTCATAGGTAAAGCCACCATTATCTAAAGGACGACAAGATAAGACAAAAAATGCGAATCCACCAGCAATTGCACCACCCTTAAATTCTCGATCATATTCTTTAACAGTGTAGTGTGACATAGCAATCGCTGCCAGCAATGCAATCATATCAATCGAAGCATGATATATCATTCCCATCATCCAAGTTAATTGAGTGATTACTATGGAAGGTAGCCAGTGATTACTCCCCAACGTTGAAGAAATAAATCCATCAGGACGTAAAAATGAAAATTTAATAACCTGTGCAAAACTTCCAATTACAATAATTGGAAACATTACTTTTAGAGTATTAGTAACAATATGTAGAAATCTACTACGATATATTTTTCGCTGATTGTAAAATTAAATTGAACACTTGATAAAAAATAAAAAGTCCATTCGGA
>NZ_CAJURR010000025.1 GCF_910589175.1 uncultured Lactobacillus sp.
TTCTCGATCCGGGTCGGAAGCAAGATAAACATATTTTGCTTTTTTAGCTTCGCTCTTTAATTCCTTAATCGTATCGCCTTTTCCACGAATGGAAATATACTTTGGTTCATAGTCATGTTCTACATCCACTCCCATTTGAGACTTGGGCAAATCACGAATATGACCTTTTGAAGCGATAACATGATAGTTTCTTCCTAAATATTTTTCAATCGTCTTAGCCTTATGAGGAGACTCGACAATAACTAAATTCTTTTTATTTTTTCGTTTAGTAGGCATAGAATGCCCCTTCCTTGCACAATTTCTACCAAATTCTAAAATACCAAAAATTTTACTCTTGTCAACTAAAGCAAATTTTTAAAATCAGCATTAACCAGTGGATAAGCACCAGCGGCAATCAGCTCATTAGGCCCTTCTGACAAAGGACTTGAGACTGGTCCGGGAACTGCAAAAATATTGCGATTTTCTTCTAAAGCAATATTTGCAGTAATTAAGGAACCTGATCTTTTTCTAGCTTCAGTCACAATAATATTTTTACTTAAGCCCGCAAGTATTCTATTCCTTTGCGGGAAGCGATGAGGCCTTGGAGGAGTATCCGGTAAATATTCACTGATCAATAGTCCTTTAGCCATAATTTCTTCCTGGAGCATTTTATTTTCTTGCGGATAAAAATGGTTGAGTCCATTTCCAATGACGGCAATTGTCTTACCGTGATTTTTTAATGTTTCTTGATGAGCAATTCCATCCACTCCACGTGCTAAGCCACTAGCAATAACAAAATCTTGCTGTATCAGCTGCGGAATTAATTGTTTTAAGACAAATCGACTATAATTTGTCGGCTGTCTTGCGCCAACTATAACTGTAATCTCCTTTTTAAGCAAGGATAAGTCTCCTCTAGTAAAAAGAAGTGTTGGTGCATTATACATTTCACGGAGTGCATTTGGATAGATTGTATCAAAAATCGTGATAACATCACACTGTAATTCAATTCTTTCAATCCAAGAATTGAACTTATCATTTTTCATTGCAGCTAAAACAAGATTTTGGATATTTGATTTTAATGATAAACTCTCTATTTTGTCAACTGTTACTTCTTCACCAGCAGTAAAATTCGCTACAATTTTTCCGATAGTAGTGATGCCAAGACCTTGCTGTAATTTTAACCTTAAACAAAATTCTTTCAAATTCATATAAATAAAACCTCCACTATCAAGTACGCAAAAGTGAAGGTTTATTTTTTATAATTATCTTTCGTATTCACTAACTGGAGCAAAAGATCGCCGATGAATTGGAGTTGGACCGTATTTTTTAAGAGCTTCCATATGCTCACGTGTTCCATAGCCTGCATTATGTTTAAAATCATATTCTGGATAGAGCTCACCATAAGCATCCATTAAGTTATCTCGAAACACTTTAGCTACAATACTGGCTGCAGCAATTGAGTTAGACTTAGCATCCCCATGAATTAGTTTAACTTGCGGAATATTTAAAGGTACATTCATCGCATCAACTAATAAGGCATCAGGCTTTACTTTTAGACCTTGAACCGCATGAGCCATTGCTACACGGTCGGCTTCATAAATATTAATCTGATCAATTACATCATTATTAGCTAAGCCGACACTAACACTGACAGCTTTTTCTAGAATCTTTGGAAAAAGCGCCTGCCGCTTCTTAGGTGATAATTTTTTTGAGTCATTAACATCAATTAAATCAAAATCATGTGGTAAAATAACCGCAGCTGTAACTACAGGTCCAGCAAGCGGACCGCGCCCGACTTCATCAACCCCAGCAACAAGTTGATCCTTTTGCCAGAATTCTTTTTCATAAGAAAAACGGGATTGAAATTGAGCTAGTGCTTTAGCATATTTAGCTTGCCTTTTTTCATAGCTAATTAAAAGCTTTTGGACGCCTTTTCGTTCATCTGCTTTTAATTCTTCTAACTGCTCTTTAGTTACTTCTCCTTGAAGTAAGCTTTTTATTTCTGTAATCGTCATCTAAGATCGAACGTAATCCTTCCCAATTTTCCCTTGCGTAAACGTTGAAGCATAAAGAGTGAAAACTTATCATAGTCATCCCGCATACCGTACTTATTTGTCATTGCTAACAATAAATCTGGATTAGACATACTGTCCATCTCTTCACTTGAAATTCGGGCAAATTTAACGAGGTCATCTCGATAATTTTGCTTTAAAAATTCAATCACAAATAAGGCAACATCATCGGGATGAAAAATATCCGCCTTAATTGCCCCGCAAGCTGCTAATTTGTAACCTACTTCTTGATCAGAAAACTTAGGCCACAAAATCCCCGGTGTATCTAAAATTTGTACATTAGTCTTAGTTTTTAGCCAACTTTGTCCACGTGTTACACCAGGCTTATCACCAACAATTGCAGCGTTTCTCCCAACCATACGATTAATAATAGTAGATTTACCACAGTTTGGAATTCCTGCAATAGCTACTCGAATCATTGGATTTGATGCACCTTTTGCAATTAATTTATCTGTCTTTTTCTTACCAGCCAACTTAATAATTTTAAATAGACTAGTCATATTTGTAGTATGCTGGGCATCCATCGAAATCACGAAGTTACCATCATCTTGATAATAACGGATCCATTTTTTAGTTTGAATTGGATCAGCCAAATCAGCCTTATTTAAAACAATAATATGCGGTTTCTTCTTTGTTAATTGTCCAATCATTGGATTACGAGAAGAAACTGGTAGGCGCGCATCTAAAACTTCAATTAAGACATCAATCAGGTCTAGATTATCTTCTAACTGATTTTTAGCCTTATTCATATGTCCTGGATACCATTGAATAGTTGCCATTTTTAATCCTCCATATCCTTTAGATTTAAGCTCATTGCCTTCTTTAAAGCAGGATTATCATCTTGCAATTTTTGTGCAACTGCTAAATAAAGTTGCGCTTGTACTTGCCCATTTACTATACCATCTGCTGTCAAGCCATGGGCTTTTTGAAACTCAATAACTGCATTCTTAGTTTCATCATCAAAAACTCCTGTAACATGCTTTGGCATATAGCCTAAGGCAGTCAAATATTGCTGCAGAGTTGCCACATCAACACCAGTCATTGATTTCTTCAGAATACTCATGCTTTGGAATTGAGGTAGTTTAGCTAAAGAAGATTCAGGAACAGGATAAGTTGGCTTTAACCCTTTTTGGTTAATCCAAGTTCCATCGGGTGTAAGCCACTTAGCAATTGTATATTTATATTCTGAATCTTGCATCTGCCCTACTTCTTGCACTGTTCCCTTACCATAGCTCGTTTGACCAACAGAAACTGCCCGGTGATTTTGAACAAGAGCTGCGGTAAAGATTTCACTGGCACTGGCTGTATTAGCATTAATCAAAATAATTGGCTTTAGGTTTGTATGGAAGCCACCAGAAAGCTTTTTATCAGAGCGAATAACTTCTTTTTGCTTGCGATCCTGATATTGCATAATAATTTTATTATTTGGCAAGAAATACGATGCAGACTTCAAAGCAGCATCCATTGCACCACCAGGATTATCTTGCAAGTCAATAATTAACTTAGGATATTTTTTAGTATCAATTGACTTTAAAGCACTCTTTAAATCTTTAGCCGTATTAACGTCAAATTGTGTAATTGTAATAATTGTTGCATTACCTTCAGTTCGCTTAGTTAAGCTAGATTGGGAGATTTTAGCCCGCTTTAAGGTAACGTTAAAAGTAGAGTTAGCACGTCTAAGTTTCAAGGTGACTTTTGTACCAATTTTTCCTCTGACTAAAGGAGCTACTTTACTAAACTGAGCTGCACTTACTTTTTTATTATTAACGGCAACAATCTCATCGCCAGGTTTAATAGTACTTTTTGAAGCTGGAGAGTCAGCAACAATAGAGTCCACAACAACTTTATTGTTGCGTACTGCCATCTGAATACCTACTCCGCCAAAACTCGAACCCTCTAAAATATTATTAACTTGTTCTTGGTTTGCTCCACTTAATCCCTCAGAAAAAGGATCGTTAAGACTATTAAGCATCCCGTTAATTGCCCCCTGGCGCAATGTTTGCGGTGAGACTTTTTTATAATATGAACCTTGTAATTGCTCATACACTTTTTCAACTTGATAAAAAGGTGACTTTAGTTCCTTAACTTCCATAATTCCAAAGGTCAAACCTGCACCAATTGCCGCACCAGCTATACCAGTTAACAAAAATTGAGCATATTTGGGAAGATGCTTCTTTTTATTATTTGAAATTTCTTTATTTTGATGAGAATTATTTGGTTCTACTTCTGCCATATTAGCCTCAGTTCATATTATCTAAATATAATTGATATGCCTTGTCAAAAACGCTCATGCTTGGTAAATAACCAGCATTTAATTCTAAATATTCTGACAATTTTTCATAGTCTTCCTCTTGTTTTGGAAAAGAACTGTCATGTTGAGCATTGTTAGCAAATTCAGCAATATCATCTAAAGAATCAGGATTTCTTTGAGTCATTAAAAAACGATAAAAGCTCTCACGATAAGCCATTAAAAGTCCTCCGTTGTATAGAATACTGCATAGGCACCACTACCAGCATGAGTTGCAATAATTGGACTAGTAACACGAGTTAACACTTTAATATCAGGATTAATTTCTTTAATTTTATTAGTCCAAACTTCCATATCTTCAGGCGTATCGACATAAGAAATTGCTACTTCTTTGATATCGTGCTTATGTTCTTCAATGTCCTTTAAAACACGTTTATCAAAGTTCTTAGAAAACTTCTTTCCCCGACCTTTTTTAGCAACGTCTAAATTTCCACCTGGCATATGCAATTCAATTCTAATGTTTAGTAAAGTAGCAATTTTACCAGCTAATGGGCCAAGACGTCCACCTTTAATCAAGTTATTTAGGTTAACTACCATCATCTGTAATTTTTGCTTCTTTTTAAGGTCTTCAACATGATTTACAATTTCTTCAAGACTCTTGCCTGCTTGCGCATCCTTAGCAGCGGCCAGCACTTGATAAGCTTCTGCACGATCAGTTAGTTCAGAATCAATTAAAGTTACTTCTTTAGTCTTTCCAATTATGTCAGCAGCCTGTCTAGCAGCTTCAATTGTCCCGCTTAAAGAACGAGCAAGAAAAATTCCTACTACTTGGCTTCCATCGGCAGTTAATTCTTTAAATACTTTTTCAAAAATTCCAATTGATGGTTGACTTGTCTTTGGTAATTCTTCAGACTCATCCATCTTCTTTACAAATTCTTCTCGACTGATATCAATGCCATCTGTGTAAGTCTTACCATCGATAGTAATAGTTAATGGAACGACTGTAATATCGTATTTATCAATTTCTTCAGGAGTTAATTGAACTGAGGAATCAGTTACTACTTTAATCTTAGCCATTCTAAGTGCTATCCCCTATTCTTCTATAATTATTATTCTATGTTAGAATTTATTAAGTACAATCTCAAGTATATCAAAAATACAAAAATGAGTTAAAATTTATTAAATAGATTATAAAGTTATTATATAAGGCGGAATAAATGAATGTCTTTTAAAGAATTGTGGCAAGAACCCAAAAATCGGTCTAAAACCTATAACATTTTGAACAACATTTTTAGTGCTATTACTCATGGAATTGGCTTTGGGCTAGCTGTTGCAGGATTGGTAGTTCTAATTGTGAAAGCTGCCCATACAGGAAGTGCCCTGAGGGTGACAGCTTTTACTCTTTATGGTTCTAGTTTGGTTATCCTTTATCTTTTTTCAACACTCTATCATAGTTTGATTTTTACCCGAGCTAGGCGAGTATTTCAAATATTCGATCACTCTTCAATTTTTATTTTAATTACTGGAACCTACACGCCTTATACCTTAGTCGCAATTGGCGGCGTAAAGGGATGGGTAATGTTTGGTATCATTTTAGCCCTGGCCATTTTTGGCATTTTATTTTACATCTTTAATCAGGGAAAACATGTTGTTTTAGATACTATCCTTTACGTGTTAATGGGCTGGATTGTGATTATTGCTTCCAGTACCCTTTACCCAGTTCTGGGGCCAACTGGATTTTGGCTCTTAGTCTGGGGCGGAATTGCCTATACCGTCGGTGCCATTTTATTTTCAATGCGCGGCGTTCCTTACATTCATGTGATTTGGCATATGTTTGTTTTATTAGGTTCAATTCTGATGTATTTTTCAATTTTGTTTTATGTTTAAAAAAGAAGCAGACAGTGAATTTTCATTATCACTGCCTGCTTTTTTTAGTTAATGATTTAAAGAAATAAATTCAGTAATCGCTGCCTCGTTATTACTAATTACTCCCTCTAAAACGGCTTTTTTAATTTCTTCTAATAAAAGCCCAACTCTTGGTCCAGCTGGAATACCATTTTTCAATAAAAAGTGGCCATCTATCACTAGGTCACTATTATTCTTAATTGGCAATGCTTCGTAACTATCAACTAAGGCACTCCCATTGACTGGTTGGCCCAAAATATGAGCTAAATCAATTGTTGAAACAATTGTTTCTAGACCAGCTTTATACAAATCATAATTATTTGGAGCGTGTGAGCTAATTAAGTCAAAGAAAGCAACAATATCAGCTACTTGACGCTCCATTGCGTTAGAATTCTTCCACATCCGCATAAAGTGAGGAATCTTGTCATTTGGTAATTTTAATAAAATAATCATCAAAGCCCATAGATTAGCTTCAGTAGTAGGGCTAAAATTAAGTTGAGGATAAAGAGCTAAATTCTCTTTTTTACCCCTAAAACCAGGTACTTCTTCTGATAAACCAGTATCTAAAAAGATTTGGAATGCCTTTTGGCTGCCAGGAGCAATCCCCATTTTTACGAATTCATCTCTGATACGTTCAACAGAAATTTTACTTAGTAACTCATGATTGTCACTGATTGCCTGTTCTGTTTCTGGTTCAAGCGTAAATTGCAATTGACTCATAAATCGAACTGCACGCATCATTCTCAAGGCATCTTCATGAAAACGATTCTCAGCTTTTCCAACTGCACGGATCAAATGCTTTTCTAAGTCACCTAATCCGTCAAAATGATCAATAATATTTCCATCTACGTCCATTGCTAAGGCATTAATAGTAAAATCACGCCGCTTTAAATCTTCTGATAGGTTTTGGACAAAAGTTACATGGTCGGGTCTACGGAAATCTTGGTAGCCTGATTCAGTTCTGAAAGTTGTAATTTCATAGCTTTCACCCTCATAAAGAACAGTGACGGTTCCGTGCTTAATCCCGGTATCAATTGTTTTCTTAAAAATTTGCTTAATTTCCATTGGATAGGCGCTAGTTGCAATATCGACATCATGAATGTGCCGATTTAAAAGCAAGTCTCGCACACTCCCGCCGACAAAATAGGCCTCATACCCCGCCTCATTAATCTCTTTTAAAACTGGAAGCGCGGCAGTAAAAACTTCCGGTAAATTATTAATCTTCATATATTCCCTATTCCCCTTAATTTTCACACTTCTTAATAATAGAAAGAAGGAAGTAACATGACTAAATTATTCAATAAACAACTCTTTAAACAAATCTTCTTCATTACTCTAGGCTGCAGCATATATGCCTTTAGCTTAGATGCCATCAGCATCCCTAACAAACTTGCTGATGGCGGGATTAGTGGTATTGCCCTTTTACTTCGGTATTGGTTCCACATCAATCCAGGTTTATCCACGTTACTTCTAAATATCCCCCTAATTATAATCGGATATCGCTTTATGGGCAAACGGCTCCTTGCCTTAACAATCTGGGGCACACTTTGCCTATCCTTCTTCTTATCCTTTTGGCTTCATCTTCCTATTATAAACCAATTAAATTTAGACCATGATCTTTTTATTGCTGGTGTATTAGCAGGTTTATTTTCTGGGGTTGGGATCGGTATTGTATTTAAATACGGCGGAACCACGGGTGGAACAGATATTATTGCCAGAATTTTAGATTTAAAATTAGGAATTCCAGTTGGAAAATCTTTACTGGCTCTTGATGCTTTTGTATTAACGATTTCTCTTAGTTATCTTGATATTAAGCATATGATTTATACTTTGCTAGCTAGTTTTGTTTTAGCTAGAATTACTGATTCGATTCAAGCTGGGTCTTATGCTGCACGGGGATTGTTTATTATTTCTGATAAATATGAACAGATCGCTAAAATGATTGATGTTCAGCTAGATCGAGGATATACCTTCATAAATGCAGAAGGCGGATTTGATCGATCAGCTAAAAAAATTATTTACTGTGTAATTTCACCGCGGGAAATTAGTCAGGTTAAAGAATTAATCTTGCGTGAAGATCCTAATGCCTTTGTTTCAGTTATCGATGTTCATGAAGCCCTAGGTCAAGGTTTTACTTATGAAAGAAAAAAGAGACATATTTTCTTTAGAAGATAGGATCTAAAAATTATTCGTATCATCAAAAAACGGTCGATTAGCTAATCGACCGTTTTTTCAACCGTTTTGTGTGCGATTAATTACTTTTCGTCCGCTTTTTGTTTTAATTCTTGGATTTCTGTTTTTAGTTCTTGATTCTGCTTTTCAATATCATTTAGCTTTTGGATAATTTTTTCTAATTGGTCATCTTTTTTATCGGCATTTTTACTATCTTCTCTAATAAAGTAGGTCGTAATTGAACTAGTCAAAGTTCCGATCACGCCGATCCCTACTAGCATTAAGACTAGAGCAACTATTTTTCCAACAAAAGTATGCGGTGAAATGTCCCCATACCCAACAGTGGTTGCAGTCGCAATCGCCCACCAAAAAGCCTGCGCTAATGAAACATGCTCAGTAATTGAATAAGTGATCGCTCCAATGATTAATAAACTAAGACTTGTATATAACAAATAAACTAGCCCGTTAGTATACAGAATTTTCCGGAGTCTGCCGGTTAAACCAACTAGGCGCAGAACTCTAAGAAGTCTTGTAATTCTAGCAACTCTTCCAATACGCGCAATTCTGAAAAATGCGAATAATCCATTGACTGGAATAATTGATAAAAGATCGAAAATATTATGCTTGACGAAACTCCCCCTGTTGTCTGCCCTATACAGCCGGTAGAAGTAATCAATAGCAAAAATAAGCAGAATACTATCATCGATCCACATCCATATGCCGTTTGTTAGATTAATCACTGAAACATAATCTAAAATTACTAGTATAATTGAAATCACGGCTAGAATTGCCATGCTGAAGTGATATATTTTTTCTTTTTTCGACATCATTTTTTATTACAATGAATAATTCCTTGTTATCAATTTTAACTGTAGCATCTTTCCTCACGAGTAAATATTTTACAACAAGTTCAGTAGAAATGCTGGGGAGCATGCTTAACATAATTTAAAATATGAAATAAATTAAAAAGCTGATCTTTAAAAATCAGCTTTTTTGACTTATTAAAGAAGAATTATTTTGAATGACGACCCTTTCCACCAAAAATTTTTCTCCAAAATTTATTAGGGATAAAAAATATCCCAACCACTATACCTATTACTACAATACCCAAGTAAAACAAGCTACTATGGAAAACACTACTATGAGTATTTTCAACTTTATTTTGACTAGATGATCTTTTTCTTTCGTTAGTATTTTTCTTGTTAGAGTCCTTTGATTTTTTTGATCTATTAGTAGACACAGCTTGTTCTTGATCTTCCGGATCACTTACATTATCTATGCTTTGATCTTCTGTATCTTCCTTGTCTTCAGAAGACTGGTTTTTAGGATTTATTTTTCTTTCTCTAGGCATATGATTTTTCTTACACCATTCATCTACCGTCATCATCCCATGAAATTCGTTATTATCATCATAGTATCCTGGAGCTATATAACCATCACTTGTTCCATGGTAAGCCTTATATTCCATCAAAGTCGTATTAATAATACCTTGTTGTTTTGGATCACCCCATCCAAAATTATTTTTTGAACGTTCTTCATATGCTTCTGCATCATAATATCCAGCCTTAAGATAAACAGCACCTCTTTTATTATTAGGATCGACTTCTAAATCACGTCCGCCCCATGGATTACCTGCTATTTCAAGATTGCCAATTTTCTCTGGTAATCGTCCCATATGAAAAAATTGTCGCTCTGGCACACCATTAACAACTTTAACAGTATCAACTTTGATTGTTTTTAAAAGCTCCCCAGTATCTTGATTAATACATTCCCAATATAAAGTTTGGGTAGTTACTTCTTTCTTTTCAATTTGCTGATCACTATTTTCATCAGCAAAAGCTATTTGACTAGGTGCAAAATTAATCAAACATAATAAAGATGAAATTACGGCTACTCCTCTAACTATTTTTTTCATTACCATCCTCAATCATTTAAATTACTTCTTATATTTTTTGTTATATAACTGCAATTATATCAAAAAACGGGCGATTAGCTAATCGCCCGTTTTCAACCGAAAATTATAATTTCTCCACAATCTTATCTGCTGCAATTCTACTTTTTTCACTAATTTACAAATATTACTATTTTTTCAAATTCATTAGCTTTATCATTCAAAGTACTTTAGCCTAAAACAACTTATCAATGATCTGACTATTTAATACCATATTCATATCATCAAAAGTTGTTGATTATTATTGCCTTTTATTAATTTCGTAAATATTTTACTTCTAATTCCTTTTGATCTTCTGGCAAGAGAAATTGCTTAGTCACCTCTAAAAAATCTTTGATTAAGTCTTGGTAATTATTTTCAGCCATTTTTTTAACTACTTCGGAACAATTAAAAGTCAAAGAATGACTAATGACTAATAACCCATTTATAAAAAGACCTTCAATTACTTTAGCCATTAATCTTAGACTGTCTTTTGAATAACTCCTATCTTCTCTAAAATAGATATACGACATCTCATATTCTTTATTAATATATTTTCTATTTTGCAGTATTTCTTTAAAGATGAGCTCACAAGCAGAAGTATTATTTATATTTCTAGAGATTGCATTTAATACAATTTTTAATGCATCAGGTATATTTCTTAAATACCACCTAATCCAATCTAATACATTATTTTTTTCTTCCAATTCCTGTTCTTGTTTTAAAAAATAATTAATCATAGAACTAAATAAAAGATTCTTATATGATTCAGCTTTAATTGGTTTCTTTATGTTAGCTTGCATGGGCTTTATACAATATATTAGTGTTAAAATGATGTTTTGTTTACAAAACTCATCTGAAAATTCTGTGTTAAGCAGTCGAGTTACTGCGTTTGTAGCCCTATTTGCTATATTTTCATTAATTCGATAACTATGAGAAAAGCCAATAAATTCATCTTCTGTAATAGGATTATCTTTTTCAAAGAAAATATAAAAACGACCTTTCATATATTCTCGTTCATGCTTAGATAACCTTAAAATAGTATCTTTAAATTTACTTTTATAATTTTTTTCAAAGTAACCCCTATCATTTTTTATCATATCATCAACTAATGATACGTATTGATATGCTACAGTATTTACAAAGTCTTCTAAAGATATCCATTTAGTTTTATTTTCCTTATTATAGTAAAAATCAGAATTTTTAAGTTTAAAATCATTGAATAAGTAATCGTATAATATTTTCTTTTGTTTAAGAGTGCCATTTATAGATATATATTTTAAAAATTCAAAATTATTACCAGATAACACTGATTCTAAACAAAAATTAAAGCGGTTAAAATATTGTTTAACTATGTCAAATTCTAACTTATTAGTCTCTGCACCAGCAATCAGGATTTTATTTATCTCATTCAAATAGTTTCTTAATATCGTATCATCACTGATTGCTTCTTCTAAAAAATAGTTATTAATGTGACTAAAATTTTTCCAACTCTCACTATTTTTTAAAACTTTGAGTAATTGTTCTTTTTGCCCAATTATATTTTTATCATCTTGTTTAGATTTTAAATTTAATGCCTCTTTCAAATTTTTAATAATCTTTTTTACATCTCTTTGATCAGTAGGTTGTTGCACTTCAAAAAACGGTCTATCTGGCGTTAAAGTCATATCAAAAGTATACCAACCATCAATATAATAATTCGATTTTATGTTCCTATCTTTTGCAAACTTTTGAACAAATTTGTTCATTTCCTTGCCCATTAATTTATCATTAAAATCTATATTATTTAATAATTGGTCAAAATCAAATACTTTTGGAAAATTATCGCTTAAACTAAGATTTATCAATAACCTTTGAATCAATTTACTATCTCTATAGAAATACTTTGGAAAGGCACCAGATTTATACACAATCCGATTTTTCATAAACAAATACTCGAGTACTTTAATTGGTTCGTTCTCTAAAATCTGTTCAATTGATGTCTGTAATAACATTTTTTTCTTGTTCAAAATTTCTATTAACTTTTTCAAAGCTGCAGAAGAAAAGTTAAAAAGTATATTCTCATTTAATTCATATTCAACTAAATTATCAAAAGTATAAAAAATACTATTCTCTTCTAAGTTGACCAATAACCAAATTACTCGAGCTTCATTACTTGAGATATTGATTGGATAATATACTCGATTTAAAAATTTCTTACCATTTTCATATAAATAATCAAAATCATTACGATATTTATACAAAATATTCATTGTATTTTCATCACCAAAAAATTCAGATGATTTTTCTATAATTTTTATTATTTTGAATCTAGTTTTCTCGTTTAGTTTTGAAAATTTTCTATTTACTTCACTCCAAAAATTGTGATAATACTTTCCCTTATTTAATTCGTTTACAAATTTACTATTATTGACGAGCAAATTAATACTATCTTTATTTAACCTATTTCTAAAGCAATCATCTATAAAAGTTTCCTCATTGAACAAAGCTCTAGTTATGTCTTTATTTAATTGATCCAAATTATTTTTATCTATGTCGTCAATAAGCTCCTTGGCAGAAACAAATGCATGCTTTTCCTGATACTTATCGCTAATATCTTTATTCATTTTTTGCAAGAAAATTGGTAAATCAGAATAGTTATGCCCATACCATATAATTTCTATATTTTTCTCTTCTCTATAGTACTCTTTCACTAAATTAGCCTGATCTTCAGAAATATCATCCCTAAGTTGCATCAACGCATACTTTTTTAAATTTAAACTATCTGATGAAAAGAGATTTAAAACCTCTTCTTCTTGAAGACTTGAACCAATAAATAATAGCACATGTGCATTTTGTTTTATCAATTGCGTTTCTATTTTTTTCTTAGCATTATTATTATTCAAATATAATTGATTATATGAATCAGATGAACTAACTAATAAAACTCCAGGAGTAACAGGTGTTCCATGCATATGTAAAATAGATTTATCAGCTAATTTGTCAATATTTTCCAAAGCATTGATGTCTTTTAGAATATTTGGACGTGATTGAAATGTCGCTTCATATGCTTTTTCTATTTGATTATCATAATTCGTAGTAATAAAAATCGCACTCAAATTAAGAACTTGATCAATTATCTCATTGATCTTTTTTATTGGATTTATTTCAAGAAAATAATATTTTTCAAAATCGTTTACATGTTCTAAATATTTAGTTTTCTCTTCATCATTCTGAGCCATGGATTTACTCTTACAATACTTTTTGATCATATGATGAACCATATCAACTTTTCTTTTATTAGAATAGCCACTTCTATCATTTAGCCAGTCTAAAAAGCTAATATCAGTTGCCTGTACTGATGAATAAAATGAATTTTGTCCTAATAAATCTTGTAAATGGGTCTTCCAATACTGGATAAGATCTTGAACATACCCATTCCAATCTTTATATCCCTGAGAAATAGATGTTCCAGCTCCAAGAAAACACACAAGTGCATTATCTTCTTTGGTCGAAGCGAGTACATCAATAAAATTATTATATTCTGCAGATGAATTTATTTTGGTTGAAACTAGGTTTTCAAACTCTTTATCCATAAACACTCCATTTCATTTTTTACTTACTAGCCTCTTCTAATGCTTTTTGTAACTCTGGATCAACTGCATGAATGTATAGTCCATGAACTCCACGCGTCATTAACACATTAAATTCATTTTTTAGCAGAGTGTCTGCATAACTTTTAGTAGAATCACGTTTCTGAGTAGCTTTACTATTGGAACTCTCTAGTGGATCATGAATAATATGTCCATTTCGATATTTTACAGATGGACCTAATTCCACACCCACATAATTAAGATCAAATCCTTGCACCGTATAAGTAGATCCGATCTCATCTATTGTGTAATCTTTTTCAGCCCATGACTGCTCACTATACTTTACAGATTTATGCGCTCTATGCTTACTTTCATACTTGTCTCTTCTATTTATTTCATAATTCCATGGCATATGCCATTTCCCTTCAGAGACTTCCCAGTATCTTTGATTATCAGGTGGCTGTGTCTTTCCGCCAGAATAGTCCCAGTCAAATGTAGCAACCATTCTACTTATTCCATTTTTTTGATCACTATTCTTTTCTTGAATAGCTTTTTGCATTTCAGATGGATCTTTAAAAACCTTTATTTGGTAATTATCATCTTGAGGTACTTTATTAATCACACCATTATCTATTACATTTCGAATCCAATCTATTGTCGCCTGGGATGCATCAATTCTCATCTGATTGCTCAAATAGATAATATTATTTTTTCCTGCTTTTTCTTCTAATTCAGCAAAGTCTTTCTTTTCCCAAACTGAAGCCGTAGATAAAACCTGTCCCGGATCATATACTGCCATAATTACTTTGGCACGTTTCATAATATCTTTTAACATATTATTGCCATATTTGGCATAGGCTTGGTTTTTCTGTGTAAGTAATAAATGTGCTTCATCAATCAAGGCGATGTCTATCTTATTCTCAGGATCAACTTGCTTTATAAAAGTAGCAGGCTTTGCAACTTGTACTTGATCATCCTTATCAAAAAGTTTTTTCGATATTTCTTTATATACCTTGAGTTGTTCATCTTGATTAACTATCATTGCAACAGATAATCTTTGAGAATTGTCATCAATTTTTTGCTCATTAGCCGATATCTGATCTTCATGCACTAGATCGTAAAAAATATTACTCATCAAAACAGTTTTACCTGATCCAGCATTACCTTCGACCAAAATAAGCGCCCCTTCATCCAATTTTTGATTTTTCTGTTTAAAGAGTTCTTCAATTTATATTATCTATAATTTTTGCCTTCGCATTTAATTGTTCATTGGTCAGTTTATTAAACGGAGATGCCTTAAAAATAGCTGATGATTCAATTATTTTACGAGCTGGAAACAAAATTTGGTTTTTCTTTCCTAATTTTTTCCAAATGAGATTAAATAAATCATCAAATTCATCAGAATCATAATATCTATTTTGCTCATTATGACGTCTATTATTTAGACGATATACTGCCGGTACACTGCTAAGATATTGCATCATTCTATTTTCAATATCAAGAGTCATAGATTTATTAAAGTGTTCGTGTCCAATTACAAACATACTTACATTTTTTGAATTCTTTAAATGAAAAAAATCGTCTCTTTTAGCGGGATCTGAATCCAAGTGTTGCAATGTACGCCTTTGAATATCATTTGTTTCACCAACATATACTGCATATTGTGAGTTATTTTTATTCATAGGATCATTTATTACATATACAGTAGGAAATTCTGTCAATAATACTTGCTTTTTTTCATCTGAAGCATATTCTTGATTAATCTTATCATTTAGCTGACTAGCGGTTTGAACATTATAGCTAGTTTCATATATGATGGGTGCTTTCAATTCTTTATTTACCAAAATATTAAAGTCTCTCTTTTATACATAATCTTTATTACATACTCTCCTTAAAAGATATCATAATTGTGTCTGTTGAGATATATTAATTCTATGTTTTTTGACTATTTTACATAATAAAAAATATGAACCAAACAAAAAAGCTGGTACAAAAACCAGCTTTTTTTACTATTCATTTTCATTATTCAATTCATCTAACATGTCTTGCATATCAAGATCATCTGGTTGAACTTGCAGATACTTCTTAATCAATTCCTTAGTTGTTGGAATTTCACGCAACTCATAGAACAAGCTAATCATCTGTCTTAAGAAGCTTGCATTATTTTGAAAGGCTGGATAGGCAAGCAAGAACTCACTCTTAGCCTTATCATAATCCTCAAGTCTTTGATAAGAAACAGCCAAATTCCAGTGAGCTTGTGGCTCTAACTCTTCATCGTCAAGATCCTTAAATAAGCCAATATTAGCCTCATCTTGATGCTGGTGAAGATATAAGTTAGACAACTGCAAGCGCAAGTCACTGTTGTCAGGAGCAACCTCAAGTCCCTTTTTAAGCAAGCGTTCTGCTTCATCTAATTGATTCAAGTTAGCAGCAGCTTTGGCACCCAAACTATACAAAACTTCATCCAATTCATTATAAGATAGACCAGTTTGCGCAGTTCTCAGCACTTCCTCATTATTGTCTTCTGCGGCATAAGCTTGCGCAAGAAGTGGATAGGCATTTACATAATCAGGTTGGGTTTCAATTACCTGGTCTAAATACTTAATTGCAGCCTTATTATCGTTAGCCGAAAGCATAATTAAGCCAGCTTCATAAAGAGCGTCAATACTTAAAATATCATTTTCATGACTCTTAATTTCATTTGCTGCCTCTTCATACTCACCCAATTTTGCAAGACAAGCTGCAATTCTTTGACTTAAAACTACTTCACCAAAAGTCTTATTATTTTTAGCTAATTCACGGTATAAGTCTAAGGCTTCGCTGTAATCACCACTAAGGTAGTCTAATTCAGCCAAGCCAAAGTTAATGGCATCTTCATCAGGAGCTAATTTATGGGCTTCTAAGAGCTTTTGATGGGCTGTTTCAATTAGCCCATTACTTTGATAGTAATCAGCTAAATCAAGCAAACTTTCAAGATAAGCGTCACTATCTGGCTTTACATCATAAAGTAGCTGTAAGCCATCGTCTTCATCCCCATCATTTAACAAAATTTCAGCTAAATAGACCTTAAACAAGTCTTCTTTAGGAAATTGTCCAATCAAAAAACGATAAACTTCTTTAGAAAGATCAGTAAAACCAAGATCAGTTAAGTTTTCAGCTAAAGAAGCAAGGATTTCTGGATCATCATTATCCAATGCCTTTTTCAAGAGAATTCGATTATCAGAAAAATCATGATTTTGAATTGCATCTAATAGTTGTTCAGAATAAGTCATTTTTTCACTCTTTTCATTTGTGCTATCACAATAATTGTACACAAAAAACGTGCCAAGCTATACAACTTAGCACGTTTTTATTTTGCTAGCAACTGAACAATTACTTAACAGCATCCTTAAGAGCCTTACCTGGCTTGAATGCAGGAACCTTAGAAGCTGGGATTTCGATTTCAGCCCCAGTTTGTGGGTTACGACCCTTACGAGCTGCACGATGACGTACTTCAAAAGTACCGAAACCGATCAATTGAACTTTTTCACCCTTAGCAAGATCTTCTTGAATAGAGTTAAAGATTGCATCAACTGCAGCAGCAACTTCTTTCTTGGTTAAGTCAGTTTTAGCAGCAACTTCAGAAACTAATTCTGCCTTGTTTGCCATTCCACTTCACCTCCCAAAATGAACTAATAATATTTTTAAACAAAAACCTTTGAAAATAAGAAAAATGAGTTATTCATTTATTCCCTGCAATAAAATTAGCACACTAAGACGCTTAGTTGCAAGCTTTTTCGCAGATATATCCCTATTTTTTTGAAATTTAAGGCTTATTTACGTTTTCTAGCTAAGATTTTAATTGGTGTTCCCACGAAATCAAAGTTTTGTCTTAATTGATTAATTAAAAATCTCTGGTATGAGAAGTGAAGCAACTCTGGATCATTTACAAAGACAACAAATGTTGGCGGAGTTACAGCAACCTGGGTCATGTAGTAGATTCTTAATCTCTTTCCATTAACAAGTGGAGTTGGTGTAATTCTAGTTGCTTCAAGAAGTAAATCGTTCAAGACGCTAGACTGAATCCGACGAGTTTGATTTTCATGAACTTCTTTGACAAGCTTCAAGATATCTGGAACTCTTTGACCCGTCTTAGCAGAAACGAAAATAATTGGAGCATAGTCTAAGTATTGGAACTCTCTTCTGATTGTATCTTCAAAGTCCTTCATACTTCTACTATCTTTTTTAGGTAGATCCCACTTATTTACAACAATAATTACACCGCGTCCTGCGTCATGAGCGTATCCAGCTACGTGCTTATCTTGTTCACGAATACCAGTACTTGCATCTAAGACTAAAAGTGTAATATCACTTTCTTCAATAGCACTGATCGCTCTTAAAACAGAATACTTTTCGGTCTTCTCATAGACCTTACCACGCCGTCTGATACCGGCTGTATCAACGATGGTATACTTTTGACCATCATTGGTAAAAGTCGTGTCAATGGCGTCTCTAGTCGTTCCTTCGATATTAGAAACAATTACACGTTGTTCACCTAAAATAGCATTTACAAGTGAAGATTTACCGACATTTGGACGTCCAATCACACTAAAGCGAATTGAACCATCTTCATGTTGGTTAGCCTTGTCCCCAAATTCACCAACAATAGCATCTAGTAAATCACCCATTCCAGTTCCATGACTCCCAGAAACTGGGATTGGATCACCTAACCCTAAGCTATAAAAGTCATAAATATCTGTTCTTTGCTCAGGATTATCAGCCTTATTAATGGCCAAAATAACTGGCTTTTTAGTTCGATAAAGCATTTTAGCAATTGTTTCATCCATGTTAGTCATATGTTGAGTAACATCCCCTAACATCACAATTACATCTGCTTCATCAATGGCAATTTCAGCTTGTGCCTTAATTTGTTCTTCAATTTCACCAGAGTCTAGAGTAATACCACCAGTATCAATCAAGATAAATTCATGACCCATCCATTCAGCACGGGCATAAATTCTATCTCTAGTAACTCCAGCCTTATCTTCAACAATAGCTACACGAGAATTAATAATTCTGTTAAAAATAGTTGACTTACCAACATTTGGACGTCCAACTAATGCAACTACGGGTAATGACATATTATTTCTACCCCTTTCTATCTAATGAAATAAAAAAAGCTGACCGGAGTCAGCTTTTTTTAGACTAATGACGATTAATCCTTATCTTTAAGTTGATCACCAATAATGTCACCTAAAGCAAAACCGTTGTCATTGTCATTCATGTACTTATCAGCTACAGAATCTTGACGACGACGTGGACGTGAGTTGTTTTCACTCTTAGCAGCATTAGGATCAGCTTGCTTGATTGACAATGAGATTCTTCTGTCACTTGGGTCAACACTTAAAACTTTAACTTTAACAGTTTGACCAACCTTTAAAACATCACTTGGCTTATCAACGTGCTTGTTAGCAATTTCTGAAACGTGTACTAAGCCTTGAATTCCATCAGCTACTTCGATGAATGCACCGAATGAAGTTAAAGTCTTAACTTCACCTTCAATGATGTCGCCTTCATGTAAGCCTTCAGTAGCTTCTTCAAATGGGGATGGTAAAGTTTGCTTAATTGACAGGGAGATTCTGTGTCTATCGTCATCAATACCGATAACTTTAACCTTAACATCTTGACCAGCCTTCAATACATCGCTTGGCTTATCAACATGCTTGTAAGAAATTTCTGAAATGTGAACTAAACCGTCCACACCACCAACGTCAACAAAGGCACCAAAACCAGTTAAACGTGATACTTTACCTTCAACAGTGTCACCCACAACTAATTGTGAAGCAACGTTTTCGAAAGCTTCTTCACGTTCTTGTTCGATTAAGTCTTTTCTTGAAAGAATTAATCTGTTCTTGTTAGGATCAATTTCAGTGATCTTCAAGTTCATCTTCTTGCCAATGTAAGGCTTCAAGTCAGAAACGTAACGGTTAGAAATTAATGAAGCTGGTAAGAATCCACGTGTACCAACATCAACTAATAAACCACCGCGAACAGCACCAGTTACAGTACCTTCAACAGTCTTGCCTTCTTCGAAGACCTTTTCTAATTCCTTGTAAGCTTCTCTTTCCTTCAAACGAGTAACTGAGAAGAAGAATTCACCGTTTTCCTTGTCGCCACCAGCTCTTCTAAGAACTAAAGCTTCAAACTTATCACCAGGTTTTACCAATTGGTTCAAATCTGCATTACGGTCGTTAGTGAATTCACGCTTAGTGATCACACCTTCAACACCTGCATTTTCAACACCAACAGCGATTTGTCCATCTTCAACACTTAAAACTTCAACGTTAACAATGTTGCCGACTTCAACTCCCTGCATTTCTTTTAGAGCATCTAAGAATTGATTACTATTATCTGTCATAATTACCTCCCAATATCATACTTTATTTTAAAGTACTTGATATCTTTTTTCCACACTTTTGTTTAATTTTTTTGCTTTTTTTGAATTATCTCGGTTATTTTGGCTACAACTTCATCAATTGTTAAGTTTGTAGTATCTAATTCAATTGCATCATCTGCTTTTTTCAATGGAGAAATTTCACGATGCGAATCTTTATAGTCTCTAACTTCAATATCATGTTCGATATCTTTTAAATCTTGATGAATGCCTTTTTCTTGAAAATCTAAGAAGCGTCTCTTAGCTCTTGATGCAACACTAGCGATTAAGAAAATTTTTACCTCTGCATCTGGTAAAACTGTCGTTCCAATATCACGACCATCCATAATAACATCGTGCTTGCCCGCCATTTCGCGCTGCAATTCAACCATCTTTTCACGAATTGATCTTAAGGCAGAAACTTGAGAAACGTTCTCTGTAATTTCAGGTGTTCTGATGTCAATTGATACATCCTTACCATTTACGTAAACCTTTTGTCCTCCATCTTCTTGCTTAAAATCAATTGTACTATGGTCGATTAAGTTCAAAATTGCCTTTTCATCCCCATAGTCAACGTTATTATCGTGTGCAATTAATGTACATGCTCGATACATTGCACCAGTATCGATATAAATATAGCCCAAATTATGTGCGATAATTTTAGCAACTGTACTCTTCCCCGCTGATGCAGGACCATCAATAGCTACTTGCATTAAATAATTTAGTCCTTTCTTTTTCATTCAAAGTAAATTCTACCATAAAACAAAAAACAGAAGTCAAATGACTCCTGCTAAATGAAATTATTTTTATTATTTAGACTTTAAAAGTTACGTCTTACAAATTTTTCTAAAACTGGCAATAAGGTCTTAGCCAATAATAGAACGACAATACTGTTAATTATTCCTTTAATTAGGTTAAATGGCACAATCGCTGAAACAATGTAAGTTAAAAGCGATGAGTTGAGCTTAAAGCCCATTAAAGAAATATACATTGGAGTTAAAACGAAGTAGTTTGCTAAAGACATTACTACTGTTAAAGCAAATGTTCCGACTGCTAATCCCAAAATTTGGTATTGTACTTTATCTTCATGCTTTTTACTAATGAAGTAGAATGGCAAGATATAAGCTAAGCTTGCTAAAAATGCAGCCAACTGACCAATCATTGAAATTGGATTAAATCCCGAAATAAAGAGGCTCAATAATGATTTAAAAAGGGCAATCATTGTCCCGCCTAAAGGACCAAAAACCAAAGCACTTAAAGCTACTAATGAATCAGAAAAATCCATCTTTAAGTAATCAAAACCAGGAATAATTGGTACTTCAATCTTCATAATCAAAAATGCTAATGCACCAATCATTGCCCAAGCGAGCCAGTAGGCTAATCTTACATGACTTAAACTTGTTTTTCTTTGCATGATAGTTCCTCCATAACATACAAAAGGTCTGTCGCTTCAGCAACAGACCTTATTAATCATCTAAATCATGTTTAATTCTTTAGTCTGTCTTCTTCCATCTAGACTATAACTATCGGTACCTGAGGTTCAACTACATGTGTAGCTCGCGGACTCTAACCGCCGGTCGGGAATTTCGCCCTGCCCTGAAGACAACATCCTTGTATTTATTTTTTACAAGTAAATAATAATACTTCTTGGTAGAATTGTAAACATTATTGTTTTTTATTATCTTAATTTTATTGATTGGCCAATACTAATACTATCAGCTGACTCTAAATCATTAATTTGCTCTAAGTGGTGCACTGAAGTGTTATTTTCACGGGCAATCTTTGATAAAGAATCTCCCTCTTGCACAGTGTAAGATCTTGGTGCTTCATGTTCTGAAGAACTGCTTCCACCATTGTTTTGCCAAGTATTTTGATTGTTTTGGTATGAGTGTTGAGTTGATTGTTGGCTTTGATCTTGAGTAGTAGTTTGACTAGCACTAGATTCATAAGATTGCGTACTACTACTTTGACTAACCTGACTACTTTGAGATTCTGACTGACTAACCACAGCTGGTGTTGTGTCTTGAGATTGACTTGAAGAACTTTCTTCTTCTCTTCTCACACTGCTACTTTTAGACTTACTCTTCTTAGAAGAGCTGTGCTTACTCTTTTTACTTTTAGCCTTGTGAGACTTAGAAGATGAGCTTTTTGAAACCTTAACGCTCTTTTCAGCTAAGTTATTAGAGTTAGCGTGTAATCTTGAAGAAACAATCGGAATTAATGCAATGATAATTATTGCAACAATAATCAATCCAGCCCAGAGCTGACTATGATGTGGACCTTTTGGACTGCCTTCTGATTGAGTAGATTTTCTAGAAGTAACTTCTGGCTCTGCTTCTGGTTCTGACTCCCGATGATGCATTGCCCTTCTAGATGTTTTAGGACGCTCAAAATGCTTGTAAGGGCCTTTTGGTTCTTTATTGTCCTGAGATTTATTTTCCTTCATTCAAAAGTCCTCCAAATTATAGATTATTAGTTTTATTTTATCATAGCTTTTAATAAAGCGTTAGTCAGCTAAGTGATTTAAACGAAAGACTTCTTCATTCGTTAATTCACGATACTCGCCCGAATTTAATGACTTTAAAGTTAAAAAGGCATACTTTTCACGAGCTAATTTTTCTACAAAGTGATGTACTGCTTCAAACATTCTCTTAACTTGGTGGTAGTGACCTTCATGGATAGTCAATTGAACAATTTGAGTCTTCTTTTTCTCATCAGTCTTTAGAATCTTTAACTTAGCTGGTGCACTCTTTCGTCCATCAATACGCACACCATGAGTAAGAGAGCGAATCTCCTCTGGAGAAAGGATTCCCTTAATCTTTGCTACATAAACCTTTGGTACTTCGTTACGTGGGTGCATTAACTTATTTGCTAATTCACCATCGTTTGTCATTAGTAATAAGCCCGATGTATCGTAATCAAGACGCCCTACTGGATAAAGGCGATATGGTACATCCTCAAAGAAATCAACTACTGTTTTTCTTCCTTTATCATCACTTACTGAAGAAATCACGCCACGTGGCTTATAAAATAAGTATGTGTGGAGGGCTTCTTTTTCAATTGGAACTCCATTTACTTCAATCTTGTCGCTAGGTTCAACTTTTGTTCCTAGTTCAGTAACTTTTTTACCATTAACAGTTACTTGTCCTGCACTAATCATCTTTTCAGCCTTACGTCTTGAGGCAACACCTGCCTGCGCAATTACTTTTTGTAATCTTTCAGCCATTTTACTCACCCTCATCAAAATTAATTTCTTTATTTCTACTATCATCCTGATTAAATAGGTTCACAGGATTATCATCGGCTTCAAATTCTTCAATTACCGGTAAATCAGCCAAACTTTCATAGTTAAAGTACTGTAAAAAATAATCGGTCGTTACATATAAGTTAGGATGTCCTGGGACATCCTTTTTTCCATCTACTTTGATTAATCCGCGCCAAACCAACGTTTGCAAAGCCCCCGCTGAGTTAACCCCTCTTAAGTCATCAATTTCAACTCGAGTAATCGGTTGTCGATACGCAATAATCGACAGGATTTCAAGCGCTGACTGACTTAAATTCTTAGATAGATCTTTTTGGAAAAATTTAGAAATAATATCTCCGCATTTCGGACTAGTGGTTAATTTATAAGTTTGATTGATGCAAATTAACTGCAAACCTGAATTTTCATCATTTTTCAATCGGTCCTTAAGATGATTAGCTAATTCTCTTAGGGCAGCTGGAGAAATTTCTAACAACTGTAGTAAATTCTCAGTTTCTAAACCATCATCCCCCGCTGCATAAAGTAAGGCTTCTAATTCTGCTTCTTTACTTGCCATTAATCTCAACTTTCTCTAACTCTAGATCACCAAAATCTCTATTTTGCTTTACCAAAATTTTATGATCACGACATAATTCTAAAACTGCTAGGAATAAACCAATTACTTGATCAAGATCTTGAAAGCTTTTAATACAATCAAAAAAACTAGTCGATCTTTTCTTTTGTAACCTGTTTTTTAAAAAGCTTGTCATTTCTTCAATTGAAGTCTCGTGAACCTCAATTTTTCCAACTTGTGGCTTTCTCAGTTTGAATCGCTCTAAAACTACTTTAAAAGTATTTGCAAGCTCATCACTTGTAATTTCTCCTAAAGGAAGTGGTTCAATCTCTTTTTTAGGGGAAACAGATGGATCCTTTGCCACTGTAATTGGCATTTCTTCATCTCTTTTTTTAAAGTATTCGGCAATTCTTTGAAAGACTGAGTACTGAACTAGTTGCTCAACAAGTTCAGTACGTGGATCTTCTTGATACTGATCTTCCTCAATAAAGTCATTTTTAGGAAGCAAATACTGGGACTTAATTCTAAGTAATGTTGACGCCATCACAAAATACTCTCCAGCAATTTGTAAGTCTAAAGTTTGCCAGCGAGCTAAATTAGCTAAATATTGTCCCGTAATTTTTGCAATTGGAATATCATAGATATCTATTTTTTGTGACCTGATTAAGTGTAAAAGCAAATCGAGCGGCCCCGTAAAATTAGGCAGATCTAAAGTTAATTCATCAACATTATTCATCAGTTTTGTTTTCCTTTAAATAATTTAGTAAAGATGCCCAATTAGGTAAGGCAGTAATCATTTTATCAGGATAAAGATGCTTTAGGTCATTCATTACCAATTGCTTTGTTTTTTCATCGCGCATTGTCGGATCAAGGGACAAATAGCGAATAATAATAAAATCTTTCTCTTCTTGAATACCAACAATCCCGCGAGCATTACCATCTTGTTGATAGATAAGAACCTCAAATTGATTGGAATCGCTAGTATACAGTTTCATCTCTTCTTGCAGATTCTTAATATTTTTAAAATCTGGGAGATAAGATAAATATCCCATTACAGTTTTTTCGTAATCTTTTTTATATTTGCTGATCATAATAGTTAGGCACGTGGATGTGCTTGATTGTAAACCTCCAAAATATGTTTCTGCGTCAGATTAGTATAAATCTGCGTAGTTGTAATATCACTATGGCCCAAAATCTCTTGGACCACTCTTAAATCTGCCCCATTTTCTAATAAATGAGTCGCAAAAGTATGTCTAAGAGTATGTGGTGTAACATTTTTGGTTATTCCGATAAGTTGACAATATTTTTTTATCTTTTGCCAAACAGCTTGTCTCGTCAATTGATGACCATGATTATTTAAGAAAATCACATCAGTAAATTGTCCGCTTTTTAAGACTTGATTCTCTCGGACATCTTTTTGATATTTCTCTAACCATGATAAAGCAACTTCGGTAATTGGAACAAGACGTTCTTTTGATCCTTTGCCAAGAACTCTAATAATCTTTAACTCACTATGAATATCGCCAGTACGTAAATTAATTAACTCACTAACCCGCATTCCAGTTGCATAGAGCACTTCAAGCATAGCTCGATCTCTAATCCCCAAACGAGTCTTGGTATCAGGAGCATCCAATAATTTAGTAACTTCTTCCTCACTAAGGGCTGTTGGCAATCTACGTTCACTTTTAGGTGAATCAATTTTAACTAAAGGATCACGTTCAATTATATCTTGCCGCAAAAGCCATTGATAAAATTTTCGTAAGCTAGAGATCATTCTACTAATTGAAGTTGTGGCTTTTCCCTTATCTTTTTGTGTTGCAAGAAAAGCATCAACTACCAAATAATCAACTTCCCAACTTGTTTCATTCTGATCTTCTAAATAACTTAAATATTCTTCTAAATCAGTTCGGTAAGAAACAATCGTATTGGGACTTAAGCCACGTTCTACTTGACTAAATCGTAAATAATCTTCTAAATTATCCTTCATTATCTGTGTCTGAGTCATCTTTTTCTACCAAGCTAATTATTCCTGCATCTTTATCTTCAGTAATTAACCCATCCTTTAATAAATGTCCCAAGGCACGTTTAAAAGCTGATTTAGAAATACCAAAGTGATTCTTAATCTCTTGAGCATCACTCTTATCGTAAAATGGTAGAGTTTTTGTAGCTTCACGACGTAAACTTACTAAGATCATTTGTGCGTCATCGTCAATTTCTTCAAATCCTCGAGGAAGAACACTTAAATTCAATCGACCATATTGACTAACTCCAATTACACGTCCCTTAATCTTTTGACCTAGTCGTAATGGACGAAACATTTCAGACTTATGAACAAAGGCTAAGTAGTACTGATCGGTAATTACAAAGGAACCTACTTCATAATTTCTATAGACAGTGCCAGACATATTTTTATTCTCTAAGTGTGCTGGGAAATTAGCAGCTAATTGCTCAAAGACATTTTCTTCAGCCATTTTAGCCCAAATACGTTCTTTTTCATCAGTTTCAAGACGTACTAATAATCGATCGTCTTTCTTTGGCCATTGATCCTTTTCAAGTGGAAGATTGTCTAAGGATACAACAACGTCTTTGTCATTCAAACCAATATCTAAGAAAACACCTAAGTCACGGCGCACTTCTGTTACAGTTGCCCAACCATACTGATCTTTTTGAGCAAAAGGATAAAATTGTGTCATTTCTTTCTTTTTATCCTTGTTTTCATAAATAAAGCCTTGTACTTCATCACCTAAATGGATTGGTTCATCTTGTGTAATTTCTATTTTTTTTAATTCAAAAGTTACCCCTTCAACCTGCACATAAAAAGCAGATTCATTTTCATCGGTAACTTTTCCTTTTCTTATTTCACCTAACATAATAGCGCCTCAATCCTTTTATTTTGTCTATCACCTTATAGTATAAGGAAAAAAAGACAAAAATAAAATAGCCAGCTTTCGCTGACTATTTTAATAAGCTATTTAATTCAGATTAAAGGTTAGTTGCTTCGCCTTGGTAAACAGCACCGCGACGAGCATCAACAGTAATCTTAGAACCATCCTTGATCTTTTCTACTGCATCAGTAGCACCAACGATAACTGGGATACCAAGTGAAAGACCAACAACAGCTGCGTGGCTAGTTAAACCAGAAGCTTCAACTACCATACCTGAAGCCTTCTTGATTGCTGGTAAGTAATCCTTATCAGTAGTCTTAGCAACTAAGATGTCACCATCTTGAACTTTGCTGTTAGCTTCTTCAGCAGAAGTTGCAACTACAGCTTTACCGATAACTGATTGTTCACCAACACCTAAACCTTTAACAAGTTGGGTACCGATCAATTGTAACTTCATCAAGTTAGTAGTACCAGTTTCACCCAAAGGAACACCAGCAACGATGATTACTAAATCACCATCTTTTGCAAGACCAGTTTCCTTAGCAAGTTCAGCTGCCTTGTCAAACATTTCTTCAGTAGTCTTAGGCTTTTCAGTCAACATTGGCTTTACACCCCAAACAACACCTAAGGAGTGTTGAATCTTGTCGTTGAAAGTCATAGCAATAATATCAGCGTTTGGACGGTACTTAGAAATCATACGTGCAGTGTAACCAGATTCAGTTGCAGCGATAATAGTCTTAACGCCCAATTCTTCAGCAGTTCTAACAACTGATTCACCAATAGCTTCAGTAACGTTTGAACCCTTGTATTCTTCGAATCTTTGAAGAGCTAACTTGTTGCGCTTAGCAAGTTGCTTTTCAGTACGCATGTCGATTTCAGCCATAGCCTTAACAGCTTTAACTGGGTAAAGACCGTTTGCAGATTCACCTGAAAGCATAGTTGCGTCAGTACCATCAAGAACAGCGTTTGCAACGTCAGTAACTTCGGCACGAGTAGGACGTGGGTTTTCTTGCATTGAATCAAGCATTTGAGTAGCAGTGATAACTGGCTTACCTAAAGCGTTACATCTCTTGATCAATTCTTTTTGTACAAATGGAACATTGATAAATGGAATTTCAACACCCATGTCACCACGAGCAACCATTAAACCATCAGAAACCTTTAAGATTTCGTCGATGTTGTCAATACCTTCTTGTGATTCAATCTTAGGGAAGATCTTTACGTATTCACAATGTGCTTCTTCAAGCAATTGACGAATATCAAGAACATCTTGTGCTTTACGAACGAATGAAGCAAAGATGAAGTTGATACCTTCCTTCAAACCGAACTTGATATCGTTAGTATCTTTTTCAGTGATACCTGGGAGGCGGATTTCAACGCCAGGAGCGTTAACACCCTTCTTAGAACCGATTAAACCAGTGTTTTGAGCTTCACAAACTAATTCTCTCTTAGCGTCATCTTTGTCCTTGATCAAAAGGTCAACCAAACCATCATCGATTAATACGTGACCACCAACGTGAGTATCGTCGTAAAGACCATCGTAGGTAACGTGGATCATGTCCTTGTTACCCATCTTAGTATCGTCCATAGAAATACGGATAGTGTCACCAGTGTTAATAGTGAATTTGCCGCCTTCTTGTTCAGTAGTTCTAATTTCGGCACCCTTAGTATCAAGAGCAATGCCAAGAAGTTTACCGGTCTTCTTTTCAACCTCACGAACCATGTTCATACGTGAACGGTGTTCTTCGTGGTCACCGTGTGAGAAGTTGAAACGGAATACGTTTGCACCTGCTTCAGCTAATTTAGTAATAGTCTCAACATCGTTTGAGGCTGGCCCTAAAGTACTAACAATTTTAGTTTTCTTCATCTTGAAAAAATCTCCTATAATACAAAATCAAAAACTACTTGGCTAAGTCTTTGTTTAATGAGTATAACGCATAATTACCGTGGTGTTTTGCATCAAACAAATCAAGAATATCATGGTGAGTAAGCTTGTTGTTTTCCATACCAACAGCCAAGCCGCCTTTACCTTCAAGTAATAACTTAACAGCGTAGGCACCCATTTCACTTGCTACTACACGGTCACGCATTGTTGGGCTTCCGCCACGTTGCATATGGCCCAATACATTAGCACGAGCATCAAAGTCACCATATTTAAGAAGTTCATCCTTAAATTTTTCAGCGTCCATAACACCTTCAGCTAAAACAACGATTCCATGTTTCTTACCATTAGCAAATCCTTGCTTCAAGTTTTCAGCAATTTCCTTAATGTCATAAGGTTCTTCTGGAATAACAATTGCGTCAGCACCGGTAGCAACACCAACGTGCATTGCGATATCCCCACAATCACGACCCATAACATTTACAACAAATACACGTTGGTGACTTGTTGCAGTGTCACGAATCTTATCAATGGCTTCCATTGCAGTATTACATGCAGTGTCAAAACCAATTGTGTAATCAGTATAAGGAATATCGTTATCAATTGAACCAGGAAGACCAATAGCATTATAGCCATGTCTTGTAAGCTTCAATGCACCGTGGTAAGAACCGTCACCACCAATGACAACTAAAGCATCGATTCCGTGCTTCTTTAACTGTTCGATTCCCTTAAGTTGAACTTCTTCTTCCTTAAATTCTGGGAAACGAGCTGAATAAAGAAAAGTACCGCCGCGGCTAATTTTATCCGCAACTGTTTCAGAAGTCATTTGGAAAATATCACCAGCAACTAAACCAGCATATCCATAACGAATTCCGCAAACTTCGATACCGTTTGCCAAAGCTGTACGAGTAACAGCTCTAATGGCAGCGTTCATACCTGGGGCATCTCCACCACTAGTTAAAATACCAATCCGTTTCATGAATTCACCTCTACGATTTTCTGTGTTTTACTCACATCGGTTTTATCGTACCATTTTTTTTACTCAATGTCTTCAAAAAAAAGCCTATTTTTTCACTAATAATCCTTATGAAATAAATGTTTTCGCTTTCAACCTTATTAGGCTCAATTTTGTTTGCTCTCAAAAAAATTGAATTAATCTTTGAAATTAACTTGCCGAGCATTAGAAAGTAGAAATTGAATTTTGTTAGGGTTAAAACGATCACTTTGAGTTCTCACTTGAAGTAAATATATCTCACCAATCTTCAAGTTCTCACCTAGTTTTTCCCAGACTTGAGGAAAAATAGTAAAATCTCTCTCACCACTAGTATCACTAAAAACGGCAAAAGCCATATTATCACCCTTTTTTGTGGTAATTTGTTTGACTTTCATTAGCTTTCCAACTGCAATTCCTTGCTCATTACTCTCAAAAACTTGTAATCGTTTTGCATTAAACTTTCGAGCATATTTTTGAACCGCAATAATCGGATTAATGCCAGTACTAAAACCCATAGCTTCAATTTCCATCGCTGATTTTTCAGCTGCAGTTGGCATTTTTTCTTCTTCTACTTTTGGCTCTAATGTTTCAAATAAAGATAAATTTGAGCCTGCCATTTTTACACTCTCAACTAAATCTTTATTTATTTTTAACAGTTCATTTCGATTAGGCGCCAGTCTATCAAAAGTGCCGGCTTTAATTAAATTTCCGACCGCATCTGCGCTCAGTAAATTATTATCTACTCTCCAGAGGAAATCAGTCATTGATTTAATCGGACGCTTAATTTCTAAAATTTGTTTCAATAAGTCACTTCTTAATCCTCGAATTACCTTTAATCCAACTAAAATTTTTCCATTCTCTAATGAAAAATCAGCCTTACTATTTTCAATATCAGGTGGCAAAATCTTAATTCCAGCTTCTTGAGCTTGCATTAAATATTGGGCAATTTTATGTCGGTTACCCATATTGCTATTTAACAAAGCTAAATAAAAGGCTCCTGGATAATGTACTTTGAAATAAGCAAGCCAAAAAGCAATCTTACTGTAGGCAACGGCATGAGAACGATTAAATCCATAATTAGCAAACTGTGCAATGTAGTCATACACTTTTTTAGCTGTTTCTTTTTTGCGGCCTAATTTAATTGCACCTTCAATAAACTTAGCTCGTTCACGTTGAATTACATCCACATTTTTCTTAGACATTGCACGTCTTAAAAGATCAGCTTCTCCTAAAGAAAAACCGGCTAAAACCTGAGCTGTCTGCATAACTTGCTCTTGATAAACTAAAACTCCATAGGTAGTGCCTAAAATCTTCTTTAAACTAGGATCAGGATATTGTACCCTTTCCTTTCCATGTTTTCTATTGATGAAATGATCAATATTATTTATTGGACCGGGACGGTATAAGGCATTAACTGCAACAATATCTTCAAAACTATCTGGATGAAGTTGTTCAAGCACACGCTTAATACCATCAGATTCAAACTGAAATACTGCATCTGTATCTCCACGCTGAAACAAGGCAAGCGTTTCTTGATCATTTAGGGGAATGTGGTTAGGGTCGATGTTAATTCCATCTGCTCTTAAAGCTGCAACGATGTTCCCCAAAATAGTTAAGTTTCTTAATCCTAAGAAGTCAATCTTTAATAAACCTAATGATTCAACATTCGATTTTGTTTGTTGAGTCACAGGGATTCCTAATGGCCCTGCTTGAAGACCTACGATTTCCGCGAGGGAATCATCAGTAATTACTAAACCAGCTGCATGAATTGAATAGTGCCTTGGTAAATTTTCTAAATGCTCAGCAGTCGCAAATAAAATTTTACTTAAGTCATTTGTGTTCACTAGTAGCTGCAATTCTTTTGATTTTTGATAGGCCTCAGCTAAGGTGATTTTTCCCTTAGAGTGCGGAATCGCATCCAACCAACGATATGTTTCGACCTTATTCAGTCCAAAGATACGACAAACATCCTTTAAAACTTGCTTTGCCGCTAAAGTACCAAACGTTAAAATCTGTGCTGCATGATTCATCCCGTACTTTTCAAACATGTACTTAATTACTTCATCCCTGCGATTGTCCGGAATATCTAAGTCAATATCAGGCATTTGCTGACGGGCAGGATTTAAGAAACGTTCAAACAGCAAATTATATTCAATTGGATCGACTTCAGTAATTCTAAGAGCATATGAAACAAGAGAGCCAGCTGCAGATCCTCTCCCTGGCCCTGTTGTAATATTGACACTATGTGCAAAATTCATTACATCCCACACAATAAGGAAATAATCATCAAATCCCATTTCGTTAATTACTTGTAATTCATAATCAAGCCTTTCTTGATACTTAGCAGGAATTTGATTATTAAATCTTTTTGCAAGACCCTCTTGAGCTAAAGCATGTAAATACTCTTTTGAAGTAGGGAACTTATTTTGCTTAAATTTCGGTAATTGCGGATCTTGAAACTTAATTTCTGCAGTACAGATTTTTCCAATTTCTTCTGCATTCTTCAATGCATCTTCAATATCAAACTTCCGATAACTTACCTGCAATTCTTGGGAATATCTTTATCCATTGGAACAGTTGCTACTTCTTTACCAGTATCAGG
>NZ_CAJURR010000026.1 GCF_910589175.1 uncultured Lactobacillus sp.
CAACATAGGCATAAAAAAAGCCTATGCAAAAATTGCATAGGGACGATTTACTTCGCGGTTCCACCCTAATTCAGGAAAATATTCTTCCTGCCCTTAATTAACAACTTTGACTAAAAGGTGCCTTTTCCCAAATGCACTTCCACCATTCTGCACTCGCTGTATTGGTACTTTTCTATTCCTTTATAGTTGTCAAAATACGTATCTATTTTATCATCTTTTACAAAAAAAGACTAGTAAGAAAACCTCACTAGTCTTTAAACGAATATAAAAAGTCAACAGCTAAAAAAGCGCCAATTCATCAAGAAATTTTTTAGTTTTTAAATTAAGATCCAGATAATTAACGTACATCCGATCGATCACCTTGCCAGAGTCCTTTTTTAATTGCGGATTAATTTTTATTTTCCCTAAACGATCAATATCAACTAAAGCTAGAGTACGAATCAAGGCTACTACTTTAGGATCTAGATGCATCCTTTGACTGACACTATTAAAGTGATCACTACAAATAATTCCACCTAATTCCAGCGAGTAGTCAAACACACCTTGTACTTTACCACAAATTAAACAACGACCTAATTGTGGTGCTACTCCATATGCATTAAGCAACTTCAATTGTACCATCTGGGTAATAATTGCCGCATCTTCTCCAGAATTTATCTTCAGCAACGCTTTCATAATTAAATCATAAAAACTTCCAATATCTTTATACTCAACAAAAGCATGGTCAAGCAAGTCTAAAACATAACTCGAATACGCATTCTTAGTTAAATCTAAATATAACTGGTCCAGCTGCTTTACATCCTTGAAAGTCCGCAGCGTACTGATTCCTTTCCAATTTGTATTTACAATATACTTTCCATAAGAGAAGTTAAGGGTTGCAGCTCCTAATCTGGACTTTGGTCTCAGTGCTCCTCTTACATCTATTGTAAAAATACCATGATCTTTAGTCATGATCTTGGTTAGAACATCAGCTTCTTTATATTTTTTTCTTTTAAAAATTAATCCTTGAACTTCACAAAGTTCACGTGCCATCTATCTTAATTCCTTAGCGTTGTAGCCAATAGATTTAAGAAAGGCAGGATCAGAACGCCAATTCTTTTGAACCTTAACCCATAGGCGTAAATTAACCTTTTCACCTAATAAAGCTTCAATTTCCTGACGTGCAGCAATTCCAATCTGCTTCAACATTTGACCTTTCTTGCCGATAATAATGCCCTTTTGACCGGGACGCTCAACATAAATTGTAGCCTCAACTTGAAGCTTGCCACCTTCATGATCCCGCATTCGGTCAACTACCACGGCCGTAGCATGCGGAACTTCTTCATGAGTGAGCTTCAAAACCTGCTCGCGAATTAATTCAGCTACAATAAAATATTCTGGACGGTCAGTCAATTGGTCTGCATCATAAAATTGCGGACCTTCTGGCAAATATTTAGCAATTGTTTTAATCAACTCGGAAACATTATTTCCTTGTGAAGCAGAAATTGGAACAATTTCAGCAAAATCGCCTAGATTCTTATATGAATCTATAATAGATAATAACTCATCTGGGTGGACTTTATCAATCTTATTTATCACTAAAACTACAGGCTTTTTAATTTTCTTAAGAAGTTCAGCAATATATTGGTCTCCCTTACCTGCTGGTTCAGGTTCAACCATAAATAAAACCACATCTACTTCATCTAGAGCAGAGTAACTTGACTTATCCATAAAGTCATCTAATTTGTTTTTTGGCTTATGAATCCCAGGAGTATCAATAAAAACTATTTGCTCCTGATCATCAGTATAAATACCTGAAATTTTATTTCTAGTAGTTTGTGGTTGTGGTGACATAATTGCCACTTTTTGACCTACTAAATAATTCAAGAGAGTTGATTTACCCACATTAGGTCTACCAATTAAAGCTACAAAACCTGATTTAAAGTCTTTTTTTTCATCCATCATTGTTACATCCTTTTTATTTAAGTTTTAGTGAATTTGCTTTCCATGATTTTCTTGATCAGGATGAAGCGGAAGTCCATATTCACGTAAAACCCTACCTTGGATACCAAACATAATCTTGGCTTCATCATCTTCGATATGATCATAACCATTTAAGTGAAGGTATCCATGAACTAGTGTATAACCAAACTCCCGATTAAATCCAGTTTCATACTCTACACTATGTCTTTTGATAACTTCAGGGCAAAGAAATAAATCCCCAATATCTTCTACAAAATCAGGATCGTCACTAAAAGCACTCATAAAGTCTTCATCTAATCCATCTTCAATTGCAAAAGAGATTACATCAGTTGGACGATCTTTGCCGCGGTATTTCTTATTAATTTCATGGATTTTTTTGGAAGAAACAAAGTTAATACTCATTTCTTGAGCATTCTCTTTATGAATCTCTTTTTTTGCTGATAATAATAAGTTGCTAATCCATGGAATCCAATCTTTATCGCTATCTTTTAAGAAATTAACTTCATCATTAAAAGAAATATCTAAATTATTCAACTCTTAGTGTCCCTCTTTTTCATATGCTCTAACAATTTTGGCCACAACGGGATGACGAACAACATCATTAAAAGTAAAGTTAATAAATTTTACTTGCTCAATATTCTGTAAAATATGTTCAGCTTGTAATAATCCACTCTTTGCTTTTCCTGGTAAGTCAATTTGGGTCTGGTCCCCATTGACAACCATTTTAGAATTAAATCCTAATCTTGTTAAAAACATCTTCATTTGTGCCTGTGTTGTATTTTGTGCTTCGTCTAGAATTACAAAAGCATCATCCAAAGTTCTACCACGCATATATGCTAGAGGAGCTACTTCAATAACCCCACGTTCCATTAAACGGTTGGTTGGCTCTACACCTAAAATAGCATATAAAGAATCATAGATTGGTCTTAAATATGGATCAACTTTTTCTTTTAAATCACCTGGAAGAAATCCTAATGATTCACCTGCTTCTACCGCTGGTCTAGTCAAAATAATCCGGGACACTTCTCCTTTTTTAAAGGCTGCAATTGCCATAACTACGGCTAGGAAAGTCTTTCCTGTACCAGCTGGTCCAATTCCAAAAACGACATCATATTTTTGAATAGCCTCAATATAGCGTTTTTGTCCCATATTCTTAACGCGGACTGGACGACCTTTAGCATCCCTAATTAGAATTTTATTATATAATTCTCCAAAAAATTCTAAAGTTCCCTTATCTGCCATCTTAATTGCGCTAACAACATCAGTTGCAGTAATAGTAACTCCACGGGTAACAACCTTATCCAAAGCAGTAAAAATTTGCATAATTTTCTTAACAATGCTTTCTTCTCCGGTTACTTCGATTTCACTACCAGTATCAGTTACCTGCACATCATAAGATTCTTCAATTAAACGCAAATTTGCATCGTTAATTCCAACTAAATTCATGATTGTTTCTGGTTTAGTTGGTGTAAATGTTGCTTCTATAGTTTGTCCCACTTAAAATCCTCCGTTTAATAAAAGCTATTAGTTAAGCTTTTTACCAACAATTGAAGAAGCGGCTTTACCATCAGCCTTACCTTTAATTTTTGGCATTAATGCTTGCATAACTTTACCAAAGTCTTTTTTAGAACTTGCTCCAACTTCCTTAATTGTTTCTTCAACAGTTGCTTCAAGTTCTTCCTTAGACATCTGCTTTGGCATGTATTTTTCAATTAATTTCATTTCATTCTTTGTTTGATTAATTAAATCATCTCTGCCAGCCTTAGTAAATTCTTCTAAAGATTCTTTACGTTGTTTAAGAGCGCTGGACAAAACTGTTAATTCATCATCACTAGTTAGATCATGTCCCACTTTGATTTTATAATTCATTACTGCAGCCTTGAGCGAGCGAATTGTAGTTAAAGCTTCCTTATCTTTGGCTTTCATAGCTGTTTTCATATCTTGCATTAAAGTATCATTTAGTGACATTGTATTTAATTCTCCTCTTTAATCAAAACTTACACAGTCTATTTTAAACTTTTTATATAAAAAAAGCTCTTGATAGAAGATTTTTCTACCAGGAGCTTTTTCTATATTAATAATGTCTACGCTTACGAGCAGCTTCGGATTTTAACTTTCTCTTAACGCTTGGTTTTTCGTAGAATTCACGCTTGCGGTATTCTTGCAAGGTACCACTTCTAGAAACGGAACGTTTGAAACGACGAAGAGCATCATCAATAGACTCGTTTTCGTGAACGATTGTCTTAGCCATGTGAGATCCCTCCTTCCATTTCTTGGCACACAAATATGTGCCACAACAATATAGTTAAATTATAGCTAAACGATAAAAAACGGTCAATAGTCGATTAACATTTTTCTTACTTATTTTGGTATAATTTAGATAGTTAATGAGGTGAAATATATGACTGAAGAAAAAAAAGAAAATCAAAAAATTGTTAATCTAATTATTATTTCTGACTCTGTTGGTGATACAGCTTTCAATATGGTACAGGCTGGTGCAGTGCAATATCCAAATGTTAAGTTTAACTACCGCCGCTATCCTTTTATTACAAATCGAGAAAAGCTAGAAAAAGTTTTTAGTGAAATCACAGAATTTGAAAATGTATTAATTGCCTTCACTTTGATTCATGAAGATGAACAATTGGCCGTAATTAAATTTGCACGTGAACATAATATGAAATACGTCGACTTACTTTCTGGCGTAATTGATAACATTCATGCTTTAACTGGCGAAGAACCTAAACATGAAATTGGTGCTGTTCACCACATGGGTCAAAATTACTTTGATAGAATTTCTGCAATGGAATTTGCTGTTATGTATGATGACGGAAAAGATCCAAAAGGCTTCTTAGAAGCTGATGTTGTTTTACTGGGTGTTTCTAGAACTTCTAAAACTCCACTTTCTTTATTCTTAGCCAATAAAAATCTTAAGGTCGCTAATTTACCACTTGTACCTCAAACTCATATTCCAGACGAGATTTACAAGATTAACCCTAAGAAAATCATCGGTTTAACAAATGATCCATCCGTTTTGAACGAGATCAGACGTCAAAGAATGATAGCCTATGGTTTGAACCCAGATACTACTTACTCTAATATGGATTCTATCAATGCCGAACTTGAAGCAGCTGATAAACTTTATAAAAAACTTGGTTGTTACGTAATCAACGTTGCCCACCGTTCAATTGAAGAAACAGCGGCATTAATTTTAGAACATCTAGGTATTGATGACTACGCTAAGTAACAAATAAAATTAAACATTTTAAAAAGATCTTTCATTAAACTTTGAAAGATCTTTTTTGCTTCTATTTATTTTATTTTTTATCATATCCAAAATATTTTTTAGCCTGATCACTCATTTTCTCAGGACTCCAAACTGGGTACCAAACGAACTCAACATCAACATTTTTGACTTCAGGAACTTTCATAACTGCTGTAGTAACCAATTTAATTAATACTTCTGTTAAAGGACAAGCTGGAGTGGTTAAAGTCATATTAATCAGACAAATTCCATCTTCATCTAAGTCAAGCTCGTAGACTAGTCCTAGATTAACAATATCTACCCCTAACTCCGGGTCTATGACAGTTGCTAGTTGATTGATAATATTTTGCTTAATTTCTTCACTAGTGCGCATTTTAAACATCTTTTCCAAAAATTCTAGCCTTAATAGCCTGTCCTGTTGGAGTGCCTGCTAATCCACCAATACCAGTTTCTCTTAATGATACTGGCATTTGATGACCAACTTTTTTCATAGCATCAATACACTCATCGGCCGGGATAACACTGGTACATCCAGCTAGTGCCATATCAGCCGCAATTAGTGCGTTGCCTGCCCCAATGGCATTTCTTTTTACACAGGGTACTTCTACTAGTCCTGCTATTGGATCACACACTAGTCCTAATAAATTAGACATCGCAATCGCTAAAGCTTGGGAGCTTTGCGCGGGTGTACCACCAGCTATTTCTACAGCCGCTGCTGCGCCCATTGCGGATGCTGAACCGACTTCTGCTTGGCATCCTCCTGTTGCGCCAGCAATTTCCGCATTATTTCCAATAACTAATCCTATTCCTCCTGCAGTAAAGAGAAAGCGAATCATTTGCTCTTCATTTAAGTCGAGCTTTTTTTCAAGCATAAACAAAATACCTGGAAGTGTGCCAGAAGAGCCAGCTGTTGGGGTTGCACAAATGACGCCCATCGCAGCATTTACTTCATTTGTTGCTACAGCATTTTGTACAGCTTCCATCATAAAATCACCAGAAAGAGTATGGCCTTTTTCACGATAATTCTTTATTTTAATCGCTTCACCGCCTGTTAAGCCAGTATGAGAAAATACTCCTTTACCAGTACTTCCCTTACTAACCGCAGCACGCATGGTTTCAAGATTATATTTCATTTTGTTCCATACTTTTTCTCTGGATAGTCCTGATAATTTACATTCTTGTTCAATTATTAATTCTGAAATAGGTTTTTCTGTTTTTTCAGCGTCTGCAACAATTTCTTTAATATGATTGTACATTAGTTTCTCATTTCATAAACAAACAATGTTTTTATATTTTTTCTTGAGTTCTCCAATTAAAGAAGGCTTAAAATAGTTTTGAATATCATATTCATAGATGTAATAGTTAGGGCTTTTATATATTCTGCTCTCATTAAAGGGTGCCTTTTGTTGTAAAAAGGAAGTTAAGGATCTTTGATTTTTTATTTTTCTTTCTGGATCAATCAATAGAACAATTGGCAACGTACCGCTTGGCTCAACCACAATATCATGGATTACTAAGCGTCGAATTTCGATTGCCCCACCCCCAATGGAACAGCCTGCCAACTGAACTTTTTTATGACCATCAGTTATATCTAAAATCGCTGTATTCGGGTGATGAATCGGGCTTTTTCCCTTTTCTTCTACAAATCTAATATCAATACCCCGCTTACGTGCAATTTCTGGAGCTTTTGGTACTCGTAAGTCAGAAGTAGTAAAGCCTAAAATGCCGACTGCAATGGCATAATCCGTACCATGTCCACGATGAGTTTGAGCAAAAGAGCCATAATAATGGACAGTAACCTTTTTAGGAATTCCTCCAAAAAGTTTGTTTCCTTCTCTGCCAATTGCCACTGCACCAGCTGTATGCGAACTAGATGGTCCAATCATAACTGGACCAATGATATCAAAAACACTTTTAAAACGATTTTCCATGTTAGATTTCCCTATATAAAAATATTTTTAAAGAAAAACGATCATTTCCTTTGTTATATAAAGTGAAATAATCGTTTTCTAGTAACATCTAAACTGGCGTCTGTTCTTTGAATCTTCCATATACCTTCGAAACTTCGCTTAAACTCATGAAGGCATACGGATCATTATTTAAGACAATATTATAAATGTCATACATATCATATTTATCAATTACCATTAATAAAACTGTCTTTTCAGTATGACTATATGCACCCTCTGCATCATGCAAAATCGTAATCCCACGATGCATCTTAGCCTGAATTCCATCAATAATATGTTTAGGATGTTCTGTTACGATTAAAACTTGCATCTTTTGATGTTGATTATAGACAGCATCTATTACCTTACCATTGACAAAGATGTTCAAAGCCGTATATAGAGCTCGAGTCCATCCAAATACAAAACCTGCACATATTACGATAATTAGGTTAAAAAAGATATTTATTTGACCAAAACTTTTACCAGTTTTCTTTCGTAAGATAATTCCTAAGACGTCTAATCCACCGGTAGAGATACCAGATTTTAAAGCGATCCCAGTACCAACACCATTAATTACCCCACCAAAAATTGCACAAATAATTGGGTCATAGCTCATCTTAATTGGAGCAATAATTTTCATCATGATAGATGCCAATAAAACTGCAATTAAAGTAAAAATCGTAAAGCGATGGCCAATTTTAAACCATCCTAAGATAAATAATGGGATATTTAGTACAAAATACATTACTGATGTTGCTAATGTAAATGGTAAATATCGTTCTGATACAGACTGTAAAATTTGGGCAAAACCAGTAATTCCAGAAGCATAAATTTTACCAGGTTGCCAGAAAAAGTTTAAGGCGATAGCAACGGCTAAAGCATAAAACAAAGCTGCTGATAACTTTGAAATTAAAATATGACGTCGCGAAAGCCTTTCTAATGTACTCATAATTTTCCTCTTTTACTATGTTCATAACGTATCTAGTGTAAAGATATTTATAGTTAAAAACAAGTCTATTTTTTCCAATGCTCTTTGATAAATTGTTCTCTCCCTCCGGCCTCTTCGAGAGCATACCGAGCTGGATCTTTTTTATAGAAATCTTGATGGTAATCTTCAGCCAAATAAAAAGGCTTTGCTGGTTCAATATGGGTTACAATTGGATCTGAAAACTTATTTGAATCGGCTAAAGATTTACGTGATTGTTCAGCAATTTCTTTTTGTTCTGGTGAATTATAGTAAATCACTGGTTTATATTGACTACCGCGATCTTGAAACTGTCCCATAGCATCAGTTGGATCTGTTACTTGCCAATAAATATTAACTAAATCCTTATAAGATAGTTTATTTGGATCATAAGTAATGCGAACGGCCTCAGTATGCCCAGTTAGTCCAGTACAAACTTGCTCATAAGTAGGATTAGGTACTACTCCGCCGGTATAGCCTGATTCTACCTTTATGACACCGGGATAGGTATCAAAAGGAGCAACCATGCACCAGAAACAACCGCCAGCAAAGATAGCTGTGTCATAGTGGGATTTTTCATTGTTATCAAGGGATTTAACGTCTTTCATTTTATTAGCACTTCTTTCTAAATTCGAATAATTATGGATTATTTTCACTATATTTCCACTATTTTTATTTTCTTTAGTTGCTTACCGGATAATGGCTTATAGTAAATCACACAACTTATTTTAGTTTTTTCATCATTTCTTTCTATTAATACAGTAATAAATATCTACACAAGGATATATCTATTAAAGTGAGGGAATTATCTACTAGTTTAATTGGACTAATTATTAATATCCAACTTTGTTTTTCTTTCGACTATATAAGTCTCTATATTTTTTAAATCCTCTTCAGTAGCCAAATTTAAAATGAAACTTTTAGTAGCAGAACGTTTATTGATGTATTGTACTCGTTCTTTATTATTTTCATCCCATTTTTTATTAGCTTTTTTTCTAGCTTCTGTTACTTTAACCATTAAATATCATCTTTCTAATTAAATATAAAATAAATCTAAGTGATATTGTATATTGCTATGATAACAGATTTATAGTTTCTTTCTTAGTCATAATAGTTAGTTTTATAGCTTATCAAGTCTGTTAAGTGCATCGATTATAGCCTGCGTTTATATTAAATCAATTTTCAAATATTATTTCTTTTAACTCTTAGTTCAATTATCGACGTAATAGTTTACATAATTATATTAACGTAATAAATATATTTTTACTTTATCCTGCAAAATAATAAAAAGAAAATCCAGCTCTTGATTATATAAAATCAAAAGATGGATTTTAAACAAAACTAATTTTTATAAATATCATTGAGAGCTTTTTCAAATTCAGGAAGCCAGCTTATCTTATATCCGGCCCGAGTTGGATGAATATCATCAACCATATATAGTTGACGCTCTTTTTCACTATAATTAAAGTTCTTATCATCCCACATATTAAGAAACTTAAACTTCCATTTCTTTTGTAATTCTTTTGTTGCTTCTACTAATTTACCATATTTTTCAGAATCAAAAGATGGATTAGAATAAATCAAAACAGGACAATTCCAAGTCTTTTTAACATACTCTAAAATAAATTCAGTTGCCCCAATACTAGTCGTAATATCATACTTGTCATTTTCACTAATTTTGCCTAAAGGAATATCAGCTTTAGCATCATTAGTTGAAAGCTGTAAAACAAACGCACTTATATTTTCTAAAATTGGAAGTTTCTCTAAGCGCGCTACATAAGAATCATCACCATTTTCTGCTAAGGTTGTTCCGGAAACAGCCTCTTTAAATGGGTAAATCCCATCTTTTTTTCTTAAATAATCTACGAATGATTCACTTAAGGCACCTGCACCATAAGTAACCGAACTTCCTAAAAAGGCAATTTGTTTATCTTCGAGCTTACTATTGGCAGACTGCGTTGCACTTACACTGTACTCAACCCGATTACCAGAGGCTTTAACTATCTTTGTCAAAAAGTCTTCATGTTGACCAGCAAACTCTAATAATTCAGGAATATTTTCTTCTGGAACCTTCAAATTATCAAAAACTTGTATTAAATTCATGATCCTATTCCTCAAATATTTTTTTATATTGATTATAGCCTTCCTCTTCTAGCTTATCATATGGAATGAATTTTAAGGAAGCAGAATTAATACAATATCTTAATCCTCCCTGATCAACTGGTCCATCAGTAAAAACATGACCTAAGTGGGAATCGGCAATGGGGCTTTTCACTTCTGTTCGCTCCATTCCATGGGATTGATCCCGTTTATAACTTAATTTTTTTATTGGCTTAGTAAAACTCGGCCAACCACAGCCTGCATCATATTTATCTTGACTTGAAAAAAGTGGTTCACCAGAAACTACATCGACATAAATTCCTTTTTGATTAAAATCGTTATATTTTCCACTAAAAGGCATTTCAGTTGCTGCATGTTGTGTAACTTCATATTGCTCAGAATTTAATTTTTTAAGAGCTTCTTTTTTATCAAACATTTTTTCACCTTCTAAAATTAAAGATATCAAATTTTAACATAAAAATGTTGTCTCATGATTTTTGTTTCTATACAATAATCTATAATATTAGAGGGGGATTTTTTATGCCAAAATTAGCAAATGATTTATCACTTACAAAAAATACACGATTAAATTCTTTAGGACCTTCAAAAATTAGAGCTTTTGATGAAAAAGCTTCTCAAATCCCAGGAATTATTAAATTAACGATTGGAGAACCGGATTTAAATACACCAGATCATGTTAAAGATGCAGCTATTGCCGATATTAAAGCAAACGACTCGCATTATGCACCACAAGCAGGTAAGCCTGAGTTATTAGAGGCTATCAGCAACTATCTCGATCGCAGCCTTGATGTTAAATACGATCCAAAAACTGAAATTTGTGTTACAGTTGGAGCCACTGGAGCTTTAAATGATGTATTCATGTCAATTTTAAATCCAGGTGATAAGATTTTAGTTCCTACGCCAGTATGGGCACTCTACTTTCAACTAATTAAATTAACCGGAGCTATCCCAGTTCAAATTGATACTTCAAAAGATGATTTTATCCTGACTCCTGAACATCTTGAAACAGTACTACAAAATGAAGGAAAAGGCGCTAAAGCAATCATTTTAACTGATCCATCTAATCCAACAGGTCGTGTTTATCCAGCAGCCACTTTAAAGGCACTTGCAGAGGTTATTACCAAGTACCATCTCTTCTCGGTTACAGACGAAATATATGGTGAATTGGTTTACGATAATAATGTTCATCATTCTTTATCTCAATATATTCCTGAGCGCAATATTCTAATTTCAGGACTTTCAAAAGCATACGCAATGACTGGGTGGCGTTTAGGATATATTGCAGCTCCTGCAGATATTATGAAAACCATTCAAAAAGTAAATGCTTTTCTTGTTACCTCCGTAACCGATAATGTTCAGGCTGCTGCAATTGAAGCACTAAATAATGGACAAGCAGATCCTCTTGAAGCACGCAAAATTTACGAAGACAGATTGGAATTTATGAAAACTGGTCTAGAAAAATTAGGCTTTGAAATGTCTACTCCACAAGGAGCTTTCTACATTTTTGCTAAAATTCCTGATACTTTTGGTACCGACGACGAAGCCTTCGCTAATGAATTAGCCACTAAAGCAAAAGTTGGTGTGACTCCAGGTCGCTATTTCGGTAAGGGCGGCCAAGGATATGTTAGAATGTCTTACGCTTCTTCGACCGAACAATTACAAGAAGCCTTAAAACGAATTGCAAAATTTGTTGAAAATATCTAAATAAATAAAAAAATTGCATTACCTACTTTAAAAGTTAGGTAATGCAATTTTTTATTACTCAAATTTTTAACTAAGATTATTCATCCCAAGTTGAGTTCTTATCGGCATCTTCTTGAGCTTCTTTTTCAAGACGTTGTTCAGTTTCTTTAACACTATCTTCATATTGCTTTTCAACTTCAATACCAATGTCAGCTAATTGTTGATCAGCAACTGGAGCTGGTGCATGCATCATTGGCTCAGAAGCAGAAGCATTCTTTGGAAAGGCGGTAACGTCACGAATATTATCCTTACCTGCTAACATCATTGCTAAACGGTCAAGACCAATAGCCAAGCCAGCGTGTGGTGGGAATCCCATATCCAAAGCATCCAATAAGTAACCAAATTGTTCATAAGCACGTTTCTTAGTGAAACCTAAAGCCTTTAACATCTTTTCTTGGATTGAACGCTTGTGAATACGGATTGATCCCCCACCCATTTCGTCTCCGTTCATGACAATATCATATGAACGAGCATGAGCTTTATGAGGATCAGTATCTAGCAACTTAATACCTTCATCATCTGGCATAGTGAATGGGTGGTGAGCAGCGATCCAGCGACCTAAACCTTCATCATATTCGAATAATGGCCAATCAACTACCCATACAAAGTCAAAGACACCTTCTGGAATAATACCAGTTTCATGAGCAAATTCACGACGTAAGTGATCAAGTGAATCAGTAACAACCTTCCACTTGTCAGCAACAATAACGATTAATTCGCCGCCTTCAAGATCAAATTCTTTCTTCAAAGCTTCCTTGTTTTCATCGGTTAAGAAACGAGCAATAGGTCCTGAAAATTCACCGTCTTCATATTTAACCCAAGCTAAGCCTTTAGCATTGTAGCGCTTGATGTAGTCTTGTTTTTCTTCAATCTTCTTACGTGAATATTCTTTAGCACCATTCTTAACAGCAATACCTTTAACTACACCGCCATTAGCAATTGCACCAGAGAACACCTTAAAGTCACTATCTTTAAAGATTGGGCTTAAGTCATGAAGGTACATTTCGTAACGAGTATCAGGCTTGTCAGAACCATACTTGTTCATTGCTTCATCCCAAGTAATACGCTTGATTGGAGTCTTTAAATCGATGTTCATAACATCTTTCATAATCTTCTTTAAAAGACCTTCAGTGTAATCTTGAACACCTTGTTCATCTAAGAAAGAAGTTTCCATATCGATTTGAGTAAATTCTGGTTGACGGTCACCACGTAAGTCTTCGTCACGGAAACAACGAGCTAATTGATAGTATTTATCAAAGCCAGCACCCATTAATAATTGTTTAAACAATTGTGGTGATTGTGGAAGTGCGTAAAAACTACCAGGATAAATTCTTGAAGGAACTAAGTAGTCACGCGCACCTTCAGGAGATGACTTACCTAAAATTGGAGTTTCAATGTCAATAAAGCCATTTTCGTCAAAGTATTCGTGAACTGCACGCAAAATCTTTGCACGTAACATAATTGCTTTTTGAAGAGTTGGACGACGTAAATCAAGGTAGCGGTACTTCAAACGAGTTTGTTCTGCCGCATTAATATCATCCTTAATTTCAAATGGTGGCACTTTTGATTTATTTAATACGTCAATTTCAGTAGCATCTACTTCAACTTCACCAGTCTTCATTTCTGGGTTTACACTTGAACGCTTAACTACTTTTCCCTTTACTTCAATTACATCTTCATTATTCAATGAATCAGCAATTCCCATTAACTTTTCACCGGAATCTTTGTTAACAACAACTTGTACGATTCCTTCACGGTCACGAAGGTCAATGAAAACTAAGTTTCCTAAATTACGAACACGTTGAACCCAACCATAAAGGGTTACTTCTTGTCCTTCGTATTTGCTAGTAATATTACCAGCATAATCAGTTCTTTTATCCATATGTTCCATGTTAATCCTCCAATTTATTTATAACATCTTGCATATTATTTATATCTTCTAAGCTAAGATCGATAGTTTTACCATCACTTAAACGCTTAATATTTAAAACGCCATTTTCTAATTCTTTAGCTCCCAAGGTAATTACAAATGTTGCATGAACACGATCAGCTTTTCTAAACTGTTGCTTAAGTTTCTTTTGGTCAACATCATATTGTGCACTAAAACCTTGTTCACGTAAACTACGTGCAACTTCAACAGCTTTGAATTCAGTTCCTGCACCAATATTAGTAATAAAGAAATCTATTCCTTCTTCTTGGAAAAGGTCTGGATTTTGCTCTTTCAATACAAGCATTAATCTTTCTTCACCAATACCAAAACCAACTGCAGGTGTTTCTGGTCCATCAAACTCTTCAACTAAGTGGTTGTAGCGACCTCCACCTAAAATTGTCGTTGCTGATTCCCATAGATTCTTATCTTCAACCATGAACTCAAAAATAATTCCAGTGTAGTAATCAAGACCACGAACTAAATCATCATCCATTACATAATTAATGCCTAATTGCTCTAACATATCAGTAATTGTTTTAAAGTTTTCCCGCGATTCATCATCTAAGTAGTCAACAATCTTAGGAGCATTAGGTAAAAACTTCTTATCTCGCTCATCTTTTGAATCCAAGATTCTTAATGGATTTTGACTTAAGCGACGTTGTGAATCTTCAGAAAGTTGATCTTTAACTGGTGTAAAGTAATTTACTAAAGCATCATGATATGCTTCACGAACTTGAGCATTACCTAAACTGTTAATGTGTAATTCATAATTTTTAACACCTAATTCAGCGAGTAAATCATGTGCCATCATTAAAGTTTCTACATCTGCTAATGGACTATCAGAGCCAAAACTTTCAACACCAATCTGGTGGAATTCACGTTGACGACCAGCTTGTGGTCTTTCATATCTAAAAGTATTGTCAATATAGTAAACGCTAAATGGCTTTACAACATCTGGTCCATAAAGCTTATTTTCTACATAAGCACGAACTACACCAGCAGTTCCTTCAGGACGCAATGCAATGTGACGACCACCCTTATCGTTAAAGTCGTACATTTCTTTTGAAACAACGTCTGAAGTTTCACCACTAGAACGTGAAAAAACTTCATAATTTTCAAAACTAGGTGTTCTTATCTCACGGTAATTAGCTCTTTTAAAAAAGTTCCTAGCGATAGATTCTACTTTTTCCCATGAACCAGATTCTCCTGGCAAAATATCGACTGTACCTTTTGGTCTTTGAACTTTCATTTAATCATCCTTTAATATATTAATAAAAAAGCGCCCTTGAACTGAGTCAAGGGCGCAATAAATTAGCACGGTACCACCTTTTGCTTGCTGCGATTAACGCTCGCGAAACGATCCATTATCTGCTAAAGGTGTCACAGATCGCAACCTATCCGCTATTCTCACCAAACAAGCGGTCTCTGAGATAGATCATGCTAATCTACATTCTTTGTCATCGATAATTCCTTTTTAGCTTATATTTTTCAGTCAATAAAGTCAACCTTTGTAAGCCTTTACTTAAATATTTTAAATGTCTAAGACAATTGTAAAGGGACCATCATTTTCTAAACTCACCTGCATGTCAGCCCCAAATTCACCTGTCTCAACATGTAAGCCTTTATCTTCTAATTCATGATTAAAGTCTTCCCATAATTGTTTTGATTTAGGTGGACGCATAGCATCTACAAAACTTGGTCGATTTCCTTTTTTAGTATTTGCTAGTAAGGTAAACTGACTAACGCTCAAGATTTCTCCATCAACATCTTTCAAAGATAAATTAGTTTTACCATTTTCATCTTCAAAAATACGCATTTTAGCAATTTTATCAGCTGCTTTTTTTACTTGTTCCAGTTCGTCGCCATCCCGTAAGCCCACTAATAAAAGAAAACCACGCTTAATTTTACCTACGACTTCGTTATCAATAGCAACCTGTGCCTTATTTACTCTTTGAATAACAACACGCATTAATTAATTGACCTCTTTGCTTCATAAACATTTGGCACATCCCTCATTCGACTTAAAATATCTTCCAAATGAGCTGCATCTCTAACTGAAACTGTTGCATAAATATGAGCCATGTTATTACTGTCGACTTTTCCAGAAATATTGACAATATTCTTAGTCTTAGAATTTAGGGCATTAATTACATCACTTAAGAGACGAGAACGATTAAAACCATAAATTTCAATGTCAGCATTATAGTTTTCTTTATTTTTGTCTTTAGCAATGTTTTCCCAAGCCACATCAATCAGTCGGCCCTGCTTTTTAGCTTCTTCGGTTATATTTGGACAATCTGCACGGTGAATAGTTACACCGCGTCCTTTAGTTACATAACCAATGATTGGATCACCAGGGACAGGATTACAACACTTAGCTAAATGAAGCATTAAGTCAGATACACCCTGGACCATAACCCCATTATTATGCTTAACCCGCATAATATCTGCTGGAGCATCTGAATCGTTGTCTTCTTCGGTACTTTGCTGACCAGCGTTCATAATTTTTTCTTCAAGTTGACGCTGTTTTTCATCTTCAGCTTTTTTACGTAAATCTTCAGTCAAACGATTTGCGACTGTTGCTGCAGAAACTTCACCATATCCAACTGCTGCAAACAATTCTTCATCATTGTGATAGTTGAAATGATCAATAACCCGCTGAATATCAGTTTTCGTCATGAATTCTTTAGGAACTAAATCACGATTTGACAATTCTTGTTCAATCATGTTTTGTCCCTTTTCAATGTTCTCTTCTCTATCTTCAGCCTTAAAGAAGCGCTTGATTTTATTACGAGCACGTGAAGTTTTAACCAAGTTAACCCAGTCGCGAGATGGACGAGCTGATGCTTGCGTTAACATTTCAACGATGTCACCAGTTTTTAATTTATAGTCTAGAGGGACAATTTTACCATTAATTCTAGCACCAACAGAATGTGCACCAACTTCTGAGTGAATCATGTAGGCAAAATCTAAAGGCCCAGATCCTTTAGGAAGTTCATAAACATCGCCTTTAGGAGTAAAAACATATACTCTATCTGAGAAGATATCGGTTTTGACACTCTTCATAAATTCATGAGAATCTTTGGTCTCATTTTGGAGTTCAAGAATTTCTTGGAACATATTGAGCTTTTTATTTGCATCTGTTTGCTCAACTTCTCCCTTGACACCCTCTTTATATGCCCAGTGAGCAGCAACACCGTATTCAGCAACTTGGTGCATAGCCTCTGTTCTAATTTGGATTTCTAGCGGCTTACCACCCGGTCCAATAATTGTAGTATGAAGAGATTGATAGCCGTTTACCTTTGGAACAGCAATATAGTCCTTAAAACGACCTGGCATTGGCTTCCATTTAGTATGAACCGCACCTAAAACAGCGTAACAATCTTTCACAGATTTAACTATTACGCGAACAGCTAATAAGTCATAAATCTCACTAAAGTCTTTGTGCTTATTAACCATTTTTTTATAAATCGAATAAATATGCTTTGGACGACCATAAATCTCATACTTAATGCCCAAGCTATCTAAAGTTTGCTTCAAAGTAGAGATTGTATCAGCAATATATCCTTCACGCTCACTTCGCTTAGACTGCATTAAATTAACAATTCGATAATATTGCTGTGGGTTGAGATAATGTAAACTCATATCTTCAAGTTCCCACTTAATAGTTCCAATACCTAAGCGATCAGCAAGAGGAGCATAGATATCTAAAGTTTCGTCTGCAATTCTTCTTTGTTTATCAGGACGCAAATGATCTAAAGTATGCATATTGTGTAAACGGTCAGCTAATTTAACCATGATTACCCGTAAATCTTTAGCCATCGCAATTAACATTTTACGGTGATTATCAGCCAAGTATTCCTCATGGCTCTTAGATTTATATTGAATCTTGCTTAATTTGGTCACACCATCAACAATAAATGCAACGTCCTTACCAAATTTTTCTTTGATATCATCATTAGTTACTGGTGTATCTTCAACCGTATCATGTAAATAGCCGGCTGCTACTGTATCAGGATCTAAACGTAAAGTTGCCAATGTTCCAGCAACTTGAGTGGGATGAATGATATAAGGTTGCCCGGAAACTCTGAATTGACCTTCATGTGCTTTCCTTGCAAATTCATATGCTGATTCAACAAAAGCTAAGTGTTCATCATTCATATATTTCTTACATTCAGCAAGAACTTCTTCATGAGTCATTTCATGATATTTTGACATAACGCATCACCTATTCTTTATTTCTTTTCTTTGTAAAAATCATCATGCCATAAACCAAATAATTCAAAACTTAAATATACTAAGCACAATAAGAAATTATATTTAGCAAAGTGAATTAAAACGGCAATAGCGAAAACTATTGGAAAAAGAAGTAGCCACCAATAGCTTAACTTTCTAATTTGCATAATACGACCAATTTGGTAGCTTAAATAAGTATTAAAAATAAAGAAAACTAGTCCAATTCGCCAAACTCGACTTAGATGAACGAGTGGACAGATAATCCAAACAATTACTCCTAACAAAGTTAACCAAATAAGAGGCATAAATGATTTTTCATTTATTTTACTCCATGAAGCCTTAAAATTAAAATTTTTCTTTTCTTCACTATTTTTCTTCATTTTTCGCTTACCTTTTCTTTTAATTAATATTTTTAATTTGGTTTTCTAGCAATTAATAATCCAATCCAGCGGCCTTCTTGCATTTTCATTTTAATTACAAAATTATTCTCTGCTAGAGCCTTCTCTATCTTAGGAAGTTGTAAATAATCAATTCCTGAAAAAATAATTTTACCATTTTCATTCAAATGATTATCTAGATCCGCAATTAATTCTAACAGAATATCAGCCAAAATATTTGCCACAATTAAGTCATATTTTTCATCAATATCTTTTAGCAGATTAGCCTTGCGCACATCAACATTGTCAATATTATTTAAGGCAATATTTTCTTTAGCGGCAGTAACAGCTTCATCAGAAATGTCAGTTCCTAGTACATGGCTTGCTCCTAATTTACTTGCAGCAATTGCCAAAATACCAGATCCAGTACCGACATCTAAAACAGACATCGGCTTGACTAAAGCGCGTTCCATAGCAAGTAAAACTAATTGTGTTGTCGTATGACCACCAGTACCAAAGGCAAGTCCTGGATCTAACCGAATCAATTGTTGATCAGAAAAAGCTGGTTGATAGTCTTCCCATTCAGGAACAATAGCTAAATGTCTTGAAAAATCAATCACATGATAGTATTTTTGCCAAGCCGTATTCCAATCTTCATCAGCTACTTCCTTCGTGCTAATTGAAACGTTGCCAGCGTCTAAGCCGTAGCTTTTCATTTCAGCTATCTTGTCAGTAATTTTTTGTACTAATTTCTTTTTATCAGCATTTTCATAATCAAAATATGCCGTTAATTCCAAATCTTCAGGTAGATTTTCAATATCATCTAGTTCAACTAAACTACTGTCATGTTTTTGACCTTCTAACACAAAGTCACTTCGCTTACGACTTTCAATTCCCTGTGCATCCAGTTCATCCTGCATGAAGAAGCTTAATCCATCTTCTAATTCATGACTGCATTCAACTTTTATCGCTAATAATTTCACTAATCTTGTCCCCTTTTGACATGTTAAATTCTCACGTTTATGATATTAAAAGGTGAGAAAAATGTCGAAAAAAAATAAAAAGAAAAAACTTAATAAAACGTTGATTGAGAAGATGCTCGACCAACAAAAGATTCCATATAAGCAATTACAATTCGCCACAGTTCAAAAAGGCGATGTTAAACAAATGGATACTTCCATTTTAGACGATGAAGAGGCTTTGGTCTACAAAACCTTAGTATGTGAGGGAAATAAAAATAGTCCTGTAGTTGGAGTTGTTCCTGTTACCGAGCACTTAAGTATGAAAAAACTTGCTAAAGCTTCTGGTAACAAAAAATGTGAATTACTTCCACTTAAGAAGTTAGTCGCAACTACTGGTTATGTTCATGGGGCCAACACTCCAATTGGAATTTACCAAAAGCATCATTTTCCTATTTATTTAGATAGCAGCATGAAAGAACATGATCAAATTGCTGTTTCAAGTGGTGAGGTTGGTAGAAGTATCATGATCAATCCTGATGATTTACAAAAAGTTACTAATGCCACTTTCGTTGATTTATTAGAGTAATAAGATTAAGTAAAAAGCTTCTCATGACTAGAAAAATAATTCTAGTTTTGAGAAGCTTTTTTAGCTACTTTTTAACGATTTTTACCCATCTAAACACACCGTAAATTATTAATAGTACCCAACTAAGGATTGAAATATAGAGTAAAATTGTAAACCAAATTGGGGTCTTGAATGAAAGAATTGCTGTATTCTTTCCTTTCTTTGCTTGCACTATCGGCATTCCAATTTCATTACACTTAGGCGATACCTTTTTACCATTTACTATTAGTACTGATTGTCTGTAGAAAACAATTGGTAAAGTAGAATCTTTCCCATCACTAGTCCAACTTATCTTTAATTTACCATTACTTGCAGCTTCTTTTTCAAATCCCTGTCCATTATTAAAAATAAGTGTTCCAGAAACCAAGCCGCTTATCTTCCAAGAATTCATTTGCTTTTTTAGTGGTAAATAATCTGGATTCCCCGGAGGATTACTATCAATAAATTTACTTAAATCATGATCTCTAAATTGATTAATACGTTCAACGTTAGTTTTAACTTTATTAAATTTAATAATATTTCCTCGTAAATCTGCTCTAAGAGAAAATAAACATACAAAAATTAATAAACACTCTACAAATATTTTAAACTGAAAATCATATCGATTAATTAGATTTACAACTGTAAGACCGATGCTTAGAAATAGTAGCGGATAAGCTACTGCTGTAAATCTATTAGGAAACTGGAAGTAGTTTGAAAATGATGGAAAATATTTTTCTACCACTCTCCATGGAAATAAATCTGAACTTATAAATAGAAATACAAGTCCTTCAATAGTTAAAAACGTATTTAATTTAGATACACGATAATTAAATATGATGTAAACTATCTGTAAACCAAATAAGAGTAGAACTGCTTCCTGGATTTCAGTCCACATTGTTATTGCGTCGTTTGATTTAAGATGTAGGACTGTTAGCGCCGGTGAAAAATCTAATGGCGCTGACATTGTATTTTTTGGATATAGTACTAAAAATGCACCCCATACATTTGCGGTTAAAATCAAACATAGAACTACCGCTTTTAAAGTATCTGTCCACATTCTTTTTTTATTTTTTGTAGTTACTAAACCATAAATAAAAAGTGGAATTAAAACTAAAATTGCTTGTAAGGTACTTAATAAGTGGACTTGAGCAACAATGGCCATTGTAGTTGCAAGATTTATCCAATTAAAATGTTTTTTATCATCATTAAATAAATTTATTCCTTGAATCAAAACATAGGGCATTAGTGCCGCTCCCCATGCATGAAAGCTATTTGATAGAATCCAGTAACTTATATATCCGCAAAGTAAAAACAATGTGCTCATAATTAAGGCAACTGTTCGTGATAATTTAACTTTTCTGGCTAGAATATACATCCCCAGACCAGCAATTATAAAAATTAAATAAACAAGTATAATCTGATAATTAAACCAAGAGCCAGCGATTAATAGCAAACTTCCCATTAAATATGCAAAGAACGGACCATAAATTGCATTGACTATTAGACCTGTTTCTCCCATTCCATAATTCATTTGAAAATAAGAAAAATTATGATTTTGTATTTGCTGAGCAGTATCGTAGAATCTACTAAAGTGAAAAATAGTATCTGATCCCGTAAGCGTAACATGATTAAATAGTTGCGGGATTTGCAATATAGTTGCTAGCAATATACTTAAAATTAACGGCAAACCATACTCAACTAATTTTTCCTTACATTTATTCATAAATTATATTTTTATCCTCCAAATAATTTTTCAATCCAACTTTTCAATTGTATCATTTATTGTTTTACCTTTTTATACTGATTAATAAATTATAGAATCAATTATCTATAAAAATAAACGCTTCTCAAAACTAAATTCATATTAGTTTTAAGAAGCGTTTTTGCTTATTTTTTAATTATTTTTACCCATCTGAATACACCATAAATTATTAGTAGTACCCAACTAAGGATTGAAATATACAGTAAAGCGGTAAACCAAGTTGGAGTCTTAAATGAAAGAATTGCTGTATTCTTCCCTTTTCTTGACTGAACTTGTGGCATCCCGACTTCATTAAGTTTTGGCTTTATTACTTTATTATTTAAACTTAACTCAGATTGTTTATAAATAAAAATCGGAAGGGTAGTTACTTTAGAAGTTGAGTCTTTCCAAGTAAGCTCTAACCGTCCATTCGAAAGAGCCGTTTGTTCAAAATTATTTTTTTGTGGCGACATACTCATTAACAGCCCAGTAATATCACTTGATTTAATTTTCTTTTGAACTGGAAGGTAATCAGGACTGTTAATTTCTACTTTATTGATATATGCGGCTAGTCCCTTTTCCTTCATCTCCCTAGCATTGTTAGTAATGCCTTTGTTGTAAGTAATATTATTATTAATCTCGTTAAAGTCAGCTCTAACATTGAATAACACTACTACAATTGCCAATGCACTCGCAATCGTTCCAAGTTTTTTACCATGGTTCTTAATTAATTCATTCAGTGTTAAACCAATTCCAAGAAATAGTAAAGGATATGCTACGACAGTAAACCGGTTGGGAAATTGTAAATACCCAGTTACTGCCGGTAAGGTATCCTTAATAAATTGCCATGGAAACAAATTTGAACTTAAATATAGAAATACTATTCCTTCTAAGGTAACAAAAGTATTTAATCTAGAAGCCTTAAAATTAAAGATTACATAAATTAGTTGAACGATAAATAAGAGCAATGTGACTTCAGTAATTGATGTCCACATTGTGGAAGTGCCAGCAACAGATAGATTAACAGCGGTTAAAACTGGCGAGTAATCAATTGGGGAGGCCATTTGATTAGTTGGATAGAGCAGTAAAAATGCGCCCCATACGTTTGCTGTTAACACAATGAATAAGCCAACAGCCTTAAAGACATCCATCCACAGTTGACGCTTATTTTCACTCAAAACTAATCCGTAAATAAAGAAAGGAATCAAGGCAAGAATGGAGAAGAAAGTGCTTAGCAAATGAATCTGAGCTACAATTGCCATTACAATTCCAAGACTAATCCAGCTAAAGCGCTTTTTATGATTATTCAACAGGTTAATTCCTTGGATTAATACGAATGGTATTAAAACGGCACCCCATGAGTTGAAGGCATTAGATCTAGGCCAATATGCAATATAGCCAGTAGTTAGAAATAGTGCCGTAACTATTGAAGAAACAACTTGCGATAATTTAACCTTTCGACTCAAATGATAGATTCCCAGGCCGCCAACCAAAAAAATCAGATACGTTATAAGAATTTGAAAACGGAGCCAAGAACTACAAAATAAAAGTACCCCTCCCATTAAATAAGCAAAGAATGGGCCATATAAAGCATTGACTATTCGCCCACTCTCACCCATCCCATAATTCATTTGAAAATAAGAAAAGTTATGATTCTGTATTTGCTGGTAAGTATCATAAAAACGATGAAAGTGAAAAGCAGTATCATCCAAAGTAAGACCAGATCGAGTAGTCAATTCAGTCCAAATTAAAACAGTTGCAATTACTAGACTTAAAATTATCGGAATAAGATAATCTATTATTTTATTTTTATATTTTTCTACACTATGATTTTTCATTTCTTACCTCTGATAAGTATTGTCTCAACTGTTTAATTGTATCATTCAACAAGGCAAAAAAAATACTTATTTCACACTTTTATTCTTCAGGAACTGACATATTTACCATATTTCTTCCCTTGCGATAGGCTTGTTTGATGTCATTAATGGTTAAATCTTTTCCCTTTTGATCATATGCAACTAATACTTCTCTAACACCATCAGCAAACTTGCTTAACAATCTAAAGATAGTAATTTCTGCAAAGAATAAAACTAACAATAAGAAAACAGCCGTTGCAGAGATACGTGAAAGTGCAAATAAATTATGGAAGAAAATAATAGATAAAACTAATGCCAAAAAGGATCCACCTAGAACAGTCCATCTAAATTTATTTAGCGGTCTAGAAATATGGTATAGCACCATCATCCCTACTGCGACTAATAACATCGTGGCCGTTGTGGCTACTTCTGGTCTACCTAATTCTAAAACCATATCTGCCACTACCAAAATTGAAACCGCGAGCATATCTGTAATTCCACCAGGAATTGCCCTTGACAATACGTTAGGAATAAATTTTCCACGAATACGGTTGTAATTATTCTCAAGAGCTAGTAAGAATGATGGTAGACCAATAGTAAATGCTGAAATTAAGGCTATTTGAGCCGGACGCAATGGATAAGACATTGCAAAGGCGAGAGAAAAGATAGCCATTAAAAATGAAAAGATATTCTTTACCAAGAACAGACTAGCTGATCTTTCAATATTATTAACTACCTTTCTTCCCTCATCTACGACTTTCGGCATACGAGCAAAATCAGAATCTAATAAAACAACTTGGGATGCTTGAACAGCAGCACTATTCCCTGATGCCATAGCAATTGAACAATCTGCTGTCTTCATTGCTAAAATGTCGTTAACACCATCTCCTGTCATTGCAACAGTATTACCATTTTTTTGAAGAGCTTTAATTAACTTTTTCTTTTGATCAGGTTTAACACGTCCAAAAACGTTATATTTTTTAACAACTTCTTCATAGTCACCTTCACCAATTTCGGTTGCATCAATCAACTTATCTGCATCCCGAATACCTGCTTGCTTTGCAACACGTGCTACCGTTAAAGGGTTATCTCCAGAGATCACTTTGATATTTACCCCTTGACGATCAAAATATTCAAAAGTACTTTTTGCTTCTTTACGGATTGGATTAGAAATTAAAATATAGCCTAATAGCTCAACCGGCCCTACTAATTTTTCCTTTTCATCCCTTAGTGCATGCGGATATTTTCCAAAAACCAAAACACGATATCCTTGTCGGGTATATTGATTTATTTCTTTTTCGTAATTTTTAAATTGATCCCGTAATACAAACTCAGGCGCACCCATTAATAAAGTGTTGTTCTTAATAACTACCCCACTATATTTATTTACCGAAGTAAAAGGGATGATTTGCGTAGCCTGAATATTAAATTTTTGATTAAAAGCTTTTGCGACAGCCTTGATAGTTGCATTATCATGAGGCATATTTTGGGCAAAAATAGCAATTTCTTTGGTTAACTCTTCTTTAGTAACACTAACTGGAATAACTTCTTCTACTTCCATTTTAGGCTCAGTAATTGTTCCAGTCTTATCAACACATAGCACATTAACCCGAGCTAATGTTTCAACACTTTTCATATCATGAAGCATAACTTGGGAACGTGCTAAACGCATAGCTGCTAAGGCCAAAGCAATTGTGGTTAATAAATAAAGACCTTCAGGAATCATTCCAATAATTGCGGCTTCCATTGAGACAATACTGTCTGCTAGATTTAAATGATTTACATAACGGGCAACGATGAAAAGCGCAATTCCACACGGAATAATGATAATTCCAACCCATTTAATCAATCGATTAATTGAGCGCACCATTTCAGAGCCCTCTTTTGAATTCATCGCTTTAGCTTCTAAAGTTAGCTTAGAAACATAAGAATTTTTTCCAACCTTTTCAAGGCGGGCATATGCCTTTCCTGCAACTACGAAGCTTCCGGACATTAATTCTGAACCAACATCTTTCTCTATTTCATCAGCTTCACCAGTTAGCAATGCTTCATTTACCCGTAAAGTTCCAGAAATAACTTGCCCATCCGCAGGAATTTGATCCCCTGTTTTAAGTACAATTACATCCCCTAAAACTAGATCTTCGATTGGCACAATTTTTTCCTCTTGATCACGAATTACGGCTATTTTTGTTGTATTCATAACATTTAACTTGTCTAAAACACTTTTTGCACGTAATTCTTGGACAATCCCAATTATCATATTTGCGATAATAACTGGTAAAAATGTTAAATCCTTGTATTCTCCAACGATCACTAACAAGATCGCTAATACTAAAAATATCAAGTTAAAATACGTAAATGTATTTTCCTTAATTATTTGCCAGGTAGTCTTAGCCTGATCATTAACAGCTCGGTTAACTTTTCCCTCTTTAATTCTTTGCTCAACTTCTGCTTGTGTTAAGCCAATTGGTTGTTTAAAGTTTTCCTTCATTTGCATCCTTAAAAAATTAATCTATCTGTAAATTATCGTCTTTTTCAATCGTTACTTCACCAGCTACATCAGTATTAAAAAAATCAGAAATCTGGTGAACGTCCCATTTCTGACCTAATCCCCACATCAGTTTAGTAATCGCACTCTCTGAAGTCATATCACGAGCACTAATTGCTCCTTCAAGCAGCGCCTCTCTCCCAACTTCATATTTTGTAAGATCGCTTCGCTCATATAAGCATTGACTCGTTGCAATAATAGGTATTCCTCTTCGAATCAGTTTTCCAATTGCAGCTACCAAATTTCTCCGGATATAATTCATTCCGCCTAAACCATATGCTTCAATTACAATTCCTTGACATCCGCTTTCGACCATTGCAAATAGTAAATCAGGATCAAAGCCCGGAAATAGTTTAACTAAAGAAACATGAGGATTAATGTTAGTATTTAAAGTTGTGTCTTTGGTGTTTTTAGGTAATTTTTGTTTAGAGAATACCAAACCATCAGATGTTACTCTAGCTACTGGTGGTACATTAACACTTTCAAAAGCATCAAAATTAATTGTTCTGACCTTAACACTTCTGCATCCCAGCATCACTTTTCGATCAAAGGCTAAATAGATATTAGGATGACAACTAGCTGCTGCCGCAAAGGCTAATTTTAAATTATCTGGTGCATCACTCAGTACCACATTAATTGGGACCTGGCTTCCAGTTAAAACAACTGGAATGTTAATATTTTGCAGCATAAAAGAAAGCATGGATGCTGTATAGGCCATGGTATCAGTACCATGAGATACTACAATCCCATCATACTTATTTCGATTTTCATAAATTTTCTCAGCGATTAATTTCCATTCTTCAGGCTGAATATTAGAAGAATCAAGCTGTAAAATATCTTCTACAGTAATGTCATAAGGTAATTCTCCTAACATATTGATTAATTGTTCACCAGATTCTTTAGGTACTAACCCAGCTTCTGAAACAACTGACGCAATTGTTCCACCCGTTGAAAGCAATAATATTTTCTTTTTCATTCCTCTTCACTCACTCTTTAATTCTCTTGTTCTATTAATTATACGAAAAAAGTTGTCATAGTTTAAATGCCATGACAACTTTTTAATAAAAATCTATCCAGCATGCCGCCAGTCTTTATCCATTAAAATCCGAGCTGCAATTAAGCCTAATGGTAAACAAATTACAATCATTAAAGCTTGAACCATCCATAAGGCGCCTGCATTTAATGAAGTTAATCCTAAGTTAAACATAGCTCGATACATATATAGACCAGGGACCATAATTACAATTGATGGTACCGTAATAGCAATTCTCGGAAAACCAGTTTTACGTCTAATAATTGAAGCTAACATTCCTGCAACAAAGGCTCCGATAAAAGCAGCCACAGCTGGTGGAACATTTGACCAATCAACTAAACTCAAGCGCAAAGTATTTGCGATAGCTCCGGAAATTCCTGCAACAGTTGCCATTGGAATCCTAGAATTAAACATAATTGAAAAGCCAAAAACTCCGCAAAAACTAGCAATTAATCTTAAAAGAGTTAAAACCAATGGTGTTAGTCCTAATTTCTCAAAGTTTTGTGGATGCAGATTTAAGATTAAAGCCATTACCCAACCAACTGCAGTTGCAACAACAATAATCATTATTGCATAAGCCATTCTCTCTAATCCTGATCTCATATCAAGCTTAGAAATATCTAGCCCCGATGTAATAAACGGAAAACCTGGAATTACAAAGAGCATTGCTCCAATATATCCATCTAAATGATGAAGGCTAACTGGATAAAATAATCTAATCAAGTAAAAACTACCCACATATACTGCGCAGGCTACAGCAACTGCTACGGTAATGTTAGCTAAAATAGTTAGATGTCGATCAATCATTTTTCGGCGAACGTAATTTCCACAACCCGCTCCTAAAAAGGCGCAAATAACTTCAAAAATTCCGCCACCTAGTAAAAAAATAAATCCTGCACATGCAAGACCAGCAGCCAGTCCAACTTGCCACGGAGCATATTGCGATTTCATTGTCGAAATCTCTTCTAATCTGTTATGAATTTGTCCAATCGTCCAATTTCCGTTATCTTTTTTAAACTGACTAACAAAGTTTTCCATACGGTCCAGCTTAGTCGTATTAACTCCTGTTGATGGTAAACTTAGAGCCTGCGTATAGCTCTTACCATCTGCATCCACACAAGTATATTCAATGGAAACGAGTCCAATATCCGTACTGCATGTCATATCTAAACAGCGTGCAATTGTATTCATTGCTGATCTTACACGCCATGCTCCAGTCCCACATGATAGAAGCATCATCCCAATATGCCCTACAATTACCGATCGCTCAGCCAAAGTCGCATTTTTAGCAGGCGTAATATTATCACTAGTAAAAAACTCCTGCCATCGAATTCGCATATGATGATGATGCGATAAAGTATGTTGATGATGGAGCTGGTTTACACGTTCATTTTTACTTTCTTTACTATTCACTTTCATAGTCCCCAAACTTTGATTAAATATCATACCTTTAAAATTTTATCACACAAAAAACGTCTTGCACTCTCAACTTAAGTACAAGACGTTTTTAATTATTAAAATTATTGTTTAAAGGTCGATCCCATCAACAACTTCTTTCATCTTAGCTGCGGAGTAAGCCATTTTCTTCTTTTCATCTTCTGACAAGTGAAGCTCAATCACATCGCTAATTCCATTAGCAGTAACTACAGCTGGGCTTCCTAAGTAAAGATCATGGATACCATATTCGCCAGTCATTGGTGCAGATAGCGGCATCACTAGAGCTTTATTTTCTAAGATTGCCTTACAGATTTGTGTTAAGCACATTGCAACGCCATAAAAAGTGGCTCCTTTATTAGCAATAATCTTGCCACCCTTTTTACGAACATCAGTCTCTAATTCAACTAATGTTTCTTCATCTAATTCTTTATAAGAACGAAGAAGCTTATGGTCAATAATTGCTTCATCAAAGTTCTCAAAAGAGGTATCACCATGTTCACCTAAAACATAAGCATCAATATGATCCACATTAACACCAGTCTTATGTGATAAAGCCACACGCAAGCGAGCTGTATCAAGGGATGTACCGGTTCCGATAACTTTATTCTTAGGAAAACCGGATAACTTTTGAGTTAAAGTAGTTAAAATGTCTACTGGATTAGCAGAAACAACAAAAATACCGTTAAACCCAGACTCAACAATTGGTTTTACAATTGATTCTAAAATCTTAACATTAGTTTTTACTAAATCTAGTCTAGTCATTCCAGGCTTTCTTGCAGCTCCAGCAGTAATTACAGCTATATCTGCATCTTTTGCATCACTATAGTCTCCACTCTTAACTGTGCATTGACCAACAAATGGGGCTAAATCCTCTAAATCTAAGGCATCCCCTTCAGTAATTTTTTTGACTACATCACAAATTACCAATTCATCAATTCTAACATTTTGCAATAAGTCATTTGCAAAGGTAGAACCGACACGGCCGTCACCAACTAAAAATACTTTTCTACGACTCATTTTTATATATACTCCTTTAAATGAATGCTTAAATTCTACACTTTAAGTATACACAAATAGCCCTCTTATTGAAAGCGCTTTATTCAATTAAACCTGCCATTGCTTTTCCAGCTTCACGACCAAAAATAATGGTTTCAGCAATTGAATTACCACCAATTCGATTGTTACCGTGTAAGCCGCCACTAACTTCACCTGCAGCATACAAGCCAGAAATAAAGTTTCCATTGGTATCATACACACGTGTATCAGGTGCAACATGAATTCCGCCCATTGTGTAATGGATAGCAGGTGCAATATGAATTGCATAATATGGTGCATGGTCTAACTCAGCCATTCCGGTAGTACGGCCAAATTTTGTATCATCATTATTTGCTACTGCTTTATTCCAATTTTTAAGTGTTTCTTCAAGGTTAGACACTGGAACTTTAATGTTTTCAGCTAATTCTGCAATAGTATTTCCATGAACAACCAAATTAATTGAATCATAAAATTCAATTGCCTTAACCCTATCTCTAACTCCTTGGTCAAAGATTAAATATGCAGAATGCTCTGGAGTTTGGGTAATCGCATTTGATACGATCTTTCGCGTATTCAATTCATTAACAAATCTCTTACCTTGATGATCAACTAAAATAGCCCCTTCACCTCGTACTGCTTCACCAATTAAATACGCATGATCTGTATCTTGTTGAACTGTAGGGTGAACTTGAACTAACTCCAATTGCTCAAGTTGGGCTCCCACTTTATTAGCTAATTTTAAGCCGTCTCCAGTCGCACCAGGTTGATTAGTTGTCTTATAGTTACGCAAATCTGGTCGATACTTAGCTATTAAATCTTTAGAAGCACCAAAACCACCAGTAGCAAGTAAAACGGCTTTAGCTTTTACTTGACGATCATTATTAACTTCTATTCCATTAATATTCTTGTTGTCATCTTGTAATAATTTAGTCACCTTGGCATCAGTAAAAATTGGAATATTCTTTTCATCAGCAATTTTAAGTAAATTATTAACTAAAAATGCGCCAATTGGTGCCATTGAAGATGGACGGTGTGTACGTTTTTTGGACATACCACCTGTAATTGTTAAATCATCTACTTTAATTCCTAAATCTTCAAGCCATGCAATAGCCAAAGGTGCATGCTCGACAAAATAATGTAGCATTTCACGGTCATTCATGTAGCCGCCACCTTTTAGTGTCTCATCATAAAATTTTTGCATACTATCGTTTACACCTAAACGAGCTTGGACAATACTTTCAGCAGCATTCATACCAGAACTAGCTCTCATAGTGTTTCCACCTAAAAAGCCATTCTTTTCTAAAATTGCAACATTCAAACCATATTGTTGTGCTTGAATAGCTGCGGCTAATCCTGTACCACCGCTTCCGACAATAATTGCATCATATTCTGCTTTTAACTTATCTACTGTTTGTGTTAGAAATTTATATACCTTTTTGTTTTGAAAGATAATTTAATTAATAAAAAAACTTTTAAAACT
>NZ_CAJURR010000027.1 GCF_910589175.1 uncultured Lactobacillus sp.
ATGAACTTCAGCGTTCTTTTTTAGTCTAGAAAATTACTTTTTTCCCAGACACTTTCTGTATTTAATTTATTTTAATACTTCCTAGAGATGTATCAGCTTCTAATACATTTTCAGTGTCACTGTTATTCTCAAAAGAATCTCCCCGCTTTTTGCCACTAACAGTAATTTTACCCAAAGAAGTATCTAAATCATATCCACTTGCATTACATTTATTAACCTCAATGTTTCCCTTAGCGGTATCAAAACTGACCCCTTTTCGTGTCTTTAATTCTTTAATAGAAATATTTCCATTGGCTAAATCAATATCTCCATTCTTAGTTGCCAAATAATCAGCGCTGACATTACCATTTGCACTCTCAATATTTAAATCAGTCAATTCTTCTTTTGGCATTTCAATTATAATTTTAGAATTTAACTGCTTAAGATTAAACACATTTACATGAACACCAGCTTTAGAAAATGAAATCTTTAAATTTCCGTTCTTTACTTTAACGTCAGGAGCAATTTTTTCTAAGCCAGAATAACTAACACCATATTTACTACTAGTTTTAAAAATTATATCCCCTGTTGGAATATCTACACTTACCTTATTAAATTTATTAAAAGAATAAGCTTGAGTTACTATTTTTTTATTTGTTCTATTAAACATTATTATCCCTCCGCCTAAAATTGCAGCAATAATGATTATAATTAAAAATATTTTTTTCCAATTCATTAAATATAGTCCGCTAAATCTAATATTTTGTCGTATCTATTTAAATCATCTTTTTCATAATGATGAATTACTTCAATAAAAGTTAGATTTGAATTTAATAAGTACTGATGAATAAACTCAGATGTTTTTTTATCAAGAGAGGCATTAATCTCGTCAAGTAATAAAACCGGGCGAGCCATTAAAATTGCCCTTGCTAATTCAATCCGCGCTAGCTGTCCACCAGACAATTTATCTGCTTCTTCACCTAATTGATAATCAAGTCCTTTTTCTTTAATGAGATTTCTCAAATCTAACTTATCGCAAATTTTTTCTACCTTTTCCCGGGAAATACTTTCTCCTAAAGTTAGATTAAACAACAAACTATCAGCAAAAATTACTGGTGCTTGACTTGCATATGAAAACAAGTCCGAAAAGTTACCTGCATTTGTGTTTTTGCCATTTAGTTCAATTTCTGTTGCTTGTCCGTATTTTCCATATAATAAAAATTGTAACAAGGTTGATTTTCCGGTTCCAGATGGTCCAATAACCGCAATCTTCTCTCCTGATTTAATCCCTATGTTAACCCCACTAACTAATTGCTTTCCATCCCTCTTTAAAGTTAAATTTTCTATACTCAAATCCTGCAAACTTACTGTTTTGCTACCTTTATGATCTTTTTCATTATTCAAAAAGTGATCTACATTCTCAACTATTTTTTTAGTAGTAGCTAGCTTATTTCGATCATCTAAAATGTATAAAATTGGATTTACAAAAGAATTGGCAAGTTGCACAATAGCAAACAATGCTCCTAAAGTTGTTTGCCCTTTTACAACTAAATATATTCCAAATAAGAATGGCATCAAAAAAGTAATGATATGTGCAATAAAGTTGATCCATGAATTAGTATCAAGATTCAATAAATTCATCCTGCTTAATTCTTGTTCTAATCTTGCTACAGTTTGCTTATTCTTCAATACTGCTTGTCTTTGACCACCATACAGCTTTAGAGTTTCAACACCAGCTAAAAAATTCTTTGTTTGATTAACATATCTACTATTTGCTTTAGTCCACTTTTCAGAAGATTCTTGAATTGGTTTTTGAAAAATATTGGAAACAAACATCGGAACAAAAGAACCAAATAGGAATAAAAGAGTAATTAACCAATTAACAGCTAGAGCATATCCCAGTGCTAAGATCAAAGAAAAACTTTGCATAATAATTTCAATCTGCGCATCAAAACGATTAGTTTCTAGCAATTTAAAATCATTAGTTAGAAATCCTAAGCTGTTGCTATTCTTATCTTTGTCTTCTTCTAACATACCACCAAAAATATGAGTTCGAAGATAAATATTTACCTCTTTAATAATAGTTGTTTTTAAGCAATTAAATGATAAACTCGCAACTAATGTAACAGTTAAGGCGGTTACAATCACAACTAAAAACTGTGTAATCTTATCCCAGCTCTTATTGCTAGCAATATTAGTCAGAGTTTGAACAATGTTGGCCATAATAATATTTTGAAAACTGGCGATCAAACCTAAGACAATCATCAAGATAAACTTGAATTTATTTGAATACCTAAATAGCATTTACTTATCTCCCATCAATTAAATTTGTTGATAAGAGTATATGATGAGATAATACTTAAAAATAAATCTCTTGCAGATCTGCAAGTTAAATTTCGAGGTAAAAAATGTACGGACATGAATTTAAAGAATTACGTTTAGAACAAGGTATTACACAAAAAGAAGCTTGCAAAGGTATTTGCTCCGAATCAAAATTATCTCGCTGGGAAAATGATCAAATTGAAGTTGAGTTCAGTACAGCAATGAAGTTATTGAATAGGATTCACATTACTAGTCATGAATTCATGGGATGGTCAAAATTTTCACCTCAACCTGAAACAGACAAAGAAGTAACTGAGGCCTGGAACAAAGAAGAGATTCCTTTGATTAAACGTGTTGCTAAAAAGCAGCTCGATAAATACCATCAATCAAAAAATCCTTTTGATCTTTTAGCAACCGTAGCTTTATTTAACCAGCTAGTAATTTTAGAAAATCATAATTATCTTCCCAAAATTGATCAAATTAAATTAGCTAATATTTTTTCGAAAGTGGTAATTTGGTCAGAGTATTATTTAGCACTTTTCGGGAGTTCAATTTTTCTTTTAACTCCCAAACAAGTATATGGAATTTCTAAACTAATTTTAAAGGATGTTAGCCGAATTACTGAAGCTAATACAACCTATGACTTAGAGGTAATGCTTGGTGTTCTGGGAGACGCCACTATTAAATTAATTCTAAGTAATGATATTAAACATGCTACTTCACTAATTAAAGAGATCAAAAAAATTGAGCTTCCGCATTACATGATGTTTTTCACTCTAACATTTAATTATTTAGACAAGATTGCAAATTATGTTACCACGAAAAATGAACAGCTTATCTTAAATTTGATCGATACTATGGTTCAAATCGGCTGCCCGATTCAAGCAGAAATATATTTAGATGTATTTAAACAAGTTAAAAACAATTTGGATAGAAAAACGAGGCCATTATGACCTCGTTTTTTTACTATTCTAATTAAAAGTAACGGTATAAGTAACATGATTCAATTATGAAAATAATTACTAAATACCCATACCACTCAAAGCTTATAACTGGATTATTAAATTCCACCATACACATGAAACTACAAATTATAGTGCCTAATAAGCAATAAATAAAAGGAATTTCAGGCTTTATAATTTTTCGTTTTACCATTACGCATAAAATAATGCCAATAAAGCATAGCCCTAAAAAAATCCAAATCATAAAAACCACCTATACTTTAGTGATTTGCTCCCTCAACAGACTTAATATCGCCTTTACCATCACGTTCAACAATTGCACTAAGTGCAGCTGTTAATCCCTTAACAATATCACCAAGAGCCATCGATGGAGTATTAGGCCGATTTACAACTTGTTCTGGTAAGAAAGGAATATGGATAAAACCAGCCTTAATCTTTGGAAATTCCTTGTCTCTCATGTACTGAACTTGATACATAATGTGATTACATACATAAGTACCAGCTGTATTTGAAACACTAGCTGGCAAGCCTGCATCCCTAATTGCTTTTGCCTCTGCCTTAATTGGCAATTGTGTAAAGTAGGCAGTTTCTCCATCTTCATGAATTGGTTCGCCTAGTGGCTGGTAGCCTTCATTATCAGGAATACGTCCATCATTAATATTAATTGCAACACGTTCAGGAGTTAAGCCAAACCGACCCCCAGCTTGTCCAACATTTAAAACGTAGTCTGGATTTTCTTTTTCAATTGCCTTTTTAACAACTTCAGCTGACTTATTAAATACAGTTGGAATTTCTAACTTAATAATTTCAGCTCCATTAATTTCAGCTGGTAATCTCTTTACCGCTTCAATTGCAGGATTAATTTTATCTCCACCAAATGGATCAAAGCCTGTTACTAAAATTTTCATAGTTTTATCCTTTCAATAATTAAAATGCTAAAAAGTACATTAAGCCAATTTGAACAATTAACAAGATAACAGCAATCGGAGCTTGTTGCTTAATAACACCCATCTGATCTTTCATCTCTAAAAGCGCTACGGGTAAAGTATTAAAGTTAGCAGCCATTGGAGTTACTAAAGTTCCACAATAACCTGATGTCATCCCGATTGCTGTTACAACTACAGGATTGGCACCTTGTGCAATTACAAAAGGAATTCCAATCGCCGCGGTAATTACGGCAAAAGCCGCGAAAGCATTACCCATAATATAAGTAAATAAGGCCATCGCAATACAGTATAGCGCTACACCTAAGAAGTGATTTCCAGCTGGGAAAACATGACTAATCATGTCGGCTGTTAACTTACCAACACCACAAGTTGTAAAAACAACGCCAAGCATAGCTAACAGCTGTGGTAAAACACCAGGTGCTCCTACACTTCTAACCATTCTCTGGGAATCCTTGAAAACTTGTTTTGCCGGTGCTTTAGTCAAGATAATGGCTAAGACTAGTGAAACAACTGCACCAATACCAATTCCCACCTGACCACCAAGTGGAGTAAATTGTGCAATTATAATAGACGTTAATGCCAAAACAATACTTGGTAAAAACACCTTCGCTCCTAAACGCTTAGCACCTTCTTGAGCAGTTTTAGGATTTACGGTTGGCAATTTACCAACCTGGATTTGCTTAAACAAAGCTAAAATTCCGATTACTAAAACCATTGCACCGGACACTACGGCTGGAATCAGATTTCCAAAGGCAAAAATAATTGCTAAAAAGAACCAGAAAATTGCTGTTCCAATTCTTGCTTTATTAGTTTTGTCACGCAATGTTTCAATTCCAGCAATTGCCATACATAAACCAATTAATGCATAAAGAATGGCAAGTAAAAAGTTAATTGTATTTTGCATATTATTTTCCTTCCCATTTAGCCATTTGACGGTCAAAGTATAGGTTATAAGCAAAAACTAAAACGAAAGTAATAATCGCAATAGGAATAGTGTTAACAACAATTCCTACTGGGTCAACCTTATAACCAAGTGATTTCATTGTTGAAGAAATCAAAAGTACACCACCAGATGCTACAAATAAGTTTTGGGCAAAAAAGTTACCAAAGTTGTCAATTGCTGCACTACGTCCCTTTATTAGATCAATCTCTGATTCGCTTAATTTCTTTTTATCTTGATCTTCTGCAGCAGCAATTACCATCGGTGCAATTAATGGACGAACAAATTGAACTTGTCCCTGCAAGGAGATCCCAAATACACCAGCTAGTTCACGAATTAAAAGATAGATATTTAAAATCTTTCCAGCAGTTAGTTTTTTCAGTTTTTTTATAGCATTAACTGCATAGTCTCTTAATCCATGTGATTCTACTAGCCCAATCATTGGCAAGGTTAGGAAAAACAAACTTACCATTCGATTTTCCACAAAACTCTTTCCAATTACTTCCAGCAATTTAACAAAATTCATCCCAGAGAAAAGCCCTGTTACAATTGCTGCAATAACTACAACTGCAGTCGTATCCCACTTCAAAACAAAGCCGACTACAATTATTAATATTCCTAACAGCTTTAAATATTCCATACTACCTATTCCTTAAATAAAAAATAAAAAAATACTATAAAAATATTATACAAAATGTAATAAAAAAATACGAAAGGAAAAACCCTTCGTATTTCAATTTCTATTCAAAATTAATTAATCAACAAATAAGTAGCTGCCCCATCTTACTGGCTCTTCAACAGTAGGTAGTACTAAGAAAATAACTACAATAATCCAGCCAAATGGAATAATGCTTAACCATAGCCACCAACCGCTATAGTTAACATCATGTAATCTTCTTACTGCGTAGCCCAGAAGACCTAATTTTATCCAAACTAGTAAGATGAATAAAATTAATTCAATCAGCCAAGTTAAAAATGTAATGTGGGATACAGCCCAAGTCACATTATTTGGAGTAACAGAGAAAATTCCACTAGTACATAATGCTACTATTGATGCTACTCCAATTACAATTGTTAATAAGAACTGAATAACAAATGCAATCCAAAAGGCTTTTCGTGTACTACGGGCTGCCCAAGTGAACGGATATAGAAATAATCCTTTAAAAATTTCCCCAACTGATGGATCTGGAATATCACTTTCGGGTGCATGATATTCTTGTTCATAATAAGGTTTATCAGACATAAACTTTACCTCATACTAATTTCTAATTATTTTCTGCTTTCGTAATTAGTTTATCAAAATTTTGATCCTGGTACTTTTTAGCTAGTTTTGGTGTCTTCCAGTAAACTTGATCCGTTATTTTCCCTTGACCACTAGCTAAAATAACCACCGGATGACCGTCCAAGATTGTATAACCATAAGAGGTTTGGTGTTTATCTTTAGCTGTCCAACCAATTAAGGTAATATAATTGACTCCTTTCGGGGCTTCAGTATTATTAAAGACTTTAACCCATGTATGAGTATCGTTCAGATAGTCCTTAGAAAATTGTTGATGCTTTTCAAAATACTCTTTATCTGGGATATGGATCTCATATTGATGATCTTCTGTTGTAAGCGTATGAGAACCAAATTCAATTTCTCTTAATTGATTATCATCCTTACTATGTGTACGCCGGTTTTTATCCATACTGTACCACTTACCTTGTAATTTTCCTGGCACAGTATATAACCCTTTATCGCCAGCAATATTTTTAGTCTTTACTCGCTGTCTTTCTTTCGTCTACTACCTTGATATTCTTAATGATTTTGTTAACCTTACTGCCATCATTATGATTGTTAAGATATTTAATCATCATTTTAATATCAGATGAACCGATTTCCTTATTTTTGTGATAGAAGAAAATTGTTGGATCATTCTTTGTGTAATAGAAATATTTATCCCCATCAACTGTAGCAATTTCGTATGCAACATCACTACCATTTTGCATGTATGAAAAATCTTTTCGATTATGAAGCTTTACGACTACAGAATTGTTTTGTGCTTGCTTAAAAGTCTTCTTCCAAATATCTGGATACTTTTCACCAGCATAAGCAATAGTAATTGCTGTTTGTTTCTTAGTAGTTAAATTATTCGCCGTAATCTTACTACTCTTCTTAACAGTTGTTGTCTTTTCAGTTGATGAACTAGAAGTATTATTTTGTGAATTGCTACATGCAGTCAGCATCGTACAAGTTAATAAGCCAACTAAGCCAATTGAAACTAATTTTTTCATCGTCAGTACCTTCGAAATAAATTACCTCTCACTGCCTATTAAAGCACTCTGTTATTTATTTCCCAAGCAATATCATCCAATAATAGATAGTTATTTGATAAGCGGCTGAAACATTTAATCCTTAAGCCATATTCTAAAGACTAAATTTGTTACAATGATTAAAATAGGTCTACTAAAAAGGACGTGAATATTAATGTCAAAATCTAGTTGGAAAAATATATTAATCGCTGGTACTGCTGCTGGTGTAATTTCAGGATTAGTTAAATTAGGTTGGGAGAATATTCTTCCTCCAAGAACATCAGAAAGGAACAAAACTAATCCTCCGCAAAAATTATTAGAGCAAATGGGCGTTCCTGCTAAATTCACTCATGCTACTTACACTTATTCAGGTGAAAAGCTTCCCTGGGTAAGTTATCTAGTTCACTTTGGCTTTTCTATCTCTTTTGCAACAGCCTATGCTGCTCTACTAGAAAAGAAAGTTAAATGGTTAACTTTAGATCAAGGAATTCCTTTTGGATTAGCCGTCTGGGTTGCCTTTCACTTAGTAATTATGCCCATCATGCAGACAGTTCCTTCTCCAAAAAAACAACCAATGGAAGAACATATCTCAGAAGCTTTAGGACATATTGCTTGGATGTGGACTAATAATGAAATTACAGAAATCGTCTTAGAACAATTAGGACAAAGAAAAAAAGAGCATTAATGCTCTTTTTTTAGTTTTATAAAATGGACAAAAGATTATTTAACATATGGGTCAAAATTGAATATCTTACGTCTTTAGTCGTGACATATGTCCAAGCTAAGATCATCCCCATCACCCAATATAAATAAATAAACTTACTAAACATTGGATCATGACCGTAAGCAAAAACGAAACCACTTGCTACAATTCCAACCCACTTATTAAATTCATTGTCTACTGGGAAAAATGTGTTGAAAAACAGCGCTCTAAAGATGAATTCTTCACAGATTGGTGCCACGATAACCAAAAGGACATTAAACATTGGCGACGCAACTTTTCTAATTGCATCTAGTTCTTCTTGATTCTTTGAAATTGTATTACCACCAAATAATCGCACAAAGGCTATTTGAAAGATTACTAAAGTAAAGAATGCCGCTACAGCAATAATTATTCTTTTTACATCCCAGTGCGGCTTAGCATTGAAGAACCAGTCATTCTCTTGCTTAAGTTCTCGTTTATAAATCCAATACATCCAATAAATTACTGCAACAGTCAAAACTGCTAAAATAATTGCAAATAACAAGTTTACCTTCTTTTGCGCATAACCTAATTGCAAAAGTGTATATAATACAAAAGCAATAATTACTGTTGCTAAATTTCCTAAAAAGCGTAAAAAAGTCTTCATCCGAACACTTCCTCTAATTGAAATTATCTATTTCTTTTCATTATAATTATTTATTAAAAAGACATAAGGACATTTAATCATGCAATCACAACTCATGCAATCTCTGCATAAAATTTTTAGCTTTATTGTTCATAATCAAGTAACCCTTACTTCCTTGATTATGTTTATATTTTTTAGTTTATTTTTACTTTCATGGCTAATTGAACCACGTCGTTTAATCAATGGCCTTATTTTCACAGCATTTGGAATTAGTTTTTTAGTATGGGCTGCCATTTTAATTATTTCACAACATAATGCTTTACTAACTACCTCATTTTCTTTCCTTGCGTTAGCTATCCTATTTGGAATCTTTTTCTTGGTAACATTTTCTTGGATTTTCTTTCTATGGAATGCGTATTTTGTCTGGAAGTATGAGAGTCATTCCCTGCCAAATCTTTTAACTTTGATTATTGGCTTATTTTTAGTAGGAATATGGACTTTAAATAGATTAGGTGTATTTCATCGGTTACCAGACTGGCTACATTCTCTAGTAGCTGGAGCAACTTTAATTGCCTTTTATCTTCTATTTGTCATGTATAATTTCTTACTCAATTTAGTTTTGTATCAAATCGTTCCTCGGCGCTACAAGCAAGATTATCTAATTGTTCTCGGTGCAGGATTAATTGAAGGAAAAAAAGTATCACGCCTACTAGGAGCACGAATTGACCGAGCAATTGCTTTTTCTAATAAACAATACGATAAAGGACACAAACGTCCAAAATTAATTATGTCAGGCGGTCAAGGAAAAGACGAGGATCTGTCTGAAGCGGCCGCAATGAAAGATTATGCTGTTAAACATGGCTACGATCCTAACTTGATTTTATTAGAAGATAAATCAACTAATACCTACCAAAATATGCTTTACTCTAAAAAAGTAGCTACTAGTGATTGGGGTAATCCAAATTTTAAAGCTAAGTTTTTCACTAATAATTATCATCTTTTTAGAGCTGGACTTTATGCAAAAATGGCTCATTTAAAAGCCAATGGTGTTGGAGCAACTACACGTTTTTATTTTTTACCTAATGCTACGATTCGTGAATTTGCTGGGGTCTTTATCATGCATAAGAAACGCCATTTTGTTATCATTGGTTTAATTGCAATTTTATTTATAATCCAAGCAATTTTTGCCGTATTAGGCTGGGGCAAATATATAATTGCTTAGAAAGGAAAAAATATGCTACAACTCCTACACTTAAAAAAGACCTATCACGTAGGTGATACCGTCACACATGCATTAGATGATGTTACGATTAATTTTCGTAACAGTGAATTCGTTGCTATCTTAGGTCCTAGTGGGTCTGGTAAGACGACGCTTTTAAATGTAATTGGTGGATTAGATCATTACGATTCTGGAGACATTATCATTAATGGTAAGTCGACGAAAAATTTCTCTCAAACTGACTGGGATGCTTACCGCAATAATTCTGTCGGCTTTATTTTTCAAAGTTATAATCTTATTTCTCACCTTTCTATTATTGAAAATGTAGAACTTGGCATGACGCTCTCAGGTGTAAGTAGTAATGAACGCCACGAAAAGGCAATTGCTGCGCTAAAGCGTGTTGGGCTAGGCGATCATTTAAAGAAGCGTCCTAATCAATTATCCGGAGGACAAATGCAACGAGTAGCTATTGCCCGGGCAATAGCTAACGATCCCGATATTCTTCTATGTGATGAGCCAACAGGAGCTTTAGATACGAAAACCAGTGAAAGTATTATGGAGCTAATCAAAGAGCTTAGCCACGATAAATTAGTCATCATGGTTACACATAATCCTGAGCTGGCTGAAGAATATGCAAGTAGAATTGTTCATTTCCAAGATGGAAAAATCCTTAGTGATTCAAATGCCTTTGAGCCTAAAAAAGAAGTAAAAGATACTTTTAAACTAAAAAAGACAAAAATGTCTTACTGGAATGCCCTAAAACTTAGTTTCACTAACATTATGACTAAGAAAGGTAGAACTTTTTTAACTGCTTTTGCTTCAAGTATCGGAATTATTGGAATTGCTATTGTTTTAGCTTTGTCACATGGTTTTCAAAAACAGATTAACGAAACGCAAAGTAAAACACTCGCTAAATTTCCAATTTCTATTTCTCAAACGGCAACAGACATGAACGCCGCTACAAGTCGAGCCGAATCTGACAAAAATGTCAAAAATAAGGGATATCTCGTTGCCGCAAAACCAGATAATGAGAAAAACACACATGAAAATAAGATTACTCAGTCTTATATTAACTATGTTAAGAAAATTAATCCTTCGTATGCCAATAATATTTCCTTTATTAGAGGAACACAACTTAATCTTTTAACTAATGATAACGGCAAAATTAAACACGTAGAATTTTCTAATGTTAACAACTCCGGTTCTGCTATTGCTAGTGCTCAACTTCAAGGGATGAATAGTGTAGGGATTAACACAAGTGTCTTTCCTAAAACGCTTGATTCAAAGCAAGGAACTTTTTTAAAGGATAATTACCAACTACTTGCTGGTTCCTGGCCTAAGTCGAATAACGAAGTAGTTCTTGTGTTAAATAATAAAAATCAAGCCAATATTAACGCACTTAAGAATTTAGGTATTTCAATTAAAGACGGTCAAAAAATTGATCTAAACAAAATTGTAGGCCGTACTTTTAAGGTAATTAGCAATAACAATTATTATCAAGAATTGCCTACTGGAAACTTCGTTCCACAAAAAGCATCTAAATCAATGTATGATTCTAGCAACTTAACCTTAAAGTTAAGTGCTGTTATTCGGGGTAAAAATAATAGTCAAATGGCTCTTCTAGATAATGGAATTGCCTACAGCGATGGTTTAACTCAAGAAATTATTAAGCAAAATGAAAATTCGAATATTGTTAAGGCGCAAAAGAATAGTACTACCAATGTAATGACCAACCAGCCAATGAACCAAACTCAAAAAGAGCAATTCATTGCATCTCTCGGTGGTTCTAGCATCCCTAGCGGTATTCTTATCTATCCAAATTCATTTAAGTCTAAAGATAAAGTTCTTGATTACTTAGACAAATATAATAAGGGTAAAGCTAAAAAAGATCAGGTTATCTACACTGATATGTCAGGTACTGTTACTAAGTTAACTGGTGGTCTGCTTGACGGAATTACTGACGTTTTAGTTGCTTTTGCTGCTATTTCCCTAGTTACCTCAATGATTATGATTGGCATTTTAACTTATACTTCTGTTTTAGAGCGTACAAAAGAAATTGGTGTGCTAAAGGCTTTAGGTGCTAGAAAACGCGATATTACGCGCGTCTTTGATGCCGAAACTTTTATTCTCGGCCTCTTTTCTGGTATTTTGGGTATCTTTATTGCTTACCTATGTACTTTCCCAATCAACGCAGTATTATACGCAATTACTAATATGAGTAACGTTGCGCAACTCGACCCAATGCAAGCCTTAATTTTAGTAATTATTAGTACTGTTTTAACAATGCTTGGTGGTCATATACCAGCTCGAATGGCTGCTAAAAAGGACGCCGCAATTGCTTTAAGAAGTGAATAAATCTATAAGGATTTCAACATTGAAATCCTTATTTTTTTGCTCTAAACTTACCTAAGAAAAAAGTTATGAACTTATTCTTATATTTTATTGAAAACGGCAACAATAAAGTATATGCTTAAGGTAACAGATGTTATATATGTGGAAATAGAAATAGGTGAATGAAAATGTTATCGGGTGTAACAATGTTAGATATTGCCCGCTTCCAATTCGCAATGACTACAGTCTTCCACTTCTTCTTTGTTCCCTTCTCCATTGGGATGGGATTCATTGTATCAATCATGGAAACACTCTACGTCGTTAAAAAGGACGAAGTATATAAAAAGATGGCTCAATTCTGGGGAAAAATTTATTTATTGAGCTTTGCTGTCGGGGTAGTTACAGGAATTATTCAGGAATTTCAATTTGGAATGAACTGGTCTGATTACTCTCGTTTTATGGGTGATATTTTTGGTGCTCCATTGGCTATCGAGGCTTTGCTAGCTTTCTTTATGGAATCGACCTTCATTGGTTTATGGATGTTTACATGGAACAAGTTTAAGCCAGCATTGCACTGTGCCTTAGTTTGGATTTCTTTTATCGGTTCAATGCTAAGTGCAATTTGGATTTTAACTGCTAATGCCTTTATGCAACATCCAGTTGGTTATGTCATTAAAAATGGTAAGGCACAAATGGCTAGTTTTTGGGCTTTAATTGCCAATGAACAACTTTGGGCTAGTTTCCCACACGTAGTAATCGGTGCCATTGTTACGGCTTCATTTGTAGTAATTGGGATGGCTGCTTTTGGCTTACTTAGAAAACGGGATGTTAACTTCCACAAAAAGTCCATGCGTATCGCTCTTTGGGTTGCCTTATTTGCCTCAATTGCTGAAATTGGTGCTGGTGACTATCAAACGCAAGTTGAAATTCATGAACAACCAATGAAGTTTGCTGCAACCGAAGGTGTTTATGAAACAACAGGTGATCACGCTCCATGGGATATTGTTGCTAACTTAAACACTAAAGAACATAAAAATGAAGGTGCAATTTCTATTCCTGATGTTCTAACTATTCTCACTTATCACAGTACTAGTGGTTCCATTAAAGGAATGAATCAAATCAATAAAGAATTGCATGCAAAATACGATAAAAAATTTGGCAAAGATATGAGCTATTATGTTCCAGTTAAGACCTTATTCTATAGCTTTAGAATCATGGCCGGTTTTGGTGCCCTATTTGCTTTACTTGCAATTTTAGGCTTAATTTGGACTCGTCCAAAGAAGAATACGATTGAAAACAAGCGGTGGTTCTTATGGATTTTAGGTATTTCAACTTTCCTTCCATTTATTGCTAATACTTGTGGTTGGTTCATTACAGAACTTGGTCGTTTCCCATGGACTGTCTATGGCCTATTTACAATCGCAGATTCAATTTCTGCAAGTACAACCACTGGTGAGCTCTGGTTCACAAATATTATGTACTTCCTAATCTTCTCAACTCTTGGCGGAGTAATGATCTATTACTGTAAACGTCAACTTGATATGGGTGTAGCTGGTGCACTTGAAAGGGGTGCATACTAATGATCGATGGAATTGATTTTTTACAGTTGCTTTGGTTCCTATTAATTGGCCTACTCTTTATGATCTTCTACTTTACTGAGGGTTTTGACTATGGTGTAGGAATGGCAACACAGTTTTTAGCAAAAAATGATCAAGAAAAACATGTAATGATGGAAACCATTGGACCACACTGGGATGGAAACGAAGTATGGCTTATCACAGCCGGTGGTGCCATGTTTGCTTCATTCTCTGATTGGTATGCAAGTCTATTTAGTGGATATTACATCTTATTATTCTTTACCTTATTTGCCCTAATTATCAGAGGTGTATCCTTTGAATTTTCAGCTCATGCTGAAACTGAGCATGGATTTAGAATCTGGACTACTGCCCTATTTTGGGGTAGTCTATTAGCTCCATTTTTCCTTACGATGATGTTCGGTAGCTTAATTCAAGGTGTTCCAATTGATGCTCAAGGAAATATGAGTTTAAGTTTTTGGAATATTGTTAACCCCTTATCAGGAGTAGCAGGAGTAGCAGGAGTTCTTCTTTGCTTAATTCATGGAATTAACTTCTTGAGATTAAGAATTGATGATCCGGAATTAAGCAAGCGTGCTGCTAACTTAAACGAGAAGCTCTATCTTGTAGCTTATTTAGGAGAAATTATCTTTGCTTTATTGATTTTCTTCCAAACTGATTTCTTTAAGTTAAGACCAATTTCTTCAACAATTATCACTTTACTTATTGTTATTCTAACTGCTTGGTCCGATATTGCCTTAATTAAAAATAAGCAAGCAGCAGCCTTTGTAACTAGTGGGTTAACTCTAGTAGCGGTTGTTGGACTTTTATTCAATGGACTCTTCCCTCGCGTATTAATCGCTACTGATCCAGCCCACTCACTTTTAATTAAAAATGCGGCTAACTCTAAATTAACACTTCAGGTAATGACAATTGTTGCTCTAATTCTTTTGCCAATTGCCTTAGCCTACATCATCTGGTCATACGTAGTCTTTAGACACCGGATTAAGGTAAATCAAAACGCCTAATCTAGAACAGGAATAAAAATGATTGATAAACGACTTTTTAAATTACCAAAAGCCAAAATCATGCTCGCAATGCTTGCAGGACTGATGTTCTTGCAAGCATTTGCTATTTTAGGCCAAGGTATTTTCCTTGCTCGAGCAATTGTCGGCTCCTGGAAACAACAGTCTTTTGCTAATATTGCAGAAGATGTTTTAACTTTTTTGATCTTCTATTTATTAAGACAGGGAATTAACTGGTTTCAAAAATGGTATATGAATCGTTATGCAAATCAGACAACTGCTCTTTTACGTCAGCAATTACTTAATAAAACCTATGATGGTGGAATTGCATTAGTCTCCAGAATTGGAACGGGAAACTTAGTCTCTACTCTTTTAGATGGAATGGACGAAATTTCCAATTATCTGTCGCTAATTTTTCCAAAATTAATTGCCCTCGCAATTGTTCCATGGGTAATTTTAATTTATATCTTTACTCTAAATTCCCTCTCTGGCTGGATTTTACTCTTAGTTTTTCCTTTACTGATCTTATTTATGATTATTTTGGGGACTGCTGCTCAAAGTAAGGCCAGTAAACAATATGCTGGATACATTAAATTGCAAAACCACTTTGTCGATGCTTTACGGGGTTTAAGTACCTTAAAAGTTTTGGGTCTTGCTAAAAAATACGGAAATATTGTTTATAAAAATAGTGAAAACTACCGTAAAAAGACAATGGGTGTCTTAAGAGTAGCAATCCTCTCCACCTTTACGCTAGATTTCTTTACCACATTATCCATTGCAATGATTGCCATGTTTCTTGGAATCGGATTAATTAACGGAAATCTTCTTCTTTATCCTTCATTAGTGATTTTAATCTTATCACCGGAATACTTTTTACCAATTCGTGATTTTGGTAATGATTTCCATGCAACTTTAAATGGTAAAAATGCCTTAGGACAAATTTTTGATATTCTGGCTTTTCCTACTACTCCTCAGGAAAACCAATTATCTAGTTTCACGTGGAACAAAAATAGCACTTTTACTGCTAATAATGTTTCTTTTAACTATAGCCATATTGATCAAGATCATTTTAGTGTTAATAAAAATGCAAAAATGAGTGGCGTAGTAAAAAAAGAAAAAACAAATACAGACAATACTCATACAGCCGACGAGTTACGGAATGTTAACCTAAATCTTACCGGCTTTCAAAAAGTTGGAATTATTGGTCCAACAGGTGCTGGAAAAACAACATTAATGAGAATATTAGCTGGCTTTCTTACACCGCACCTTAAAGATAATAACTTTACGGTTAATGGACAAAATATTTCGCAATTAAATCAAAAGAATTGGCAAAATCAAATTACCTATATTCCGCAAGATCCTTTCATGTTTGCCACTAGCATTAAAGAAAATCTAACTTTTTATAATCCAAATGCTAGTCAAAAAGAAATTGATGCCGCACTAAAAGCAACTGATTTGAATAATTTTGTTGCTAGTTTAAAAGATGGTTTAAATACTAGAATTGGTGAAAATGGGCGCGGTATTTCTGGCGGACAAAAACAACGCATTGCATTAGCCCGTGCTTTCTTAGCAAAAGATCGAAAGATATTATTTTTCGATGAACCAACTGCTCACCTGGATATTGAAACTGAGTACGAATTAAAGGAACCGATGAAAAAATTAATGGAAAATCATTTAGTCTTCTTTACCACGCATCGCTTGCACTGGCTAAATGACATGGATTGGTGCCTAGTCATTGAAAATGGAGAAATTGTAGAACAAGGAACTCCTAGTGACTTAGCTAAAAACGGAACTTTATTCAAAAAACTTACTCAGCCATTGAAAGAAGACCTACTATGATGAACAAAAAATTTTCTTGGAAACATGAACATTGGGTTAAACCTTACCTCGCAAAATATAAATGGAATTTTCTCTTAGCGATTTTTCTTGGCATCGTTATGTTCTTTTGTGGTGGTGCACTTATGTTTTATGCAGGCTATACAATTGACAAAGCGGCGACACGTCCAGAAAACATCTTAATGATTTATGTTCCAATCGTCTTAATGCGTGCCGTCGGAATTGGACGACCATTATTTAGATATTTAGAGCGCTTAGTCTCTCATAATTGGATTTTACGTGTCACAAGTTCTTTAAGAAGACAACTCTTTTATATTGCTGAAAAAAATACTTCGGCAGTCGGATCAGCCTTTCAAACAGGAAGTATTCTTTCTCTCCTAACTGATGATATTGGACACTTACAAAATCTTTATTTGAGAACCATCTTTCCAGCCATTCTAAGTTACCTAGTAGGATTTATTGTTGTAATTTTGCTTGGCTTATTCTCATGGCCATTAGCGGGTATTATCGCAATTTTATTGATTATGGAACTTATTCTAGTTCCTTTCTTCTCACTTCTAAAACAAGCTAGTGTACGTAGCAAGGAAAAAAAAGAAAAAGCACAACTTTATACAGAATTTACTGACCAAGTTTTAGGAGCTGGCGACTGGAAAATTTCTGGTCGCAAGGATGCATTTTTCAATCAAACTAAAACCACTTTAAAGTCTTTAGGGAAGCATGAAAAAAAATCTGGCAAGTTTGATTGGGCACGTGATTTTGTTCTTGAATTTATTTTTGGTTTAATGGCTGTTGCTATTCTTTATTTCACTAACAAGAACCTCACCTATAATCAAGAAGCAGCAAATTACGTTGGTGCTATTGTTTTAGCCTTGTTCCCCTTATCTGATGCTTTTATTCCCGTTGGACAAGGTATTGAGGAATGGCACACCTATAGCGATTCAGTAAAGCATTTAAATGAATTAACAGTACCTGAAAACCATTTACCTCATCAAGAATATCTTGACCCAGTTTTTGCCGGAACTTTAAAGGCTACTGATATTTCATTCACTTATCCTGGAGAAGATTATCCAATTATTCAAAATTTCTCTCTTACTTTAAAAAGAGGTCAAAAAGCTGCTTTAATTGGACCATCTGGAGCAGGAAAAAGCACTATCTTACAATTAATTCTTGGAGATTTAAAGCCAAATACAGGAACCGTCACCTTGGATAAGATTAATGTTTTGTCCTTACAAAAAGAGCGGTCAAAATTATTCTCTGTGCTGAACCAGGAGCCATTTTTATTCAATACTACTATCTATGAAAATCTTAAAATGGCTAATCCAGATGCCACTGCTGACCAAATGATGGAAATTTTAGAAAAAGTACAGCTAGCTGATTTCATTAATTCCCTCCCTAAAAAACTGAATACAGAAGTCGCAGAAGCTGGCGCACGTTTTTCTGGTGGTCAAAAAGAACGTTTAGCATTAGCACGTGTACTTTTACAAGATACTCCAATTGTCCTATTAGACGAGCCAACAGTGGGTCTAGATCCGCTCACAGAACAAAAACTTTTAAATTTAGTGTTTGAAGTTTTAAAAAATAAGACAGTAGTTTGGGTAACTCACCACTTACAAGGTGTAAAATATATGAACGAAGTTCTCTTCTTTAAAGATGGAAAAGTGACCATGCAGGGCAATCCTTACGAACTATTTGAACACAATGAGCATTTTCATCAACTTTATTTAATGGATCAAGGACTAATTTAAAAATAGAAAGAAGTTTATTATGTCTGCTGAAGCAAAGCAAGGCTACTATGAATTAGTTGAACCACGTACCCTATTTAACTCCATAATTCCTGTCCTATTAGGAATCATGTACACAGAATATAATTTTCAGTTGTTTAGAATTTTTCCAACAATTGAAATGTGTATTGCCACAATTGTTCTACAAATTTTCATGAATGTGAATGATGGTTATTGGGATTATAAACGTGAAAAAGCTGCTAAAACTGGCGATCATAAAAAGAATCCGATTGGGAAGTACCATCTTAACCCCAAACATGTTTTAGTTCTTATTTGGATCCTATTTATCATTTCAGCTACGTGTGCTTTTATGATTGGTTTTCAAACTAATTTATATATTTGGATTCTAGGAATTATTTGTTACGCAATCGCTATTTCCTATTCAACAGGATCTCATACAATTTCTGCCGGACCTTTTGGAGAAATAGCTGCTTGTTTTGCAATGGGATTTGGAATTTTTCTAATTATGGTCTACATTAATGTGTATCCCCATGTACCATTTAACTGGAATTTTGTTTGGCCAATTATCCTTGCTGCCGGCATTCCTGAAATTTGTAACTTCACTTTAATGCTTGGAAATAATCTGTGTGATCATGATGCAGATATCGCAAATGGAAGACATACTTTAGTTTCTTATATTGGAATTAAGGGTGGACTTTACTTATTCGTATTTAACTACTTACTTGGATTCTTTTTAACAGGTTGGGCAATTTGGGTTGGAGTCCTTCCTTGGAGCGTCGCTTTAATTTTGATTTGTATTCCAACAATCTACAAAAACATGCGCTTTCTTTGGAAAATACAAACTAAGCCAAAATCTTTCCCTAAAGTAGTTCAAAATACCCAAGTTTTATTTGTGACCGAAGCCGTAGGTTTCTTTATCGGTTTGATGTTAAATCTTAGAATTAAATAACCTTTTGATCCAGATGTTAATCATCTGGATTTTTTATTGTTTTTAAATTCGTACTTTCAGTATGCAAAATTATTGATTTTACTAGTTTTATTTAATAAAACACGAACAATATTTTTTATATATTACAAAAATATACATGTTTTCTATTGAATTCACGCTCATAGTTTGCTATCTTTATATCGTCAACTTCATTAAATAGTTTCTGGAGGAAAAAATGAAGATAAAGAAATTTTTAATCGGCGCTGCTATGGTTTTACTTGCTGCATCAACTGCTGCATGTTCCAACAATAAGTCTGCTTCTAAAACAAGTGATGGCTATACTCCTAAAGAATTAAACGTTCAGTTTGTTCCTAGTGTCCAAGCTTCTAAACTTGAAGCTAAAGCTAAGCCATTACAAGGCTTGCTTGAAAAGCAATTGCATATGCCTGTTCATGTAACTGTTTCAACTGATAACTCAGCTTTAGTTGAAGCAATGGCATCAAAGAAAGTTGATGTCGGTTTCTTACCACCTGATGCTTATGTCTTAGCCCACAAACGTGGTGTTGCTGACGTTTTGCTCCAAGCACAACGCTATGGCTATGACGAACCAAGCGGTAAGCAAAATCACAAATTAATGGATAGCTACCGTTCAATGATCGTAGTTAAAAAGGGCTCTAAGATCAAATCTTGGAAAGATCTAAAAGGTAAGACAATTGCCGTTCAAGATCCAACCTCTACTTCTGGTTACGTTCTTCCAATTGCGGAACTTCACAAGAAAGGTTTAAATGTACCAAAAGATTGTAAATTAGTTCAAGTTAAGGGCCACGATCAAGCTGTTTTATCAGTTTATAACGGTGATGCCGATGCTGCCTTTGTCTTCTCTGACGCTCGTCCTCTTGCTGCTAAAGATGCACCTGCTGTAATGAAGGATGTTGTTCCAATTTACTTTACTAAATACATTCCAAACGATACTGTTGCTGTTAGAAGCGGCATGTCTAAGTCCTTTAGAAAGAAACTTGCTACTGCCTTTAAGGATATTGCTAAGACCAAGAAGGGTAAGAAGATCCTTGAAAATATTTACCAACACTATGGTTATGTAGATTCTAAAGATTCTAACTTCAATATTGTTCGTGAATACGAAGCTGAAGCTAAAAAGGCTGAAAAATAAATTTAATATTTTTAAAAGACCACCCTACTTTGACTTGTAGGATGGTCTTTTTCTCGTTTAAAATTAGAATAGATTTTTAATCGAGGTTTTCAAATGAAACTAAATAAAAAATTTAATCTATTATTGATCACAAGTGCTATCTTTTTAATAGCAAGTGCTTGTAGCAAGCCTAATCATGAGGAAACAATAAATAAAAAGACAGACAATCATATCGCTCTGATATCTGACATTAACGGCATTAAAGATAATTCTTTAAATCAATCTGTCTGGAATGGTTTAAAAGATTATGGTACTAAAAATGATCTTCCAGAAGGAAACAAAGGCTATAACTATTTTGTACCTAAAGATCCGAAAAACTATCAAACCACTATCAATGAAGCGTTAGATAAAAATTTCTCAACTATTATTGGTGTTGGCTATACTCTTAAGCCAAATATTATTAAAGCAGCTAAAAATAATCCGAAAAAAAATTTTGTTGTTATTGATGCCCATACTCCAAAACTAAAAAATTTAACCGGTATCTCCTTTAAGAATCAAGAAGGAGCATATTTAGCTGGTGTAGCAGCTGCTTACACGACTAAAAGTCAAATAGTTGGTTTAGTCTTAGGTCAAAATAGTAAAGAAATGGCCTCATTCAAAGCAGGTTTTATTCAAGGCGTAAGAACAACAAATCGTAAACTTCATAAACATATTAAAGTAGTAAGCCAGACAGTTGGAAACTTTTCGGATGCTAATAAAGCACACGATATTGCCCAGGAAATGTACAATAAAAAAGCTGACATCATTTTTCAAGCAGCAGGTAAAAGTGGACAAGGTGTATTCAAAGCAGCTCAGGAAATCAATCAAGCTCGACCTGTAGGGCAAAAAGTATGGGTTATAGGATCTGATGAAGATCAATCAAAATTGGGCGACTACCTTGCAAAAGGCGGACAACCATCTAATTTCACTCTTACTTCAGTTATCAAAAGTGCCGATCTTGCTGTTGAAGATATTGCTACCCAAACTGCTAGTGGGAAATTCCCAGGTGGTAAAACTCTGAAGTATGGTCTTAAAAACAAAGGTATTTCTTTAGTTCAAGGGAATTTATCCTATCATACCTGGATTAAAGTTCAAAAAGCTAAGCAAAAAATCATTGACGGGAAGATTAAGGTTGATACAGATTAATAGATTGAAAAAAGAGAGGTAGTTATTTACCTCTCTTTTTATTTTTATGAATTAAAGTCGTCTTATTAGAGCGTTTTAAGTTTTCAAACACCTTATCTGAACACCGTGAAATATAGGCAAATACTAAAACATCTACTACAAAGAGTTGACTTATCATCGATGTAGTAGCACCAGACCTAATTTTGGGCTCCCCAATATCTTGGGTAAGTAATACAAGATCAGCTTTTTTAGCTATTGCAGTTCTAGGCTGTGCTGTTAGTAACACAGTTTTTATACCAACTGATTTCCCCACTTCTAAAAGATCACTAATTTCAGTCGTCATTCCCTGATTACTGATTAAGATTAAAATATCATTAGGGGTAAAGTTTCCAATTTCTGTAGCTGCAATATGAAAATCAGTAGTATAGGTGATAGCTTTTCCTAAACGAAGAAATTTCTGGTATAGGTCATTAGCTACTAGACCGGATGCTCCAACACCATATGCTAAAATCCGTGAAGCCTGATTAATTTCTTTTACTAGTTTAGAAATTGTTTTTTCATCGATTCCACTTTTAGTTATGTCTATCACTGACTTAAACCTTGTGGCCATTTTATCCTTTATTGATGAAACATCTTCTCCAATATCTATTTCATCATATTCAGCAGGTTCTTTGGGTAACTGTAGTGCAGCTAGTTCTAATTTTAATTCACTAAATCCATCAACCCCAATTTCTTGGCAGAATCGAACAATCGTTGCTGTACTAATACCAGTATCTTTAGATAATTTTTGAATAGAAGACTTTATAACTGTTTTAATGTTATTACTTATGTACTCTGCTAAAAATTGTTCTTTTTTTGGCATCTGAGCCTTCTTAGAATGAATGATATTTAAAATATCTGCCATTTTTACTCCTTCATGGTACGAAGTAAGATAAATTCCTGGCTAGGCTTTATCAAATTAATCAAAGGTATATCTTTTTCTATAATTTTTCCTACTATATTTACTTTTTCACTAGCTGGTAAATTTACCTTAAGTATTTGAATTTCTCCCATATACCGTTGGTACCTATCATTATTGATTGTAATATCTCCAATATATCTTTTACCAGTATTATTTTTCTTAATTACCGGTACCGGATGTAATCTCGAATCTTCACATCTCACTACATATTCAGCTGGATCAGGCCGCTGATTATGTTTTCCTAATACATAATCATATAAATCTTTATCTCCATTTTCGCATTTTTTTGTATGAAGTAATATTTGTTTTTTATTTTTATAAGTATCTATTTGCTTTAACGAATCTTCACTAATTCCCCCATCCCCGACATAAACTAAATCTACTCCCATATTTTGTAATTCTAAAATACTAGCTAACGGACTATAATACCGCTGCTTTTCAAGAGTTGGCAGTCCCTCGTATAAAGGACCTCTTAAATTTTCATCCCCAGCAAAAAATGCCTGAGTAGTAAAGCCATATTTTTTAAACATACGAACTTGCTGCTCTAAAAACTGCTGACTAATTCCTGTATCAGGAGAAGGGTAAAAATTGAACCATGCTTGCACGTTTTCTCTTTTTACATTTAACAAAAGCAATTCTTTTAACTCTTCTTCACTAAAAGTACTAGCATTTATCCCAATTTCTATTAAGTTAGACAACTCAGCAATTTTTTTAATTGGCAATTTATCATCTATTCGCAAACCAGTTATACCGGCTTTCTTCAAGTTAGGGATTGTATCCATTGATATTTTTAATTTTTTCAAACTACTTTGATCAATATCAACCATTACACTAAGATTCTGTTCTTTTGCTATTTTTCCTAATTCTTGTAGATTTTGTTTATAACTAGTTATATCTTCTTCGGGAATATGAATCGACGTAAAGATTCCTTCAAAGCCATTATCCTTCATTTTCCTAATATATTCTCGAGTCTCAGCATCAATTTTTTTATTTAAATATACAGAAAAGCCTAACATTTATTCACTCTTTCCAAAAGAAGGCCAAAAAGCATATTACTTTTTGACCTCCTTCTTTAATAATTATTAACTACCGAACTAATATTACCGTTACATTCTTTCAAAATATCCATTGCTTTTTCTTTATCAACACCTGTTTTCAACATAGTAATAGCAAATGCAACGTTCATATCTGCTTTTTCTAATGTATCGCTTGCTACTGACTCTGAAACACCTGTCGCAACTTCTATAATTCTACATGCTCGATCTACTAGCTTAGAATTTGTTGGCATAACATCTACCATTACGTTTTCATAAACCTTACCTTGTTTGATCATAACGCCTGTTGATATCATATTCAGAATCATTTTTTGAGCTGTACCAGCCTTCATTCTTGTTGACCCAGTTATTACTTCCGGACCTACTACAGCTTCAATTGCTATATCAGCATATTTTCCAATTTCTGATTTTTTTACACATGCTATTGAAATAGTAAGAGCTTTTACCTGATTTGCATATTTCAAACATCCTATTACATAAGGTGTACGTCCACTAGCTGCAAGCCCAATTACAATATCTTTCTCATTTAATTTAAGGTCCTTTAAATCTTTCTCTCCTAGTTGTGGATCGTCCTCGGCACCTTCTACAGCGCGGAACATAGCACTTTGGCCACCGGCAATTAATCCAATCGCTCTTTCAGGATTGATTCTATAAGTGGGAACTAATTCAACTGCATCTAATATTCCTAATCTTCCGCTAGTTCCTGCTCCAACATAAATTAATCTCCCACCCTCTCTATATCTTTTTGATGCATATTCAATGGCTTTGGCAATTTCTTTATCTTGAGTACCAACTGCATCTGCGATTTTTTTATCTTCTTGGTTTATTATTTTAACTATTTCAAGAGGAGTGGCGCTATCAATGTGTAGAGACTTTGGATTTCGTTGTTCCGTTGTTAAATCTTTAATATTCATTTTTATCCTCACTTACTAGTTATCTTTAATACGGGCATATCGGCCTTAACGGTACCTGTAGCAATTAGCTTAAAATTAGAAACATCATCCATGTTAGTAATAGTCATAATTACGATTGGATCCTTTCCAGCTTCTTTTATTTTTCCAATATCCATTTGTGCAACAGGTTGTCCGGCTTTTACTATGTCATTTTCTTTTACTTTGATATCAAAAGGACGGCCCTTTAGTTCTACAGTATCCAAACCCATATGCAATAAGATCTCCAAATTTCCTTTAGTTGATTTTAAAGTTAAGGCATGTTTTGTAGACATTACACTAACTACTTTTCCATCAACAGGAGCAACAATTTTCCCATCTTTTGGAATAATAGCAAATCCTTCTCCAAGCATTTTTTGTGAAAATACTTGGTCTTCAACTTCATCTAATTCTTCAATTTGTCCATCTACTGGAGCAACAATTTCTTGTGTTGTTAATTTAAGGCTATCTTTTCTCTCATTTTCATCTGAAGCGGACATATTCAAATTATAGGCTTGCTCCTCAGCTTCTCTTCGTTCTTTAACTTCAGCATCAGCCTCATCTGCAGGAAGCATAGCTTCTTTAGGAACACCCCAGAAGTAAGTAGCAATAAAACCACCAACATAAGAAGCTAACAAACCTAATACATAAGCCCACCACATGTTATGAGCAATTAATGGAATCAAGGCTACACCTGAAGGCCCGATAGCTATTGAGCCAACTTGACCAAAAGCAGCAACTACAGCACCACCAATACCACCACCAACACAAGCAGTAATAAATGGACGTCCTAATGGTAATGTAACACCATAGATTAATGGCTCTCCGACGCCTAAGATACCAACTGGTAAGGCACCTTTACTCATATTTACTAATTGTTTATTTTTACGACACTTTACCCATAAAGCAATTGCAGCTCCTACTTGACCACCTCCGGCCATAGCTAAGATAGGGAGAAGAGGAGTAAATCCAAGTTTTTGAATCATTTCTAGATGGATAGGGGTTAAAATTTGATGTAAACCTAGCATTACCATAGGAAGGAAGAATAATCCTAAAATAAATCCTGAGATTGGTCCACCAACTTTTAGCACCCAATTAATTCCACCTACAAGAGAATTAGAAAACCATCCTGCCAAGGGCATAATTACAAAAATTGTAAATAATCCCATTATTAGTATTGTTAAAAATGGTGTAAAAATAATATCTACAGAGTCAGCAATATGCTTATGGAAAAATTTTTCAACATAAGATAATAGCCAAACGCCTAATAGGACACCGATAATACCACCCTGACCAGCAGCTAGAGGTTTTCCATCAAAAATATTAGGAATGGTTACTGGAGCAACAATCCCAGGTAAGTAAACAATACCACCAATGATACCACCCAAGCCTGGAGTAGCACCAAATTCTTTTGCTGTATTAATACCTACATAAATATTCAAATATGCAAATAAGGCACTAGAAATCATTGCTAATACTGTTACGCCAAGATTCCAGGACATCGGCAATACTTTAGCAGTTAACAAGTTTCTCAGAATTCCCGCAACACCGGAAATTAGTCCGGCACCTACAAATGCAGGTATTAATGGTACAAAAATTGCCGAAATATGTTGAAGAGCTGAACGCCACCAAGTATTTTTTAGAGAAGCTTTATGAGCTGCATGAACTTCAGCAGCTTTCTTTTCAACTTCACTTTTATTAGATTGATATGAATTTGTTTCAGGAAAAGTTTCTCCTTCCTTTACGCCAGCCTCATTATTCATTATCGTGGCAACCTTAGTATTAACGCCTGGTCCTAAAACAATTTCCAGTGTATCAGCTTCAACTACCCCTAATACACCATTTATCTTTTTCAATTTCTCCATATTTACTTTAGACATATCTCTGATTTTAATTCTGAGTCTTGTCATACAATGGATCAATGATTCAACATTATTTATACCACCAATTTCTTGGTAGATTTCATCGCTTAGAATTTGATACTTATCCTTTGACATGATGAATCTCCTTATATAAATGTAAAAATGTTTCATTTAAATATGTAAAAATTTATCACAGTAATTAATGTAATCGCTTTCTACATCTAAAATATTAGATCCTATTAGTATTTATGTCAATAATTTATCCTTAATAAACCAAATATATTTAATCTATAGTTTTATGTAAAAATAAAATATTGTTACATTTATTAAAAATGCTTATTTACTAATCTTAAAGATATTACCCTTCAAGATTACTCCTACTTGCTAACTAAACGTAAGGGGCTTATAATACCTACCATCGTAATGTTTAAATCTACAAGGAGAGGTGAATTTATGAGCCCTTTTTTCTTATTCATTTATTTAATTTTGGGTGGTATCTTAGGAGGTCTCCTATCAACAATCGCTAGCATGGCTTCGCTGGCTACTTACCCAATACTTTTATCTGTAGGCATTCCACCCATATATGCTAATACGACCAATGATGCTGCTTTAATTTGCACTGGAGTTGGTTCAACTGCATCATCCCTAAAAGAATTAAAAGGGCATTGGAAAGAAGTAAGTTTCTATTCAATCTTTACAATTGTTGGATCAGCTTTAGGATGTATGCTTTTAATACAATTTCCTGGGAAAATATTCGAAAAAATTGTTCCGTTTTGTATCGCTTTTTCTGGTCTAATGATCTTATTCAGTGGGGAAATTCATCTGGAAAAAGATGGTAATAATCGACTTCTTCAGATTATATCTTTACTTTGCTTAGTGATTACTGGTATCTATGCAGGATATTTCGGAGCAGCAAGTGGTGTTTTGATGCTCGTTATCTTGAATGCCATCAGTGATGATAACTTTTTAACTGTTAACGCGATGAAGAACATTATTGGTGCTCTTTCAAACTTAGTTGCTTTGATAATTTATATGTTTACTGCAAAAATTTATTGGAATTCCGCCATTCCATTGGCTATTGGTGCCTTAATTGGGAGTTATTTCGGTCCTCGAATCATGCGGCACATTTCCGTTAAAGTTATTCGATTAGGAATTTCCGTTTTAGCTCTTATCCAAGCAGCTTACTTTGCTTATACTGCATATAGGTAAAACATTTGTAATACGTAAAAAGCTCTACCTGCGTAAAGGTAGAGCTTTTTTAGTTACTTTTAAATAATTTTCTTTCATTTCACCCTTATATCATCGCAAGCGGCATTTTTTCAGTTGGCTGCGGAAAGTCATTATCAATTAGTTTTATTTCATCGGGTGTTAGCTTAATATCCGTAGCAGCAATATTTTCTTTCATATGCTTAACATTGCCTGCTTTTGGAATAGATAAAATATTGCCATTTCTCAAAGTCCAAGCGAGCATCACTTGATGCGGCGTTACATGGTGAGCGCGAGCAACAATCTTAAGATTATTAGTAATTCTGATTGAATCACCCTTACCTGAATTAAATGGAGAATATCCGATAAAGCCAACGCCGTGCTTTTCTTGCCAAGGTAAGACGTCGTACTCTACCCCTCACTCAGAGAGATTATATAGATCTTCATTAGCAAAACAGTCTTTTCCGCCAGGAACGCTAAATAGTTCTTCTAAATCAGCCACATCAAAATTTGACACACCCCAATGACGAATTAGTCCTTCTTTTTGTAATTCTTTAAGTCCCCGAACCGTTTCAGATAAACGCTTATCTCCCCGCCAGTGGAGTAAATATAAATCTAAATAATCGGTTCCTAGCCTTTTTAAGCTTTTTTCTAAACTTTGCCGTTCTAATTCTGGAGAAGCATGATATGGATAAAATTTCGAAATTAAAAAGATTTTACTTCGGTCATATCCTTTAATTGCCTCGCCAACTAGTTTTTCACTTTTTCCTTCACCATACATTTCCGCAGTATCGATTACTTTAATTCCATGATCTAAGCCATAGCGAAGGGCAGCAAGTTCATCTTTTTTCTTTGAAGCGTCTTCGCCGATTCCCCAGGTTCCCATACCTAAACCTGATAAATTACTTTCCTGAAAACTCTTCTCCATCTCTTCTCACCTCACCTAAATTTTACCGCAGAAAAAAATAAAATTAAAAATGTTAGCGGTTTAAGTTGACTAGACCAATTTTATATTTTATAATGGACTAGACCAATAAATGAGGAGGTATATATTATGAAAATCATCGTAACTAAAGATAATATTGAAGGCGGCACTAAGGCATTTGAAATTATTAAAAAGGGAATGGAAGATGGCGATAAAGTTTTAGGTTTAGCTACTGGCTCTTCTCCAATTCCGCTATATGACGATATGTGCGACAGCGACTTAGACTTCTCTGATATGACTAGTATTAACTTAGACGAATACTATGGCTTAAATCCAGATAATGATCAAAGTTATCACTACTTCATGCAAAAGCACTTATTTGATAAGAAGCCATTTAAGCATTCTTATATTCCAAACGGAATGGCAAAGAATATCGATGAAGAAGTTGATCGTTATAACGACATTATTGCTGCTAATCCTATTGATATCCAAATCCTCGGTATCGGTAGAAATGGCCATATTGCCTTTAACGAACCAGGTACTCCATTTGGCAGTTTAACTCATAAAGTTCAATTAACTGAGAGCACCATTAAGGCCAATTCACGTTTCTTTGATAACGAAGATGAAGTTCCTCGTCAAGCCATTTGTATGGGAATTAAATCCATTATGCAAAGTAAGAAGATTGTTTTACTTGCATTTGGCGAATCAAAACAAGATGCAGTTAAAGCCTTAGTTGAAGGCCCTGTTACTGAAGAAGTGCCAGCATCTATCTTACAAGATCACCCAGATGTAACAGTTATTTGTGATGAAGTTGCTGCCGCAAAACTTGATCCAAAATATAGAAACTAATCCTCATTAATCAGACCGTTTACTTAAGCGAATTAATCTTTTTAGATTAGTTCGTTTTTTATTTGATTGGATAGAATTCTTTTGCCTTTAATCTACATTTTTTAAGATCTACTCTTGACTTTTTCACCTAACTCTTTTTTCAAAAATAGCTTGCCTACCTACCAGATATTGAATTACACTATTAAAGCAAACTATATATTGTAGAAAGAACGTGATGACAGTTATTGTATTGAGCGGGCCCATTGGAGCCGGAAAATCCAGTTTAACCAGTCTTCTTGCCGAACATTTAGGTACTCAAGCCTTTTATGAGGGTGTAGATAACAATCCAATTTTGCCACTTTATTATAAAGATATGGCTCACTATACTTTTCTTTTAAATACTTATCTTCTAAACCACCGTTTGGCTCAAATTAACCAAGCTATTCGCGATCATAACAGCGTGTCTGATCGTTCCATTTATGAAGATGCCCTATTTTTCAAAATGAATGTTGATAGTGGTATTGCTGATCCTACAGAATTCAAGATTTATGATAGTTTACTTGAGAATATGATGGAACAAGCACCTGGTAATCCAAGTAAGAAACCAGATCTTTTAATTTATATTCATGTTTCTCTTGATACTATGCTTCAGCGAATTCAAAAACGTGGTCGTAAGTTTGAACAATTATCAACCGATCCAAGTTTAAAAGATTACTATGCTCGCCTTTTATCATATTACGAGCCTTGGTACGAAAAATATAATGCATCCCCTAAGATGATGATTGATGGTGATAAATACGACTTTGTTGCCAATGAAGATGCACGAAAAAAAGTTATCAGCACAATCGATCAGAAACTTACTGATATAGGTAATTTGAACTAGTTAACGAATAGAAGGAACGTGATGACAGTTATTGTATTAAGCGGGCCCATTGGAGCCGGAAAATCCAGTCTAACAGGTATCTTATCTAAATATTTGGGTACTAACCCCTTTTATGAAAGTGTAGACGACAATCCTGTTTTGCCATTATTCTATGAAAATCCTAAAAAGTATGCCTTTTTACTGCAAGTTTATTTCTTAAATACTCGTTTTCAGAGTATTAAGTCAGCCTTGACTGATGATAATAATGTACTTGACCGTTCTATCTACGAAGATGCTCTTTTCTTCCAAATGAATGCAGATATTGGGCGTGCTACTACAGAAGAAGTCGACACTTACTATGAACTCTTGCACAATATGATGAGTGAACTAGATCGAATGCCTAAGAAGAATCCTGATCTCCTTGTTCATATCGATGTCTCATACGATACAATGCTCAAGAGAATTCAAAAACGCGGTCGTAACTATGAACAATTAAGCTACGATCCAACTCTAGAAGATTACTACAAGCGTCTGCTTCGTTATTACAAACCTTGGTATGAGAAGTATGACTATTCACCAAAAATGACTATTGATGGTGATAAACTTGATTTCATGGCAAGTGAAGAAGATCGTCAAGAAGTCCTAAATCAAATTGTAGCTAAACTTAAAGAAATGGGTAAACTTGAAGACGACTGGAAACCTAATTTAGTTAAATAGAGTAGAGGAAACTTTTCTAGTTTGCCCCTCTCATTGCACCGTACGTAC
>NZ_CAJURR010000028.1 GCF_910589175.1 uncultured Lactobacillus sp.
GAATAAAATCATCATGATAATTCCTGTAGAAATATAAGAGTAAAATGCATTTTTTGTTTCAAAAGTAATTTTGACCATTTGAAAAATTAAATAGAAATAAATCAAAATCAAAGCACAACATCCTACAAAACCTAATGATTCTCCAATAACTGAGAAAACCATATCGGAAGTTCTAACAGGAACATAAACACTAACTTTACCAAAACCATGTCCCCAGATTTGACCTGATCCAACCGCCTTCATACTTTGCCACAATTGATAAGCACCTGACGAAGTATCTTGAGATGGATTCAACCAAGAGTTAATTCTTTGAAACTGGTAGGCCCTAAAGTTAAATGCACTTCCTAAAAATGCTTGTCCACCGGGGGTAGTAACCAGTAAGATTGCTGCTGCACCAATAATAAACACAACACCATATACTGGGATGATAATTTTCCAAGTAATTCCTGAAACTAAAATTACCCCACCAACAATTGCAAAGAACACAAGCATGGTACCGAAGTCATTTTGTAGCTTTAACAAAACTGCAACTGGAATTAACCATGCAAATATTTTACCAATCAAAAGCCAATCTGTTTTAAAAGTATGGGCATACTGTTCATTATGCCGCTCTACTACTCTCGCTAACATTAAGATAAAGGCAGGTTTCATAATTTCAGAGGGTTGAAAAGTTAATGGTCCTAATTTAAACCAACTCTTCGCACCGGTATCGGCAAATACTTGCCGGTTATACAAGAATAAAACTGCAATTAATAAAATTATTCCAATCCCATAAGCAATTGGAGCAATTTTAAAAAGTTGTTCTGCATCAAATTGCATTACGAAAATCACCAGTGCAATTGATACCAGATACCAAACTGCTTGAGTAATAACTGCTTTTACTGGACTACCCATTTTAGGATCATTCACAGTTGCGACCCAAATACCGTATAGACTGATGACGGCTAATAAAAAGACTGGAATTACTACACCCCATGCGATGCGATCATACCAATCTGCTTTATTTTCAACTTTTGTCATTGTATATCCCTACTTTGTTTATTTCTCATGCAAAGTAAAGTATGAAAGTAATTCATTAATAGCACTTTCTAAAGTCTTGGAATAGAGACTGTGATTTGTTTTGGAAGATACTACATGGTAGCGTTCTTCTTCTTGTTCAATAATTCCAATAGAACGTTTGCCAGGAATAACAACTTCCCAGGTAGGTGCTGAAGTGCCTTTTCTTTCATTAACTTCAATATCAATACTTTCCAATTTTCTAGACATATATATTCTCCTACTTTTTATTCGAATGAAATGCCTGCGCAATAATTTCATCTTCATATCGTTCAGGATGAGGATTACGACGCAGGGTAAAATAATCCGGTACTGGATCTACTCCTCCCTTAATAAAAGGATTACAGCGTAATATCCGCGCTAGTCCCATTATTAAGCCTAAAATTGCTCCATGCTTTTTTAAAGCATCAATCATATAGCTTGAACAAGTAGGATAATACCTACATGTTGGTGGCAAAATTGGAGAAATAAATTTCTTATAAACATTTACCAACCCAATTAACAATTTATTCATTTTAACTTAAAAACTCAAAAAAATGAATCCATGTTGTAGGAAAGAAAATTGCAAAAGGATTGCCACTTGCAACACCACATCCAATAAAGGCTCCAAGGAGCATGGTTGCAAACAAGTATAAAATAATCTTTCCCAATTTTTTTAAATGTTTATTTACTAATGAAAAATTAAAACTTGCTCTCTTCATAATTAGTGTCTCTGATGATTTTCAATATTTTTAAGCAACACACCTGTTCCATTTGCAACAGCTTCTAATGGTTCATCAGCCTTTAAAACTGGAACTTGGAGATAATAAGTAATTAATTTATCAATATTCTTTAGTAAGGCTCCACCACCTGTTAACATAATACCACGATCGATAATGTCAGCAGACAATTCAGGTGGAGTTTGCTCCAAAACTTCTTTAGTTGCAGCCACAATTGACATTAAACCATCTTCAAGAGCCTTTTGAACTTCTAGCTCGTTAATTGTAACTTGCTTTGGCAATCCGTCAACCATATCACGACCACGAACAGTCATCGTCTTAGTTGGATCCGCTTCAAAAGCGGTCCCAAGTTGAATCTTAATTTGCTCAGCAGTGTGTTGTCCTACTAAAAGATTCTTACTACGTTTAATATAGCTGGCAATGGCCTGATTCATTTTATCCCCAGCCCAACGAAGTGAGCGGGAAGTTACGATTTCTCCCATTGACAAGACAGCAATATCAGTCGTACCACCACCAATATCAATAACCATATTTCCTTGTGGTCTAAAAATATCTAAGCCGGCTCCTACAGCTGCTACTTTAGGTTCAAAGTCTAGGTATACTCTACCTCCACCTGATTTTTCAGCAGCTTGAATAATAGCTTTTTGCTCAATTGAAGTAACTCCAGTAGGAGCACAGATTAGAATATTAGGTTTAGACATAAAACCTTTTACGTTTAATTTTTCAATAAAGTAGCTAAGCATTTCTTCCGTAATATCAAAATCTGCAATCACACCATTTTTCAATGGTCTAATTACTCTAATATTACCTGGCGTACGTCCCACCATTTTATATGCCTCAGTACCGACTGCGACAACTTTATCTTTATCAGTATCTACAGCAACAACAGAAGGTTCATTTAAAACGATACCTTTGCCGGATACATTTATTAGAACATTTGCAGTTCCTAAATCAATTCCTATATCTCTTGCCACGCTAGTGCCTCCAGTATTTAATCATTAAAAATTGTAACATAAATACCGCTTTACTTTAAGGACAAGTGTAAAGAAGTGCTTTTCTAAAGCATTTCTTATGAAAATCATTAAAAAAGCATTTTTAATGCCAATGATTGGTCAACTAATGCCAAAATAAATTGTCCGACTATAAACCCCAAGGCAATCGACACAAATAGTAAAAATACTTGAATTTCAAACGTATGCCCCTTCTTAAATAACTGGTCCACTCTCAGGCCTCTCACTGCTCTGAACGAAAATGCAATCGTCACTAAATATGTGATTAGACTGACAATTGCATGAACTCCTACTTGTCTCATCATATAATTTTCTCCATAAAAAAAGACGAACACATCGTTCGTCTTTCTCATTTCTATTTACCGTAATTTTCACGTACATGTAATCTATTAACCGCACGACGTAAAGCAATTTCAGCTTCTAGCATTTCTCTTTCGTCGTGCTTCTCTTTAGCTTCTTGCATATGTTGTTCAGCACGCTTCTTAGCTGATTGTGCACGTTTAACATCAATATTGCGAGCCCGTTCAGCACTGTCAGCGATGATGGTTGCTTCATTATTTGAAAACTCAATGTAGCCCCCATTAACAGCAATATGATCAACACGATCATTCATTTCATGCGTTCTTTTTACCCGAACTTCACCAATAGCTAAAGGAGTAACAATTGGAAGGTGATCATACATAATTGCACGATCTCCATCAATTGCGCGCATTGCTACCATTGTAGCATTGTGCGAATAAACAATACCATCAGGTGTTACAACGCTAACTTTTATAATTTTTTCTGGATCTGCCATAACGCATCACCCTACTTTGCTTCTAGCATTGCTTTTGCTTCAGGATTTTTAGGAGTAACTCCCATCTTTTCAGCTTGCTTAATAACATCCTCAATTGGTCCAACGTTACGGAAAGCATCTTCTGGAAGATCATCTAATTTACCATCAATGATCATCTTGAAGCCCTTAATTGTTTCCTTGATTGGTACATATGAACCTGGAATACCAGTGAATTGTTCAGCAACAAAGAAGTTTTGTGAAAGGAAGAATTGAATCTTTCTTGCACGTTCAACGATTAACTTCTCATCATCTGATAATTCATCCATACCTAAAACAGAAATAATATCTTGCAATTCTTGGTAACGTTGCAAAATATGTTGAACCTTAACAGCTACTTCGTAGTGTTCTTCACCAACAATTTCTGGATCTAGGGCACTAGAAGTTGATTCAAGTGGGTCAACAGCTGGGTAAATACCTTGTTCAACCAAACGACGTTCTAGGTTAGTAGTAGCATCTAGGTGAGCGAATGTAGTTGCAGGAGCTGGGTCAGTATAGTCATCAGCTGGCACATAAACGGCTTGAATTGAAGTAATAGATCCCTTCTTAGTAGAAGTAATCCGTTCTTGCAATTGACCCATTTCAGTTGCCAAAGTTGGTTGGTAACCAACTGCACTTGGCATACGACCAAGTAAAGCAGAAACTTCAGAACCTGCCTGAGTGAAACGGAAAATATTATCAATAAATAATAATACGTCCAAACCTTCAACATCACGGAAGTATTCCGCAATAGTTAAACCAGTTAATGCAACACGCATTCTGGCACCAGGTGGCTCATTCATCTGACCAAAGACCATGGCAGTTTTAGATAAAACGCCAGATGCCTTCATTTCAAAGTAAAGGTCGTTACCTTCACGTGTTCTTTCCCCAACACCAGTAAATACAGAAATACCACCGTGTTCTTGGGCAATATTATGAATCAATTCCTGAATAATAGTTGTCTTACCAACACCGGCACCACCGAATAGACCAACCTTACCACCACGAACATATGGTTCAAGTAAGTCAATAACTTTAATACCAGTTTCTAGAATTTCTTCACTTGTGCTTAATTCATCGTACTTAGGTGCTTCTTTATGAATACCTTCACGTTTTACATCTTTACCTAGAGCAGGACCACCATCAATTGGATCACCTAATACGTTAAAGACACGTCCTAAAGTGTCTTTACCAACAGGAACAGAAATTGGAGCACCTGTGTCTTCAACTTCCATACCACGTCTTAAACCGTCGGTAGATTCCATTGAGATAGTTCTTAAAACACCGTCACCAAGTTCTAGTGTAACTTCAAGAACAAGAGTATCACCATTGTTGTTTGTGACATGTAAGGCGTTATTAATATCAGGCAAATCTTTATCTAGTGGGAATTCCACGTCAACGACAGGTCCAATAACTTGGACAATTTCGCCTTTACTCAAAACATCTACCTCCTTTTCTATTTTATTCTAAGGCATTTGCACCACCGATAATTTCAGTAATTTCGGTAGTAATTTGTGCCTGTCTTGCTCGATTCAATTTAGTCTTCAAACCAGAAACAACATCATCGGCATTTTGAGATGCACTCTGCATAGCTGTCATTGAACTTGCATGCTCAGCAGTTTTAGCATCCAAAATAGCTCCAAAGATCATTGATTTAGCAAATTGAGGTAAAACTGTCTTCAATACTGAATCAATATCTGGCTCAATAATGTAGTCTTTTGGCATTGTTTCTTTATGATTAATATCAATGTCAGAAATTGGTAGCATGCTTTCTACTCTAAAAGCAGAAGTTAAAGTATTTACGTGGTGAGTATAACAAACAAAAAGTTCATCATAAACGCCATTTAAGTACATCTTTACAGCGGTTTGAACAATATCTCTAACTTCATTATAAGTTGGAACATCGCTTACACCACTATATTCATACACTACATTAAGATTTTGTTTCTTAAAAAATTGTGCTGCAACACTACCAACTGCCAAAATTTTAACATCTTTATTTTGGGCATCAGCATCTTTAAAGATACTCATCATATTCTTAATAACTTGACTGTTATAAGAACCAACTAAACCTCTATCTCCACTAATTACTAAGTAACCAGTCGATTTAATTTCTTTACGAGGTTGAACTAAAGATACTAAAGTACCTAAATCAAAGAAACTACTATAATCAATGTTAGATTGACCGCCAAATTCACTATATTCATTTGTCTCTTTACCTAATTGATTCACAATTTGTGAACTCATTAGATGAGAAACGGTTGCTCTAACTTTATCGTTGTAAATAGTATATTCTTGATCAAGTTTTTCAGTTCTATTCAATTTAACACCTGAAACCATTCTCATAGCTTCAGTTATTTGACCTGTTTTCTGAATTGAAGCAATCTTTTTTTTCAGTTCAAGGAGAGATTCTGCCAATGAAAAAACCTCCTCTTCTATTTCTTACTAATTGAAAAACCTTCGTTGAAGTTCTTTAAAGCTTCATTAAGCTTATCTTCCTCAGGTAAATCTCCTGTAGTACGGATTACATCAAGTAAGTCGTTATAGTTACTTGCAAAGTAATCATATAATTCAAGTTCATAACGTTGAATATCAGGTACAGGAATTGCATCCAAAAAGCCATGCGTCAAAGCATAAAGAATCAATACTTCATCTTCAACAGGAAGTGGCTTATGTAGTGGCTGCTTCAATACTTCAACAGTACGACGTCCACGATTTAACTTAGCTTGAGTAGCTTGATCAAGATCACTACCAAATTGAGTAAAACTTTCAAGCTCTCTATATGACGCCAAGTCCACACGCAATGTACCTGCAACCTTTTTCATAGCCTTGATTTGTGCGCTACCACCAACACGGGAAACTGATTCACCGGCATTAATGGCAGGACGGGTACCAGCAAAGAATAGATCAGCTTCCAAGAAAATCTGTCCATCAGTAATGGAAATAACGTTAGTTGGAATATAAGCTGAAATATCCCCAGCTTGGGTTTGAATAAATGGTAAGGCAGTCATTGAACCGCCACCAAGTTTCTTATTCAACTTAGCACTACGTTCTAGTAAACGAGAGTGTAAGTAGAAAACATCACCTGGATAAGCTTCACGACCAGGTGGACGACGAAGAAGTAAGGAAATTTCACGGTATGCAACGGCTTGCTTACTCAAGTCATCAAATACGATTAATACATCCTTACCATTGTACATAAACTCTTCACCCATTGCAGTTCCTGCATATGGAGCGATATAAAGCATTGGTGCTGGTTCACTAGGACCAGCTTCTACTACAATAGTGTAGTCCATAGCACCAAATCGTTTTAAAGTTTCAACAGAGTTTTTAACTGTTGATTCCTTTTGACCAATGGCAACGTAAATACAAATAACATCTTGGCCCTTTTGATTAATGATTGTATCTAGTGCAAGAGCAGTCTTACCTGTCTTACGGTCACCAATAATTAATTCACGCTGTCCACGACCAATTGGAACTAAAGCATCGATAGCTTTAATACCAGTTTGTAAAGGCTGGTTAACGGATTGTCTATCCATAACTCCAGGAGCTTTACTTTCAATAGGTCTAGTCTTATCAGTCTTAATCTCACCTAAACCATCTACTGGTTGTCCTAATGGGTTCACAACACGACCAATTAATTGATCGCCAACAGGAACTTCCATAATTCGACCAGTACGCTTAACTTGATCACCTTCACGAATATCGTCAAAGCGACCTAAGATGATGATACCAACATCATTAGCTTCTAGGTTTTGCGCAATACCGTATGAACCATTAGAAAATTGTAATAATTCACTTGATAATACGTTATTTAGACCGTGAGCACGGGCGATACCGTCACCGACGTAGGTAACAGTACCAACTTCGTTGACGTTGAGCTTATCATCATATTTCTCAAGTTGTTGCTTGATCAAAGCGCTAATTTCTTCCGCTTTAATGCTCAATGGTTTCACCTCTTTTATCTATTTTCAATTAATTGCTCACGAATTTGTTGCAATCGAGTTCTTATAGAACCATCAATAATACGATCCCCGACTTTGAGGATAATACCTCCTAAGATACTTGGATCCACTTTATTTGTCAGAATCAATTCTTTAAAGCCATACTTCTTAGCATAGGCTTGGCTTATTCGACTTAATTCATCTTCATTAAGCTTAATAGCACTTACTGCAATACCAGAAGCAATATTTTTATACTCATCATAAAGAGTATTAAATGCCTCAATAATTGCAGTTAAGGATTCAAATCTACGATATTCTAATAAGAAATCCAAAAAATTCTTAGTTTCAATTGAAAACTTATCGCTAAAACTTGATAAGAATTCCTCTTTTTGATTCTTTCGAATAATTGGATCGCTTAACAAACGCAGCATATCAGGATTTTCTTTAGCTACTTGAAGCAATACATTCATATCCTCATGTACTGCATCTAAGCTATTAGCATCCTGCGCATAAGCAAATAAAGCTTTACTGTATCTGGAAGCAATTTCTTCTCTACTTAAAGCCATTAGTCATTCAGCCCCTTGATAAATTGATCTACCAAGTCTTTCTGATCAGCAGCAGATAAATTCTTACTAATTACTTTTTCGGCAATAGCAACAGAAATATCAGCTACTTGATCTCTTGCTTCATTGAGAGCATCAGTTTTTGCTTGGGCAGCATCTTCGGATGCTCTCTTTCTAATTGCGGCAGCTTCTTGATCAGCTTGACTAATAATATTATTCTTAGTCTTTTCCGCATTGCTTTTTGCAGTAGAAAGAATTTGTGTTGCCTCTTGTTTAGAGTCTTTCAAGGCAGCTTCACGTTGATTAGCAAGCAATTCAGCTTTCTTTCGATCACTTTCTGCTTGATCAAGGTCACTTATTACCTTTTGACGACGTTCTTCCATCATTTTTGTTACAGGGCCCCAAGCAAAGTGCTTAACTAATAGGAGCAAAGCTGCAAAGATCAAAAGATAGTAAAGCGTGTCACCTAACTCTAATTTTAAGGCTGCAAACATAAATTGCATGTCTCAACCCTTCTTTCTCGTAATTACGATCTTGTTCTTAAAACGCAAATTACAGGAAGAGAATTAAGAAACCAATAACGATAGCTAAGATAGGAACAGCTTCGATCAAACCAACACCGATAAACATAGTTGCTCTAAGGTTGTTAGCAGATTCAGGTTGTCTTGCCATACCTTCAATAGTTTTTGAAATAACTTTTCCGTTACCGTAGGAAGCAGCCAAAGCAGCTAAACCAGCGGCAATTGCGGCAGCTAAATATTTCATAGAAAAACCTCCGTAAAATTATTCTTCAGTAACCTTTTTACCAATATATACCATTGACAAAGTTACGAATACATATGCCTGGATAGAGCCAATAAAGACAGAGAAGCCTTGCCAGATTAAAGTTAGTGGAACCGAAGCGATGACGGTAAACCAACCCGCACTCTTTGCAAAACGATTACCGATTAAAGTTAACAATACTTCACCGGCATAAATATTACCGTAAAGACGTAGTGATAACGTCAAGAAATTAGTAAATTCCTCAATAATATTGATTGGAAGTAAAAATCCAACTGGTTTTGCATAATTTGCAAAATAACCTTTAGCACCAAACCTCTGAACACCAAAGTTATAAGACAAGAGCAATGTCATCATTGCCATGGTCATAGTAATCAATGGGTTAGCAGTTGGTGATTTGACAAGGATATGGTCATTAATTGAAAACTCAAAGAACAAACCTAACTGGTTCATAAAGAAAATGAACATGAATAGGGTAAAGGCATATAAAGATAGGTGCTTTTGTGCATCTACGTCAGCAACGTTATCCTTAACAATCCCATTTGTAAAATCAATCATATATTCCAAAAGATTTTGCTTTTTATTAGGCTTTAAAGAAACATTACGTCCTAAATACCAAACAAGAAAGAAAACCGCAATTGCGACTAACGTTCCCCCTAAGCAGTTAGTTACATTGAAATTTAAGCCGAATACATTAACGACTACAGATTTCTCATTCACTTCGTGACCTCCCTTCTTGTGCTGAATACCTCAAACACACTAAAAATGATAACACCCAAAAATTTCAATTTCAAAATATTTTTGAGTAAAATTACTTAGTTCCGAACAATCTATCTCCTGCATCCCCTAGACCTGGGTAGATGTAACCGTTATCCATTAATTTTTCATCTTCTGCTGCTGCATAGATGTCTACATCTGGATTTGCTTCTTGTACAGCCTTTACACCTTCAGGAGCAGCTACTAAAACAGCTAAACGAATATTCTTAGCGCCACGCTTCTTTAATGCTTCAATAGCCATATTTGCTGAACCACCTGTTGCAAGCATTGGATCAACAATAATACATTCACGTTCTTCAATATCTGGTGGCATCTTGAAGAAATATTCATGTGGCTTTAGAGTTTCTTCATCACGATACATTCCAATATGTCCTACTTTTGCAGATGGGATCATTTGAAGAACACCATCAACCATTCCAAGACCAGCACGTAAAATTGGTACTATAACCAATTTCTTACCTGCTAATTCTTTTTGAGTTGACTTTCCAATTGGAGTTTCAATCTCAACATTCTTCAATGGCAAATCGCGTGTCATTTCATAAACCATGAGTCCACCAATTTCACCAACAATTTGACGAAATTCATTTGTACCTGTATCTTTCTTACGAATGATTGTCAACTTATGTTGGATCAATGGATGATTCAAAACGGTAAACTTACCCATAATGGCCTCCTATTTTAAAAATAATACTTCGTCCATTATTTTAACAAATTATTAGATAAATGTTTCCTAAATCATACGAAAAAAGGCATGTTTTTCTACATGCCTTTTTATTTTTAATGAAAATGATGACCAGCGGCAGCTTTATTTAAACGATTCATGTAAGCAGCACTAATTGCACCATGGTCAAAACCTTGGACATAAATGCGCTTAATCTTATCTTCGCCATCAAAATATCTTAAAGCACCAAACAAATTATGGGCTGCCTTATCAATGGTCTTGCCTAAACTATATTTATTAGGACTATCGATCTTTTCAAGAACTTCATCCAAAGCAGCTACACCAGTCTCATCATCCCATTGGATTTTCGAAAAATCTTCTTCTTTATCAACAATTAAAACAGGGGCACTAGGAGCGTAATGACGATATTTCATACCAGGAGCCTTTGGCACACCCTTAGTCTGCGTAGTTCCCCTATTCATCAAAACTTCTTCTCCTAGAACTGCTGAAATCTCTTCAGGAGTAATTTCACCAGGACGAAGTACCGTTGGCTTTTCAACGGACAAATCAACAATTGTTGATTCTAAACCAATCTCGGTTGGACCATTATCAATAATCCCGGCTATTTTTCCCTTTAAATCATGAAAAACATGTTCCGCAGTTGTTGGACTAGGCTTAGTGGAAGTATTAGCAGAAGGCCCAACAATAGGCTTTCCCAGTTCACTAATTAAATCATGGGTCATATCATCATTTGGACAGCGAAATGCTGCGGTTGGAAGACCACCAGTTACAGCATCTGGTAAAGTGCCTTCTTTGACAAAAAGAATAATAGTTAATGGACCAGGCCAAAAGTGCTTAATTAGCTTTTTAGCACGTTCTGGTACTTCATTAACATACTTTTCCATCATTTGTTCATCAGACACAGTTACAATTAATGGATTATCACTTGGGCGGCCTTTAGCTGCATATACACCCTTAACAGCCTTTTCATTAGTTGCTAATGCCCCAAGACCATATACGGTTTCAGTTGGAAAAGCTACTAATTCTCCTTTTTTCAACAGGGCAACTGCTTCAGGAATTTGTTCTTTATTGAAAATCTTCGTTTCCATTACTTTTTCCACCTTCCATGAACCATTCTTGGCTTACCTGCTAAGTCATCCCTAAATTCAATTTCAAAATCTGGTAATTCAGTTTCAAACAATTCTTTTAATTGCTCTTTTTCACTAAAACCAAACTCTAAGAAAAATTGTCCTTGAGGATTTAAATGTGACTGAACTTGCTTTGCAAACTTACGATAAAAATCTAGACCATCTTCTCCACCATATAAGGCAGTCTCAGGCTCGTTTTTTATAACATTTTCATCCATTAAATTCTTTTCGCTGCTCTTAATGTAAGGAGGATTAGAAATAATCATATCAAATTTTTCTAAGCCTACTAATACATTTGCCTTACGTGTTTTAACGTCTATATCATACTTTAAGAAATTTTCTTCGCTTTCACGCAAAGCAGAATCTGTAATATCACTTGCGTATAGATCCAAGTCTTGAATTCCTTGTTTCTGAGCCTGCTTTACTAAGGCAACCATAATAGCTCCAGAACCAGTTCCTAAATCAAGGATCTTTTTACCAGACTCAATATTTTCAAGTGCCCATTTAACTAACTCTTCAGTTTCAAACCGAGGAATTAAAACATCGCGATTAACTAAAATTTTATAGCCATAAAACCAAGCGTATCCCAAAATATATTGCGGAGAAACTCCTCTACGCAATTTTTTCATATCTTTTAATGCTTGTTTTTCTTGTTCCGGGGTTACTTCATCATTAATGTGTAATTCAAATTCTGAAGGTGTATAGCCTAATCTTTCCCCCAGAACGTAATCAATATCCTCGGGACGAATTTCAGAATTGTCATTTAACACAGTTTCTTTTATTTTTTTTAGACTTTTAGGCATTTTCTTCAGCCATCTTTTCTAATTGCTGAGTTTGGTAATAAAGAACTAGCGCATTAATAATTTCATCCAATTCGCCGTTCATTATTCGATCAAGCTTGTTTAAAGTTAGACCAATTCTGTGATCAGTTACACGGTTTTGAGGATAGTTATAAGTTCTAATTCTTTCAGAACGATCTCCTGTACCAACAGATTCTTTTCTTTTAGCATCATATTGATCACGATTTTGACTTTCATAGTAGTCATAAACACGTGATTTCAAAATTTGCATAGCTTTTTCACGGTTTTGTTGTTGACTTCTTTGATCCTGCATAGCAACAACGATTCCAGTTGGAAGGTGAGTCATACGCACAGCACTAGAAGTTTTGTTAATGTGCTGACCACCTGCACCACTTGAACGGTAAACATCAACACGAATATCTTTTGGATCTAAGTCGATATCTACTTGTTCATATTCGGGCATAACTGCTACAGTCGCAGTAGAAGTATGAACACGACCTTGAGATTCAGTTACTGGAACACGTTGTACACGGTGAGCTCCGTTTTCATACTTTAATTTTGAGTAAACTTTATCACCTGTGATCATAACGGCAACGCGCTTATATCCGCCTACTTCAGTCGGCTCAGAATCAATTAAAGATACTTTCCAACCTTGAGTTTCAGCATATTTTTCGTACATTCTAAGAAGATCGCCAGCAAATAATGATGCTTCATCCCCACCAGCAGCTCCTCTAATTTCCATAATAATATCTTTGTCATCGTTAGGATCTTTCGGAAGCATTAAGATCTTGATCTCATCTTCTAATTCAGCAACTTCTTTTTCTAATTCAGAATTTTCTTCCTTAGCCATCTCAACTAAGTCATTATCAGATTCACTAGAAATAATTTCTTTATTATCATCAATCTCTTTAATATCGGACTTATATTTACGATATTTTTGTACTACTTCACGCATATCGGCTTCTTCTTTAGAGATTTCCATATACCGCTTAGTATCGTTAATAACTTCAGGATCAGCCATCATTTCTTGAAGTTCTTCATAATGGGCAACTAATCCTTCCAATTGGGCCATCACTTTATCCATAATTATTATCCTTTCTTAATTCTCTTATCTTTTATCTTTGCTTATTGGGATGAAAATAGTGAAAACGACAAACGGGATAGTAAGATTCATCTCCGCCAATTTGAACTTGTTCACCCTCATAAACAGGTTTTCCAGAATTAATTCGTAAATTCATTGTAGCCTTATGGCCGCAGTAGTGACAAATTGTCTTCATTTCTTCTACTTTATCCGCAAAAATTAACAAATTTTCGCTACCTTCAAACAAATGATTTTGAAAATCATTTTTCAGGCCAAATGCCATTACAGGTATTTTTAATTCATCAACAATTTTGGCACATTCTAATACGTGATGTCTTTTTAAAAACTGTGCCTCGTCAATTAAAACACAAGCCACCCTACCATTGCCAGACTCCACATCACTTTTATTTAATTCTGAAACATAATTAAATAAATTTAAATCTTCACTTATAGGCATAGCTTTACGATGTAAACCGATTCTAGAAGCTACTGTTCCTACTCCACTTCTATCATCTACATTACTCGTCAGTAAAGCGATTTTTCGTCCTTGTGCCTCATAATTATGGGCAACCTTTAGTATTTCAATCGACTTACCACTACTCATTGCACCATAGCGAAAAAACAACTGAGCCACTGCAAAATTCCTCCATTGTTAAGTTTATGTAACTTCACTAATATTGCCTTAATTAGTATAAAGTAAATTTAAAAATCGTGCAGGTAAAAATAAAAAAGGTCGTCTTCATTTTCTCTATATGCTATAGTAAAATTTAGTTTTAAAGTGAGGGATAATAATATGAATTTAAAATCAGGCATCGCTAAGGCAGCTGGTAAATCATCTTACTGGTTTCTTCATAACGTATTAAAGGGCGGGACGAGTTTTCCTGGGAAATTTGCCATGAAAATTGATTCTGAAGTATTAAATTCATTAGCAAAAGGCTATGAAACAATCATTGTCACTGGAACTAATGGTAAAACAATGACAACTGCTTTAATCGTGGAAGCATTAAAGAAGAAATATGGTGATATTTTAACCAATCCATCAGGATCAAATATGCAACAAGGAATTGTTACAGCATTTTTAGCTCACAAGAATAAAAGAGCAAAAAAGAAAATTGCTGTACTAGAAGTAGATGAAGCAAATGTAAAAATGGTAACCAAATTACTTCACCCCAGCGTATTTGTTTTAACTAATATTTTCCGTGATCAAATGGATAGATATGGTGAAATTTATACTACCTATCAAAAGATTGTCGACGGAATTAAATTAGCTCCCGATGCAACTATTATCGCTAACGGAGACGCAAGTATTTTTTCATCCGTGGAATTACCTAATAAAAAAGTATTCTATGGTTTTAAACTTCCAGAAGACAAGCCTGAAAATGACTTCAAGGCTCCCGTAAATACTGATGGCGTTTTGTGTCCTAAGTGCGATCACATCTTGCATTATCATGAACGTATTTATGCAAACTTAGGAGACTATTTCTGCCCCAATTGTGGCTACCATCGTCCAAGATTGACCTATAGTGTAAATCAAATTATTGATCAAACTCCAAATAGCTTAAAATTCAAAATGGGTGAAAAAGAATACAGTATTGGTATCGGGGGTACCTATAATATCTATAATGCTCTCGCTGCCTATTCTGTAGCACGTGAATTTGATTTAAGTGAAGAAGAAGTTGCACAAAGTTTTGCTGAAAACAAACGAATTTTTGGTCGACAGGAATTGATTAATTATGCAGATAAAGAAATAGATCTAATCTTAGTTAAAAATCCAGTTGGACTTGATGAAGTTCTCCATATGCTAAACACTGAAAAAGATAGCTATTCTTTAGTTACTCTTTTGAATGCAAATCACGCAGACGGAATCGATACATCTTGGATCTGGGATGCAGATTATGAAGGATTAAACAAAGACCAAATCAAAAAAGTAATAGTTGGTGGAAAACGTTGGCATGATATGGGATTTAGGCTAGAAGTTTCAGGTTTTGATCCAGGTTTAATGACGACTGCTACCAATAATGAAGCTTTGTTAGATGAAATTTCAAAATTACCAACCAAAAAAGTTTATATTTTAGCCACTTATACTGCTATGCTTTCACTTCGTAAAACAATGGGTGAAAAGAAAATTATTAAAGCAGGTATGTAAAAAGGACAATGTCAATTGTGACATTGTCCTTTTTAGTTTTTATAGACATTTTCTTTCAAAAACGTATCAACAATCTTTTCCCTCATTGCAAGGAAAATCTGATTATGGCCGCTCGGATGGATTCTATTTGTTAAAACAATCATTGCTGTTTGATTAAGTCGATCAATTAACATAAATGTCCCAGTAAAGCCAGTGTGGTAAATCAATGGGTGTTGGTCAACAGGATCAAACCGTAAATCCCATCCCCAAGAACGAGGATGTACTTTCTTAGGAGTTTCAACTTGAAACAAATTAGCTAAGGTATCTTGCTGTAGAGGTAAAACGTCATTACGTAGCCCTAAATAAGCCTGGGTTATCTTTATTAAATCTTCCAGATTTGCAAATAAACCGGCAGACCCACAATCTTTTCCTAATACCCGAGCTTTAGGATCATGTACAATCCCTCGTAACATTTTTCCCTTTTCAGTTAAAGCGGTAGGAACGCACTCACTTGCCTTAGGATGAAAAGTTGTCTCTTTCAATTTAGCAGGTAAAATGATTTCCTGCATAATGATATCTTGCACAGGTAGCCCATAGATTTTCTCAAGAACTAATCCCAATAAAATAAAATTAGTATCGGCATATCGCATTTTTGTTTTAAATTCATCAGTAACAGGTAACCCAATGATCGCCTTCAATAAATCAGGTGCAGCTAATTCATCACGATTAGGAATCCATCCCCGAATTCCACTAGTATGGGTTAACAAATCACTAAGGCGAATACGTTCATCTTTAAATTCAGGAATAAAATCTTTAAGAGGTTCTGTAAAATTAAGTTTTCCTTCTTCTTTCAGCTTCAAAAAAACATTAGTTGTTCCTAACACCTTAGTTAAACTAGCTAAGTCATACAGAGCAAAAGGGCTAAGTTGCTCAACTTTAGGTATTAAACTAGCAAAGCCAACTGTTGAGGTAAATACTTGCTTTTTTTTAATAAAGGCATAATTTACTCCAGGAACAATCCGCTCACTAACCATACTTTCAACCAAATGTTGAGTCTTAAAAAATTCTATCATCCTTACCACCTGGATTATAAAATAAAACCGTCAGATCATTGATCTGACGGTAACGTATTGAGATATTCGGGCTCGAACCGAAACATCCAGGAACCAGAATCCTGTGCCTTACCAATTTGGCTATATCTCAGTATATCACCCGTACGAGAATTGAACTCGTAACTCCACCTTGAGAGGGTGGCGTCTTAACCATTTGACCAACGGGCAAATTCAACATATGTAAATATAATTGAATATTGTAAATCTGTCAAGTTACATTGCTATTTTTCTTTGAAAAGTAATTTAAAGTGAAAAAAAGCTGCATCACGTCTTACTCACCATGATGCAGCTTTTCAATTATATCACTTATTTTCACTCTTTATGACATACTTTTTGTAGTTTTCTCAATATCTTCTATTTGATTAATATTCATTTTAGCTAGATTTTCTTTTAGCTCCACCCATTGCTTACTCAATTTCTTATTTTTTTGTTCTGCTTGTTTCTCTACATAAGCAACTAACTTTTCTAGGTTAGCATAATTTTGAAGTAACTGATGAGATTGATCCCGCAATAAGTTCTGATCTAGGTCGGTTTTCTTTGCGTCTTCACTAACTTCTAAAATAGCTCGAACTTGTGGCTGACAAAAATCTTTCAAAATGCCAGCAATCTCTTGTAATTCTTCAACGCCGCTTCTATCAAAATGTAATAAGTCTTTTTGTTCATCTTTTTCCACTAAATCAGTTGCAGCTTCATTTCTAAAATAAAGCTCTTGAGCAAAATCGTGTATGTTTTTTTCCATAGCTAAAAAATTATTATTCATCTTTAGTTACACTTTCTTCTCTTGTAGGTTTTTCTTTATCTAGTCTAAACATAAACCAATCACACACTAAAATCAAAATTCCAAGACCAAAAGTGAAATAGAATGCGATTCGACTTCCTTGAGCAGTTAAAGCAGCATAACTCTCTGTTTGCTTATTTTGAAACACCGCCATAATTGCAGCCAAAATTGCAGTCCCCATTGAACCAGCTAATTGTTGTGCTGTTTGACAAACAGCTGTTGCATCTGCTTTCAAATTTTTATCGACTATTTTTAAACTTTGCGCCATCGTATTGCTAAAGGACATACGATGTCCTAACATCAAAATTCCATAAAAACAAATAATCATCCATGTGGTTAAGCTTAAGCCCCAATTAGCTAATAAAAAGCTCCCTAGCGCCATTAAAAACGCGCCACCATATAATGGCACTTTTGCTCCTAGGCGGTCATATAGTCGACCAAAATAAGGATTCAGGAGTCCAGCAACAATACTGCCTGGAAGTAAAACGAGTCCCCCAATTAAAGATGTTTGTTTATTAACGATTTGGATATAGTTAGGTAAGACAAAACTCACTCCAATATTAATAAACTGAAGTAAAAAATAAGCACATGCTCCAAAAATAAATGCCCTATCTTCAAAAACTGATAAGTCAAGTAGCTTACTAGTAGAACGTTTAGAAATTCTGACAAATAGGATGAATAAAATTGCGGCTAATATTAATAAAACCCATAGACGCCAATTTTTCAGTCCCTTACTCAATTGATTTACACCGATTACTAAACTTACCATCCCTGCACTTAAAATTGCGTAAGCCAGCCAATTAAAAGATTTCTTTTTTACTGGATGGTAGCTTCCAATCACAAAAATTCCAGCAACAAAAACTAATAGTGCGAAAATTGTAGCAATTATAAAAATCCAGCGCCAATTAAGGTAATAAGAAATGCTTCCCCCAAAAGCTGGACCGAGAGTCGGAGCCATTGCTACTACTAAACCAGCAATTCCCATATATAGTCCCCATTCATCTCTTGGCATTACTTCTACAATCAAATTAAACATCATTGGTGTACAGAGACCCACACCTAGAGCTGAAATTAAACGCCCTAACAATAAAATATAAAAATTTAATGCAAATGCTGAAATAATACTTCCAACCATAAATGCAATGGCAGCTGTTACAAACAATTGCTTAGCAGTAAAACGCTCATTTTGATAAGAAGAACTAATCATAATTATTGCAATCATCAATAAATATCCAGTTGTAGTCCACTGAATTGTATCTAAAGATACGTTAAATTGTTTCATCATCGCAGGAAAAGTTACATTTAAACTTGTTTCAGTTAAAATTCCAACAAAGGACATGAACGCTGTTGCTAGGACAGCCAATGTATTTTCTGTCTGTTTTTTCATTTTTTCTCCAATAAAAAAGAGTGGAGGCAATTAGCCTCTACCCTTTCTTTAACTATTATCTAGCTATATTCGATCTGCATACTATAAAAATATGCTAAGTAGATTTATTTTAAGCGTTTAGTTAAATCATCATGTAAGTCTTCATAACCAGGTTTGTTTAAAAGACCAAACATGTTTCTCTTGTAACTTTCAACACCTGGTTGGTTAAATGGGTTAATACCATTTAAGTAGCCTGAGATACCTACAGCTAATTCAAACCAGTAGATTAAGTAACCTAAAGTATGAGCTGTTTGATTTTCAATATCAACAGTCATAACTGGTACACCACCATCAGTATGAGCTAGAACTACACCTTCGTAAGCACGATCATTTACGTAATTCATAGTTTTACCTGATAAGAAGTTTAATTGATCTAGGTTTTCCTTATCGTCAGGAATAGTTACATCATGTGTTGGGTGTTCAACACGAATAACTGTTTCCATTAAGTTACGACGACCTTCTTGGATGTATTGACCAAGTGAGTGAAGGTCAGTAGTGAAGTTAGCACTAGATGGGTAAATACCTTTTTGATCTTTACCTTCTGATTCACCCATTAATTGCTTCCACCATTCACCAAACATTCTTAATGATGGTTCATAGTTTTCAAGTAATTCAGTAGTGTAACCTTTACGGTAAAGGATATTACGCATTGCTGCATATTGGTAAGGACTGTCCTTTAAAACATCTGGATCAGTGTAAGCAGCACGTGCATCTGCAGCACCCTTCATCATAGCATCGATGTCACCACCAGCTACAGCAATTGGAAGCAAACCAACAGCTGACAATACTGAGAAACGACCACCAATATCATCTGGAACTACGAATTCTTCGTAACCTTCTGCATCTGCTTCAGTCTTCAAAGCACCCTTAGCACGGTCAGTAGTTGCGTAAATTCTCTTAGCAGCTTCTTCTTTACCGTATTTCTTGATTAACTTATCCTTCAATACACGGAAAGCAATTGAAGGTTCAGTAGTAGTACCAGACTTAGAAATAATATTAATTGAAAAGTCCTTATCTCCTAACCATTCAAGCAAATCGTAAAGGTATGAACCTGAAAGAGAATTACCACAAAATACTACAGTTGGGTACTTTTCTTTTTCTCTACCGTAGAAAGAGCTATTTAAGAACTCAATTGAAGCTTGGGCACCAAGGTATGAACCACCAATACCAATACCAACTAAAACTTCTGAATCATTTTGAATCTTTTTAGCTGCTTTTTTAATACGATCAAATTCGTCTTTATCATAATTAATTGGCAAATCAATCCAACCACGGAAGTCACTACCTGCGCCAGTACCTTCGCGTAATTCTTGATCTGCAGCAGTTACCATTGCTTGCATTTCCTTTAATTCATTTTCATGAACAAAAGGAGTTAATTTACTTGCATCAAAGTGAACAACTTTACTCATTATTTAAACTTCCTTTTTTTGTAACTTTTTCACATACAAACCTTATTTTAGCAGTTACTTCCTCATAAAACTAGAGTTTTTTCTTATAAGAATCTATAAATAATTCGATATAATATAAATCCAATTATAGTCCCACAAACATTAAAAAATACGTCATCTATATCGCTTACACCAGTTTCTAAAACAAATTGCAAAGATTCAATAATTACGGATAAACATCCCCCGGCCAAAATGGTTCCCACCATACTTTTTTTCTGAATAACTGTAGGAAATAAAAAACCAAACGGGATGAACCATAAAACATTTCCAAGCGAATTATAAAAAAAGTCAAGTAAACTCTGACCATGAGTCAATTTCAGCGTTTCTTTCATAAATACTAAGTTTATATCGCTTAGACTACGATGGAAATTAAATGTCAACTGCCATGGAAAATATGTATCTCTAAATACTGTCAGCATTAAGAGCAAAATTATATAAAAACTAAATATCCATACACAAGCTTCGGACTTCAGGGTTCTTCTATGTCTCACCAATAACAGCCAACATAAACGAATAATTACAAAAATAATAAAGTAAAAAAGTGTCTTATCTAAGCTATACAAAATCAACTTAATTAAGGCAAAGTGATTAATATGCGCTGCATAATGGTGAAAAATATATTCATATAAGGGTTGTAAAAAAAGCATAACCTAACCGACTCCGTAATTTTGGCTTAATTATAACGTAAAGATCTCCATGAAAGATGATTTTTTTCAAAATATTAAAAAATCGCAAACCTTTAACAAAAGTTTGTCGTTTTTTGAAATTACCAGTAAAATATTCCTTATTAAAAGGAGTAGTGAAGCGTGAATAAAACAAAACGTAATTTCTGGCAAACTAGAATTGGTTTCTTAACAATCCTAACACTTTGTTTTTGGGCAAAATATATGTATGCGGCTTACTTTGATTTTAAGCTTGGCTTAAGTGACCCATACCAGCACTTCATCGTCTGGTTAACGCCTTTAGGCACATGCATTATTATTCTTAGTTTAGGGCTCTATTTCTCTAAGCCATTAGTCTCTTATATTGCAATGCTAGTTTTAGACACAATAAATACGATTTTGCTTTTTGCAAATGTCATTTATTATCGTCAATTTTCAGACTTTTTAACTAGTAAAACTATTCAAAATACCGGAAAAGTATCACAAGGACTAGGAAAGAGTACGGTTGCTTTACTGCATCCCAGCGATATTTTTCTTTGGCTGGATCTCATAATTATCATTATCTTATTGATTATTAAAGTTATCAAAATTGATCCACGTAAGTATGGATTTAAACGTCCATTTGCTGTCTCATCATTTGGCGTTTTCATGTTAACTTTAAATATGTTTTTAGCAGAAACCTCACGTCCACGTTTATTGAGAAACACTTTTGACCGTTCTTACGTGGTTAAATATCTTGGACTTGATACTTATTCAGTATATGACCTCGTAAAAAGTGCACAATCAAACCAAGTTAAGAAAAATGCTAACGCAGAAGACATTAATCAAGTACTCGCTTTTACTAAAAAGCATTATGCAAAAGCAAATCCGGAATATTTTGGTAAAGCTAAGGGTAAAAACGTTATTGTCCTACATCTAGAAAGTTTTCAACAATTTTTAATTGGATTAAAAGTTAATGGACAAGAAGTTACTCCATTTCTTAACTCACTCTACCGTAATAAGGATACTGTTAGCTTTAGTAATTTTTATCATCAAGTAGGCTTAGGACGAACCAGTGATGCAGAAAATATGCTTGAAACTGGAACATACGGTATTTCAGATGGTTCCCTATTTTCATCATTAGGATCTGAAAATACTTTCCAAGGTGCACCTCAAATTCTTCGTCAAACTGGCTATACTTCTGCTGTTTTTCACGGTAACACAGGAACTTTTTGGAATCGAAATGAAGTATATAAAAATTTAGGATATAACTATTTCTTCGATGCAAATTATTTCTCTCAAAAAAAGAATGACAAAATCGGATATGGTCTAAAAGATAAGCTATTGTTTAGCGAAAGTATTAAGTACCTTGAGCAGATTCAGCAACCATTTTATGTTAAGTATTTGACTGTTACCAACCATATTCCATTTCAACTTGATCAAGAAGATAAAGATGATAACTTTACTACTACAAATACTTCAAATACAACCATCAATAATTACTTTGAGACAGCTCATTATCTTGACCAATCAGTTAAAGAATTCTTTGATTATCTAAAAAAGAGTGGACTTGATAAAAATACAATGGTCATTCTTTATGGTGACCATTATGGTGTTGGTAGTTCAGATGATGAATTATCCGCTCTTGCACCAGTTTTAGGTAAAGACTTTAACAAATGGACATCTTATGACACAACAGAACTTCAAAAAGTACCCTTCATGATCCATATGAATGGAATTAAGGGTACAATTAACAATAAAATCAGTGGTGAGATTGATGTTCTCCCAACCTTACTTCATCTTTTAGGGATCTCAAATAAAAATTATATTCAATTTGGTCAGGATTTATTCTCTAAACAATATCGACAAGTAGTTGTATTTAGAAACGGTACCATTGTTACTCCTAAATATATAATTATGGGCGGTAAAGGCATTAAGGGTACAATTTACGATCATCAAACTGGAGAAAAGATCACTAAATTTAATAAAAAGCAGAAGGCTGAAATTGCTAAATTAGTTGAATATGGCCGAAACTCCCTCCACTATTCCGACTTATTAAATAATCACAATCTGCTACGTTTCTACACTCCAACTGGATTTATTCCAACTAATCCGAATGAATTCGACTATAAAATCAACTATCAAAAAATGTTGCAATTAAGAAAAGAACTAGGTAACAAATCTACTTCTCTTTATTCTCAGCACAAGGGAACGACTACTGATCTTTATACAACTGATGCTTCCGAAATCGACAAGGACGAAATAAATAATATTCCTGCGAATATTCAATCAGCTACCAGTGAAAAAAATAAAAATAATCAAAACAGTTCTCCAGGAAAAGATAATCTCGATAAATAAAAAAAGGTAGTACTTAAAAAATATATAAGTACTACCCTTTTTGTTAGTCTTTAATAAATTCCTTATAACCCTTATCATATAAGGTCACGGTAAATGTTGCACCCTTTCCAGGTTCTGAATCAACGTCAATTTTACCACCGTGCTGTTTAATAAGAGAAAGAACAATCGAAAGTCCTAAGCCAGATTCTCCCGAGCCAATTTTTGCTCTCGATGGATCTGCCTTATAAAATCTTTCAAAAATATACTTCATCTGCTTCTTATTCATTCCAATTCCTGTATCGGCTATTTTAAATTGGGCGCCATGCTCAATCCTTTTAGCAGAAATTGTAATTTTTCCATTTTCAGTAAATTGTAATGCATTTTGAACTAGATTAACCATTATTTGAGTGAAGCGGTCTTTATCAGCATAAACTTCAACTTGCTCCGGACAGTCTAAGATCAGCTTATCATTTTTTTGAGCAGCTTTCTGCTTCATCTGCGTTAATAAATTAGCTAGAACTTCAGTAGCATTAAATTTTGATTGAATCAGACTAATTTTATTATTTCTAATTTTTTCGTAATCTAAGTTTTCGTTCACCAGCCGGATTAATCGCTTTGTTTCACTATGCATTAGAGCAATAGACTTAGGTTTGGCTTCTTCAGGAATAGCATCATATTCAAACCCCTCTAACAAGCCATTAATTGTAGTAAGGGGAGTTCGCATCTCATGAGCAGCATCAGCCATAAATTGCTCTCGTCGTTTTTCTTGTGCTTTAATTTCATCATTTGATTCTTTTAACGCATTAACCATAATATTAAAATTACGTGCTAAATCATCAATTTCATCGGTATCTTTGTGTTTTAGATGAACATTAAAGTCACCTTGTGCGACTTTTTTAGTGGCATTAGATAAGAGTTTAATTTTTCTAGAGATATAGTATGACAAGATAAAGCTGATTAAGCCACCAATAACTAAGGAACTAAGTAAAGCTGTAACCAAATTGTGCTTTTCTCGTACAATCATTTGTTCCACATTTTGTACACGTGAACCAATCCAGATGACTCCCACTAGTTTTCCTTTACTACGCCAGGGAACAATTACACTAGTATATGCATCTTTATTTGAAAAAGAACTTACTCGACCATCCTCATGATCATTTCTAATGCGTATTGTTTTTCCATTCTTTAATTGCTTAAATAACTTTTGCGGTAAAGCCCAATTCATTGTAGTTTCTGGATAAACTTGTCTATTTTTATTATTAAAAATGCGAAGATTTACATCTTCGCCTTCCATTACTACCTGTAAATTTTTTAAAAATTTTGCATCTAATTCATGTTTAGGATTATCTTTAGCTAAAGCCAGTTTTCCAATCGAAGTTCCATATCCTTCTAAGCGAGTGTAACTTTGAGAATAGGCTTGAATAGTCGCAAAATGAATAGTTGATGAACCAATAATTACGATACTAGTAATTATTACTAGCAAAAAACCTAAAATTTCTTGATAGAATAGCTTCAACTTCTATACCTCAGAATCATCAAATTTGTAGCCTACACCCCAAACGGTTTGAACTACTTGCGGACCAGCTTTCTCTAACTTTTGACGTAGTTTTTTAATATGAGCATCAACAGTTCTTTCCTCACCGAAAAACTCATATCCCCACACTAGCTCTAAAAGTTTGTCCCTTGAAAAAACTTGCTTTGGTTTTTGAGCCATGGTGTAAAGTAAATCAAATTCTTTAGGCGTCAAACCTTCAACAACTTTATCATCAAATCGTACCTCTCGACGGTCCTTCGAAATTTTTAAATGCTTCGTTACTACATCATATTTTATTCCGTTAGAAGCATGCATATCCTTTTCTAGATGACTTCTGCGATACAGCGCCTTGATCCGTGCTATTAAGGCCAAAGGACTAAACGGCTTCGTAACATATTCGTCTGCACCAATCCCCAATCCTAAAATTTGATCAGTTTCTGAGTCTCTAGCCGTTAACATAATTATCGGTATTGAGAGAGAAATTGCTCTAATTTCCTTAGCTACTTCCATACCATCTTTTTTAGGCAAATTAAGATCTAGCGTAACGATATCATAAGCGCTTGGATTTGCCTTAAACATTTCAACAGCTTCTACTCCATCTTTAGCTATGTCTACGTCCCACTGCTCTTTACTAAAGAACATTTTCATCATTTCCGCAACAGAATTGTCATCTTCAACCATTAATATCTTTAGCATTATTTGTCCTTAAATCCTTTTACTCTAGTATGTTTAATCTTATCCGGTTCAATATAATCATGTGGCAACTCATGCCGAGCACGCAAAAAAGCCTGCAATTTCTTTTCAGTTAAGATTATTGGAGCCAAGATAAACAAATAAAAAGTAAGCAACCAAATCAAAAAGTAGCGATCCCAGTGCAAAAAATGAATTCCTAATCCTAAAAGCGTTTGAATCAAACCAAACAACATAAAATAATTACGAGCTACTTTTTGTGCATACTGGTAGCTTGCTTCATTAACTGAAGCTAAATAGGACATATATCCATAAATTCGATTAGGATTGGGCGAAGGAGCAATCAGCCAAATGACCCCGATTACAAACATTATTACCCCGCAACCAATATAAATCATTTGACCAACTCCATTCATTTAAATTTATTCTTTACCCGGAGCTGAAATTACTAAACGCAAGTTACCACTAAAGCTAAAGTTCTTCATTTCATTAGGAATGATAAAGTTACTTCCTAATTTAATATTATACTCTTTACCATCAGCAATAAACTTACCGCTACCTTTAATTACAGATACTAGAAGATAAGGATGATCATTTAAACTCCAAGCAAAATCTCCATCAACATCAATCTGCCATAAATAAAAATGTGGTGACATTGGTGGTTGTGCTAACGTAGTAATCTTAGCATCTTCTACTGTTTCTGATGTAATTTTCAGTTTCGGATCTTTATGTGGTACTTGAATAGTATCAAGAGATTGCTTAATATGCAACTCTCTCTTCTTTCCTGTCTTCTTATCTACTCGATCCCAATCATACAATCTGTACGTTACATCACTTGATTGTTGAGTTTCAATAACCATAATACCCTTTGTTAGAGCATGCACAGTGCCAGAAGGAACGTATAAAAAGTCTCCTTCTTTTACAGGTACATAGCGTAAAAGCTTCGACCACTTTCCATTTTTAATCCAATCTTCTAGCTCTTCCTTGCTCTTAGCGTTGTGCCCATAAATAAGTTTAGCACCCGGTTCAGCATGAAGCACGTACCAACTTTCTGTTTTCCCTGAATCATTTTCATGAATTCTAGCATATTCATCATCTGGATGAACTTGAACTGATAAATTATCATTTGCATCTAAGAATTTAACTAGTAAAGGAAATTCCTTTGCTTTTGGATTACCAAATAACTCAGGATGCTCTAAATATACTTCTCGCAATGTCTTTCCTTTAAATGGACCGGCATTAACAATTGAAGCATCATCTTTGTATCCTGAAATCACCCAAGCTTCTCCAACCTTTCCATCAGGAATATCATATCCTAAAACAGTATTTAATTTACGACCACCCCAAATTTTTGGTCTAAAGTATGGTGTTAAAAATAATGGTTCCATAAAAAATCACCTCAATAAAAGTATATATCTTTTTGAGATAATTTTGAAACCACTTTCAACTATTTTTTAGAGAAATTTTTAATTCCAGTAATTAATCGTTCAATTCCATCCTCTACCATCGATATTGGTGAGGCCAAATTAAGACGTAAAAATTGACTACCGTTACCCCGATAAATGCTGCCAGCTGAAACAATTAAGCCAGTTTCTTTTCGAATATAGTCTGCTAATTTTTTACTATCTTTCGAAATCTCACTTACATCTAACCACATTAAGTAAGTTGCAGGACCAGAGACAATTTTCACATTTCTCAAATTTTTATTTATTTCATGCTCAGCATAGATAAAATTATCATTAAGTGTATCCAATAAAGCATGCAGCCAATTAAATCCTTCTGTATAAGCAGCAATTGTTGCCGGAATTGCCAGCAGATTTGGCTCAGCTAATTCATCACTATTGAGTCCTCGATTAATAATACTGCGTAAATTTTCATCGGGAATAATTACCGTAGCAGCATGAAGAGCAGCAACATTAAAAGTTTTACTTGGTGATACGAGGCTGATTACATTATTTCTCAATTCTTTGGTAACAGAAAATGCGGGGGTATATTTTACATTATTTCTAACTATGTCACCATGGATTTCATCTGATAACAAAATTACATGATATTTTTGACATAAAGCTGCTATTCGCTCTACTTCACTATTTGACCATACTATTCCAGTAGGATTATGTGGGTTACAGAAAAGCATTACTGTGGTCAATGGATTAGCTAATTTATTTTCTAGATCTTGCCAATCAATCTCATATTTTCCGTCATGATAACTCAAATCACTCGATAATACATGACGACCATTATTCTCAATTGAATTATAAAAAATATTGTAAACTGGCTCTTGCACCAATACATTATCCCCAAGATGGGATATACGCCTGATAATTGATGAAATTGCTGGTATCACTCCAGTAACAAAGATCATCCATGTTGGATCAGCATTCGCTCCATGCTCTAGTTGATACCAATTACTTACAGCATTAAAATAGTCCTCTCCCGCCTCTTCATAGCCAAAGGCACCTAGATTAAGCTTTTCTTGCATTGCCAAAATAATTTCAGGAGCTGTTTTAAAATCCATGTCCGCAATAGACATTGGTAGCTCATTATCTTGCACATCCCACTTTACGGAATCTGTATGTCTTCGATTTACTACTGTCTTAAAATCATATTTCAACTTTATTCACCCTCTTGATTTTGATCAGAAACTGATACTTCTCTATCAACTGGTTCTATAGAAATAATTTTTGTATCCTTAGGATCAACTTTCCTAGGATCAATAATTACTGTTTCTATCTTTTTAGCCTTAATTATTCCTGAAATAGGATTTTTAATACTAGTAATTTTGCTGTTTATAGTTGCATTAATATTACTACATTTTTCAAAGGCTAAAGGAGTTTGATTCAAGATACAATTTTCTAAAGTAACGTGATCCATGTAACATAGTCCCTGATCACTCTCAATAGTACAATCTTTAAACGTAATATGACTACTATTCCAGCTCAAATATTCTCCATCTATTTGACAATTGATTAAAGTGACATTTTCACAATTCCAAAAAGCATCTTTTGAAACAAAACTACAGTTCTTACATACAATATTTTTAGCTTCATCAAATACGTAATTTCCAATTACTCTAACATTTTCCATGTAAATATTAGAACTATCTTTTCCAAAATAATCCCCATTAATTTCTGTATTTTTAATTGTAATATCTTCACAGGTCCACATTGTCTCTTCTGCGTCAGAAAAGAAAACATGGTCTAAGGTAATATTTTTACATCTTCTAAATAGTTTTGGAGCTTGCAGATTAGAATTTTTAATAGAAATATTGTTAGTGTACCAAATTCCACTTCGAGACATTGTTTCAAAAGTCGTATCAGTAATACTAATGTTATTTGAATACCATAAAGGATATTTATATTTAAAAATAGCGGCTTTTATTTCTAAATCTTTGGTTTCTTTTAAAGGAGATTCTCCTTCACCAAAAGTAACATTTTTTACAATTGTATTTGAAAGGCCGTATAGAGCTCTTTCTCCTTCAAAATATTTTTCTTTAATTTCTTGCATATATTTCCTCTTTTATTAAAGCTTTCAAATATCTAGTCTAAATTATGAAAAGCAATTGTCTAATATTTGATAAGCATACTTAAATATACTTTCATACTATATCTAAGTAGTGCTTTATTACTTTTCTAACTCATTATAGAAAAAAGCTATTTTTGAGAAAATTTACAGTTTTTCATACTAGGATAAATTATATTTATAGCAAAAAAAGTGTCTGGGAAAAAAGTAATTTTCTAGACTAAAAAAGAACGCTGAAGTTC
>NZ_CAJURR010000029.1 GCF_910589175.1 uncultured Lactobacillus sp.
AGTTTTAAAAGTTTTTTTATTAATTAAATTATCTTTCAAAACAAAAAGGTATATATTATTATCTTTCACATAAAAATTTCTATTTTTACGTAATTGAATTTTTGGAAGGATACAATCTTGTTGTAAAAAAAATTCATACAAATATAATAGAAATACATTATTTGGTAAAATAGTATTCGTAATTTTACTGCTTATCCGTATATTACGGTTACTTTTGATATGTGTTTTATTTAAAAAACCAATTGGACTAGTTTTTGTTAAGGCATGGCTTGCTGTCCGAGCCAGAACTAGCTCAAGTTTTCTGGTGCTCTTGCTTTCTTCTGGCAATTTTAAATATTTATCTAATTTCGAATAAATGTTTGGATTTATAATTTGAATAGAATTATAAATTGATTTATTATGCAAATATAGTTTTTTAAGACTTTGTCTAGTTCTGATGTTGTCACATTCAATCTGATTCAATAACCTAGTTCTGTCTTCCTTTATATTATCAAGTTGATCTTGAAATTTTTTAAGTCTTGAATTAATATCCTTATTTATCGAAGTAGAAACGTAATCAAAATTTAAATCCAAATTTCTTAGTTTTTTTATTAATTTTTTCTTCTTTGAATTTCTACTAAATATAGAATTACTAATCTGATCAGCAAGTTTGTTTCCTTCTTCTTTAGCTATAGCTTCCTTTACTAAAATATCTTTTTCAAATGATACTTTAGTATGTGTATCTAGAAAATTATGATCGGGTAGTTTCTCTCTTTCAAGAGTAAACGGATGGATTTCTATTTTCATTTATAACTCCTGTACTGTCCTTGGTTCCATCTGTATCCAACAATTATTAAAAATATCACCATAAAAATACTCAAATAAGTAATAGAGAAAAGAACCTTTTCCGTTGAAATATTTGAAGCAGTATTCCAAAAATATCTCAAAAAAATATTTAGTCTATACAGTGGATTATAATTTGCAAGTGTTTGCATCCATTTTGGAAAAATTGATATCGGCATCATAGCATCTGAAAGTATAAACAACGGAATAAAAATCATCATTAATACCCCTGAATATGTATTGATTCTATTAATAATTATTCCTAATCCTACTCCCAGTATTAGGCTATATATAACTGCAAAAGCATATATCACGGAGAATGTAATTAAGTTAGGCATTGAAATTTTAAAATAAAATACTGCAAACAAAATTATTAGTATATATGAAATCATTGAAATAATCATTGCTTTCAATACAAGGGCTAAAATAATCTTCCATAATTTAATAGGTGTGACGCGCAGTCTTTTATATATTCCTTTTTCTTTATCACTAACCACTTGATTACCAACATTATATACACTGGATGAAAATAAAATTATTACACAAAAACTGGGTATATATTGAGAAAAGAAGTCAACATTTCCATAATTCATATGTCCATATATACTTCCAAAAATTGCAAAACTTATTAGTGGCATAAAAACACTAAATATTAAATATAAAGGTTGGCGTAAATACACTTTAAATTCTATTTTTAGTTGTTCTAAAAACATGTTACTTACCTCCAATAGTTTTCATGTATATTTCCTCTAAATCTGGCTTATCATATTTGGATAACAGCTTTGACATTGCTCCACTATAAATTAAATCCCCTTTATTTAAAAATATTAAAGAGTCGCAATTTTGCTGAATTTCTTCCATGTAATGTGATGATAAAAATACTGTCGTATTTCGTGCCATATCTTTTAAATTGTTCCAAAATTCTCTTCGAGCAAAGGGATCTAATCCAGTAGTTGGTTCATCTAAAATCACAATACTAGGTTTATTTAAAAAAGCTAAAGCAAGATTTACTCTTTGTTTCATTCCTCCTGATAGTTCATGATAATATCTATCTCTTAAGTCAGAAATGCGCAATCTATCCATCAAATCATTTACTTCATAACAATCTTCATAAAAAGTTGAAAATAAAATAAGCAATTCTTTTACTTTTATCGAATCATAAAAGTTATTTTCCTGAAGTACTGCTCCTATTTTTTCATTTAGTTTACTACCAGCTAGTTCTTTAGAAAAATCTATCTCCCCTGACATAGGTTTTCTAAGACCCATGAAGCACTCTAACAAGGTAGTTTTTCCACTACCATTTTGACCAATTACACCAACAAATGAATGAGCAGGAAATTGAAATGATATATTATTCAAAGCTGTTACATTTCCATATTTCATAAATAATGATTTTACTTGCATAGATTTCCTCAAAAAAAGGATGCGTAAATATACACATCCTAATACCTAAAAACTTTATAAATGAATGTGTACGCTACAACAGGATGTAGAAGCACAGCATGAACAACTATTACATGATGAACTTCCTGAAGAAGCAGCTGTTTCAGAAAGAGTCATCGTTTCATCTAATTCGATTACTTCAATATCATCAAATGCATCACTTAAATCATTTAAGTTTTCCAACTTCTTTTGTTTTTGATTCTTCATAGCTTATTCTCCTTTCTTTTTATTTAGTACCAGATTCTATTCTTCTCTTTACTTAAACAAGTTATTAAAAAAAATAACTGGTAATTGCCACCAAGTCATATTCCTATACCCTCCTTTTCTATGTTTTTACTGATGTTATCATAAGAATTTATAATCTGAATGTCTTTGTAATATATTTATTACAATTCAACTTTTGGCCAACTCACGATGGCTTTTCCATATCCATATTTTTCAAGAGATTTTATAATATTTTTAGCTGTTATCCTATCATCTTCAAATAGAGCTTTCATGTAGTATGCATGTAATCTATATATCATAAAGTGAAAGGATGCCGTATTCTTTATCAAATATTCAAAGACTTTATCAATAAATACTTTTTGGTTTTTATCTTTATATTTTTTTCGATCATAACAACTAACTAAATAATTTTCTAAAATTCTTATATATCTTTCCATCATTAATTCCGATGTTACTTTTCTTCTTTCGATAGTATGTAACAGATGTTTCATTAATGAAGTTAATCGATTGTATTCCCATAATGGCATTGTATTAGCCAAAAGACGCAACAGCGATGGACATCTTGTCCACTCTTCTTTATCAAACTTTTTATATATTTTAGTTATTAAATCGTTATTCAATTCATCTAATTGATTTGCAAAATATGCAGCTGTTACTCGTGCTCTGAGCTTTAATATTTCATCTGTAGCAACTGTAGATATCTCTTTTTCATAAAAATTAATAGCGTTAATATTTTTTGAGTTAACTGCGTATTCCATCTTATTTTGTAATAATTGATCTACTCTATCTTCTGGAGTAACATACGCATCTTTCACAAGATTAAAAAAATAATCTATATCTACCTCGTGTTTAATCAAAATCATAATTAAACTTTCTGCACCAATTCCACTTTTTTCACTTTCAACTAAAGCATAAAAAGGTCGTTGTATAATTCCTTCACACATTTTAGCCTGACTTAGACCTAAATTAAGACGAATCTCTTTCAAAGCCTTCCCAATTTTCATAATTCTTACTCCTTCAAACTATCAATAATTAAAACGAGTATACGATTAAAGCTATAAAAGTTAAAGATCTTCCACTCAAAAGAAAAATCCTAACCAAATCAAGGTTTATTAATCCAAGATTGAATTGTCTAATAATTGTTAGACATAAAATTTAACAATGAAAATACACGCCTCCTGCAAAATACAGGAACCGTGTATTTTCGAATCTTTAAAATTTTATAAATGTCTAACTCTTGTATGACACTTCAGTATCCGAGTTTTGAGGGTTACTACACATCACTACTGAGCTTTGTATCTTATTATTCAAAGATCAAAGAGTCTTAGCACTACAGAATAATAAGACTAATCAAAATTAAACTTCAATTCGTATGGACGCTTATCTTCTTTTTGCTTATATTTTCCAAAGTTTTCTCGGACTAATCTATTTATTTCTAAGTCAATTGATTCAGACTTGTAATCATCTAAACGATGACTATCAATTAACTGTATTACCAGCGGATTAATTAATGTCTTACGGTGCGGGATGTAAGGTTTATCTGAATGTTCTGTTTTAGCAGCTAATTTTATTTGTTTATCAAAACATGCTCGTTCAATAATTGCTAAATCTTGCAAATCCCACTCTTTTAGTTTTCCATTTTTAAGCAAGTCTTCGTAAGTCATAATAATTGCTTCCAGATCTGCAATTTTATAGCCTGACAAGCCATATAAATCTGATCTGTGAGTTATTTCTCGTTTTATTCTATGATCGCTCTCAGGGTCTAAAAATACGGTTTGTGGGTGTGCCGATTCATAATACTTTTTAGTAGTGCCTAACTTCAATCCACGATAACGATCTATGGCACGAAATTTTTGTTCTACGTTTAAGAAAGTGTTCGTCATAATTGAATACAGATGAGTAGTTTCTTCAATGCGCTTATTATAACCCACATCTTTTTGCGTTTTAGATTCCGGTCTAAAAGTAAAGGTATAACCAATTAATTTTCTTCCTCGAATTCCCTTAGAATAATTCTTAGTAATTCGAAAATTCATAAAGTACGGCGCTAAATATTCTGCTGTCGGATTGAGTATTTTTTGGTCAATACTTCCGGGACGATAGCTCTTAGGTACATCAAGGGCATTTCTAAATTCCTCTAAGGTAAATGTCTTTTTGCCTACCGTACGCCATTGCTTTAAATACATAAACAACTTCTTTGAATATGAGGTATGAAGTCGAGTGGCTTGTTCTAAGGCAAATCTCGTCCATTGCGATAAATTATTGAAATACTTTGTTGCCTGTGGTGAAACTCTAATCCAAGCATTGTAATCAGTATCGATATAAGATTGGCTAAAGATATTAACATTCATATATATCTTTTTGTCCCCATCTTCTTGTTCCAAGCTGGCCTGAATAGTCATAAATTTCTTCAATGTATCATTCGATTTTTTGATAAATTCATCATTTGTTATATGTTTTCTAAAATACATTAATTCTTTTACTTTAGAAATTGGAATTTTGATTAGATTATCTTTTTGATCGAGAACCTGAGAATCAATGATATTCCACCAGTCAATATCAAAGGGCGTCCACTTTTTGGAAAAATTAGGAAATCCTTTTACTAGCAGATCATTATCCATCTTGACAATGGTACTCAATTTCTTATTTTGATCTTCGTCACTAATTTCAATGAGATTAAGTTCTTCAGACATCACAAACCATCCTAATTATCTTTTTTATTAATTATAAAAGAAACACCATATCAATGCAATTTGGTGTTCTAAATAAAGAAGATAATTTTTGTTTTCCCTTTTGGGTGTCCTTTATTGGGTATTTTCACTACATTTTGTATTTAAGATAAACGTGGTCATCTATATATAGTGTTTTTAACCTTAAATAAGTTATCCACTCCCTTTTGGGTGTTCCTTATTACTTTAAGGCAAAATTTATACTCCCTTTTTGGTGTTTCTTTTAACTTTAAAAAGTTATCCACTCCCTTTTGGGTGTTATAAACCTCCCCTTTTGGTGTTTAATAAATCTCCCCTTTTGGTGTTCCTTTTAGTATTTTTACTCCCTTTTGGGTGTTCCTTACTCCCTTTTGGGTGTTCCTTACTCCCTTTTGGGTGTTCCTTATATAGAGCAAATGCAGATGGCTCAAGGGCTCACGAATGCGCTAAAGGTAATTAAAGGTAATTAAAGGATTATATATAAAGGTATATTAGTATTAAAGGTATTAAAGGAATGTCATTTTCAAAGAAAAAAATAAATTTAGAACATAAATTGTTCAAAACTTGAATTATTGTAATTAAGTATTAATTTCTTTACCCATAAAAAAGAGACTAAGAAGCTACATTTTTGAAAGTTATCTACTTCTTAATCTCAAAACATCTATGGTTTATTTATACTTGCAATAATTTCAGCATCAGATTTTTCTTTTTGAGGATCATTTGAATAACAAAAACTACGTCTAGGATCGACGCCCAATTCTTCAAATAATGCAAGTCTGTTTAATTTAGTTTTATCTGAATTAAATGGTGATCGTTGTTTCCCCACTGGATTCATTATTGTACCGTAGCAATAAATTTTAGTCGGATCTTCTGAATCGGATCGGCTTAAAGAGGAGTTTAAACATGCAAGTTGAGTTTTATCATAGCTATTTGTATTTGGAACTTGAGTGGGAACTGCACTATTAAGAGTTTGAGCAAATTGCTTCATCAATTGCCCCATATTTAGCTTGTAGGCAATTCCAAAGTATTTTCTGATAGATTTAATATCATCAAGTAGACCATTACTATGAGCTTCTACTACATAATTGTCTTGGATATTGTTGTATTTCATAAATTCCAATTGAACCAATGCATATGGATTAACTTTTTTTATTGGACCTACAAATAGTTTAACGAGAACGACATATTTAATATTTTTATAGACAAAAATAAAACTAGAAATGGTCCACCCCTTAGCTTCCATATCAGTTCTTAATAACTTAAGGTGATCTAAATTACCCATTTATTTTCCTCTCTTTCGTAATCAGTTGAATAATTTAATTTATTCTATTACAGCTAATTATAAAAATTTTGTGTAAAATTCAAAATCCATTTCTTCTACTAGAGTTTTGATTATAGTTTCATTTTAAATTACGGAGTAAAAAATTTTAAACCAGCATATCGTACTTTTTATAATAAATAAAAAGCCCCAAAATGGGGCTTCAAAGATAAAGTAATGGTACCACTAACCTATTCAATTATCCTCTAGTCTTAATACTACAGCACTACAAAATACTAATTGTTTTCATGTAATTTAGCATCTTTTTTATTTAACACATCAACTTGTAAATCAAATAAGCGTTGATTGTCTGCATCTAAATTATCACGGAATTGTTGAACTAAATATGCAACAGCTTCTTTTTGATTTGGAGCAACTCCTAAATTAGAAATTGCTATCAGACTATTTCTAACTGTATTGTCAATTTTGATATTTACGTTAAACGTCTTCTTATTGTCATTACCCTCAATTTCATTAATTGAAACTTCATGCTTTGGCTTTACGTTAATTTTACGCTTGTTACTGTTAATTAAATTACTCATTTGCTTTAATCCTATTCAAAATATCATTCACAACTTGCTTATAAACTTCAAATACCTTTTCATCATAGCGACTATCATTGGTAATCCCGGTTACCCCATAGCGCTTTAAACGCTGCATTTGATGAATTGAAGTTGGCAAAATATTATCTTGGCCAAACTCTTCTTCTGCGTTTTGCAAGGTCAAATTATCAACAGGAGCTCCGGGTTGGATTAGTACAGGTAAAATTCCTACTAAGTCCAAACTAGGTGCTTTATAGGTATCGATTACTTCTTGCTGCATATATTGAATAAATGCACTAGCCCCATCTAAAGCTTGTTGTTGTGTTTGCATGACAATTACGCACCAATCGCTGGCATAAAGAGCAGCGTCAGTAATTAAACTAATCGTAGGCGGAACATCAATAATCACATAATCATAATTTTTAGTAATTGGAGATAGTAATTCATTCAAATATTTGACCCGATCAATATACTTTGAAAATTGTTTTTCCATTACTCGTGGAAATAAGGAAAAATCTGCCGATGATCCTATCAAGTCTAAATTACTTGTAATATTAACTAAGGCCTTTGATAAATCCTTGTTTTGGATAGCAGCCATTAAGGATGAATCAAATTGATCGATTTTATCCGTTAGGTTTGCTTTAGTTTTAAGCATGATGTTTGTGGCATTCGCTTGCGGATCTAAATCTAAAAGAAGAGTATTTGCTCCTCTTTTTGATAATTCATAGGCGACTTGGGTTGCGTTTGTTGTTTTACCCACCCCACCCTTGAAGTTACCAAAGGTTATAATCTTTGTCATTTTAGCACCTCGCAATAGATTCAATTTTCTATAAGAATATTATGAACTAGAGAACTTTCTTTTGCAATATTCTATAGTCTTAGCACTACAGAATATTAAGATAAAAGAACTATAGAGTGTTGAAAATCAGAAAATCAAACTATTTGGCCCAACATAGAAAAGACTTTCTTAAATTGAATACTTAGATGAAATGATTTAATGCGTTTCAGATAGAAAGCTAAATAGAAAATATCTTATAGTGTTAAGACTATTTAGCCTTTAGACTATAATATCCTAGTACTATAAAATAAAAATAAAATTTCAAAAAAGTCTATGCAAAGGAAAAATATCATGCTATAATCTTATCTACATCAAGAAAGACATAAATAATTTAAGAAAAGTAATTAAGCAATGATGTATCGATCGAGGAAAAACTGTCGAGAAAGCATCATTGCTTTTTTTGATGTTTTCGCAAATCATTTTATTTTAGTTCTATATCTATATTCTAAAAAACACAAAAGGAGATATTTGATAAATGAAGATTTTATCTGCATTTACTGGTAGAAAAATGACTGTTAGCTACATGGTTGATGGTGAAGAAAAGAAAAAGTCTTTTAGTTTAGCTCACGTTAAGCAAGATGCAAGCTACGAAAACATTTATACCGTAGCTCAAGCTTTAGGCTCACTAGTGAACGGTACTGTTGTTGGTACTCAAGTTTCTGACACAAATATTATTGACGCTGACGGCGAATAATTTACAGGAGGAGAATGTAAATGAACAAAGTTTTAAAGTTAATTTTCAATAATTCCAAAGGCAAAACTTCAGTAATTACTTTGCATAATCCTAAGAGTGTCGATGCAGACACTGCTAAGGCTGCAATGCAAAAGATTATTGATGCTAACATTTTCGATAACGCAGAAATTAACCCTTATGCAACTATTGTTGGGGCTAAATACTACGAAACTCAAAGTACACCTATTTTTGACGCTGAGTAATAGTTTAGTTGACTAAGGGAAGGCCTGGTTGCCTTCCCTTTTTTGCTATAGGAAGGATACGGATTTGACTATGACGCAAGAAATCATTAGATACGTATTAGAACAAGCGTCTGGGGTAGTAATTGCATTAGTTCTAATCATTCGTATTGAAAGTAAATTGGATAGTCTAACTTCTGCAATCATGCACCTTTCAGACAGTAATGATTAATATATTGAATTTGATATTTTAAGTGAATAGAAAGAATTTAAACTAGGAGAATAGAGATGAACGATATTAATTTATTAGGAAGATTAACTAACACACCTGAACTTAAAAAGTCCGCAAATGGCCGTAATTATACATGGTTTACTGTAGCAGTCCCTAGACAGGATAATCGAAAAGAAGCTGATTACATCCGCTGCTTGGCTTTTGATAAGTTAGCTAGTGCAATTTATAAACATTGCGATAAAGGGCGACAGGTTTTGTGTCAAGGCAGATTACAAGTGTCTAAGTCCATTGATGAAGTGACTAAACAAGTTAAGTATCATCATACGGTTGTAGTATCCAACACCCATTTTTTGCACGATCCTAATGTATCGTCTGCATCTATTTAAACTTGAATATACCAAAAAAGCAGTTCGAAAACTGCTTTTTTGTTTTGCCCTCTCAAGTCCAGTAGTGGAGGGTTTGGCTATTCCGAGACGATACGGAAGACGGCTTTAGCCGGCTGAAGCGTCGAGGATAGACTTGCCCGTAACGGATGGACTTGAGAGGGCCTTTTAACGTCGATTATTATGACGCCACAAAATGATAGCAACTGCAATTACTAATGTAGGAGATACATTAATAGTAATAACCAATTTTCTCATCTCCTTATTATTAACCTCTGGTTCACATTACTATACCGCTCAATTAAATAGGAAAACTGCAAAAATAATGCAAAAAATTAGAAAAGTAAGTTTTTGAAAATCTTTGAGAGTGAAAGTATTATAGAACTTGAGAGAAGAAAAATATTGTAAAAATTGAAATTAAATATTAGTAGATGAAGTTTTATAAAACTATAGGAGAGATAAGGTATGAATCCATGGACTAATTTAGATAAAGATTTGAGAGAAGCAATTCATTATCCTAAATCTTATTTGAAAGAACACGAAGATGAAGTAGTAAGTTTGTTAGGAATGAGTGTGGAAGAGTATCTAAAAGAAAATAAAAAGCGGTTAGAAGCTCTAAATGCCTATGAAAGAAAATCAGAAAAATCAGAAGACATTGATAGTATCGATGAAAATGGATTATTAAAAGAAGATGTAGATCGAGTAATGGGTGAAGTAGAATCTATTATTGCTTTTTGTGCACCCTTTTATCTTTGCGCTCCCGATAGAGATATAAGTTACTGGGAAGAGTCCTCGTCACCTTTAACACAGAAATGGTTAAAGAAAGTGATGGATAATCAATCCACTTCTGACTATGTATGGATTTTTTCTGAATATGATTTTAAACCATTTGAGACTGAAGCGGACGAAGGAGACGGAATAACACAAGGAGACCCAATTACAGATGATATTTATGAACCTTCGTATGTTTTTTGGGATATAAAATATGCTAAAGATGATTTTTTGGATGAATATCAAAAAGCGCTAAAAAATCAGTAATTTTCTATGCTAGTTGCTAATAATGTAACTAGCTTTTTTATTAATTATATTTGTGAATTATTTAACAATAAAAGTGGAATTTTTAACCGTAAGCAATTACAAACTGTTACAATCCTAGTTATATAAATATATAACTGACATAAAAATATTTTAAAATCATTTATTTTTATACGAAAGTTTGTGAAAAAACGTGATATGATATAGTCACAAAAAGGAACTTTCCCTTTTTGTAAATTAAAACAAAGAAAGGAAAATAGAGATGGATGAACTTTAGAAGAAAAATGGCGTAGTGTTACTCTGTTTTCCCTCTAGTTGCTAAATCGCTAGTTCCGTCTCACTATTATCTGAAAAGAACATATAATGAAAGAAAAACTCTACGATGATGTAAAAAATTTTCTTAGTAAAACTAAAATTCCATTTTTTAATTATTTATTTGTTTTTGAAATTATTTTTATAATTTATTTACCGAACAAAAAGTTTAATTTACTTTATTGGAATGATATAGATGTTGGAAATATTTTGTATAATTTTGGTTACTACCTGTATGATCACAGTATTAATATTATTCTAATAATTTTAGCTTTTGTAGGACTTTTAACGTTGATATATACCAAGGATTGGTTATGGTTTCTTGAATATAGTACTGAATATATCGACGGCACAACTCGTGGATTTTCTTTAGCTACTGTGATTAGAAATATAGTCCAGCTATTATGGGAATTTATTCATAAAGGATGGATTATTTATCTTGCCATTATTTTGGCTAGTGGGCAAAAAGATTCGCTGTATTACACACTTACAAATTCGAATGCGAATTTTGGTGATAATAACTTTTTACTATATTGGCTGTATATGGCAATTAATAGTATTTATTTGATTTGGACCATTATTTATTCTTTAGGATCATTTACTGTTCCTACGAACTATATTGGGACTTATATTGATATTAATGCATCTTCTTATTTTATAATTGATCAAGAAAATGAATATGCATTTATTAAAAATCAAATTTTAAAATCTCCTATATTTTATTTGGTAGAAAAGGTAGATAACCTATCCGATAATTATAAAATTTTAGATTATTCCAGCAAGTTTGATGAAATTAAAAATGAATTTGAAGCAAAAAAAGCCAATAATAAAAGTCTAGGAAGTAAGTTTTAATTTAAATTGAAATTTATATAAAGAAAAAACACTGATATATCAACATTTATTTAATGATGATTATCAGTGTTTTCTTTATCTTATAATTTTAAATATTACTTACTTATATCTTTTTACAGTTAAGTTTTCTGAAAATAGTTCAGTCATTAGTTCTTTAATTGCTATTAAAGTATCTTGAAATTCAATATTTTCAGCATACGCTTTTTCATGAGTGTAATTTTCCCACTTCTTTTTCATAGCAGCATTACTTTCTATTTCGCTGAATGTAAATTGCCACAAAAATTGATTGTCATCTAATTTTTCGAAAATTTCATCATAACTCTTTCGTGACATAGCAGTATTAATTAAAGCCTGTTTGGTTAAAGGTAAATCTAATTTTAGTTGTTGGTATCCCGTCAATTTTCTAAGATTATTCAACATGTATAAGTCGTAAAAGTCTTTCATTCGGGTATTTGCGATACTGCGACTAAATACTGTTTCCAATTTTTGAGCAATAATAGTTTCATTATTATATGCAGCTATTTCTATCGGAGTGCCGTCAATTAAAGATTTATACGTATATTTTATTTCTTTTGGGGTTATTACATCTCCTGTAGAGACATCAATCTTAATATTGGCCCTGGATTTGTCGTATAGAGTACCAAGTAAATGAACTCTATATCCAACATATCTTGCTCCTTCATGCAATTTTTCAATTTTGCCTACACGTTCAATAGTAATAGGATCATTTTTAACTGGAATAATTTCACAAATTTCATCAACCATTTTCGTTACTTCAGGAAGAGATAGATCCTTTCCTTTAATATCAGTATCAATATCTTCGGTGGTTCTATTATTTATTCCCATTAGACTTGATAAAAGAAAGCCGCCTTTTAGGATTAAGTTATTTCTATACTTTGATTTTGCAATTCGTTGAACAAAATCATCTAAAGTATATTCCTCCAGAATTACTTCTGTTGTAGTTTTACTTTCTTTAGCTAATTTACGCATATGAGCAATCATTTGTTGATTATTAGTAAAGCTTCTAAAATTATCATTCATATTTATAGTAATACCTCTACATAGTTCATAACTTTCTTAGTGGTTTTAAAAATTTTAGCAAAATACATTAACTTAGCAATATTCTTATTTGCTCCATTTAAATATTGCTTAAACGCACTATTTATTATTTCTGGGTCTACATGATATTGTGGTCTCAGAATTTCGGCCATAGTCCTATCTAAAGAATAAGCTCTAACCTCATTTCCTTGTGGTGTTTTAATGGTGACAATTCCTAATTTATAAAGATTAGGTAATTGCTGATGCGCCACAATCTCTTTTCTTAATTTAGGATTTTTGTATCCTCTAGGGAAAGTAAAGTCTATTTTATCTGGAAGGCGATCACTAAGCCCATATAAATAGAGAGCGGAATTAAGCGAAATTATTCCCTTTTGTAATCTTAGTTGAGTAGTATAAAATGTATCTCCTAAATGACTAGCACTTCCATAAATTCCTTTATCTAGCAAAACTAATACATTATCTTTAAGATATTTTTTGATTTGTTGACCAGAGAAATTCTTTTCTGAAAGTTGTTTTCTAGACGCGATATAGTTATTTTCTTTTAGCAACTTGTTTAAAGTAATAATATTAGCCATAGTGTCCCTCCTTATTTATCTATATTATACCCCATAGTATTACTAAATGGGGTATAATATAGATAAATTTGCGTTTTAAAATTTAATTTTTTCGCTATGCTAAAACGATTTCTAAGTAATAACCATGAAGTAATAATAAGAGACAAGATTATAATAGTATTAACACTAAAAGAATGACCAAAAAAGGATCTATGTTAATTGTAATCGTCAAAATAATCACCGCCTTTATAGAGATTTAGTTTATTATGCCAAAGTAATATCGTTTAATGGAGAAATGTAAAAGTAAGCAAAAAAACGACAAATCTTTAGACTAGATTTGTCGTTTCTTTATATTCAAGATTAATTAAGACTAAGATTTTCTTTTTTTCTTAGCCTGCGCAATCAACTTATTCATTTCAATCATTTTTTCTTGATAAACTTGGAATTTTTCTAATGCTTCATCATAACTAATAAACTTCTCTGAATAATTATCTAAATTTTCAGAAAAACTACCAATTGTATAATCGTAAGTACAATAATCATATACAAATTTTACAGGAGTCTGCCACATATTTTGAGGCAGACTTTCATTTTTATCAGCATAATAATTTTCAAACTGAATTTTAGCAGTTTCATGTTTTTCATCAAAGAATTCAGCGTTAAATGCCCATTCAGGAACAATAATTGCATTCAGAATTTCAGTATGCTCTACCATTTCTTCTCCAACTGAACGAATATTTATTAAATGTGCCCCGTCTGGTTTATCGGGATTATAAATAAAAGATGGGTCATTCTTAATCGTATTAAATGTATTTTTAAGATCTTCAATATTAGATAAAAATTCTTTTTCGTGTGCTTTCATTGCATGCCTCTATATCTATGATAGTACCTTACCTTTATTTTATATTATCTAAGATTGATAACTTAATTTATTAGCTCGGGCTTAATGAAAGCTTAAGTGGTAAAGAGATAGCGAGATAAAATAATGCTAGCATTACTATACTAGATTATTCTTTTATTCTAAAATTTGATAAAAGCTCCCTTCCGTTGCGGGCAAGTCTATTCTCGACGCTTCAGCCGGCTAAAGCCGTCTTCCGTACCGTCTCGAAGTAGCCAAGCCCTCCACTACTGGGAGCTTTAAAATACTCAAGTGTTCTGAACTCCATTGGTGTGCCTATTACAATGAAGAAAAATGTAAATTAAAACCTATATTAATTATATAAAAAGGAGAAAACAATGCTTAAAGAACTTTACGATATTATAAAGAAGTACTTTCGTAAAATGAATATTCCTATTTTCAATTATATTTTTATTTTAGAGATCATTTTAATAATTTATCTACCTAATAAAAAATTCAATCTGTTTTACTGGAATAATATAGATATTGGAAATATTTTGTATCATATTGGGCAGCTACTTTATGGATCACTCAGTATCTGGATTATTTTCTTACCTATCTTAATAGCTTCCGGGTTAGCGGTATGTGTAAATGAAAATTGGCTTTCATTTTTAAATAGTAATTCTGAATATATAGATGGTACTACACATGGCTTTTCTTTAGTTCGTGCTGTTAAAAGGCTAATGAAATTATCATGGATATTTATTCATCAAGGGTGGATTATATATGTTGCTATTATTTTGGCAATTGGTAAACGAGCTTATATTTATTCGGTATTATTTCATCCAGTAATTGATGAATATGAGTTCTCTCTATTATATTGGCTCTTCATGACTGCAAATGGAATTTATACTATTTGGACCATATTTTATGCAACCGGGGCATATGTTATTCAAACTGATTATGTGAGGAAAGAGATTAATGTTAAAGAAATAAGATACTTAATAATTGATCAGTCAAACGAATATTTATTTGTCAAAGATCAAATGCTTACTACTCCTGTATTTTATTTAGTGCAAAGACAAATAAATGGCATAAATGTTAAATATAAAATTATTGATTTTTCAAAAAAATTTGAAGAAATTAAGTACGAATATGAAGCAAGAGTAGGAGACACGCGAAATACAAATAGTTAATCATTAATACTACATAGTGCTAAGACTAAATTAGTCTATAGTCTAATTATCTTAAAATAAAAGATGCTAAGTTAACATGCTTAGCATCTTTTCCTATCCAAAATCAATTGTATCTAGAATGTGTTCTCGGGTTTCTTGATCTAGTCCTAAATATGCTAGGGTCATGTCTTCAGATGAGTGATTTAACAGCTTCATTACTAATGCAATATTATGGTTAGTTTGTTCATAAACACGATAGGCACCGGTTTTTCTCATGGTGTGAGTACCAAGATAATCGATATTTAACTTCTTCCCTACTTTATACATAATCATATAATAACGCCGCTCATCAATGTGCTTCTCAGGACGCTTAAAAGAAGGAAATAACCAAGGACTGTAAAAGACAGTTTGAGTGGGATTTTCTTTTTGCCACTTTTCAAGCCAATCGTAGTAAGTTTCTAAATCTTGCCTAATCGGATTAAGATATAAGGTATTTGGCTTTTTAGTTTTCTTATCTATTATATAGGCGTTTTTCTTAACCCGCCCCCGCTCATCATATACATCTGACTTCTTTAATCGTAGTACATCACTAACTCTAAGCAAGGTAGCCTTACCCGTCTGAAAAATAGTATAGTTTCTGCATCCCAGATCGAAATCTTTTAAAAGAGATTCCTGAACTGAGCGCAAAACCCAAGAATCTTTGATTGGCTTAACTATCTGTCTCATATGCTATTTTATCTCCATGCTGATAATTGTATTTAAGCATCACAAATGATTAACTATTAACCTAAATAAATTTTAAAGGTCGTAGAATGCTCCTCTCAGCATTAACCATCTTCATTTTAGTCATAGTATCATTTTATGCTATTTTATAATTATAACACTATTACTTTTTATATATTTACGAAAATGGCGATATATCAATATTTTATATAAAAATAGCTAGTGTCATTATGTACAAATAACACTAGCTGTTTCTATATAAAATTAAAACTTACAGTAATCTAATTAAATCTCCAATTATCTCAAATCCAAACACTATAGAAAATGCAAAGATAAAAATAAATTGACTTGATTTTGAAATATATAAATAATTCTTATTAAAAAAAGGAGTGTCTAAAAATAAGAATAAAAACAACATTATTTGAACAATATCCAACAATAATAAAATTAATAAAATCATTTTATTATTAGAATACAGAGAAGATATGTTTTTTGCTAGTCCAACAAAGAAAATGACTATATACAATGGTATAAGCTGAGACCAACTCTTCAAATTATAGATATTATTTAGAGTATTACTAATCCTAGCAGGTAAAATACTAGCAATATTAGGTAAAAATATAAAAAATAATGCTACTAATAAGCCCACAATAGTACTAATTATCAAATTTAATTTTATATGAACTATAGCATTCATTGGTTTTCTCCTATTTTAATTTATGGATACTACACTTTTGATTATTTAGGTATTCTTCTTCTTCCGCACTTAAATTGAACTTATATAATTTAAATATTTTACCCCCTGAAATCGTATAGTTCTTTATTGTACTTTCAAGAAGTAAAGGAAAAAGTTTAGGAATTTCCTCGCTTAACAATGCATTTAAGAGATTATTATCTAGAGAAGGATTCGAGTTATCTAGATAGTTTTCTCTACAAAAGAAGCACCCATAATCATTGCCAACAAGACAAGGGCCTATTTTTAAATAGGATCTATTTTCTTGGACGTAGACTCTAGTAACACGATTAGTACTGAATATTGCTTCTAATTTTTTTAATTTAGATTTATGAGAAGAATTTGGAACTATAATATATAATTCATATCTAAAGCTTTCAGTATGTAGATGCTTGAGGGCCAGTTCTATTGCTTCATCAATACTTATGCTTTTAATATTTAGTCCATCAATTATTAATGAATTCTCTGCATCGACCAAATATACTTTAGTAAAAAGAATGGCCTTTTTAACCAAGCATAACAATCCTCCTTCCGTCAGTTCAAATGCTTGATTGAAATTGGATGTAAAATTATACAATAGCTTATAAAAATGATTTTCTTTTTTTAAGATTGTTGTACTGTAGTTAGTAAAGTATTTGCCTAGTTTTTTCTTAAATAAAGTTGATGAAATAAATTGCTTAAGAAGTGGATTGCTCTTAACTGATTGAGGATAATTAAGAGACAAAAAAAATGATATTAATTTAGTATTAGATATAGAAATTGCGTCTATAACTGTATCATTTATCAAATTATAAAATTTTATGATGTTATTTTCTCGGAGTAAACATAGTTCTTTATTGACTACATAATAATTTGTCATTTAATCACCCTATTGCTGCCATGTAAGTACAAATTTGGTCATCAGTTAGCTTCAAAGTATCTTCGACAAGATGGTCATAAAATCCTCCTAGTGCAACCATGGATAAATCATATTTAGTAGAATTTAAATATAAATTCTCACACATGTGTCCACTTTCTAAAAATGCTAATCGATATGCGAGTCTACCATATTTTTTAAATAAAAGTTTTAAATTAGAAACAAAAAAGAAAACTACATTAGCTTTTTTAAAAGTTTGTACATTAAATTTAGTAGTAGACGTTAGTTCTTCTATCTCTGCTAGTGCGGCCTTTTTTATAAAAATCAATGAATTGTTTGATAACTGTAATTTCCAAATCTTTTGTTCCATGTTAGATCCCAAATGTTGAGTCCATATATATACATCTACCGAATATAGAGCGCCGGCAGAAGGATAAGCTCTCAGGTTAACTTTTTGACCTTTAAATATGATTGAGTCTGTTTGAGCAAAAGAATCTAATAGTATATTTGAAAATTTCTTGTAATCAAGATTAAACTTAAAATTCCAACTGGTGCGCCTTTTAAGTAATATCTCATTAAGTGAAAGCGTTTTATTATTCTGGATATCACCAAATCTTTTTAATTTTATGTCGCCTACTTTATCCTTTATCTCAGGATCGATACTTTTAATGCCATTAGCCGATAAATTTGAAATAAGATGCATTGACCCTGCATGAAATTCTTTGATCGAATTCCAATCTCTAAAGGAAGAACTAATTTTTTTCCATTTCTTACTATTCATACGTTTTCCTCATGATTAATTTAGACAATGATTTAGCAATTATATATTCAAACTCAGGGGTCACAGATATACGGTTGTTATTCATATGAATTTGAGAACTTAATACATATTGAGCTTCAGAAAAAGATAAAACCTTTAACAACTCAGACCATATAATGCTAATTTCATCAGTAAAATCTTTAATTTCTAAAATATTAGGAATCCCAATTGACTTTTTTGTAATAAGATATACATTCTTTTTTGATAATTCATTTAAATTGTCATAACTCTTCCAGTAGTCTGAATATTGCTTTAAAAAGGATTCTTTCCAACAATCTGTTATTTTTAGTAATTCTTTCATTACTATGGAAGCTATTGCAATACGTTTAGATAAAGAAAAATTATCCGAAAGTTTAATTATTTTTAGTGCTAGTTTGCTTGATACGAAGAAAAAGTTCTCAGAAAGTTCTAAAGCTGTGCCAGTACCATATCTTTCAAATTCTGGTTGATATTCTGTATAAAACCATGTACCATGTTTATGCCATGGCAAGTTATTTGGAACAATTCCTTCATTAGAAAAGTTTATATTTGAATAATATACAGTTGGAGAAATAATAGGAGCTACCGATTGATGAGAAAAATCAGCTACTAGTTTATCAAAGCTGTTCAAAAATTCATCACTAGGATTCAAAAATCTAAATCTAAGGTGCGGACCTCCATACCAATATTTAATAAAAAACCATTTATTATTGTAGTGTTCTAGAAGATAGCTAGCTTCTCTTAAAAATGCTTCCTGCTGTTGTACGCTGTGTAAATAAAAATATATTGCTTTCCACATATTCTTGTTCCTCCACAATGCTAAATAGGTATCTGCATTTGTGTATTCATTGACTTTCCGCCAATAAGCATATACAATGCCAAATTCTTATTCTGTGATACTACTTTTTCAAAAAATAATTCATTAATATTTTTCAAAGTACGAACTCTAAATTCCCTATCATAATCGGAAAAAAATAAACTTATACAGTGTAAACAACGGGCCGCTTCTATTAAAGACTCCCCACAATCACTCATAGAATCGCTATGGGATTTTCTTTTATTTACTGAAGCCCAGACTACTAATGCTGCTTCTTGAGGATTCAAAAAGTCGAGTGAATCATGAATTACTCGGTTAAAGGATATATCAACAGGCTCTCTCTGAATGCTATGTTTATTAATTATCCATTTTTCTTTATTGAATGGTGAAATTTTAGAGATAATATATATGTCAATTTCTTGATTGAAAGAATGGAGCAGTTCTTTTACCATTTTAGCCAATGATACTAAATCATTTCTTTTAATATAGTATGGGAAAAATGATAATCCTTGATTAGATTGATCCGACATGCGCCTATGAATTTGATTAAAGGAAAAACGAGAAAACATCGTTTTTTCTAAAGTTATTTCTTTCCCAGAATAATGCATAAAATAAGTCAATATTTCATCAAAAACTCCACTTGGTTCCATTTGCAATTTTTGTTTACAAGTGATTTTACTTTCTATCGGAAAAAGACTGTTCTTTTTTGAAGAAAAATATAACTTTACAATAGGAAAAAGTTCTTTTTGATTGTAAATAGAACACAGGGAACTCATTTCATATTGTGGAAATAGTTTAATTCTAACGTTAAATTTGTAGAGCATAGATAATTGTCTGCAATGTTCAATTTGATGGCCTGCATCTAATAAGGATAAGGTCCAACCGAAAGAGCCATAAATATGGCCGATATTATTAATATCTCCTACTAAATAAATGTTTGCTACCTTTAAATCAATATCTAAATCATTGCTTTTTGGTACTTTTCCTACAATTAATCTAAAAAAATTCCCGCTCAGGTGAAATTCAAACAATGATCCTTTGTATTCTAAAATAATCCGATTAGAATTTTTCCCCCTAGCGGATGGAGACAGAGTATGGAATACATATGGATTTTCTACAGACATCCAGTTAAGGGAAAACAGTTTAACAAATAACTGTGCAAATAATGTTCCTGATTTTAAATAATATTTTTCTTCATTAACATATGTAATCAAGTTGCTATTGGTTGGCAGAATTTCTTCCCTAAATAACTCATATCTTTTCTTTATATATCGTTCTTGATATTTTTGATTAAGCGTAAGGATGGACTCGGTCAATAAACTCACCTTTTCGTAATTTAGAACTATTTCGATAATAAGAATGTTCCAAAGCAAAATCTAGTCTTTCCACTGATGCTGTTCTATTTGCATACCCAAATTTAATATTTGAAAAACTGGGAATTAATACTTTCGAGACAGCCAGACCAAAACTCTTTGCCAAATTATCCGTAATATCAACAAAATAAATTTGATAATCAGTAAGGTATGTATTAACAATATAATCAAGTAAATCTTTAGGATTATCATATTTTTTTAATACCTCTACTGCTTTATTGTTATAAATTGCTCTCCAGTCACTTTTTACATCAATTAGAATACTAGAATAATTTTTTCGGAAACTACGCTTTGAAGCAAAACATACGTGATCAAATAATGTTTTTACATCATCTACACTTTTATATTTATTAAAAGCTACTGCTCGGTTATGTTGATATACATTAAACCCTACTATACATTCATTTATAGCTTTAGAAATTGCTTCGAGTGGATCAGGATGAGTAGCAGTAGAAATAAATTGGTAGACAGGACCAGTATTAGAAATAATTAACGCAAGAACAGTAGGTACTTTTATATCAAACGTCATATCATATAGGTGTAGAGTAGCATTTTTCGTTTCTATATCCTTTATTCTTTCTCTTATGTCTTTGGGGAGAGACTTTAAATGTATTTCTCTAAGACACACATCTTTTTGCCAAAACGTTAAAAAAGCATCTCGTTCAATTAATTCCATCAATGCATATAAGCGAGATTCATACAAACTAGATCCTAGTGCAACTCCAGAAGAATTAGGTACCGTAAAATATGGTTCATCCGGTAAACTTAGGTCAATAAATTGTTTTGGAATCCAAATTTTTCTCTTAGTTTTATAATCAAAGCCTTCTATCCATGTGATGGTTGCTTTACTATCATAATCTATCCGTTCTTTAGAATTTTTCTCAACGTAAAAAAGAAAATCAGCTGGATTAACACATATCTTTTTATTTAGCCTATAAGTCATACTTTTGCTATTTTTTTGCAAACCATACATTGCATGTCTCTCTAATAGTTCTAAAAAACAATCTGATTCTGCTTTATCAAAACTAGTGTTTCTCCCATATGCCGTAATTATTTGCTCATCTACAATAAATTCTGCACCAACAAAAGCTATTTTTTTCGAATACAAATCTTTGTAAATCTTTGTTATAATTCCATAATCATAATCATAAAAATTAATCTTTAAATTCTTAAAATTAAAATTTTCCTTTATTCTCCAGGAATTATGTAGAAATTTTCCATTGATTATCATCTTACTAGAGTTTTTTGATTTATTAACAGCTTTAATTTTTCTACATTCCAAGGTAAGATTATTAAATTCTCTCGCGAAGCTATCAGTATTCCCTTCTAACAAATTTGTATAATCATTTAAAAGTTTTTGTTCTACTTTTCCACACTCATTAATCCACGTTTCATTACTCCTATGATTTAATTTATATTGTTGCCTTAAATAAGTAATATCTTGATTATTAGCTGAAAGTAGTTCTCTGTCTAAATTATTAATCACATACATAATAATTATTTCTTTCTTATAAAAACACCAGAATCTTCCATTTCAGGCCAAATTAGCCATTCGGAAGTTATAGTGTTCTTCTCTTGCAATGACTCTTTTCCTATAAAAACATCTACTTCATAGTCATAGGATTTAAAGTATTTTTTTAAAACAGATATGACTTCTTTTTTTATTGTTTGTTCTAGATTTTTGCCTTCTATTTGTGAATTTAACAAAAGTTTGTTGGAACTCTTAAAAGATAACGAACAATTTCCAATTTTTGGATCATCGTAGTGAGTTTTTAACTTAAATTCTCCAATCAAATTGCTAGCAACTAATAAATGATTTATGCTCTCAGAAGTGGTAAATACTTTATCAATATCTATTTTTTTATTTCTAAATATAAAATTTCTCTTTGTAAAATGAGTAAATGAGATATTTCTAATTTCTAAGTCGTCTTTTATCAGAAAAAAATTCTTAAACTTATGTCGATCACTAAGACTATCCATAGCTAATAGGAAAATATAATTCATGATGACTTTTTCTTTAAGATGATTCATCATAAAAGTGTTTTTTGAATTTAATGATTCTACATACTGCTTGGCATGCTTATAACTGTTATAAAAGCTTATTGCTACAGTTCCATTTTCTACCCAAATGGGAGACACAAGAATTATATCGCCGTCGTCTATGCATTTGCGTGCAACTCTAAGATTTTTCTTTAGTTCAGATTTCGTATTTCCATATATTACAAAGATCTTCTTACCTAACCCATATTCTGCGCTCATAAAAAACTTTTTTTTATCTTCAAAAACAGAAGAATTTAATCCTTTACCTAAAACACATACCTCAGTATTAATCCATTTTTTATAAACTGTACTGGGATTACTATAATTACGGAGAAAATATTCTTGTATGTAATTTAGTTCAGTAGGCATTTCATCATAAACTAGTGCTCCTACTTTAAGCAAAAACTTAATAAGATATAACTGACAAGAATCAATTTGACTTATATCTTTGGGTGTAGACAAAGATGTCAAAATTGAAAGAATATCTTCATACAAAAATTTATCTTTAGGAATTTTAAATACTTTTTTATCAATACGTAAAACTGTATAGTTCTTATCTTTTGCTAAAAACACATTTCCACGATAATAGAGCCTCTTCATAATCACTTATCCTCAGTTTCCTGCATAATTTTAACTAAGATATAGCCACCCTGAACTCGTTTTCTAGAACTTAAACCCAAATTTGGTAAAATTAAATATGTAAAGTTTACTAGCATCCTATATGCACAAAATTCCTTTGTACTAAACATAGATTTATGTCTCTTATCGAAAACGACTTTATGAAACTGAGAATATCCTCTAAATTTAGCTTGTGCTATTTCTCTTCTAATTGCATGTACAAGTGATAGAGTAATATCTCTTTGAACATAAAATAATTTTTCATAGGTTTTATCCAGTACATTTTTCCATCGCCTTATTAAGGCTAATAACTCAATATCATCAGTTAATGCTGAATTCATATTTTTTATCAGTTTATAAAAAGATAAAAGAATTGCATGATTTACTTTATAGTACTCCTCAAAATAATTTTTATATCCGTCCATATTTTCTTTTTTATAGCTTAAAAAGCCTAAAACATGTGATTGGTACGATCTGTATCCTAATCCAATACCAGTTTTATCTAAATTCTTTGCTGAAAAATAAAATAAACCAAATATAAAAAGCATCTCTTGTTGAGGATGGTTATAAAGATATAGATATGTATCTTCATATAATCTTTCTGACAATCTAAATGTATCATTATATATCATTGGTTCTTCAGCATATGTGTATTCTCCTTTTCTCTTAACAAAACTAATACATTCAGCCATGATAGAAAAATTTTGAGGTAATCTATGGATTCTCTTCAGCCTATTCATTTTTCTAATATCATTTTTTCTATTAATATAAACGTTGTTTGGCATACGATCAGATAGAGTTAAGGATTCCTTAAAATCATTGAGTAATATTTTAAATGATTTTAAGTAAGGAAATTCATTTTTATATGATCTTTTTCTTATCACATAAATGTCAATCACCGGTAAAATTTCAACATGACGCTCAATCCAATAATCACTCTTTACGTTTTTTCTAAGAAATGGAATTAAATACTTACAAATAAATTTATTTTTACTGTGACTAGATACATTTAGGAAGACTTTATAATGGTCAATCACAAATATCACCTTCTGCCTTTAGATTCCATTCAGTAATATATTCAGAAGACTTTATATTTTCAGGATATAACTCTGAAATCAAAACATAACTGTTAGTTCGAAGAGAATTTATAAATACTTTTACTAACATAGCATTCTCTAAATCAAAATATTGAGGTTTGGAAAATTCTTGAGAAATACTGGTTATAGTTTCACTTCTGCGTTTCTTACTTTGATAAAAAAACTTAGTAGGAATTTTATTTTTAGTCAAAATCTCTGAAATATAGGTAAACATTTCCAATTCATTTTGTTTAGAAAAATTTTTTTTAAAAATATTGGTATCTACCAACATCATTTTTCTAGACAGAATCATATTTTCATATACTATACGAGGTGCTTTTATAATTTTTTTATTTTTGATATCTTTAAAAAATAGACAAGCTAAATCACTAATCAAAGAAATATTAGAAAAAAGAGATGAATAAAATGCAATCTTACCAGGATATAATATCCTAATTAAGCTAGTACCTATTACGGGCTTTATTACTTTTCCTGTTTTCGCTTTTAAGAAAAACTCACCGTTTTTTTCTACTAAGAAGAGATCGTGAAAATTGTAGATTTTTTTATATTTTTTATTTAATGCCTTATCTCTGGTGATATCAAATATAAGTCTTCCATCTAATATCGGGACAAAGGCGTTTGCATTAAATCCGACTGTTTCATTTATATCCACTAACTCTGTTGATAGAATTTTATAGTAATTATCAAGTTCTCGCTTTTGTTTTTTAGGAATATCAGTATAACGTAAAAATCGGTTATAAAAACTTTGATATCCTGGATAAATCTTATTTACTACAATATTTTTATCTTCAAGTTGATAAAAGAAAGTATATGAAGCTGACTTATTTTTTAAATGATAGGGGATCTCACTATAAAGATTTTTCAAAAATTCAGGGGTTATTTGGATAGTCTGAGTTTCATCTAAATCATAATTAAATATGTAATCAAAAAATCTCAATTTTAAGATTTCTAACTTTTGATTAACATTACTTTTACATTTAAACAATTGATTAGGATTAGTCCAATATGATTGAAATTTAAGATTAAGATTTCCTACCATATTAAATAGCCATGGAGTTTCAATTGGATAGTCTATTTTCTTATTCTTTTTCTTTAACTCAAACAATAACTCTTCCTGTATCCTAGTATTAATGTCAAAAATTGGATAAAGTTTTACTATATTTTCAAAAACATTCTTGTATTTTTGAATTCCATTAAATGGTTCTTTATCACATGTAACATTATCTATATATAAAAGAGAATTTTTGTCAAATGAGGGTAGATTTGCTATAGCAGAAATACGGTTAAAAGTAGATATTATTTTTCTATGTAACTCTAAAGAGTAAGCCCGATTAATACGCGAGAATTGTAATTTAAGTTTTTCCAATTCACTTACAATGTTGGAAATCGTGGAGTTCCATGTTGCTTTATACTGATCCATTTTTTGAAGTAAATTACCGATTGAATTTAAATCATCACAAAAATAATCATCAATCATCAAAAAACCATATTTTAAGAGCTCTTTTTCAAAATTTAATGCTTCTTCTTTATTTAATTTGAAAGTTCTTTCTATATCCTTTAAATTCCACATTTCTTTATTTGAATTTATAATATGAAGCAGCATCGAATTACTTTTAACTTTAATGTAACTATCTTTAGTTTTAAAAGTTTTTTTATTAATTAAATTATCTTTCAAAACAAAAAGGTATATA
>NZ_CAJURR010000030.1 GCF_910589175.1 uncultured Lactobacillus sp.
AATCCTGTCGATAGAATATCATAGATATTCATCAACAGGAAAAATTATACAGCCAAATATTGTTTAATTACCGTAGAATTGACAAGTAATACTCAGCTTCCTTTAACTAATTACTTAAATCGTTAATACTATGATCAAGAAAGCTACAAGTAGCTTTCTTTTTTTAACTAAAATATTTGCTAAATTCATTACGATACTTTGTAGGAGTCTTATGCTTCCAGGACTTAAAATTTCTATTTAAAACCCTAGTGTTAGAAAAGCCACTCTCATAAGCGACTAATTCAATTGATTTATTTGTATTTAAAAGTAGTTCTCTAGCATGCATTAAACGAACCAATTTTAGATATTTTCCCATGCTTAAGTTATTAGTCTGCTTCAATTGACGGTTTAATGTCACATGAGAAATATTAAACTTTTCTGCAATATCACCAACTTGAATATCCTCTTGAAAGTGCTCGTTAATATACTTAATTATCTCATCCCCCAAAGCTAGATTGGGACTTTGAACAACTTGCTCTTTATTATTAAAGTTTTGATCAAGTAAAACAATAATTTTCATCAGATGACTTAATACTATAAAACGCCGAGCATCAGTTAATGGCTTTCGGCATAGTCGACCAAGTTCTACTACCTCTTTTACTAATTCATTATATGCCCGCTGCTTTTTTGTATTCTTCTGACCTAATAAGTTGAGATTCCAGTTAATACTCGATGGATACTGACTTAATAAAAAATCATCGTCGATAATTAACCCCTCATATTCCCATTCTCCTACTTCACCTGATGCACTATGAATTTGACGCCGATTAACTAACCAAATATCTCCACTATTGAAATGATAAGTCTGTCCTTCAAGAGCAAAACGAAGATCTTTTCCTTTAATTAAATAGTTCAGTTCAATTCCTTGATGCCAATGTTCGGGCTGCATAACTTTATTATCATAATAAAAATAAAATGGTAGTCGCTGATTATTTTGAACCTCTTCATGTTCAATCATTGTAATCCCTTTCAAAATAATTACTTCTTAGTTACGAAAATGACACTTAGTCTCTATTTATAAATGATATCTTAATCATATATAAAACACGAGGAGGAATTAAAATGATTAAACTAATTGCTTTAGACACAGACGGTACACTCTTAAGCTCAAAAAATAAAATCTTACCTTCAACCAAGAGAGCTATAAAAAAAGCCTTAGATCAAGGAGTTAAAGTTGTACTTTGTTCTGGTCGACCAATCGCCGGTTTAGCGCATTTCATGAAAGAATTAGGTATTGAAGGTAGCGACCAATATGCAGTTACTTTAAATGGCGCAATCACTAGAACTGCTGATGGCAAAATAATGACTCAAGATTTGGTTAACAATGCGCTTTATCGGGCTTTAACTAAATTTGCCAAAGAACAAAAAGTCCCTTTCAATATTGTTGATCCTGATTCAAGAATTATTACGGCCGATCATGATGTAGACTATTTTGAATTGCTTCAGGCCTGGGAAAATACAGCCCCTATGTTCATTCGAACACCTGATGAAATGCCAGAAAATTTTGAAATTTCAAAGGGATGTTTTGTTGGTTCAAAGGAAATCCTTGATCAAGTTGAACCTACTCTAAGAGAAAAATTTAGCAGAGATCTTTATATTGTTCGAGCTGATGATCATTTCTTAGAATGTCTCCATCCCAATGTTAACAAAGGAAATGGCTTAAAAGAGTTGGGTGAAAAGATAGGCATTACTCCAGATGAAATGATTGCTTTTGGTGATGAAAAGAACGATATTTCAATGTTCGAGGTTGTTGGTTCTGCAGTTGCTATGGGCAATGGAAGTCAAGAAGCAAAAGATCATGCAGACTACATTACTGATTCAAATGATAATGATGGGATTGCTAAAGCATTAGATAAATTTGTTCTTTAACAAAAAATCGACCTTCCTAATGAAAGATCGATTGATGTTTTTACCAATATTGATTTGTTAAAGTCTTAACCTTTTGTTTAGCAATTAAGTAATAGCCCACTGCAGCGATTGACCAACCCCAAACGATATGGCCAAAGAATTCTGAGAAATGTTCCGCAAATGGCATTTGCCAAGGTGCTGGCGTTGTACCAAGAACGGGCATAATAATTAAATGCCATGCGACCCAAATAATGATTCCATACAAAGCACCTTCCCATAGGCCAGCCCAAGCAGTTTTCTTGAATTGGACCATATAAATCAAAAGCCATGCAAAGAAAATTGAGAAGCTAAAGTGCAAAATTAAGGCAACCCAGAAAACTTTTTGATCAGTATTATAAATTACGTAAGCATGAGTAAATTTATACGATGCACCCATTTGTTGCAACATGTGTTGTGGTGGATTAACAACATCACGTGCTAAGGTTCTCGGTGGTAAGATTTTCTCCCAACCAATCTTAACCATTCCAGAGATCATTCCTGCAATAATACCAAACCAAACGCTCTTTAAAAAGACGCGCCAACCATTTGAACTCTTATTCATAGTTTTCCCCTCTTTATATCAATTACATAACTAATTATAGAAAATGAGTTCAGTTTATCAATACATATTTTGATATCTTATACCCTACTAACACCTAATTAAAGGAGAAACATTAAATGACAAAACTAATTGCCGTTGATATGGACGGTACTTTCTTAAATGATAATAAAACTTATGATAAAGAAAAATTCACTAAAATTTATCAAGAATTAGAAAAAAAGAATATTAAATTCACTGTTGCTAGTGGCAATCAATATTACCAACTTGTTTCTTTCTTTAAAGATTTTCCTGATGTAATCTATGTTGCAGAAAATGGTGCGATTGTTAGAAATCAAAAGGAAATTTTAAAACTGAATTATTTTTCAGATGAATCAAGTAAAGTGATCTACAACTTTTTATTAAAACAACCAGAACTAGAATTTTTAGTTTCTGGAGTTAAAAGTGCTTATTTTCCAATTAGATATTCAGTCCGCTACTATGATGTATCAACTCACTACTATTATCATCTTAAAAAAATTAATGATTTAGCAGATATTAAGGACCACATTGTTAAATTTGCTATTTCTTGTCCTGATGATAAAAATGCTTATTATGTAAATTTCTTAAAAGAAAACTTAGCAGATTATTGTGATGTTACAAGTAGTGGCCATGGTGATATCGACATCATTCAGCCCGGAATCCATAAAGCTCACGGCTTACAGGAGCTTGGCACACTACTTAATATTCCTTTATCTGAAATGACTGCTTTTGGTGATGGTGGAAATGATCTAGAAATGATTAAGGAAGTTGGGGATGGAGTTGCTATGGCAAATGCAGATCCAGCCGTTTTACAGATTGCAAATCATACAACTACATCAAATAATGACCAAGGTGTTCTTACTTACATTACAGATAATATTCTTTAGTAAAGAGGCATGAAACAATCCCCCGTTTCATGCCTTTTTACTTTTTGATACATATCACCAAATGTAGGATTAAATGGGTTCATGTATCTCACCTCGTATTATCTTTTTATACTATTTTATAATTTTTCATAAAAAAATAGTCACTCAACTATTGAGTGACTAAACATATTATTTTTCAATTCTAAAACGATAAAAACCTAAACTCATTTGTTTTAGCGTTTTGGCAAAATCTTTTTTATCAAAGTGGTTTTGATCTACTAGTGCTTCAAATTCACCATCTGCATCAATTAACATCTGGTGAGTTCTACGCCAACCATTCTTTTGATAAAAACGCAATCGGCTAACACGTTGATGATAATTCTCTGCATCGGGATCAAGTGGTTCAATATCTAATACAATTTGCTGCTCTGGATATTTTTCCTCAAGCATATGTAAAATTTTGCTTCCATATCCCTTACCACGTAATTCTGCAATGACAGCCAAATAGGCTAAATACACAGTAGAATCACTAATGTAGTAACAAATCATCCCACAAAATTTTTCTCCATCATAAACAGCATTAAGCTTTAGTTTTCTTCGAAAACTCATTAATACCATTGAGACCCAAGAAAACCTTTCCCATTCCGGAAAAGCACTATAATATAAATCTTTAACTTTATAATAATTTTTAGAGCCCCATCGGGCGGGTTGTTCGTCTAAAATAAGAATCCTTCTCTTTTCTATTAATATAATTTACTTCTCTAATTAAAAGATATTTTTAATTAAAAATCAAATTATTAAGGATAGCTAAAATTTTTGTAACTATTCTATGTTTGATCTTAAATCCTTACTTATTACTTTTATTAAAAACAAAGTTTAATAAAAGTGCTACTACCAAAAGAGCAGTTGAACACCACATAATTTCTTGAAGTCCTAAATGAAAAATATTTCTCATCGTTGGCAGCAAGTGTTGCGGCAAACTTTTTGCGGAAGATGCATCACTTAATTTATTAAGCATGCTCATTGTTATTCCATGATTCTCTCTTACACCCCGCGCTAATTCCATATTCATAATTACACCATAAACAGCTGCCATTACAGTTTGAGCCAAGATTCTAATTAAATACGAAAGTGAAGTTGCCGGCGCCATATTTTTTTCACTAGCATCAACCTGAACTTTTATTTGAAGTAAAACAAAAATAAAACCAACACCAAAGCCAGAAAAAGTTCCAATAATTGAAAGCCACCAGATATTAGTATTTTGCGGAGCAATGGCCAATCCTAGTGAAGAAATGAGAATACATACTAACCCCATTGACAGTAAACTGCGATTACTAAAGCGTGCCTTTAAGGGGTTAACTACTAAAGTCCCTACAACATCAACTAAAGAATTAGGAATTAGCGTCATTCCACCAATTAATGCAGTTGTTCCAAGTAACCCTTGTGCCCACATTGGTAGATAAGTATTCACAGCTAAAAATGCTCCCCAGCTAAAAATAAAAAGTAAAAAATCCCCAACTAAAGCCCGATTTTTAAACATGCTAATCGGGACAACTGGATTTGGATGATTCTCTTCGTGCATAAAAAATAAGACTAGTAAAACTATGCCGGCAAAAACTAAACTAACCACAATCCAGCTGCTAGTTAAGCCAAGTAGTTGGATTCCTAATAAGAGTAAAGTTAAACCAACAATAATTAAGAAGGAGCCCAGCACATCAAATTTTGGCGTCTCTTTAATTGTGCCTTCACGATAATAGAGCAATGATAAAAAAATTGCCAAAAGTCCAATTGGAATATTGATATAAAAGACCCAGTGCCAAGAAAGTGAATCAACTAAATAACCACCAACTAGTGGCCCGATAATAGCTGCTACACTAAATGCAGCTCCCAAATAGCCTAAGATTTTTGTTCTTGCTTTAATATTATCAAAGATAAAACCAGCCATTATGTAGGGTAGCGAACCCATTCCTCCAGCCCCTACTCCCATTAAAGCTCGAGCTAAAAGGAAAAAATACATATTATTTGCTAGTCCCTGAAAAAGTGACCCTAATACAAAAAAGAGTAACGATAATTCAAAAGCCGATTTATTACCAATCTTTTCCCCAACTTTAGTCCAAATTGGGGTTGAAACAGACATCCCTAAGAGCATAATGGCAATTATCCACCCCATGAATTGAATTCCATGTAAGTCTGCAATAATAGCTGGAATTGCTGTATTAATAATCGTACTATCTAATCCCGCCATTACATTAGCCAATACCATAGCAAATGTGATCATCGTTACTTGCTTTTTTGTCATCAGTACACCTACTTTTCTATGAAATAAAAAGCCCCAATTATTTTGCAATAATCAAGGCTAATAATCTTATCTAAAATATACTTGCTTAATTCTTTAAACACAAGCTTTATTTTGATGATCTATTAATTTTCTTATTTGGTTGTTTAAAATTAAAATAAAAATTAAAGATGATTGCAATTAATAATAAAATGAATGAAACAGCCATAATTTCGTGTATACCACTGTGAAAAATTTTCCGCATTTCTGGCAATAAGGATTGTGGCAATAACTTAGCTGATTTTGCATCACTTAGTTCATTCATCATATGCATCGTGATATTTGAATGCGTACTAATTCCACTAGCTAACGCTAAATTCATAATGACCCCATATACAGCTGCCATAACAGTTTGAGCTAAAATTCTAATTAAATAAGAGGTTGAGGTAGCAGTTGCCATATCTTCCATTCCAGCATCGATTTGTACTTTTACTTGAAGTGCAACAAAAATAAATCCTACTCCAATGCCAGAAAATGCCCCAATCAAAATTAATATCCAGAGAGGGGTCTGATCGTTAGCTAAGAAAAGACCACCAGATGAGATCATCATTGTAACAATTCCGATCATTACTAGCGTAAAAGTTCTAATTTTTTCCTGAATTGTAGCAACTGTTTGGGATGCAATAATTTCAACGATTGAGTTAGGAATTAACGTCATTCCACCCATTAAAGCCGACATTCCTAAAAGAGCTTGAGCCCACATTGGTAAATATGTATTTACCGCAATAAAAGCTCCCCAAGTAGTCGCAAATAAAATCAAATCACCATTTAGATCATGATTACTAAAAATAGATAAAGGAATAATTGGATTTTCTGCTTTAGCTTCATGCAAAAAGAAAAAGATCAGTAAAACTAAGCTAAATAGGATCAACCCTACTACAATCCAAGTTGCAGTTAACCCTAAGAGTTGAATTCCCATTAAAAATATAATTAAACCACTAACTAGTAGACAGGCCCCTTTTAAATCAAAAACTGGAGCAGTTTTTGGTGTAACTGGCTTGTAATAGATCAAGGAAATTAATAAAGCAACTAAGCCAATTGGAATATTAATATAAAATACCCAGTGCCATGATAAGGCATCAATTAACCAACCTCCAACTAAAGGCCCTAAAATTGCTGCTCCATTGAAACTAGCTGTCAAATATCCCAAAACTTGGGTTCTTTTCTTAATGTTTGGAAAGACATATCCGGCAATAATGTAAGGCAAGGATCCCATTCCTCCACCACCAATTCCCATAATCATTCGAGCGATTAAGAAAAAGTAAATATTAGGTGCTAGTCCTTCAAGAGTTGAGCCTAAAACAAATAGCACTAGTGCGATTTCAAAAGCTAATTTATTAGTAATTTTTTCTCCAATTTTTGTCCAAATTGGTATTGAAACAGACATCCCTAAGAGATAGATTGCCACAATCCATCCCATAAATTGGATTCCATGTAACGCTGAAACGATGGCAGGAATAGCCGTATTAGTGATAGTTCCATCTAAACCTGCCATAACGTTCCCTAACATCAACGCTACAGTCACCATCGTAATCTGTTTTTTATTCATTAAAACACTTCCCCCAGCAACAAAAAGAGCCCTTATTACATTTCGTAATTAGAGCTTGGACATTTATCTTTTTATTATGCAAACTTTTTGCTTAAAATTGCAAGATTCTTTAAAAAATATCTATGCTTTTTTTACAAACTTAGGTATAATCAATACTTGTGTTTATTTTTCACTTATTTTTTCAAGAGAGGAAAAAGTATCTTATGGAACATAGTTGGATGCTCAAGTATTTTGCCGAATTTTTCGGTACGCTAATCATGGTTATGTTTGGTAACGGTGCCGTTGCCAACTCATTTTTAAAGGGAACTACTGGTAATGCTCACGATGGTAAAGCCAATGGTGGTTGGATCTTAATCGCCTTCAGTTTTGGTTTTGGTGTTATGCTTCCAGCAATGCTTTTTGGATCAATTTCTGGTAATCACCTTAACCCAGCCGTTACACTTGCTCAAGCCACTGCCGGCGTCTTCCCTTGGGCACAAGTAACACCTTACATTATTTCACAAGTTCTTGGTGCAATTTGTGGTCAACTTCTTATCATTACCATTTACTGGCCATACATTAAAAAATCTACTGACTCTAACATCGTTTTTGCATGTTTTGCTACTAGTGACTGTGTTAACAGTAAATGGAATGGTTTCATTTCTGAACTTGTCGGTACTGGTGTCTTGATGTTTGTTGCAATCGGTTTATACAAGGGTATGTTCTTCAAACAAGCAGTTGATATTGCGAATATCGGTGTAGGATTCTTAATCACTGCTTTGGTTATGGCACTTGGTGGTCCAACTGGCCCAGCCCTTAACCCAGCACGTGACTTCGGTCCAAGACTTGTTTACTCAATCTTACCAATTCCTAATAAAAAGGATGCTCACTGGAGCTATGGTTGGGTTCCGGTTGTTGCCCCTATTCTAGGTGCAATCATCGGAATTTTCCTTTACAAGATTCCATTTGGACTTTAATTATTCAGACAAAAAAGCAGATCAGTCGATCTGCTTTTTTTAATTTTCAATTGTATTAATCCTTTTATTAAAAGCATAAATACAAATTATCGAAACAATTATTACAATTCCAAAAATAATTAATATCGGACCCCATGGTGAGGCTTCAGCATTCATATTTGCAATATTTGGTTGTAAATCTAATAAAAAATGCATTAGAATACATGGCCAGATTCGATTAGTAAAAATATGCAGATAGGAGAAGGCTAACCCGACAGCAGTTGCATAATAAACTTGTTGGAAAGTTGCATCTAGCTGTGCCCCATGTCCTAAGTTAAGCAAATGGAATAAGCCAAATAAAACTGAAGAAAAAATGCTAGACCAAAGCAAAACGTACTGTTTATTTTCAAAAATTTTGGTAAATAAATTAAACAAAGTTACACGACAAAGAAATTCCTCTCCAATTCCAGCGGCTAAAGCAACACAAATAGAAGACCACATCATTTCAGGCATTAAATTAAAGACTTGTACCCAGCTTGCAATCAGATTCATTAAAAAGTATAAAGCTATTAACATAATACAAAAGATAATGGTTAAGATCTTGACTTTCCCCTCTTTAGGTAACTTAATAAAAACACGATCCGTTTTATAAAATATTTTTGCTCCCAGTGCTAAAAAGCAAACAATCACTAAATACAATATTGGGGCCCAAAGTTCAGAAAATGCTGTTACTATATGACCAGCTTCAGTATAAATTAGCAGATAGACTACTGATGCTATTGTGAGCCACTTAATCGATACACTAGTTTTATTGATTGCTAAATAATTATTATTCTTTTCTTTCATTTTTCCATTTTCCTTCTATATTCCCATTAAATTAGCCAAACTAATTATGACTGGAAGAGTAATAATTGCTACTAAAGTAGATAAACACATTAATTTAGTAGGAAATTTTACTTCAAAATTACTGATTAAGCTAAAAAGCACTACTACTCCTGCTACTGGACAAGCTGCCATAATTAAAGTTGTCATTTTCGCAATTGATGGAAGTGGTAAAACTAGTAAAAAAACTAAAATTATTAATGGGAAAAACAGATTTCTAACTAATACCCCACTCCAAACTAACTTATCATGCCAGTCTTCTTTTAAATTAATAGCTCCAAGATTTGTACCAATAACAATCATACTTAGCGGAGTATTCAAATTAGCAATATAGTTCATCGGATCAGAAACTATATCAGGTAATTTAATTTGAATTACAAATAATATCATCCCTACAATAGCTGCAATAATATTAGGGTTAACTATGGCTTGATGGAAACTTTCTTTAAATGATTGCTTTTTTCTAGTAAACATTCTAATGCCATGTGTCCACATAAAGATGTTATAAATAATCAAATATGGTACCGCGAAAAACACACCATTATTCCCTAAAAGTGCCTGTACTAAAGGTATTCCCATAAAGCCCGCATTAGTATAAGTTCCCGCATATCGTAGAATTGTTCTTTTTTGCTCGTCTTTAATTGTTCTTTTGTTAAAGAGAATCGAACTTACAATAATTTTAAACACAAATAAAACGAGTACTAGTAAAAAAATCAAACTAAATTGTATTAATCTAGTAACTGAAAAAGATTGGCGAAAAGAATTAATAATTAGGCATGGGGATACTACATAAAGAAGGATCTTAGTTAAATCTTTTACTGTTTGTTCATGGAGAAATTTTACCTGGTAGCAAATCCAGCCAACAAACATCAAGATAAACATAATCACTACTTGTTTTGTTGGTAGTAATAAAGGCATTACAGTTCTCCATTCTTAAAACTACAATCTTCTATGTGATCGTTTATTAATCCAACTGCCTGTAAAAATGAATATATTGTTACTGGTCCCACAAACTTAAAACCCCTTTTTTTCATTTCTTTTGAAATTTGGTTGGATAATTCATTTGAAGCCGGAACATCCTCCATTTTTTTAGGATGATGATTTATTGGCTTAGGAATAAACTCAGTTAGAATTTGTTTGAAAGTTTGATTGTTGTTTTCTAGTTTAACTAAAACTTTTGCATTATTAATTGCAGCATTAATCTTTAGTCGATTACGTACAATCCCTTTATCTTGCATTAATCTTTCAAAATCATCTTCATTAAATTTGGCTATTTCATGATAGTCGAAATTTGCAAATGCCTTTCGAAAATTTTCCCGTTTATTTAAAATTGTTTCCCAAGATAATCCCGATTGAAAACTTTCTAATACAAGCATCTCATATAAGTAAGTTGAATCTAGATTCAACTTACCCCACTCTTTATCATGATATTTTTGATAGAGTGGATTTTTACTATTTCCCCAACTACAACGCATTTTTTCCATTTTTCACACCTCATTTTTATCAATTATAGCAAAATAGACAGACATAAAAGTCTGTCTATTTTTCATTCTAAAATTTTTCAACTTGGTAAATACGATTCATTAGAGTTGTTAAATCACTATTTCGCTGATGATAAGCTACTGTTAAGTAAAGACAGTCACTAGTTACTTGAATTCCCTCAAATTCAGTACAAAAATCTAAAGCATCAAATTTTAAGCTATTATCTAAATTAACTGCAGACCACTTATCTGGATTAGTCATCCCCCACGGAATTTTAACAATTTCACGCGGCTTTCCCTGTTTTGGAAAACCTAAAAAAGTTGTATGCGGACTTGGTTGACTTGAAATATAGATATCCTTATTATCATCTATTCCGTATCCCTGAATAGAGACAATCTTTTGGTCATTAAAATGAGGGACCATAAATGCTCCTAAGCATGTTAAATTCTCAATATTAATATCTTCAGCTTTTTCTTCTGCCTCATCTAACTTATTATTTACTTCGTTAAGGTCATAGAGTGCAAAATAGCCGGTATGATTTATATCAATACTTGCAACCAAGAAATAATGACCATTTGGTGAAACAGTGGCTTCTACTCTTACTAAATCTTTTCCCGGATAAACTGTACCTCCATCTCCATACCCAGCCCCTGCTCGATTAAGATAAGAAAGCCGTGGTAACTCGGTATTATTAGCAAATACTTGTGTTTGATACCCAGGCACTGTTACTCTTGCAATTTGGGTTGTCCAATAGGTACTTCCATGTCTTTTTGGCTTAGTACCAACAAACCATTTATTATTTTCTCCGCTTTGCACCCAGGTCTGTGTATGTCCACCAGCAGTTCCAGCTGAATTTGGCCCTTTTAAATATAAAGCTGGATGTTCTTCATCAAAAGTAACAGTTTCGCTATCATTCGGAGTTTGATACACAACAACGTCACTTTGTCTATGAAGAAGCTGCAAGGCAAAAACATTACTTCCAACAATTGATGAAGCTTGAACTACAACATGGTGTATATTCTCTAACTTATTTACTAAACGTATTTGTGTTTCTTTTCCAATCATAACTGGACAATTCCTTTCTTTATTTATCCTGCTTGCAAATTTATTATGAGCGATTTGAATCAAGACAACAAATAAAGTACACTGCTATCATAAATCTAAATTGGATAAAGGAATTGATAGAAAATAATGGCTAAAAAACGCATAAACATTCTAATTTTTAGTAGTATATGGAGTTTTATTATTGGTATCTTAACTGCCTTATATCTTAATCTAATTAATTATATTATTGACTTTATTTGGGGTTATTTTAATCATCATACTAACTTTCATTTACGTACTATTTATCCTTTCCTTGTTTGTATTCCATTTGGAATAATCATTGGATTTTTAGTAAAAAAACTAGGTTCTTATCCGCTAACAATTGAAGAAATATTGCATGACGTTCGCAGTAATGGAAAAGTCGATTATCATTCCTGGTGGAAATCACTTACGTTAGGTCTATTGTCATTAGGAGCTGGTGGAAGCATTGGACCTGAAGCTTCAACTACTGTCCTTACTTCGGGGATGATAAATTGGCTCGGGGATAAAATTAGATTGATGACTGCTCACTACAAAAGCTGGATTCATTTTTGGCAAGTACACGTTGATAAAGATGCACTATTACAGTCCCCAAAGTTTAGTGATCTTTTTAGAACTAAAAATCATAAAAAGTGGTTCATTACCTTTAATATTTTAATTGGATTAATTGGAACAATTTTAATCTTTAAACTTTTTCCTGAAGAAGGGGCATTCGGAATTCATGAACGTCCAATTCACTGGTCCTGGACTATCCTCTCGTACAGTTTAGTTCCTATCATAACTGGGATGATTTTTGCATATTTCTTCTTATATCTAGAAAAAGTATTTACCAAAGTGGAAAGTTGGGCATTACCACCACTTTTAAAAGCAACATTATGGGGTATAGTCCTAAGTTTTTTAACCTTAGTAACTGATTACGCAATTTTTTCAGGCGAATTTCACATTGTTCCTTTTTCTAAAACTGCTCTCTCATATTCACCACTCTTCTTACTGTTAATTGCCCTAATTAAAACAATTTCTACGCATGCTGGTTTTGCAATGGGCTGGCGTGGAGGTAAAATTTTCCCAGCGATTTTTGCTAGTGTTGCTGTTGGTGCCACAATTGCTCAATTCATCCCTATCCAGCCCGCAATTACTGTATCACTAACAGTAGCTGCCAGCATTACTATTATTTTAGAAAAACCCCTCCTTACCGCCGTTTTGTTAATTTTTTTATTACCAATTTCATTAGCTCCACTTATTTTTATTACTGCTTATGTAGTTATAATGATACATAAGTTTCTTATGAAAAAAGTCGGTTTAAAATCCTTAATTTACTAATTAATGCTAAAATTAAAACAATTTAAAAGAAAGAAGGCATTCAATTATGGCTGCTACTACAGAAGACAATTATCAACTATTATTAAAACAAGCCCAAGCATTAGTTGAAGGCGAAAACGATTGGATTGCAAATACGGCAAATATTTCTGCTTTATTATTTAATTCACTTGATAATGTTAACTTTGCCGGTGTATATCGTTATGATAACCAAGAATTGATTCTTGGCCCTTTCCAGGGAAAACCAGCTTGTGTTCATATTCAAATTGGCAAAGGGGTATGCGGAACAGCTGCAAAAGAAAAGCAAACTCAAATTGTAAAAAATGTGCATGAGTTTGCTGGACATATTGCCTGCGATAGTGAGTCAAATTCTGAAATTGTTGTCCCTATTTTTAAAACAAATGGCGATTTATGGGGAGTTTTTGATTTCGATTCAACTAAATTATCTAACTTCGATGAGTTAGATCAAAAATACTTAGAAGAAATTTCTAAGGTGTTTAAATTCTAAAAATCAATTTTTTAATGAAATCCGCCCGTAAATCCCCGTATTTTAATGCGGGGATGGATAGGGCTTACCATCTTTGATTGCGTTATAGACTTGATCGTTGATGTATTTCTCTACCACTTCTTTTGACATATTGCCTACACTGCCAAAATAATAGCTTGGCGACCATAGATGTCCGCCCCACATCTTGTTTTGCCTAATTTCGGGATGTGCCTGTAAAAACAACCTGCCACTTCTGCCTTTTAGAGCCTTGATTACACTAGAACCAGATTTAGAAGGCTTAAAGCTAACCAATAAGTGAACATGTTCGGGCATGATCTCCATTTTTTCTATCTTAATTTGATTATCCTTGGCAATCTGCAATAAAAGCTTTCGCATTTCTTCGGCTAAATTGGTATTTGTAAAAATCTGATTGCGGTATTTGGTACACCAAATCAAATGATAATGAGTATTGTAGACGTAGTGCTTTTCATAGCCTGCGTCTTTTATTTTGTCTTTCTTTTTTATCATAGGAAATACTTTTAACCTCTTTGTTTATAAGTGTTTACTATTGATTATAATATCTACATAGTCTATAATCAAATCATATCAACAAAGGGGGGTGAAAAAATGAAAAGAATGAGCAGTTTAGAATATCACTTTGGCGTAAAAGTAAGATTCTATCCTAGCAATAATCAAAAGAAAATGATTAAGCAGAATTATGACGCACAGCGTTTTGTTTATAACCAATACGTTGGCGCTGGCCGTTTGATTTATCACGTTAAAAAGGCCAATAGGATCAAACAGCTTAGCAGCGGTTTGCCCTTTGTAATGCCGGGAATGTCTGAATATGAAAATCAACAGGCATTAAGAATGATTGATACGCAAGACTTAATTTCCAAACCTAAAAATATTAGAGATAAATATGATTTCTTGCGTGTTGAAGACATTGATAGCTTGGCTATCGCCAATGCAATTCAAAATTATCACAAAGCATGGAGAAACTATCATAAAATTGGCTATGGAATACCAACCTTTCACAAGAAACGAAGCAACTGGTCATATCAGACTAACTGTCAGTACATAAAGCAAAACGAAGCCTATCTTGATAATGGCACGGTTAGATTTATTGACGCCAAGCATGTTAAGCTTCCTAAACTAGGAACAGTGAGAATTGTAGGATTGCGCAAGCTGATTAAAAAGCGCCTGCTTGACCGTATTCCTACTCGAATCGGCACTGCTTCAATTAAGAAAACGGCAGACGATCAGTTTTATCTTTCTTTACAGCTGGGAAGTGATATTGCCTTTGTCAAAGACTATACTAAAACACAAAAGCAGATCGGCATTGATCTTAACTTGGATAATTTCTTGACGGATTCTAACGGTGCAATGGTAGCTAATCCAAGGTTTTATCGCAGAGCCAAGAAAAAGCTCGCCCACGCTCAAAGAATACTTTCACGTAGAGAACGCAGAGCCAAAAAAGAAGGACGCTCTTTGTGTGAATCCAAGAACTATCAAAAACAGCGCCTAGCCGTCGCTAAACTGCACGACAGGATTCGCAGACAGAGACAAGACTTCTTGCACGTTCTTTCTACTGCATTAATCAAAAACCACGATTTAGTAGTAGCCGAAGAACTAAGAAGTAAAAATCTGTTAAAGAATCATGCTCTTGCCCAATCTATTTCTGATGCAGGATGGCGGAGTTTCTTAACCATGCTCGAATATAAAGCTGATCTTCATGGCAAAAAGTTTGTCACGATTGATCCAAAATTTACTACGCAAAGGTGTCATAACTGCGGAAACATAATGGGACAAAACGGCTATAAGAAACTTACGCTTAAGGATCGGAAATGGACTTGCCCAGTATGCGGAATTTATCACATAAGAGATTGGAATGCTTCTATAAACATCTTAGAAAAAAGCAAAGGTATTTGGAAAAATCCTAAAATAAAAAAGGCAATCTAAATAGATTGCAGTCCGTTTGGCAACTTGCGGACTCAAAAGGCTTTGGTAATTGGGAAAACCGCTGTTTGGATTTTCGCAATTCAAACAAGTTAAGCCTGTATCTAAGCAAATTGGTGAAATAGTTAGCTCAAGCTAACGAACCACGAAGCTCCAAAATTCATTCTGGGGTAGTTGACCACTATAAACACAAAAAAGCTCCATAATGGAGCTTTTTCTTATAGTTAAATTTCTTTCAAGGCTTGATCAATTGGAGTGTTCCCACTACTCATTGGAATAACCTTATCAATAGTATTTGGATATTTTAGAATTTCAGCCAATGTTTTAGCAACGTCAGGTATTGGATTGGAGTCACTTGGTCCAGCATCAAGTTTGATTTTGCCTGTTCCGGCTTCTTCAGTAAGGTTAGTAGGCTGCAAAATTGTATATTCAAGATTAGTTGAATCCATTAAATAAGTATCTGCAAAGAATTTAGCAGCTAAATAGTCCTCAAGACCTGGAATCTTCTTCCATGAATTCACATCTAAACTAAGCATTGAGCTAAGCATAATATAGCGCTTAACACCTGCTTTTTCAGCAGCCATCATAGTTTTAATTGCTCCCATAGCATCAGTTTGGATAAGATCCTTACCACGAGAACCAGCAGTAAAGTAAATAGCATCAAAACCTTTTACTTGTTTAGTAATATCATCTACATCGGCATGTAAATCTAGTTTATCAGCTCTTACCCCATCAAGTTTAATAATATTTTCTGGATGACGAGCAGCCGCTGTCACTGTATTACCATCAGCTACTAAATCTTTAATTAAGTCTGTAGCTACTCTTCCGGAACCACCAAAAATAAATATTTTAGCCATAATTTTTCCTCCTCGAAAAAACTTACAGCTTTATAATAACTTACTTTTTATTAGTAGTCCAAGATTTACACTCAATTTTTAGTAATAAAATCTAGTAACTTAAACATTACCTCTTTATTTTCTCTCGGTACACCATGAGCAATAATTTCTTCAGCAGTCTGATTTAGATCATTATTTTCAAGTGGATACTCACTATCGTTAATAGCAATTTCTCGCACATTATCTTCTTCAGGCTCAAAATGAAACTGTAACCCAATAACATTATCTCCAAGTAAAAAGCCTTGATTTTCTACTAAGTCACTTGAAAATAAAAGTTTTGCACCTGCAGGAATTTCAAACATTTGTTGGTGCCAATGAAGGGCTGTTAATTCTTTAGGAATATCAGGTATTGTTGTATCTTTTAGGTAAACTGGAGCCCAGCCTACTTCCTTATAAGGAGCATCTGAAATCTTAGCTCCCGTAGTCATTGCGATTTGCTGGGCACCAAAACAAGCCCCAAACATCGGCTTACCGGCATCAAGCATTCTTTTAATTAGAACTCTTTCTTTTTTTATCCACTCTAGATTATCATTTGGACTCATGGGGCCACCTAGAATTACGAGTAGATCTGTTTCATTAGCAGTTGGCAATTTACTAAAAGTTTCAGGGTGATATACATATAGTTCATGATGGTGACTATCTGCCCAGGTTTTAATGGCTCCGGGCCCCTCGTTTGGAGTATGCTGTAATACATTAACGCGCATTCTTTATCCCTTTAACTAGCATAAACTTCATGCTTTAAAATTCCGACATAAGGCAAGTTTCTATACAAGCCATTGTAATCTAATCCATAGCCAACTAAAAACTCATCAGGAGCCTTAAAACCATAATAATCTGCATGAAAATCCACGACACGCGTTTCAGGTTTATCAAGCATTGATACAACTTCTACACTTTTTGCTCCACGTTCTTTCATTATTTCGCTAAGTGCTTGCAAAGTACGTCCAGTATCAATGATATCTTCCATAAAAATTACTGGACGATTCTTTACATCTGACTTAATATCTTGGGTAATCTTTACTTTTCCTGTTGAGTGGCTTCCTTCATAACTAGACGCCTTAATAGGATCAATAGTTAGCTTAAAACTTAATCTCTTAATCATATCACTAGCAAAAATCATTGCTCCATTTAAGACTGGAACAATAATTGGCTCTTCATTTTTATATTTTTTATTTAATTCAGCAGCCATTTCATCCATACGATTGTTTAAATCATTTTGAGTATACAATACACTTTCGATATCGTTATTCATTCTTTAATTCCTCTTTATTAAAATCGTCAATGATGAAATTTTAACATAAATTCGATGATTTTTTTAGTCTTTTTACACTTATTTATTAATCATTTTTACTATTAATAATTATATTGTTCGTATTTTATAAATAAAAGAAAATTATTTATATTTTTTTAGATTTTATCTTAAATATAAGTCACAAAAAATTCACAAATTCCTCTTAATATGAATATCAATCAAGTAAGAAAGGAATGGTTTAAATGACATTATTATTAATTTTAGGTATTAGTGCTGTAGCATTACTTGCTACCAACGCGGTAATCATAAGTAAACCAGTTCCAGTTCCTGTAAAGGTTCGTAGGAAATAAATCCATAATCCATTCTTCATTTTCCTCTACGATTTAGTATTAAAAACCCTCGTTGACTTAGATCAACGAGGGTTTTTGCTTTATTTTTGATTTCTTTGATAACTATTTTTAATTCCTAGTTTCTTTCGATATTTAGAAATTGTTCTACGACTAATTGAAATTTCTTTTTCTTTAAATTTATTTACTAATTGCTCATCGCTCAAAGGTCTGTTGGGATCTTCTAACTTGATAAAATCCTTCAGCATCTCTTCAAGCTGATTTTGAGTTAAATTACTAATACTTTTTCGTGGAAAGAGTAGCTTTAGACTAAAGACCTTACCTTGGCACTCGACATATTTATCTTTAATTGCCCTACTTATCGTGCTAATTGCTAAGTTTAATTCATCGGCTGCATCTTCTAATTTTATGCTCACTAAATCTTGTTCCTTCAAGGAAGATAGATATTTTTCCTGCCGTCTTCCCAAAAATTTTCCTAGTTTCAGTAACGTCTCTTCACGTTGCTGAATTGCATAATGTAAATCAATAAAATTTTTCTTTCGTTTTATAAAATACTTTTCATCTACTGCTTCACTATCTTTTTCTAGTTCTATAAACTTTTCGTCATCAAAAACTATTTCAGGTAAATTTGACCGAAAAGAGCTAATCATTAATCTTCCATCCTCAAAATAAAATTTTAAATCTGGAATTAAGTATTGGGTTGGCTCCCCTAGTTCATATTCACTAGCCGGAGCAGGATTCAAACTCTGAATTGCTTTTAATGCATCTATTATTTTTTCACGCTTAAATGGAAACTCTGGCCATTTACTTGGATCAGCTAATACTTCCAATTTTTCTTTTTCTAAGATGGTGAGAGCTAATTCGTTAAAATCTTTTTTATCTCTAGCTTGAAGTAATAAACACTCATTTAAATCCTTAGCACCTATTCCGATAGGATCAAGTTTCTGCAGTTTATCTCTTCCTGCTTTAAGTTCTTGTAGAGAAAAGGAAGCTCTATTCTTTAAAGCTTCTAAACTAGTTCGTAAATACCCATCCTCACCTAATTGATAAATTAAAAATGTAACAGCTCTCTTCTCTTTACTCGACCAATCACTTACCCTTACTTGACTTAAAAGATGATCAATTAAATTTTCAGTTTCATTGTCTTGAATCCAATCTAAATTTTGTAATTCCTTACGTGGATTTTTTAATTCAACAAATGGATTCTCTTGAGCAAATTCTTGAATCACGGTACTGAGATCATGCGCATTATAAGATAAAATTCTCAGATCTTGCCTTAATTTAGTAGACAAAAAAAGCCGTGTTACAAGCTTCTCCTGTACCTTAAGTGACATACTTTGAGCCTGCATCATCGACTTTTCTCCTTTTACTTATACCTTAAATACTTACCATTTGAATACGCATAATATTCTTATTCATTGAAATATCTTCAATAACTTCGGCGTAGTTTAACGAACGTGGAATCTCTATTTCATAAATATTAACATAAATCACTCCTTCCGGCTTTTGCGTTACCTTAAAGTTTACGTTTGTCACAGTAATATGATGTTTTTCAAAATAATGCTGGATAAATTCTTTTGTCTCAACTTTATGCTTATACTGAATTTCTAATCGCTTCATCGTATGTACTTGTATTAGTCTCTTAGAAAATACTAGCACTAAAACTACCGCTACAGCACCAGCAATCCCTATTGTATAATCTCCCATTCCTATCGCCAGTCCAATTCCAGCAACCGCCCAAAGGCTAGCAGCTGTTGTTAATCCTAACACTGTTCGATGTTGGACTAAGATAGTTCCAGCACCTAAAAATCCTATTCCTGAAACAACTTGTGCAATCAATCTAGCTTCATCTGCTCTTACTATTCCAGCAAGCTTTGGTTGATGAATAGCAATTTGAATTGCATCATAGCCTATTTTTTCCTGAATAAGAGCAATAATACACGCACCAGCACAAACTAAGGCATGTGTCTTAATTCCAGCAGGACGATTTTTATGTTCACGATCATAGCCTATGACACTAGCCATGAAAACAGAGAGCGCTAAACGCACAATTATTTCAGGGAGTGTCACTGCTATATGCATCTAAACCACTCCGATTAATCCTAAAACAATAGAAAGAACTAAAACACCTAATAAAATCCAGTTTACGTTCACTTTCTTTGATAGTAACCAATAGCAAATAAGTGTTACAACTAATGGTACTAATCCTACCCATAGTTGATCTAAGTAAGTTTGAATTTTTATTGGCTTTCCACCTTCAATTGGGATACTTAGTTTAGATTCAAATTTAACCATGGTTGCAGTCATGCACCCAATCATTAATAAACCTAAAGTTGAAGCAGCTTTGTTTAATAACTTCATACTGCCACTTTTATACATATCTTGAATAAAGGTATCTCCAACCGTAAAGCCCATATATGTTAGGTAATAACGGGTAGCAATTGAAGGAATATTGTAGATTAATAAGAACAAGATTGGTCCTAAAATAGATCCCTGACTTGCTAAACTAATACCAACACCAGCTGCAATAACTCTTAGTACACCCCAGAAGATTGAGTCACCAATTCCTGATAAAGGACCCATTAATGAAGTTTTAATGGCAACAGTTGAATCTGGATCAAAGTTTGGATCTTGTGCTGTTTTCTTTTCCATAGAAGCAACCAAGCCCATTACAAAGGTACCAACATTTTGCGTAATGTTATACCAAGTTGTATGGCGCATCATTGCTTTTCGATGGCCTTCTTTATCATCTTTAAAATATTCATCTAAAGCGGGCATAATTGAATACATAAAACCAGGGGCATGCGCTTTAGTAGCACCAGCACGGCTGGCAAAAACGGTAAAGGAGCGCCAAAATATTTTGTTAATTATCTTTTTGTCTTCAGATGAGACGTTCTTAGTGATTTTCATGAGAAAAAGTCCTCCTCTTCTTCATCCATTTGATCAGTCGTTTCTAAGTGAGTAACTGCATTAGCAACTGGAGCTGCTTTTTGTTTATTTTCAATATCCATGATCTGTTTATCGCGAATCCATTGTAAAACAACAATAATAATTCCAAGTGCAGCTACCGCTACTGAAGGGAGCTTTAAGTAAGCAGCTAAAACAAAACCTAAGAAATAGTATGGTGATAATTGCTTACTCCAAAGCATTCTCATCAAGATCGCAAAACCAACTGCTGGTAATAATCCACCTGTTGCAGCTAATCCAGCCATTAAGTTAGCTGGGATCTGATTTACTAGATGTTGTACAGGACGTGCACCAGCTAAAACAGCAAAGAAAGTTGCCAAAGAGAAAGTAAAGTAGTTAACAAACCACATACCAAAGTGTAATCTAGTCAAACCTTTTGGATTATTATCTGCTGCCACCTTATCAACAAGTGGTGCAAAAACGTTCATAACAACATTTTTCAAGAACATTGAAATAAAGGCTGCAAATACACCAATTGGAACAGCTAAAGCCAAGGCTGCTTTGGTATCTACTCCTAAAGTGATCGCAAAAGTAGTTGCTAGTACTGTGGCTGTTACTGGTTCAGATGAAATTGCACCACCAATATCAACTGCTCCCATGAAGATAGCTTCAAGAGAGGCTCCAATTAAAATACCAGTCCGAATATCACCAAACATTAAGCCGGCTACCATCCCTACAACTAAAGGACGTTCAATCATTGTTTGTCCCCAGAGCCAGTTACCACCCAAACAGACAAACACACAAATCGCTGCTAGCGTTGCTGTATGTAACATAATCTTTCCCTCCTAATTCTAGTTAGCATCTTTCAAAATAGAAGAAATTGGAGTTTTAGCATTATTTGGTACGATTTGATGAAAAACTGGAATATCTAGTTTTGCCAATTCTTTTAATGCTTCTAGTTCTTCTGGTGTCATCATTAATGTAGAAGATAATTGAATAGCGTTATCCGCATCCTTAGTAAAACGACCAACATTTGCTACATTAATTCCTTCAATATCTTTAACATTTTTAGCAATCTTCAATGCATCTTGAACATTATTAGTTAAAGCAAAAATTCTCATCTTTGCTCCTTTAGGATTATTGAAGACTTTAATTGCGTCGTCTACATTTCTAATCAATAATTTCTTTCCCGTTGGTGTTGCCATTTTTAAAGTCATCTGCACCATTTCATTGTTTGCTGCATTATCATTTGCTACTACAATTCCGGGTGTATCTAACTCTTTAGTCCAAACCAAAGCAACTTGTCCATGAATCAAACGGTCATCTACTCTTAATTGTGCAATCATCTTTTTTCTCCTTCTATATATCCTTTAAGCAAAAAAATCATTATCTGATTCTTTTTCTTCTTTTTCATTTTCTAGTTCGATTAGCTCAACTTGACTTTGTTTAATTAAATCTTTTAAGTGAGTTTTAGTTAAAGGTTCACTATCAAGCAGCACAGACATAATTACTGCTAAATTCATTTGGGTAACAATAAAAATATCTTTTTCATTAGCTGCTTTAAGCATTACTTTTTGGTTTACGCTTCCTCCTTTTAAGTCAGTAAAAATTACTGCTGGCCTTTTGGCGGATTTAATAAATTCTTCAATTTTAGGAGTATAGTCACTATCATCTACATATGCATCAATCACATTTACTTGTTTGCCCATCCCAGTCAAAATGTCTAATGAGCTTTGTAATCCACTTGCAAAGTGTCCGTGACTAGCAATTAAAATATCTGTCATGTTTTTAGCTCCTCTCTTTTTTCTCTTTACACCTACTTAATAGCAAAAAGCGTGCCAAGTTACTGAAACCACTATTTTACGGCAAAAAAATAAAGTGTTTATTTTTTAAACACTTTATTTAAACTTATTAAACACTGTTTATTTCAAAAATTACTTATTAATGAATTGCTTAAACAGTTCATACAAGAGTGATATCTCATAATTTGAGATATGAATATTATATTTAAGCTCGATTGGCTGAAAAATACTATGTGAAATTTTAAGAAAATCTTTTTCTGCCTCAGTTTGTGGTTCTACCTTAACTTCTGCAGTTTTTTGTACCATTAATCTTTCGATCATTAGTGCAATGTGCATATATAAGTTAAGTTTTACTTTTCCATCTAGATTCAAACCATAATAACTCTCATACTTAGCATTTATTTCTTCCACCTGCCGAATCACAACATCTGGATTTAAGAAAGAAAGTCTTTCAGAAATACCCTCTTTAGAGAAAAAGCGCAATAACTGTTGGCTAAAGCCATCAATTTCCTCAGAGGTCATGTAAGGTGCTAACCAACGCTTCAAGTTATTCTCTCCACTAGCATCTAAAAGATCGTATAAGTTCATATGCCTAAACTCAACGGGTTCTAAAATATCTAGTGTAGTTAACACAAACAACGTCCTGTCAAAATATGCCCATTCTTTTGACTTAATCTTTTCTTTTAAGGAGTTATAATCAACCGGGATTACCTTAATATCACTTGGTAAAAATGGTTGAATAATTTCACTAACCTTTTGCGCAATCCCAAGTCCTGAAATACAAGAAACAAGAATATTAGGAGATTTAGAAAAACCTTCATAATATTGCACTCCAATTTCATAGTCGCGATCAGCAGCTTCCGCAATTTGCTTAAATGAAATATTTTGTTGCATCTTTAAGGCTAAATCCAAGGAAGTTAATGTAGTTAAGTTATTAACTACCAATAAATCCCCATCAAGATAAGATTTAATTTCTGAATATAGCTGCCCGAGCGAGCCCATATCAACCATTAAAATAAAGCCTTCAGTAGTATTGAAAGAAGCAATTAATTTTTTAGCTTCATCAATTATTGGTTCGACTCCAGTATCAATTGGCATATCTAAAGCATCGAATATATAAGTCCCGCACAAGGAATTAACAACAGTTTGAATACTAGTAGCAGTATTTTCTCCATGAGCAACCATTAAACCTCTAAGCTTAATATTTTCATCAACATGATCACTTAGTAGAAGCGCTAAAATCAATTCAAGTGTTTTTTGACTCTGTGGAGCTAAGATAGGGAGCTTACTGTAAAAATTCTTTGCAACATGCAAAGAACGAGAAATAACGTTAGAAAATTTTTCATTTAGAGAATCAATTATCTTTTCATCAACTTCGAAGTGGTAACTATAAAGCAAATATAAGACAGGTTCTAAATATGTCGTATTAGATAAACCAAATTGATTCCCGATTATTTTTTGAAATAGATTATTATGTTGTAAATATAAACCTGACTTAATAGAGCTTGGATCTACAAAACACTTTAAATTTTGAATTGCTAGTTTACACTTACTTATTTCCTCATGAGAATAATTTGTCTCAAGTTGTTTCAACAACACTTCTAATTTAAGAAAACTTTTCTTAATTAAACTGTTGCCTGAACGTTCAAGCACTGTGTTCGGATCAATCAATAAGTTTCCATACTCCGCAAATGTTGGGAGCTCTTCGACCATAATATTATTTAAATGTAGCTTAATTACATCACTATTTTCTTGGTCACGATACGCAGCTGCACAGGAAACCTTAATGATATTTTTCAAATACCCAATATTTCCGGGATGCTTAATTTTTAGTAAGGTAGATACAACATATTTATCTACTTCAATTTTTCGATTAATCCGACGTGCCTCTTGATAGAAAATATACCGCAACAACTCTAATCTTTCGTCAATTGGACGACTAGCAAAATCCGGTAATTTAACATGAACAGGTACGCGACGTAAAAAGGTCGTTAGAAGGACTTTTTCCGGATTTTCAGTGGTTGCCATTACTAGCCGAACTTTTGATTTAATGGGATGAGAATTATCTCCCATTGGATAAAATTGTCCGGAATCTATAAAAGAAAATAATTTTTCTTGATTTTCACTACTTAAGCGATGTACTTCATCTAAAAATAAGTATCCACCATTTGCCTGTTTAAGAAGTCCATCTTTTGCTTCGTCAGCACCTGTATAGGCACCTTTTACATAACCAAACAACATACTGGAAACAAGTTCAGGATTATTCGCATAATCAGCACAATTCAAAACAATATATGGGGCTACCTTACTAATAATTCCTTTGCTCTTAGCGAATTGAGCAATTTTGCTTGCTAGATAACTTTTTCCTACTCCAGAATGACCTGTAATTAAAATATTTAAACCATCCGGTGGATACATAATTGCTGCTGAAATTTGATCAATAGCATATCTCATTGAACCACGATAACCAATAAAGTCATCAAAATTATGATTCAAATTTGGCATACTACCTTTTTTAGTCCATTTCACTGGTCGACCAGCAATTTTTTGAATTTTTTCTTCTCTAAATAATTCATTTAAATAGTGACTAACTACAGACCTAGATAAGTCTAGGCTATCAGCTAATTGTGCGGTTGTCAGTGCATGATCATGGCTAAGCATATTTAAATAAGTTAAGACATTGTTTTTTCCTTTATCCATGATTCGTTCTCCATAAATTTAATATTATAATTATATCATTTTTTGAAAACGATCTCATTTACTATGCTTGTATATCATCGCTAAACTGCATTATCTCAAGATTTTTTCAAATTCCTTACTAAAAGATGCTTTTTCCATATCCTTACTAATGAAATAAATAGTAGCCTGATCTTTAAAAACTGAAAAGGCAATTCGAGCCGATCCAATAGTACCAAGATTTAATCGAAATTCATAAATTTTTTCTCCTTTAATTCTTTTTCTACTGGCCAATTTAATCTTTGTCATACCAGTGGTAACTTCTTTAACAATGGCTTTTTCAATTAAATTCTTAATTATCTTTTTTTGCCTATTATATTTTTTAAAAAAGCTTTTACATCCACGATCATCAAATATTATTCGCATTTTTTCACACTTAAGCCAATAAAAAAAGACCTCATAAATGAGGCCCTTTTTAATATATAATTTTTGATTATTCTTCGTTCAATGAAGCTTCATCAAATTGAACTGATGAT
>NZ_CAJURR010000031.1 GCF_910589175.1 uncultured Lactobacillus sp.
TTCGCTTGCCTCAAACAGCATGTATTACTTTACAGGCTTTTTTACTTTTCGTCAACCCTTTTTTGTAAAAAATTAGCAATATTTTTTTAGAGTGCTAAAAAAGGCCTCAAGTTGAGACCTTTTTGATTAATTCTGTAATTTAGAGTGTTTTATGCCATATGTTGCATACACAATTATTCCTACAATTAGCCAGATTCCTACCATAATTTTGGTTGTCTTTGGTAGCATCCAAATGAAATATACGCTTAATAGTCCAGCAATTACAGGCAGGACAGGATAAAGCGGCATTTTAAATCCATCATTCACAATATCTTTTCGATGCCGTAGAGGAATAATGCCAAATGAAATTAAAGCAAATGCGATTAACGTACCTGCATTAATTAAGGAAGCTAGTTCCATTAAAGGAACCAATCCAGCAAAAACGGCTGCTACTATCGTAGAAACAATTACCGCATGATCTGGGATCATCTTTTTGGCATGCACACTTCCCATGGAATCAGGTAGTAATCCATCTCTTCCTAAAGCATACAGCAATCTTGATCCACCTAGCAACATAGTAATCATTGCCGTAAAGATTCCGACTAATGCTCCAATGGTAATCAATTTATTCCACGCAGTTAAGCCAACTACTTTTAGTGCATAAGCTGCTGGATCGTCAACATTTAATTGCTTGTAATTGACCATTCCAGTTAAAACCAGAGAAAAACTTACATATAGTAATACCGCAATAATTACTGTTCCCATAATTCCTTTAACAACATTTTTTTCAGGGTCCTTCGTTTCAGCACTATTTGCCGCTAAAGCATCAAACCCAATAAATGCAAAAAATACAGTGGCTGCCGCTGTAGATATTCCTCCAATTCCTAACGGTGGTGTTTGGAATTTTTTAGGGTAAAAAGGAACATAGTTATCTGCCTTAATATAGAACATCCCAATTACAATAAACAAAATAATAATTGCAACCTTAATAATTACGGCAATATTTTCTACGCGTTTAGATAGGTTAGCACCTTGATATAAAATCAGTGCAACAATTAATACAATTAAAACGGCAGAAATATTTATTACTCCACCTTCCATAGGACCGGCTTCAAGTGCTTTAGGCAAATGAATTCCAATTGGAGCTAAAATATTATTATTAAAATATGAAGCAAAACCAGTCGCTTCAGCAGAAACAGCTAAAAAATATTCTAATAATAATCCCCATCCAATTATCCAACCTACTACTTCTCCATAGATTACTGAACCAAAAGAATAGGCAGATCCCGCTACTGGCATCGCAGAAGAAAATTCAGCATAGGCCATCCCCACCATACCAGAAACAATTGCTGCTAATAAAAAAGAAATAGCAACCGCTGGACCAGCATGCTGTGCTGCTTCATGACCAGGTAAAATAAAAATTCCTGTTCCAATAACTGCTCCAATTCCCAATGCAACTAAATCACGAGCATTTAAATGTCTAGTTAAGCGAGAATCTGCTTTTAAAAAAGTATTTACTGGAACTTTCTTAAAGAAGTTTTTCATTCCAACTCTCCTTAATTTATTTTTAATTATTATACCTGATTTTATAGCTATTTCTACCCTATAATTAAAATTAATTAAAAAAAGACTACGAATTTAATTCGTAGTCTTTTTTCACAACATTGTTAACTATTTTTCTTCTTTTTTGTCAGCTTTTTCAGCTTCCTTGATGTCTTTCTTTTCTTGTTCACGAGTTTCCTTGTCAAACAATACATCTTCAAGAATTTCACCATTTAAGTACAAATGCTTATCATCAATAGTGAATTTAACTTCTTTAGTATCTGGCTTAGAAACAATCAACTTAGCTGCTGGGGTTTCAAGGTCTTGTTCAACAACTCTTCTCAATGGACGAGCACCGAATTCCTTATCATAGCCCTTCTTAGCCAAGTACTTCTTAGCATCATCAGTAACATGAAGCTTAATGTTTCTCTTAGCAAGAGACTTCTCCATCTTTACTAAGTAAAGGTCTAAGATCTTGAGCATATCTTCACTAGTTAATGAATTAAATGGAACAATTGCATCAAGACGGTTCAAGAATTCTGGTCTGAAGTAAACTTCAAGTGCTTTACGTAAAGCATCTTGATCGTCACCCTTAAGTAAGTTGTCAGAGTATCCAGCATTTGAAGTCATGATAATGATTGTATCTTTGAAGGAGATTGTTCTACCTTGTGCATCAGTTAAGCGACCATCATCCATGATTTGAAGTAAAGCATTGAAGACTTGAGGATTTGCCTTTTCAATTTCATCAAGCAAAATCAATGAATATGGTTGGTGACGAATCTTTTCAGTTAATTGACCACCTTCGCCATAGCCAACATAACCAGGTGCTGAACCGATCAACTTATTAACAGCCATTTGGTCTTGATATTCTGACATATCCAAACGTACTAAAGCATCTGCCTTACCAAATAGCTTAATTGCTAATTGCTTAGCTAATTCAGTCTTACCAACACCAGTAGGACCAGTAAGTAAGAATGAACCAGTTGGACGGTTAGAATCCTTAAATACTTGCTTACGTGCAATTGCATCAGTAATGATATCAATTGCCTTATCTTGGTCAATAACAACTTTCTTCAAGTCAGAAGCTAAGTTAGCATTCTTTTGAGCTTCATTTGCATTAATTTCGCTCATTGGAATACCAGTCTTAGTTTGAATTAAAGCATACATATCTTCTGGTGTAACTTTAAGTTCACTAGCTTTGCCGGCATTCTTAAGATCTTTCTTAAGGTCTTCAATTTCTTTCTTAATCTTAGCAGCTTCATCATATTTTTCATTCTTAGCTGCTTCTGCCTTTTTACCTTCTAAGGCATGAATCTTGTTCTTAATTGAAGTTTCATCTTTTTGATCCATACCCAAGGACTTCTTAGCACCAGCCTCGTCCATTAAGTCAATTGCCTTATCTGGTAAGTGACGATCATTAATGTAACGATTTGAAAGTTCTGCAGCAAGCTTCAAAGCCTCTGGATCGTATTTAACATTGTGGTATTTTTCATATCTTGGAGCTAATCCCTTCAAAATTTGAATAGCATCCTTGATAGTTGGTTCTGGAACTTGAACTGGTTGGAATCTTCTAGCTAAAGCAGGATCTTTTTCGATTTGTTGGTATTCACTAGTAGTAGTTGCACCAATAACACGAATTTCACCGCTAGCTAATGCTGGCTTTAAGATATTAGCAGCATCCCCAGAATTATTTTCTGAATCAGTAGAACCTGCACCAACAATATTATGTAATTCATCGATAAAGAGAATAACATTCTTGTCACCCTTAGCTTTATCGATAATCTTCTTTAGTTTTTCTTCAAAACTACCACGAAGAGAAGTACCTGCAACTAATTCATTAATATTTAACTCAATAATATGAGCATTCTTTAGCTTTTCAGGAACGTCTCCATCAACAATTCTTTGAGCTAGTCCTTCAACTACAGAAGTTTTACCAACACCAGCAGGACCAGTCAAAACAGGATTGTTCTTTTTACGTCTACTCAAAATTTCAATAACTTGATCAATAACAGCAGTACGTCCAATGACAGGATCGTATTTACCCTTCTTAGCTTGTTCAGTTAAATCAACACCAATTGGCTTTTCCTTTTGTTGGCCATTTTGAGCGCCTTGTTGAGGTGCTTGACCAGCACTATATCTCATTGGTTGTTGACCACTAGTCATTCTTCCATCATTGAAAAAATCTCTGTTTAATTCATTAAACAAATCATCAAAATTGTAGTTTCCATTGTCAAAGTATGCCATGCTTTACACACTCCTCATATTCTCAAAAATTTTAGCACTCATAAGTTATAAGTGCTAACTACTCACATTTCTTATTATAGCAGGTTATCCACAGAAAGCAAAATATTATATAATATTTTTTCCACAGTTTATTTTAATTTGTGAATAAAATAAGCATAGAATGCTATATAAAGCATTTTATGCTTAAAAAGTTTGTGAATTAATATCATGAGATAGTTTTAAAATTATTTATTTCTATTAATTTTCAAATAATTTAATCATTTATACTCTTTTTCTTCTTGTTATTCTCCCGTGGTTTTTGCCCATTAACAGGAATATTATTTCCACTATTGTTTTCAAGCAAGTATTGCTTAATTAGCTGAACTACTTGTTTATTTTGAGGAAGAGAAGAATGTTGTGCATCGGATCCAGTAACAGTCATTGTTGTATAATGCTTTACTTGATTTTGAAAAATATACTTTCCGGCTGCCACACTACTTTCAGGCACAAGCCCATCAGACTCATAATTTTCACCACCTGATACCGAATACACATCTAAATTTTTAGGTATTTTCTTTCGATTTTTAATAAAATCATTCAACATCTCGGTCTTATGATCAATATTACTTTCATTAAAATTGTACGGAGTTCCAAGAGTCATTAATTTCTTTATCGTGATTTCATCACTATAATCCGCATAGTAGTTCTCAAGCCAATAGGTCCAAATTAGGCCTCCATTTGAATGTCCAAACGCTTTAAAATTATTAAATTTATACTGCTGACTGAGCTGGGCAAAAGCTTCATCAAACCAGCCTGCTTGTTTCTTAATATTGGCATAACCATCATGATTATTTTCAAATCCCACTACAATAAATGGCTCATTATCATTACGATTAATTTTTCCGCTATACTTTAATGTTCCATCTTTTTTTACCTGAATTTTTAACAAGCTATGCTTTTTTAGCGTATCTTTATTTAATAAATTAACCAATTCATTAAAACGTTCAGTAGTTGCGCTTGATCCTGGAATCATAATTACAGGAGACATTTGTGATTTTCGCCGTTCAGCTAAATCATGGTTAGCATTTTTGATCCAAAAAAAGGTTGGAATAGATAAAACGATTAAAAAGATAAAGGTACCTAGCAAAAGCAGACGATTTTTCGATATCATCTTTTTATTTAACATATTCATAGCCAGCCTCCTCATCATTTAATAAGTCAATTTCGTCTTGAACATCCTTAGCCATCTTCACAATTGGAAGATATAACAAAATATCAAACGCAAACAGTAGCATTGAGAAAATCAACGCTTGCCACGTTCCATTCGTAGCAATAAAGGCGTACAAAGGCCCCGGAGTACCAGACAACACATTATAGGCTGAAGCCGGAATTAAATGAATCGCAATCATACTGGCAGCTAAAAGCATATTTACGACTGGCAAAAATACATAGGGTACTAGGAATAATGGATTAAGTATAATCGGAAGCCCAATTAAAGCTCCTTGATTAGAACCAAATAGAGTTGGAACAAAACTCCAACGCGCTATTTTAGCAATATCATTTTTCTTAATGAAAATCAAAATGCCAATCAAGATCACTAAAGTCAAGCCGTTACCACCAAATTTTCCATAAGACTGATATAAAGAATTTCCCACATATGGATTAGGCACATTCCAACTTGAACCATGTGTCAAAGCATAGTTTAAGTTTGCAACATTAGTGGCACTATCACTACCAGCCGTCAGAGATACTAAAGGCTGGCCAATTCCGCACCAGTTTAACAATAGTGCTAAAAGCAATAAAGGAATAAAAATACCAAGATTTAAATTATTCTGTCCCTGACTTTGGAAAAATTGATAGAAGTTTGTTGCGATCATTCGTACATGGACTAAGCTAGCCAAAATTCCAATTACTAATCCAATTAGCCAAGTAGCAAGCATTGGTCGAAATGAGTTAAAGGCTCTTTGCTTTATTAATTGTGCACTTTCTGCATGACGATGATGATAATCAGTTCCAAGAAATCTAAAAATAAGTCCAGTACCAAACCCAATTAAGAGAGCAAACAAAAAACTGTTAATATTCAAAAAACGCCAGTTAAAAGATAACTGAAAATCCCGTACATCCCTGAAGCGATAAGCACAAAGGAGTAAAGCTAGCATTCCTGAAACACCAGCCATCTGAGCATCTTTTTGATATAAACGTGCAGTATATTGGGCTGAAAAATATGCAGTAAATAGTCCAAAAGTACCAAATATTACACTGGTAACACCCTGGCAGGCATACCACGATGCATTAAAAATCTGATCCGGTAACCACTTATCAAAATAAAAAATATTAGATATTAAACTCGTTGGAGAAAAAACACTCTGCCATAAAAACTGAAAAATACTTCCTACAACAGCAAGTGGCATTAGCATCATTAGGGTTCGATCAGTCACTCTAAAAAATGCTAATCTACGAAGTCGCACAATGGTTTTAAAAATTATTTTTTCCATAACTTAGTCCTTACTTCTAATAATCTATCCCCTAGTTTAAATTAAATTTTGAAAGAAACATATTCTTTTTTATTAAAATATAGATTAAATCAAACAAGTTTCCATCAATACAGGTTAAATAGAGAACATGCTATAATGATGAAGAAAATAAAAAGGAGAAAAATTATGGCTAAACGAAGTTTTTCGATTAATGATGAAACTGATCGTCTACTTAACTACTATTTAAATCATTCAGATAAAGAATGGGATTTAGTAATTAACGAAGCAATTAAAAGCTATGTATGTGATCATTTAACTCAAAAGCAGGTTCATGAAGCAGTTAAACATACCGGAAAAGACGCATTTCCAGCCAACGAGGTTCTTCGCACTTTTGATAGCAGTTGGATAAACGGGGAGTCGTAATATTAATTGCATAAAGTCATAGCTTCCGGCAAAATAAAGGTAGCAATTCTACAAAATAAGCTGACAACTGTCAGCTTATTTTTATATAACTATTCTTGATTAAAAAGGAGGAAAATTCATGCTAAAAAAACATGCGCTAGATCCAATTAAGTTAATCTGGTTATTTGCTGGTTCTTTAATAATTAATACTGGTGTTAGTTTTATTTGGCCACTAACTACTATTTATATTCATAATTATCTTCATGAGACACTTACAGTAGCTGGGATTGTTTTATTTATAAATTCAGCTTTTACAATGGTGGGAAACGCAGTTGGAGGTCTTTTATTCGATAAATGGCATCCTTACCAAACCCTTTTAACTGGTGTCAGTATTTCCACTTTATCCACTTTCTTACTAGTTTTATTTCATGGCTGGCCAGCCTATCCAATTTTGTTAATTACTTTAGGCTTAGGCAACGGTATTGTAGTAACTGGTTTAAATTCAATTGCTACTTTAATTAAAAGCCGCAATGCCTCCTATGTCTTTAATGTTTTGTATTTTACTCAAAATTTAGGTTTAGTATTTGGTTCACTAATGGTAGGCTTTATCTTACCTTTTGGTATTACTTATATTTTCTTACTTGCTTTTATTATGTTTGCCTTTTTAAGCATCGTAATCTTTTTTGAATATCGCGGTTTAAACCAGGCTCATGCTTCTGAAAATAAAAAAGTCACTTCAGCTCAACATCAAGAAAAAATTCCTTATGGCGCAAAGAGAGCTATTTTCTCTATCTTAATTTGTGTTCTAGCTGCTTGGATTGCTTATGAACAATGGAATTCTAATATTTCCTCCTACATGCTTGGATTGCACATGAGCGTTCGACTATATAGTTTACTTTGGACTCTAAATGCTATTTTAATTGTCCTCATTCAACCACTATTAACTTACTTCGATGACTGGCTAACTGAACATCTTCATGGACGATTATATATTGGTTTTAGTCTATTTGGACTAGCATTCTTACTACTAATTGGAGCAACCCATTACTTTAATTTCGTTCTAGCTATGGCAGTTCTAACATGTGGAGAAATTCTCGCCTTTCCTGCTGTTTCAACTTTTGTTAATGACCGTGCCAGTAATAAAGACAAGGGAAAATATCAAGGAATTGTTCAGTCAGTTACATCAGCTGGTCGAGCTTTAGGACCATTAATCGGAGCTTTAGTAATTGATAACTTTTCCTATTTGACCTTATTTGTAGTTTGCACTGTTTTGGTTTTAATTTCTGTTCTTCTATTTGCCATTATTAACGCCTATAACAAGAAAAAAATCGCTGAATAGCGATTTTTTATTTTACCCAAATTACAAAAAAAGCCTAATTCCACCAACATCGGAATCAGGCTCACACAGTGTTCAGTACCGTTATTCTGACCAAATAAAAGATACATTTTCGCTACCGTAGAAAATGCAGCTTGCTACAACGGTACAGGTAAATCTTAGCACAGCAGCCATACTTGTACAACCGCTTTTAAGGAAGTCGAAATTATAAAAAAAGATAGAAAACAATGTTTTCTATCTTTATGAAGGTGATTTTATTAAATTTTCCATGAGGTCATTACATATTCCTCTTACCTTAAAATAATCTTTAACTGGATAGTTAGACTGAACCACTAATACATCACGTGTACTATTTGAGACGCGGTAGTAAGTTGTGTATCCATCACCAGAACCATTCGAGGAATGAAAATCAGGAAAATTGTAGAAACCAGCATTATATTTAGCTGGATCAGCAGGAGCATAAACTTTTTGTACTGATGAAGGTTTTATTATCTCTCCATTTAAAATCGCACTCATAGCCCGATATAAGTCGTTATTTGACATTACTAAGCTTCCAGCACCTAAGTCTCCATGTACTTTATCTACCGGCACACTATGTGGAACTAAGTAACCCTGAGAATTTTTAGTGTATGGTATCGCGACCTTAATACGTTTATTTTTAGGTATATCCCAATAAAATTCTGTTTCAGATAGACCTAACTTTTTAATATAGGTCTCTTTTACCAGACTTTCATAAGAGCGATGTGTTACTTTCTCTAAAATACCTGATAATAAAATATAGTTACTTGATGAGTAAAAACGTTGATTGTACTGCTTCTTATTGAAAACTATATTATGCTTAATATCATATTTAATTCCAGCTTGATTGTTTTTAAAGACTGGCGTTCCATAACTCGATTCATCTTTTCCTTGTAATCCTGCTTCCATAGTTAGAAGCTGCTCAATCGTAATTTGATTAGCATGGGATACTTGAGGATAAAATTTCGATAATTTGTCATTAAGTTTAAGCTTTTTCTGCTCAACTTGTTTCATAACTAGAGCACCAGTAAAAACCTTATTAACTGAATTAATGAAAAAAGCTGTTTTGGGCGTATTGTGTTCTTTCTTGCTTATGTTTGCATAGCCAGTAGACTCATTAAGAATTACTCTATTATTCTTAATCGCTAAGACATTCCCGATGATACCTGCTTGTGCTAGTTTTTTTTTATATCTGTTGCTGCTTTACTTTTAACATTAGGCATCTTTACGTTAGTTTTATTGCCCCATGTCTTAGTAAAGTAGTAACTATTTAGCTTATAATTGACTGGATGATTCTTTTCTTGCATAAATGGTTTCACATATTGATCCACCTTTAACCATCCATTCCAACCAAGGTGAATAGTATCTTCCATGAAGAATTTCTTTCCACCATCTTTTGATAAGTTAGCTATATTATTGAAACCTTGAGATGTAAGCTGCTTGGTAATCTTAGCAACGCATTCTTGATACATTGTCTGAGACAACCCAGTGTATTTAGCCCACTTTTCATTAACTGGTGGAATAATGAACAAGACATTAACATGTTCATGTGCAAGTTCATTCAATACCAATTCAAAGTCTGCATATTCTGGTGACTGAGTATAATCAAAATCTCTTTGAGAATTCTTTAGGTGCTTTAAGTGCTTATTGTTTAACTTTTTGTCAAAGAAACCATTAGAAATACCAAACTTATTATTTGTTGTTCCCTGTTGTCCCTGCTCATTAGCAAATTGACGTAAGTTATCATAGGCATAAGTACCTGGCAGTTTACCTGCTTCTTTTTGAATCTTAGGAATGTTATTAGTCATCCCAATAGATGAGAAGAAATTATCCTCATTAGCTAACATTTGACGTCTAGCTTTTAGGTACAAAGTTTGATATTTAGACAATTTTTGTCCTGAAGCTAATGTCATTAATGCATACTTTGTTGTCTCACTAGCAGTTCCAGCTGGCATATCTAGCAAGCGTCGAGCAGCATAACGAGTCGCTACGCTATCCTTAGCAGTCAAAATCCAATCAACTGCTTGAAGTTGGGAGAAATACATCCCAAATGCTGCTGGATTTTGTCCCTGCTTAGTAAACCACTGTGGAGAAATAATAAATACTGCTTTTTTATTAGAAAGCTGATTTACTGTTTCCTGCATAGTGAAAAAGTGAGTTAAGGATTGACTTCCCGGTCCTCCTAGTAAGAAAGGTCGATAATTTCTTTTATATTTATAAGCTAAGACACTTGGGTGCAAAGCATCCATTCTTGATAATTCACTAGAACCATAAAATGGAACATAGTTTTTTTCAAAAGCAGCCTGCTTAATTGATTGTCCTTTAAAAACAGTTTGAGATTGTGAAACTGAAGCTTTAAATAGAGCATTATCTGACTTTTCACCATTTTGCCATGGAATCAAAAATAAGATTATTAACAAAATGAACGCACAGAGAACTGGGCCGAAAATCTGCCACAGTTTGCGTTTATTACTCATTTCTTAAGCTTTCTACCTTTGCAATGATTTTGTTTGGAGTATCCCAATCTTCACGGTGAAATTCTGATACTGGTGCAGTTACATCACACTTGTCTTGTAATTCAAGTAACATTTGAACAGTTGCCATGGAATCTAACAAACCATTTTCAAAAATGTTTTCATCCATTTGATCACTTAAATCTTCACCAGTTAATTCATTTAAAATATCTAAAACAGCTTGCTTTGTATCCATAATAAGAAAATCCTTTCAAAAATAATAAACTACTTCCAGCCAAACCATAATGTACTCAAGAAACCTGAGAAAATTAGGAAACTGAAACAAACAACATTAAATGTTAAGAAAATCGCAAACCACTTTGTAAATTTATTATGTGGGATTTGCTTGCGGTGCTTACGCTTAAATCTTAACCAAATATCATTAATGATAATTGCCAAAGCATGGTAAATACCATATACGATATAGTACCACGTTAAGCCGTGCCAGAAACCCATAATTAAGAAATCTACAAAATATGCTAATTGCGATAGTCTGATTCTATTTTTCACCAATTTATGCTTCATTGCAAAGAATGTAAAACGCATAAAGATAAAATCACGGAACCAGAAAGATAGAGTCATGTGCCATCTATTCCAGAAATCTTTAATGTTTTGAGAAATAAATGGTTTATTAAAGTTCATAGGAGTTCTAATTCCCATAAAATATGACGTACCTACCGCAAACAAAGAGTATCCTGCAAAGTCAAAGAATAAGTACATACTGTAGCAGTACATATAACCGAGCAGAGCCCAAGATAGGCGTAATCCACCATTAGCTTGCCCATAAAAAATTGCATCTTTAGCTAATTGAGGAAGCCATAAGGTACCAAATACATACCCAATAATGAATTTATATAGGAATCCTTGAAAAATATATCTTGTACCCAACTTCAAATTTTCAATGTACTTATCTCTTTCAGGAGCCTTATCGTAATCTTCCTTAAATCTTCGATAACGGTCAATAGGACCTGAAGAAATAGTTGGGAAGAAGAGTAAAAATCTTGCGTAAGTAACTGGATCAACTTTTTTAATAGTTTTATCGCGAAGTTCCATAATAACTTGTACTGTTTTAAAAGTTAAATAGGAAATTCCAAAAAATCCAATCAAATCAGCAGTTTTATTCGGCACTAATGGTGCAATCTTTACTGCCGCTAGTGGCAAAATTGCTAGGATAACTGCTAAACAAAAGACAGAGGTCTTATTCTTTCCAGAATTAACATATTTTTGATAAGCAAAAGTAACTATAAATTGGAAAATGACATATCCAATTAATTGAACTCCTTGTATCCAGTCTTTACCATTAAACATTAAAAACAAGAATAGTAAGGAAACGAAAGCTTCGTATGTTTTAAAGCGCCGTCCATGATATAAACCAATGATTAATGGCAAAAGCGCAATAAAAAGAATAACAAAGTAACGCGGATTACTATATGGCTGAATATTGATCACGCGTTATTTACCTCCTTAATTACTTGTTTAATATCTACCTTACCGTTTTGAGAAATCGGCATTTCATCACGGTAGATAAAACGCTGAGGAAGCATATATGGCATAATATCTTGACTTAATGACTCACGTAATTTCTTAGTTATTTCAGCGTCAGTATACTTTTCACGTACACCGTCTGCTAATTCTACGACAGCAACTAGTTGCTGTACCTTATGATCCTTATTGTATTTTGGAGCAACAACGCCATAACGCACTAATGGATTCTTAGCAAGATAGAAGTTTATTTCTTCAAGTTCAATTCGATAGCCATTAAACTTAACCTGAAAATCAATTCTTCCGCGATAGAAAAGCATATCGCCATCTAAGAATCCTAAGTCACCGGTACGATAACTTCCATGTTCACTTTCTTTAAAGAAAGCGGCTTTGGTCTTTTCTGGATTATTTAGGTATCCCTTAGAAACACTTGGACCTTCAATAACAACTTCACCTTGATTATCTACTTCGCCTTTTGAAGTATCAATTGAAATTTTTGTATCATCCTTAGAAACACCAATTGGTAAGCGATCATACTTATTTAAAATTTCATCAGTAATTTCTACTTGAGTAACAGCTACAGTTGTTTCAGTAGGACCGTAAGTATTAAAGATATGGCTATCTGGGAATTTCATCTTAAGCATTTTTGCTGTTTTGTGACTTAACTCTTCACCACAGAATAAGAAATGAGTTAATTCTGGATGATGCTTAGCATCAAAAGTTGGATCTAAGAAACTCATTTCTACGAATGATGGAGTTGAAACCCAAACATTGAATTTTAATTGAGGTAGAGTTTTGAAGAGTTGACCGATATTTTCAGTTACATCATGAGGCAAAACTACTAGCTTACCACCTGCAGCTAAAGCAGGATATAGACTCATTACAGATAAGTCAAAAGAATATGGTGCTTGAGCTAAGAAGCTAGGATGTTCTGGAAGTGAAAAGTCATTTAGCTCCCAATTTACAAAACTAAGCAGATTATCATGACTAATTTGTACACCCTTAGGTTTACCTGTTGTTCCTGAGGTAAAGATGATATAAAAATTGTCATCCCCGCTTACAAACTTACTTTGATCAATTTCTGGATGATTATCAGAAACTTCTTCAGGAGTTAGAACCTTGATATTATCCATTTCAATAGGAAGTTTATCAATTGCTATTACTAAAGGAGCTTCAGAAACTTCTTGAATCATCAATAAACGTTCACTATTAGAATAACTAGCAATCGGAATGTAAGCATGCCCTGCTTTAACAGCACCAATAAAACTAGCAATCATTTCAAAGTTTTGACCGCCCCAAATCATTACTGGAGCTTTTTCAGGAAGATCTAGTTCCTTGATCTTAGCTGCGTATGCATCTGATCTAGCTTTTAGATCTCCATAAGTATTAGTTTCGCCAAGATAATCATAAGCAATCCGTTGTGGATCGTCAGTAGCAATTTGATCGATTGTCTTGATTACATCTTTAATCATTTAATGCGACCCTTTCAGTTCTAGAAATCTTTATAAATAAATTTTGCAGCCCCAATGCCACTATATGAGTACAAGTAAACTAGCACTACAAGCACTGCAAAGTAAAAGAGAGTTTTAGCAATAAACAAACCTATCTCTTTTTTCTTTGTATCGCTTTGTTTATCTTTATCTTCTGCCATGCTTACACCTCGTAATCTTTTTTCTAAATTTTACAACAATGTTATAAAATAGGTTATTATTTTTACTATTTCTTAGAAAAATAGCATGAACTGAAGTAATTATACCAAAAATAGCCGTAGTTATGGATAGTTCACTAATGTTGGTTACGTTTTCTTTCAATAAAATAACCTATACCTAAGAAAATTGTTGGTAGAATCGAAACAAATACCAATACTATTAAAATAACTCGTAAAAGCCAATCAGTATTTTTCCATCTTTTATCATTAGCAGTCGCAAGAGCATAAGCTGAAAACAAGATAATTGTAATTAAATTTATTAAAAACATAATGTTGTGTGTATATTGATACAAGACCAAAACACTACTACCAGATATCAAACCACTCCAGCCCGCTAATCGTACCCAAAAAGATATTTTTTTAATCATTTTTAACCCCCTAATAAGGCATTTATATTCGCCGATAAAATTCGGTCAACAATCATTATTTGATCACGTGCATATGCTTTTGCTCCAGATTCAAATAACATCAATAGCTGTCCATTCTGAACATAAATTTGTTCTAAATATGGCGGCATAATAACAACTTTTTCCGCATTTCCTTCATCTAAATAGTTTAAAGCTGAAATTGGGAAGAAGTATAGTTTAGAGTCTTTACTTCCATAGGATTGACTCAAGATAATCCAGTTCTGATAAAATGCAATTCCTTGAATCTGTCGGTCCATCGAAGCACTTCCTGAACCTAAAGCCCAAGATACTTGACCTGTTACTGCTTTGATTTGATCACTAGTAATTGTTCCTTTAAAATTTCCCGAACGAGCAATAGGATAGCTAGCAATTTGCCCCTGTCCATCAGTATTAAAAAAGCCAACAAATAATTGATTATCGTAATAAGTGACACAAGATGCTCTTTCAATTGTTGGTAAAGAAATTACATTATCATATTTAATAGGTTGCTTTTTCTTATTATAACTATATTTTTCCAATTTCTTTAACGAAAAAGACATTAGTGCCGATGAATCATCTTGACTACCCGTTACCCAAATATTTTTAGCAATTGGATCATAAGCAACCCCTCCTAAATGAGGTGCTCCTGGAACTTGAATAGTCTTTAAATATTTTCCCGTTTTTTTATCTAAACAATAAATGACCGAGCGATGATTATGAGTTGAATCGTAAGCCGAAATTAATAAATATTTTCCCGCTACAGTTAGGCCTTGCGGAGTCATTGAATCTGCATCAGTAATCTTCTTTTTATTAAAATCATAACTTGGCGTTACAACTTGGCCTGGTATTACGACGCTACTTCCAATCTTACTTGCACGTGGAGTTTCATAAGCTGCACTATAAACATCAGGATATTTTTCATTTAATTGTTTTTTAAAATAGGCCAAATTATGATGTCCAGGACTAATACTCGTCCCATCTTTTGCTTTTTCTACATCAGGTCTAGAAGTAAAAGTAGCTTTTGCTTGTTCCCGTTTTTGATATTGCTGGTACCCATAGTAGCCTCCGTATGCTACTCCAGCAGCAATGCCGAGAATTAAAACCAACTTAAATAGAATCTTTAAAAATTTCTTCATTAGCTTTCCCTACCTAATAAATAATTTTCTCAATTCGATATTATACCTGAATCCTTTCCTTGCTACCGAAAATAAAAAATGAGTATCTCTCTTATATTTCTTTTGGTTTTGTACTATAATATATAAATTGTAGTAGTGGATTACTTATGATCCATTGCTATTAGCATTAACATCCAACTTTTTATTTTCATTCTTACTCCTCCAAGTAGATTGAATAATAACAAGATCAGCTTAACGCTGATTATCTATCTTTGAAAGAACCTATGCACTTCCCAGCATAGGTTTTTTCTTTTGCAATAAAACAAAAACCGTATCAGAAAGATACGGTTTTATATTTAATAGAAATTATTTAGCCTTTATTGCTTCCTGTTCTTGCATGTACAAAACAGTATCATACTTTCTAGCAAATGGGAGATAGATAAAGAAACTAATGATTAAAATAATCGCTTGCCAAACAGCGACCTTCCATCCTCCAATTAAGAAGCCAGAAATAACAGGTGGCGTTGTCCATGGAACTTGAACACCATTTAGATATGGTAAGATTCCAGCCTTAATTAGTAAGTAAGTTGATCCTGCTGATAGAGGTGGCATTAGGAAAAATGGTAAAGCTAAAACTGGGTTTAAAACTAATGGAACACCGAACAATACAGGTTCGTTAATATTGAAAATTCCCGGAATCAATGCCAATTTACCAATTCCTTTCATCTGTTGTGACTTGGCAAAGAATGTCATAAAGACAACTAATCCTAAAGTCATTCCAGCACCCGTTACAGTTGAAAATTGGTCAAATAAACCTTGGATAACAATATGACCGCCATGAGCAGCATCTACATAACCATATTTTTTAAAAATTTCTGCATTTTGTAAGGCGTTTGCACTTAAGATCGGTCCCACAATTCCACCAACCAAGGTTGATCCATGAACACCAAAGAACCAGAAAAATGGTACTAAGATGGTCATTACTAAAATTCCGCCAAAGGAATCAGACAAACCTTGAAGTGGAGTTTGGATAGTATGGTAGATCCACTCAGTCATTGTGGTACCGGCTAATTTATCGAATCCAGCATAAACAGCTAACCATAAGCAAGTAAGAACGGCAGCCGGAATTAGAGCAACAAATGACCCAGCTACTGCCGGTGGAACTTGATCAGGTAATTTGATGGTAATCTTTTTCTTAATAAACCATGAATAAATCCAACCTGTAATCATCCCAATGATAATTGCAGCAATCATTCCTTGACCACCAAGCCAAGTACGGTCAATAAAGCCAGTTAACAATGTTGGAGCCTTAGCTGCAGAAATAACAGTTTTACTACCATCCATAACTGGAGTAGTAGGATTCATGATAATCAAAAAACCAACAAAAGCAGTCATTCCTGCTGGTAATGGATCAACATGTTCATTTTTAGCCCAGGTATAAGCAATTCCTACTACAGCAAAAATCGCAACTATTCCAAATGAAGCGCCATATGCTTGATTCCAGAAATGAGTTAATCCTGTTTTATTCATCCAATCTGCAACTGCAGGAACTGGAAATGAAGCTAACAGCAAGAATACTGACCCAACCATAATAAATGGTAACGATAAGAGCATCCCATCTCTCAGGGCCTGAATAGCTTTCGTATTCACAAACTTCATTACTGGGGGCAATATATATTTATTAACAAAATTTTTCATAATTATTCCCTCTAAACCAAATTCATTTTACATTTTCATTCTATGTAAGCGCCTACCGATTAGCAATATTTTATCCATTCTTAGGCATAAAACAAACAATTAGATTTTTGTTCCTCACATGGAACATAGTGTTCTCATATAGTAAAATTTTTTTAATAGGAGGGAACAATTATGGCATTTTTTGGTTTTAAAGATCTAAGTTCACTTTCAAGTGTCGATATGACGCTTTATCGCTATATAACGGAAAATAGTGAAAAAGTAGTTTATATGCGCGTACGGGATATTGCACAAAATACACACGTTTCTAACTCATCTGTAATGCGCTTTATTCACAAAATGGGATTTAATAGTTTTCCTGAATTCAAATCATTTATTAAGAGTAAAACCTTTCATTATAAACAAAATGATAAAGCCTTTGACTTTATTACTAAAGACAATTTTCCCGAAGATATCGGTCATACCCTTAAATTAGTTGAAGATACTATTTTTCAATGTGATAATGTAGTTTTTCTAGGAATGGGGTCATCTGCTTTTACTGCTGGCTATACCGCTCGCCAACTTGCTTCTCTTGGCTACAATACTCAGCTGGTAACTGATCCCTTCTATCCTTTAAAACCTCAGCTCAGAAATACAACTAATAATGCAATTATTTGTTTTTCTGTTTCTGGAGAAACAACTGAACTAATTGAACTTTTAAATGATTTCACTAATGATGAAGATACAACGTTAATTTCAATTACTGGACATATTAATTCAACTATTTCTCGAATGAGCCGCTACGCCTTGACTTACCATGAAAAAGAATATCGGATAAACAGATATTATGATCTTTCTTCACAGATTCCTGCCATGTATATCATCGAGGCTTTAGTACGTAGTTTACGTAACCAAGAAATTTGAGAACACCCTGTTCCAAAAAAGATACTCTATCCTAAAATCTTATTCTGTATCAAAACCCTTTCTTAATGTATCTAAAGTCTGATTACTTTATTTATAATTCGGTTAGGAAATAATTTGAACTATGAATATATTTTAGATATGTGAGGAATTGTTTATGACTAATAATACTTTTAAACCTGATTTTTTATGGGGTGGTGCAGTAGCTGCCCATCAACTTGAAGGCGCATATAGAGAAGATGGTAAGGGATTATCAATTGCAGATTTTTTAACATTAGGAAGTGCTAATAAACCTAGACGTTTAACAGACACAATTGAAAATGAAGAATATTACCCCAATCATCATGGAATTGATTTTTACCATCATTACAAAGAAGATATAAAATTAATGGCCGAGATGGGATTTAAGGCCTTTAGAACTTCAATTGCTTGGTCAAGAATATTTCCTAATGGTGATGAAGCTCAACCTAATGAAGCAGGTTTAGCTTTTTATGACAAAGTTTTTAATGAATGTAAAAAATATAATATCGAACCCGTAGTGACTCTTTCCCATTTTGAAATGCCATATCATTTAGTGAAAGAATATGGCGGTTGGTCGAATAGAAAGTTAATTGATTTCTTTGGTCGCTATGCCCACGTCTGTTTTGAACGCTATCACAACGAAGTTAAATATTGGATGACATTCAATGAGATAAATAATCAAGCAAACTATGAAAATGAACTTTCAGTTTATGAAAATTCGGGTATTAAGTATCAAATTGGTGATAATAAAGAACAGAAGATGTATCAAGCTGCTCACTATGAACTAGTAGCTAGTGCCCAAACTGTACAAATCGGTCATGCAATCGATCCATCCCTTAAAATAGGTGCAATGCTTGCCTTTTGTCCCATTTATCCCAGTTCACCTAAGCCAGAAGACGTTTTATTTGCTAGTCGAGCAATGGATTCACGTCTTTATTTTGGTGACGTTCAAGTCAATGGTACTTATCCAAACTGGCTCCAGGCTCGTTTTAGAAACAATAACTGGGACTTAGACATTACTAGCAACGATTTAGAAATCTTGCAAAAAGGTACAGTCGATTATATTGGCTTTTCTTACTACATGTCTTTCGATGCAAAATATAGTGATCATTTAGACTATCGTGAAAATGAAGATTTAGTAGCTAATCCTTATGTAAAGGCTAATGACTGGGGCTGGCAAATCGATCCAGTTGGTTTACGTTATGCTCTTAACTGGATGGCTACTCGTTGGCATAAACCTTTGTTTATTGTTGAAAATGGTTTGGGCGCCTATGACAAATTAACTGATGATCATAAAGTTCACGACACTTATCGGATTGCTTACTTAAGAAACCATATTGAAGAAATGAAAAAGGCAGTTGTTGATGATGGAGTTAATCTGATGGGCTATCTACCATGGGGCTGCATTGACTTAGTAAGTGCAAGTACTGGAGAAATGAAAAAACGCTATGGTTTTATTTACGTCGATCAAGATGATTATGGCCATGGCAGTTTAAAACGCTATAAAAAAGATTCTTACTATTGGTATAAAAAAGTTATCGAGAGTAATGGTAGCGATCTAAGTTAGTCTTTATTTATATTCCTTCTTTGAAGAGACCTATGCACTTCCCAGCATAAGTCTTTTCTTTTGTAGTAAAACAAAAAAAGGCTCCTTTCACATTTGGATACCTCTTTTATTGTCTGTTCATTTATCCCCAATGAATAAAGTCTAATGCATTTTTATCTTGAGTATATCTAGCATAAACTGAATTTCTTAATTTATTCCAGATCTCGCCCTGAAAATTATTTAACTTAAATTCATTTAATGCCATCGAATTTTCAACTAAACTAACAACATTAAATAGTTCCGAAGTCAAAGCAACTGCATGATATTTTCCGGTTTTTAAATTAGTAATTGTTTTGTTTATTTGCTCAATAACTTTAATTTTCTCAGGTGACTTATTATCAGCTAAACTTAGTTTAAATGCTTCAAGTAAACTTATGTATTCTTGTGTAGCTTTATCTTCCATTGATCCATCCTGTCGTTAGACGTCCAACTGCATAGTTAAATGCTCCCTGAAAATTAAATCTACATTTTCCATTATTTAAGTTTTTAGAACCGTATGCATATCCTTTTCTGCATTCCACATTAGATCCCCACGGCATAGGATCATACCAGCCAGGAGTAGCAGCAGAAGCCGTATTACTACTAAAGTATACTATCATACAATTATAAGTTTCAATTATTTTTCCAAATATATTTTAGTATTCATACAGCTAATGCATAAGAAGTTTACGTGTTAAGATCACATTTTAATGTTAGTGGTATACCAATTTTATATTTTCAAAAATAATTGTATAAAATCTGCTTACATAATACGATTATCTTACAGAAAATCATTTCTAAATTTATCGAAAGATCCAGAAGGTGAAAAAGATGGTTTCTAAAGATGAAATTATTACCATAATGACTGAATTCGTTAACTCACTTAATAAGACAAATACTCATTCAGAATTTACTAACTTTCTTACAGATAGTCTAAACACAATTAAATCTAGCAATGGTGTTGCTTTCACAGGTCAACTGCAATATTTTTTTAATCACGCCCCTGTTGTAAAGTTTTCTGATAATATCACGTTTACCTCGCAAGAAGAAAAACTATGGAATAAACTCCTCTCTCTAAACGAGCTAGGAAATAATCTTTGGGGTACAAGTTTATAATTCGTTTCAACTTCTTAATCAAATTTAACTTTTTTAATAAAAAACGTCACAATTTGTTCACATTTTCATTCTAATATATAAACCATAGCAACGGGGAAGACAAAACCCCATCGCTATTAGCATTAACATCCAACTTTTTATTTTCATTCTTACTCCTCCAAGTAGATTGAATACATTTATCAGTCTTTGACTGATCCTATACTTATATATTTTGAAATCCGCGTCTTTCCCAGCGCGGATTTTTTTGTGGGCTTATTTTCGAGACTTTCATATAATGATAGTAGAAATACAAAGTAATAAATTCAATTAACTTAGGAAGGATTATTATGTTTTCACCAGTGATTCAGTCTTTGATTGCAGAAAAAGCAGGTTCATTTATTATTCCTGCTTCTAGGATTGCATTTGTGGAAGACGAAAACCCACTCTACCATGCTTTTTTAGTTCTTACTAAAATGAAATATTCAAAAATTCCAGTTTTGGATAAAGAGCAAAAAGTAGTTGGCTTAATCAGCTTATCGATGATTACAGATAAGATGCTGACTCCTGATAATATTGTGATTGAACCTCTATCAGACTTAAAAGTTAAAGACGTAATGCAGACGGATTTTGAAACAATTAATTTTGCTCGTACTAATCTTGAAACGCAACTCCATCTTCTAGTTGACCATCCTTTTATTCCAGTTGTAAATGACAATAACGTTTTTCAAGGATTACTAACTAGGCGAGAATGGATCAAGGCCTTTAATTATGTAACTCATTCAATTGAAGAAAAATATGATATTACTAAGAAAACCTTACAGAAAGAAAACCCAATAACTTAAATTCAATAAGTTAAGTTGTATAATAGTAATGTTTTAGTATTATTGATTAAATTAGTTGGAGGGAAAGCTAATGAGAAATCAATGGAAATTTTTCACAATTCTTGGAATTGGTGTTGTTGCAGCAATCCTAGACTTCCTATGTGGAGCACCTAAGATTGGTGGGTGGCCAATTTCCGGTATCTTAATTGATATCTTCGGAATTTTTATGGCTATTACCATGCTTCGAGAAATGATTGAAACCCTTGAATCTGGTCGTTGGGGCGTAGATATCTTGGCAATCATCGCTGTTGTTTCAACAATGATTGTCGGCGATTACTGGGCTGCTTGGATGATTTTAATCATGTTGACCGGTGGTGAATCACTTGAAGATTACGCTACAAGTCAAGCTGATAAAGAATTACGCTCTTTACTAAAAAATTCTCCAAGAATTGCTGATAAGTTAGTCAACGGTAAGATTGAAGAAGTTAAAGTTGATGAATTAAAAATTGGCGATATCGTTTTGATTAAACCTGGTAGTCAAGTACCGGTCGATGGAAAAATTATTAAAGGAAACTCTAGTTTTGACCAATCTTCTTTAACAGGTGAATCAGTTCCTGTTGATAAAAAAGTTGGCGATGATTTAATGTCAGGATCAATTAATGGGGATGCAGCTGTAGAAATGAAAGTTACTAAGGCTGCTAAAGATTCTGAATATCAGTCAATTGTTGCTTTGGTTAAATCTTCTGAAGCAAAACCAGCTAAATTTGTCAAAATGGCTGATCGTTATGCTGTACCATTCACTATTGTTTCTTTAATCATCGGTATTGCTGCTATGATTACCTCAGCTGTAACTAATCCAGCTCTTGGCTGGCAAGCACACTTTTTACGTTTTGCTCAAGTTATGGTTGTTGCCTCTCCTTGTCCCTTGCTAATTGCTGCACCAGTCGCAATGGTTTCAGGAATGAGCTCAATGTCAAGAAGCCACATTATTGTTAAATCTGGTACCACTCTTGAAAAGTTGTCCCGTACCTTAACTTTTGCTTTTGATAAAACAGGAACCTTAACCGAAAATCAATTAGTTATTGATCAAGTTGTTTTACCAGAAAACAGTTCTATTTCAAAAGAAGAACTACAAAGCTTGGCAGCTAGCGTTGAACAACAATCAAGTCACGTTATTGCTACTTCATTAGTTAAAAGTACTAATAAAGACTTGATTAAGCCAGTTACCAACTTAAAAGAAGCTACTGCTAAAGGAGTTAGCGGTGAAGTAGACGGTAAATTAGTTAAAGTTGGTAAGCTTTCTTATGTTGATCCGGATCAAGAAAAGATCACTGTTCAATCAACTGCTGTCTTTGTTTCAATTGACAATAAGTTCGCTGGATATATTACTTTCCAAGATCAAATTAGAAAGAATACACCAGAAACAATTGCTCGTTTACGTCGTCAAGGTGTTAAGCAAATTATGATGTTAACTGGGGACCGTAGATCTGTAGCTGATAAAGTTGCCAAAGAAGCTGGAATTAAAGAAAGTGAAGTTCATGCAGACTTACTTCCAGCTCAAAAGATTCAAGCCATTAGAGATGTTAAACCTGACTTAAGACCGGTTGCAATGGTGGGTGACGGTGTTAATGATGCACCAAGTTTAATGGCTGCTGATGTTGGTATCGCTATGGGTGCTAAAGGCGCAACTGCAGCTAGTGAAAGTGCTGATGCCGTTATTATGGTTAACGATATTTCTAAAGTTAATGATGCTGTTGCTATTTCTAAACATACAATGAAAGTAGCTCACGTTGATATTATTACTGCTATTTGTATTGTTATCCTAATTGAGTTGATTGCCTTTACTGGTATTATCCCAGCTTTCTGGGGTGCAATTTTACAAGAAGTAGTTGATTTAATTACTATTTTGTTAGCTCTACTTGCTAAAACTAAGCCAACTAACCCTAAACAAACGGGAATAGAAAAATAATAACTAATTTGCAACTAACTATGTTTTTAGCTAAACTAATTTTTAGTTAAATATTTTTATTAGTGGTTGGGTTTTAAAAAAACTTTCAAGATTTGCTTATTTGGGTCAATAAGCGCTTGAAAGTTTTTTATTTTGCCACAAAGTTATAGAAAGCTGGGGGAAAATGCACTTTTTAGGAGAATTAATCTTAATCCTGCTGGCAACCACGCTCTTAGGACAATTATTTTCACGTCTTAATATGCCAGCAGTTATTGGACAATTATTATCGGGAATTTTACTAGGACCGGCAATTCTAGGTTGGGTCAAGCCAAATGAAATCGTCTCCCTCTTTTCAGAGTTTGGGGTAATTCTATTAATGTTTTTGGCGGGGTTAGAGAGTGACTTAGATTTATTAAAAAAATACTTTAAATTAAGTTTTACTGTTGCTGGAATTGGAGTAATCTTACCGGTATTTTTCACAGGAATCGCCAGTTACTTATTTGGGATGCAGTTCCTTGAAGCACTTTTCATCGGAATTGTTTTTGCTGCTACTAGTGTTTCAATTTCCGTTGTAGTTTTACAGGAAGCTAATCAAATCCATACCCGTGCTGGTACTGCTATTTTAGGTGCAGCAGTTGTTGATGATATTTTAGCAGTTATTGTTTTAAGTTTATTTACCACTTTTAGTCATGAAGGTGGAAAAAGTGGTTTAACGAATAACTTTTTCCTTAACTTACTTATTGAAGTAATATACTTTGTTGCTGTTTGGGTTATCTTCAAATTTATTGCGCCATATTTTATGAAGTTGGCTGAAAAAGTGGAAGTTGATTATGCGGTAGTTATTGGCTCCCTAGTTCTTGCCCTCTCTATGGCCTGGGCAGCAGATTTTGTAGGCTTAAGTGCTGTTGTTGGAGCATTCTTTGGTGGTCTAGCAATTAGACAAACTCCACAATATAAGGAAGTTCAGTCTTCTGTTAGTGCAATTGGTTACTCTATTTTTATTCCTGTTTTCTTTGTAAATATTGGACTATCCATGACATTTGCTAGCTTTATCAAAGATATCTGGTTCATTATTGTTATGACTATCCTAGCAGTATTATCGAAATTCTGGGCTGGTAAATATTCAAGTGAATTATTTGGTTTTACCAAGAATGAAGGAAATATTGTCGGAGCAGGGATGGTATCACGTGGTGAAGTAGCGCTGATTGTAGCACAAATTGGAATTACTCATCACCTATTCCCAGAAGACATTTATTCAAGTTTGATTTTGGTAATTATTATCACCACGGTTCTTTCACCATTTATTTTGAACTACTATATTAAGCGTGAAGTAAAGAAGAACTAATAAAGTGTCTGGGAAAAAACTAGGCTTTTATTCCAGATAAAAAAACAGAGAAATTC
>NZ_CAJURR010000032.1 GCF_910589175.1 uncultured Lactobacillus sp.
TGATCCGTATTTCAACGGACTAGATGTAATATCATGCCCGACACACATAAGAAAACCCAAGCAACGAAGAAATTGCTTGGGTTTGATGAAATATTAATGTGTTAGTTATTTAAAACTAGAAAACAAAAACATTCTACAAAAAAGAGCCAAACATCCCTGTTCGACTCTCTTTATAACTACTACCTTCTATTTCAACATACTCTCTGCATATGGCAACTCAAGTGATGGATCTGCATTCAAGTTCTCATCACTAAACTTACCAGCTTTGTACAAGTTATATGCTGCAGCACCAATCATTGCCGCATTGTCTCCGCAAAGCTTCAAGTCTGGTAAAATCATCTTTGGCTTAATATCAGCAGGCAACTTCTCAATTTCTTCTGCTAATCTATCGCGTAAGCCGTGATTCGCGGCGACACCGCCGCCCAAGATGAATGTCTTCGGCTTATATTCTTTGATCGCTCTAATTGTCTTGTGACTCAACACATCAACAACCGAAGCCTGAAAACTTGCAGCTAAATCGTACTTATCAAGCTTTTCATGAATTTGATCTGCATGATGGCAAGTGTTGATAAAGGCACTCTTTAATCCGGAGAATGAGAAATCATAATCATCATCTTCCATCATTGCTCGTGGGAAGTGGAAAGTATCCTTACCTTTATGTGCCCATTCATCAATGGTTTTACCAGCTGGATAATTAACTCCTAGCACACGACCGATCTTATCGTATGCTTCACCAGCCGCATCGTCTCTCGTATCGCCCACAATTTCAAAGTGGATAGGATCTTTCATCAAGACAATCTCAGTATGTCCACCAGAAACTTGCAAAGCTAGAGCTGGATATTCAATTTCATCCTTTAATTGAGCAGCCATAATATGGCCCATAATATGATCAACGCCAATCAACGGAATCCCAGTTGCCATTGAAGCAGCTTTTGCAGCACTAACCCCAATCAACAAGGCTCCAACTAGTCCTGGTCCATAGGTAACTGCAATTGCATCAATATCATCCCAAGTAGTGTTTGCCTCAGCTAAAGCTTCCTTAGTAATTTGAGTAATTACTTCAATATGGTGACGACTTGCAACTTCAGGTACTACTCCACCAAAACGTTGGTGACTTTTAATTTGCGTAGCTACAATCAAGCTTTCTATTTCACGGCCATTTTTAATGACTGCGGTAGAAGTTTCATCACATGAACTTTCAAATGCTAAAATTCGAATATCTTTTTTTGTCAATTTACTTCTTCCTGTTCTTTATCTGTTAATTTTTTAAGCATATTTACTGCATCAGCTTGTTCTGTAATATAGTAGTTTTTTCGAATAAAATTATCCTTAAACCCAAGTTTTCGATATAAGCTTTGAGCATTATAATTATCGCTCCGCACTTCTAAAGTCATCTGAACTGCATGATTTTTTCGCGCCATTTCAATCATTGTCCTGAGCAAAAATTCACCAATTCCTCTTCTTTGAAAGCTTGGCTTTACCGCAATATTAGTTATATGTCCCTCTTGCGCTTGCATTCTCATTCCAACAAAGCCAACTAGAGTTGACCCCTGATAAACTACTAAATATAAAGAATTGGCATGCTTTTTTAATTCACTCTTAAAAGAAAACCGACCCCAAGGAGTTCTGCCAAAATATACCTCTTGCTCTAATTTCAATAAGTCGGCAATATTTTCATCGCTAGCCTTCATAATCTGATAAGTTTCATTTTCTAACCTCAAAGCAAAAGGTGAAAAACTTAAGTCAATTTCTACTGGATGGAAAAATAAACTAAACTTCCTCAACATAGTCGCTATCTGAACCAAAAGCCTTTCCAGTCTTATTATGCCAATCAATTTCAGCTTGCGTACGTCTTAAATATTTTGGCACCATCTTATCAGGATCAACCGCTTCTTTATTAAGTGCTAACTTACCAATTTCACCAGCGTGAATTTGATTATCGCCTTCTGCTTGAACAAAATTATCTGAACCTAGTAATTCTGCAATCTCATCATGATGCTTATCAATGGGGCTTCCTACAAAGATAACTTGATCAGGTAAATTTAACTCTTTAACTTTGTTAATTAAATCATCTATATGATAATGACCATCCGGAACTAAGTTTTCTAGCTTACCATCTACTTTTCGATAAACTCCTGCAAAGAAATTCTTATTGCGAGCATCAAGTTCACTTACAATCACACCATCACTTACACCATTAGCTAAAGCAGCTAAAGTTGACACGCCTACTAAATCCTTATTCAAGATAGAAGCAAACATCTTAGCAGTTGTAATACCAATTCTCAATCCTGTATAAGAACCTGGACCTTCTGCGACAGCAAAGCGATCGATATCTTTTAGGGTAAGGTTATTTTCTCTCAATAATTCATTAATTAAAGGATCTAAATGTTCACTATGATTACGATGATCCTCTTCATTTTTTTCAAAAATTTTATCTCCATCATTTAGTGCTACGCTCAAATGATTGGTTGCAGTCGTGATACTTAATATTTTCATTTAAACTCTATCCTTAATACTTATCAAAATTACCTTTTTATTTTAACACGTTGTAGAGCATTTAAAATTACGTAAAGGAGGACAATTTGAATCCAAGGTACAATTAATTCCTTTAATATTCTTTGTAAAAATGCAGCTCTTAAATCTAACCCATATAATAGATGAATCCAATATGTATTCATTAATACATTAACAACTATTGTCACTAATAAAGTTGCAGCAATAATGCGCCACCATTTAATTGGTTTTTGATATAAAAAGATCGCATAAATCACAACCCCTACTATTGCTGAAAGAATAAATCCCGGGAAAAATCCACCCTCAACGCCAAAAACAGCTGATTTTAATAAATCACTTAGTACTGCACCAACTCCGCCCCAGAAAGGACCAAAATAATAAGCTAATAATGCACTTCCAATAAACCCCAATCCTACTTTTACTGTAGCTGGACCAAACGATATTTTTTGTAACACAACATTCATTGCTACCAGCAATGCCAGAGTAACTAAGCCTTGCAAATCTATTTTCTTTATCCCTGTCTTCATTGGCATCCCTACCTTCCAAAAAAAGCACGACTTCACTAACAAGTCATGCCTCTAAATTTCTCTCCAAACAATCTCAGCTAAAGCAGAAGTTTCACCTTGATTAAAAATCAAATGATACGAAGTAAGTCTTTCTGAATCAAGTTTTACTTCTGATAAAGCTTGAGCGCCATATTGTACTTCCTTCTTGAATGAAATATCAATACTCTTAATAGTATGAGAATTTAAAAACTCTCTAGGTAAGGTATTAATCATCCAATCAAAGTAAACACTATTAGTTAAATGATGGTTCGTATCTAAATCATAATATCTAACTGCATATGTCTTATTTGATTCATACTCCTTTTCTTTTAAAGGACGCAATCTCTTAAAGCGTGGCATATGCTTCAAATACGGATTTCCAAACTTTTCCATCATTTGACTATCTGCTTCAGTAATTTTTCGATTTTCCAAATCTAAAATTACCCACTGGCTTTTAGCATCTACTATCTTTTTGTTAGTAGAATCAATTATACCAAAATCTCTGTATTCAAAAAAGCGATTATAACCACTACCATTAGTTGTTACCGTAATTTTTTCGCCAGCTTTAGGTAAACGCTCAACATCAAGGTGATATTCAACCACTACCCAGCCCAAGTTTTGCTTTAACAAATCCTTGATACCTGCTCCTCCTTGAGTTAATTGATCATTTGAAACTTGCATAAAATGTTCAATTAACTTAGGAAGTTGTATTCTTCCTGTTTCATCACAGTCACCATAAGTAACCTGATGTCCTTCTTTAAAAATCTTTTCCATTAACGCTCACCACGCAATTAATTTTGATGATATTTATCATAGAGTTCATTTTTTGATACTTTATTAGCTTTAGCAACTAACTTAATAGCATCTTTTTTACTTTCGCCAGCTTTAACTCGATCAGCCACTTGCTTAATCAATTCATCCCAGGAGAGTTGCTTTTCCTCTTCTTCATTTGGCGAAACTAAAACCACAAATTCACCACGTGGATCATTCTTAGTAAAATACTCATTAATCTCACTAATTGATCCTCTGATATATTCTTCATGAATTTTAGTTAACTCACGAGCTAAAGCAATCTTTCTATCTGGCTTGATTACTTCCGCTAAAGTTTTCAAAGTTTTCTTTAAACGGTGCGGTGCTTCATAAAAAATAGATGTAGCACGTGCTTGATCCATCATTTCAAAATATTTCTTTTGCTCGCTGCTCTTTCTAGGTAAAAAACCATAATAAGTAAATGGTTGTGCATCAAAACCAGACGCAATTAGAGCCGTCGCAAAAGCAGAAGGTCCTGGAAGAGATACTACTGGAATATCATTTTTAATACACTCTTGTACCAAAATATAACCAGGATCAGAAATAACTGGCATTCCAGCATCAGAAATTTCTGCAATTGTATTTCCCTCTTTAAGCAACTTAATCAACTCTGGTGCACGTTCTTTTGAATTATACTTATGAAAAGAGATCATCTTATTATGAACGCCAATTTTTTCAAGCAAAATACCACTGGTTCTTGTATCTTCAGCAGCAATATAGTCAGTCTCAGTCAGAATTCTCTTAGCTCTTAAAGTAATATCTTCTAAATTTCCAATTGGAGTAGGGACAAGATACAGACGTCCCTTATCTTTTTCATTAAAACTACTCTGCACTTGCATTATTTCATCCCCTACTCTTTTGCCCATGATTTACAAAGTTATCTAAAATATCTAAGCAAAACATGCAGTCTTCACCAGATTCACGATGAGAACCATAATACATATTGCAAATATGATAACCTGAGTCATAGATATTGCGTAATGATTTTAAACCAGCTTGAGACTTATTTTCAGCTGGTTCTTTATTTGCATCTAGCTTACTAATTTTTTCTCTTAATAGTTGGTTTTCAACCTTTAATTCTGTATTTTCTTTTAATACTTCAAGCATGTCATTTTCCAGACCGGCAACAGTTTTTGTCATTGCCTGAAGATTTTGCTGTAATTGTGACAATTGTGAAAATGGATCCACTCAAAAACACCTACCGTTCAAAACTCAATACTAAATAATCTAACGTATTGTGGAAACTAACATTACTAGCTCGCATCTTATCAGCTATCATTAACAATTCTAACAAGTATGCGATTTCCCTTAACTTTTTATTTGCTTCTAAATTCTTTAGAGCCAAAGTCTTAAGCTGGTAAAAAACAAACTTTTGACTTGCAGGCTTAGTAGCAAGGCTACTTATTCGACTAACACGTACTAAGGCTAAATCATTATGCTCTAATAATTCTTGAAATAAATATTTGCTCTCTTCTTCAAGCTTATTCGTATCACCGAGATCATCTATTTCTTCATCAGTTAAACCATATTCAAGTAGCTCGGCTCTTTTACTATCAATTTTTTCATCAGAAAAATTAAGAATCTGCGTTCTAGATTTAACTGTTGGTAAAATTTGATTTTCATTATTTGTAATCAGAATTGTAACTACTGGTGCAACAGGTTCTTCTAACAAATTAAGAAGAGCATTACTAGCAGCTAAAGTTAATTTTTCTGCATTTTCAATTATAAAAAATCGGCGATTTCCTTCAACAGGGCTCTTTGCCAGTTCTTCTTTTAAGGGACGAATCTGATCAATGGAGAGAGTTTGTTTTCCCTCTAATTTCACCAAAAAGACATCTGGATGATTTCCATCCAAAATTCTTTGGCAATTGTTGCAAGTCCCATCTGGCTTGTTTTCTCCCGTACAATTAAAAAGACATGCAAGCCAATAAGCTGTATTAAGTCCCTTTTTTTGCATAGGATCAACAAACAAGTAACTATGAGCAACTTTTTTATTTAGATAAGCATCCCTTAAAAGATCAACCTGCTTACTACCTATATTCTTTAAATCAATCATTAAAAGTGCTTAAATTCCTCAACTGGTAATACAAAGACCGTCGCTCCACCAACAGTAACTTGTACAGGTTTGCCTAACATCGACGTACCAGCCGCATCCATGTTCATATTAGAAACATATTGTTCTCTAGTATGTGAACTCCTCTTAATGATTTCTAATACTTCATTTACTCGTGAATCTTCAATACCAACAATAAAAGTTGTATTTCCTGCCTTTAAAAATCCACCACTAGTAGCTAATTTAGTTGCCCGAACATCATTTTGAATAAATTCTTTCGCTAATGCATCTGCATCTTTATCCTGCACAATTGCTAAAACAAGTTTCATTCTTACCAAATCCTTACATAAAAATATCAGGTAATTGCTTTCTTATTATTTTAACACTATTGGCTGCAACATCCTTGATCGGCAAATTTGCATCTACTCTTTTAATTCTATCAGGATATAGCTTTAAAAGCTCAGAATAACCTGCATAAACCTTATTATGAAATTCTAATTTTTCTTGCTCAAGCCGATCTTCTTGACCTGCACGTTCTTTTTCAATTCTAGCCAAGCCAACCGCTGGATCTAAATCTAAAAAGATCGTTAAATCTGGTTCAAGTCCGCCAGTTCCAAAATCATTAATTTGTTTTACTTCTTCAACGCCTAAATCTCTACCCACACCTTGATATGCTAAAGAACTATCGATAAATCTATCAGATAAAACAATTTTACCAGCTGCTAAAGCAGGACGAATCACTTCACTAACATGCTGGCTTCTTTGAGCTGCATAAAGAAGAGCTTCAGTTCGATCATCCATTTCTTTATTTTCTGGATCTAAAATAATTGTCCTAATGTTTTCGGAAATTTTAGATCCACCAGGTTCGCGTGTAACAATTGTTCTTTCTTGCAAAGTTTTAGGTAATTGCTTGATAAGCTCGTTGATAACTGTGGTTTTTCCTGCCCCATCTGGGCCTTCAAATGTAATTAAATATCCTCTCATGTTTACCCCCACTTGGCATTGTACTGTAAAAGAAAAAAGAAAGACAGACTTGTTTTTTTAAGATTATTTATTTTTCCATAAAAAAAGCCCACCTTTGGTGGACTACATTATCTAGTAATAACGCTTGATGAGCTACTAGATGTAGTGTTTCTTCTTCTTGCTTCTTCATATAAAAAAATAAATTTTGCATGAAGAATTTTATTTAAAACACGATTATCAAATGAATAATCAACCGTTGTTTGGTCGAAAACTTTCTGTTCTGCAAGTTGTCTTTGCAGTTGAGCCACAATCCTTAATAATCGTTCGTCTCCTGCTTTTTTAACTTTATGCCTTTTTCCAATCATAGATCTGTTCTCCCTTGAACAGCACGCTTTAAAGTAATTGAATTTGCATATTCGATATCGCTACCTACGGCTAGCCCTGCAGCAAGACGCGTTACCTTTAAGCCAGCTGGCTTAATCAGCTTAGCTAGATACATGGCAGTTGCTTCACCTTCTGGGCTGGAGTTTAAGGCAAGAATGACTTCTTTAACTTCATCTTGTTTTTGAAGTCTGGTAATCAAACTTTTAATGTTAATTTCTTCTGGACCTACTCCATCCATTGGGGACAAGACTCCATGCAAGACATGGTACAGGCCATTATATTCGCCCATTTCTTCAAAGGCCATGACATCTTTTGGTTGCTCAACTACCATTATCGTTGAACGGTCACGGTTTGGATCGCGGCAAATCTCACATGGATCACTTTCAGTAATATTTCCACAAATCGAACAAGAATGAAGATTTTCTTTTACCTGCATTAATGACTTAGAAAAGTCTTCCACGTCATCTTCTGGCATGTCCATCGTGTAAAAGGCTAAACGCGTTGCTGTTTTTTCACCAATACCAGGCAACTTCATATAATTATCAATTAAACGTGCAATTGGTAATGGATATTGCATCTTACATCAAACCTTTAGTGTATTTGCCCATTGATGCTTGAGTAGCATCATCTACTGCCTTGATTCCCTTGTTTACAGCATCGATAACAAGATCTTGAAGCATATCTGGATCATCGGGATCGATTGCTTCCTTATCAATCTTCAAGTCTTTTAACTTGCGGTCGCCGCTAAAAGTAGCAACTACCATATCATCAGCAGCCTTACCAACAAATTCTTGAGTAGCTAAGTTTGCTTGTTCAGCTTCCATTTGTTGTTGCATCTTCTTAGCTTGCTTAATTAAACCTTGCATGTTACCCATGCCCATACCACCAAAATTAGGTCTCTTACCCATCTTTTTCTCTCCTTAATCTTTAATCTGTGCTAGATCTCCAAACAATTCTTTAGCCTTATCAATGACTTCTTTTTTTGCTTGAGGATCTATCTGATTACCATTTGCTTCTTGTTCAGATTTTTCTAGTCTTTGAAATTTTTTAGCAAGTAACTCTTCCTTATGACTTGCTACAAAATCATGACGTACTTTCAACCATGAAGAATCTGCAACTAAAACAATACTATAATTATGCTTCGTTAGCTTCGCAATTTCAGCTTCAAGTTGAGAAATTAGATCTCCGTCTTGATTTGCTCGCTCAAACCATAATTCATACTTACATTTTAAAACAATTTGCTCGTGACTTGCAGCCACAGGATCTAAAACTTCCATTACAGCTCTTTGAGATACTTTTAGAGTAGACAGTAAGTCTGGCCAAATATCTTTTACTGTATTTAGGTCTTCCTTAGTGGCATTTTCAAGCACATGATATACCTGCCGGCGGTTATTTTCTTGAGCCGCTTGGTTATTAGAACTAGCCATTCTTCTTTTCGGCTTTTGTTCTGGTTTATTCTCTTTATCGGCAAGGCGCTTAAATTGTGCCTTAGTTTCAGTTTTAATTGTGCCTGAAAAGTCTGAAGTAGTACTTCTACTAGCTGCCGGTCTATTTTTCAATTCCGCAACTTGCTTACTTAAAGTGTCAATTTGATTTTTTAGAGTTTGAACAACATCTGACGAAATTGTTTCAGCTTGTCGAGGTGTATTATCAGCTTTTGCTGGAGCTTGAGTTACTTGAACTACAAATACATCAAGCGGGATTTGTTGCTGGTTAGTGTAGCGCAAGTCATTTAAGGCGTTATTAGCCGCTTGCACGAGTGAGTAGAATTTTTCTTCTGGGATTTTAGCTAATTCAGAAACATAATCCTCAGTTAAAAAAGTTTCTTCCTTATTACTCTTAATTGCCAGCATCCCTTTAACAGTTAAACTAATCAACTCATCTAAAATATTCTTAGTTGATGCTCCGTCCTGTAAAAGTGCATGAACTATTTCAAGAGCTGCTGAAGTTTCGCCATTAAGTAAATTTAATAATACTTGTTCAATTTTTTCTTGAGCCGCATAACCAGTTATTCTTAAAGCATCTTCGTATTTAACTTTATCTTGATCATAAGATAAAATCTGATCCAAGATACTTAAACTGTCACGCATTCCACCATCAGCTACTTGAGCAATTACTTCAAGGGCCTTTTCTTCAAAGTCAATTTTTTCTTGGCCAAGAATATAGGTCATGCGAGCGATTAAATCATGTTGATCAATCCGCTTGAAGTTGTAGCGCTGGGTTCTAGAAATAATAGTTGCTGGAACCTTTTGAAGCTCTGTTGTAGCTAAGATAAAGACCACATGCTCCGGCGGCTCTTCCAGTGTCTTAAGTAAGGCATTGAAGGCACCCATCGAAAGCATATGAACCTCATCGATGATGTAGACTTTATATTTACCCTGTGTTGGGGCGTATTTTACTTTATCTCTAATATCTCGAATTTCATCGACACCATTGTTAGATGCGGCATCGATTTCGATGATATCGTTCATTGTTCCTTGATCTGCTGCAAGACAGTTTTCACATTCATTACATGGTTCTCCGTCTTGCAGATTAGTACAATTTAAGGCCTTGGCAAAAATTTTAGCACATGATGTTTTACCAGTACCACGTGGTCCTGCGAATAGAAAAGCATGTGATATCTTGCCACGCTTGATTGCATTTTTTAATGTATCAGTAATCGCTGTTTGTCCTACGACTCCATCAAAAGTTCGCGGACGCCATTTACGATATAGCGCTTGATAAGCCATTTTGCACTTCCTTTATCAAAAAAACTCCTAGCTCAAACGAGCTAAGAGCTGTTTAAATTCTCAAAAAAAGGCACATGCCCAAGCAACCTTAGTGCTGCTACCTTCCGGTCCTGACACAATTTGGAGGTCGGACATTGCCCACAAACTATAATACAGTATTTTGATTTATTTTTCCACTATTTATCTTGCTTTTGTTTACGTCTAATTTCACGGAAAAAATCTTTTAGCATTTGGGCTGCTTGATCCCTAAATAAACCGCCATAAATTTTAGGATGATGATTAAATTTTTCTACCTTAAACAAGTCAATGACACTGTCTGCTGCTCCAGCCTTTGGATCAAAAGCACCATAATAAACTTCAGCCAATCTTGAATTAATGATTGCCCCGCTGCACATTGGACAAGGTTCAAGGGTAATAAACAAACTACAGTCGACTAGACGCCAGGAATTTAAATTTTTACAAGCTTGTCTAATTGCAATCATTTCGGCATGCTGCGTTGCATCTTCATCAAGCTCGCGTCTATTATATCCTTCACCAATCACGTTGCCATCTTTATCCACAACAACTGCACCAATTGGTACTTCACCTTGTTCTTCAGCCTTTTTTGCCTGTTCAAAGGCTAGGCGCATGTATTTTTCTTTTTGCTCTTTAGTTAACATATATCTTCCTCTTTAATTTCTGCTTATATTCTAACAAAAAGAAAAAAGCTAGCGACCCGCTAGCTAAAAATTTTTATTGTTGGTTATAGAATTGATTTTTTGTAATATATGAAATTGATTTTACATATTGGCCCTTATGATGGATCTTAATATATTCCTGATTTGGATCATAACCACCTACTTGCTTTATTTTATAAGCTCTAGTTTTACCATCCTTTGGGTTAATGATCGTTACTTGTTTGTAATTCTGAGTGTTTTTTGGAACCTTAGCATAACTAACTGTTTCACTAACCAATGGATTTAAACGATCGGTAGCAGATGTATGAACAGTCAAAACGCCAATAATTGCTATTACCAGTACAGTCAGAAGTGAAATAACTCCTATTTTAAATTTCTTCATATTTACCCTCCTGCATTAAAGCTTAATTTTTAACAAATTGAATAGTCTGGTTGTTTAATTTAACTACGTAATCACAGGCATTCCATACTTTCGGATCATGGGTTGCTATTAAAATTATTGCCTGCTTACTAAAATCTGCTAATAAATGTTTTAAAATAAGTGAAGCGTTATCAGGATCTAAGGATCCTGTTGGCTCATCTGCAAAAATTATTTTAGGTTGTTTCAAGATTATGCGCGCCAAGGCTATTCTCTGCTGCTCTCCCCCACTTAAAGTATAAACTTTCCGTTCTAAATCTAAATATTTCAAATCTAATTGCTCAAGAACCTCATGCATTAATTTTATTTTTTGGGATTCCGGTATCTTTTTATGCTTTATCCCAACTGATAAGTTACTTTTAACAGAATCATTATCAATTAATCCAAAATTTTGAAAAATATATCCTAATATATCTCTTCGTAATTTATCTATATTTTTTTCACTTACTTCTTTTCCAGAGATACAGATCTTCCCAGAATCGGGTTGTTCTAGTCCTCCAAGAATATTTAAAAAAGTAGTTTTTCCTGCACCACTCTGCCCAATAATTGCATAGCTCTTTCCTTTTTCAAATTCACATGAAGTCTCGTTTAAAATAATTCTATCTTTAAACTTTTTACTAATCTGAATAGCCGATAACATACTGATCCCCCCTTAATTTCCTTTATTTAACGTCAAAAGTAGTTTCTTTTCAGATTGATTTGAAAGAAAGAAAATAATTAACCCCTCTGCAATTAAATAGATAATTAAATACCAAAGAGAACTAAAGGACGCTTTTTGAACTATGAACACACATAAAAATAAAATTGTATCTATACTTAAATTAAATAAAATAAATCTAGAGACCAAATTTATATTTGATTGACCAAATAATTTATTAATTGTTAATTTCGAGCGATTTTTTTGGATAAAGGATAAACTAATAAACGCAATAACTAAAATTAATTGAATTAAAGAAATTATAACTATTAAGGATAAAATTGTAATACGCTGAACTAACTTAATTCTAAAGTTAGCCAATCTTGTTTTAGCATCTGTAATTCCACCAATATACTTAGAAAGTCCAGTTTTATTTAAAGTTCGCTGCAACTTGTCTAAATCAAAAAACTGAATCATCCCTTGAGTTGCTGCAGAATAGTAGAAATTATCCGATAAGGCATTCAAATTATTTATTACTACAATAATGGGATCTCTTGAAATTGAATCAGCAATTTCTTTTCCAATCGTATAATTAAAAATAGATTGATTGTTCGCATAAGTAACTATCTTTAAACTTCCCTTCATCTTTTTTGTACCTGATAAAGTTTTCTGGAAATTTATAAATTCATCAAACTTTTTGATAAAACTCCGTCTCTGATTCTCTCTATTTATAGGAAATAAGATTGTAAAATTTTTATTTTTAATATCTTTAAAACTGATTTTTTTATTATTAGTACTCTTGATTTCATTGTATTTAAAGTAGTTTTTATTAACAAAAAGTACATTTCCATTTTCTGGAGTATCATCTTGTAAATTAGGATGAAATTCTTGTGAATTTCTTGAAACAATATTATTCGGCATTAAATCCATTGTTTCTCTAGTTAAACTCCCTAATTTATCTGTTTCGGTTACATTTTTATCATCTACATTAGTAAATTGAAGAACATAACCACTATTGTGCTTAATCCATTCATGCATTATAGTCTGATCACTTCTAAAAGTCTCAACCGTATGGTGTAAGCTTAAGACGTTGATAGTAGTTAAAATTATCAAAGATATTTTAAAGATATATCCTGTAGCAACGAAAGGTCTAGTATAAGTTTGTCCCTTCAAAGCTGGATAAAGATTAATATATGCTAATACAGTATAGGAAATAAGATCCAAAACGATGAAAAATACAAATATAAATATCAACACTAAGGAACTATATTTGAGCCAAAATATAATCCCATCTTTATTCATCACTAAAAGTGTATAACCGATACTCAGTCCTAGAAATATGCCGATTAAAGTACTAAATGATACAAGCATTCGTTTTAGATCGTTAACTATTATCTGTAGATACGACCATCCATTTAACCTTAAAACTGCATATTTTTTAAATGAATAAATTTTTTCAATCAACATAATGATAAGTAAAATAGCTAAAAGACTTATAAATATAGGTAAATAGCTAATTACGTTACTTTCATTTTTTAAAAGGCTGAGTAAAGAAATATGATAAATTGTAAAACTCAATCCTAAGCTTGATAATTTTTTACTCAATTCTTTAAGTGATTGAGAATCAGCGTTGGTATAGTAACGTCCTTTAACTTCTTCTAAATTAAGTTTCTGGTCGTTTATTTTTGAAATATCTGAATTTTTGAAATAGGTAATATTTTGATTTAATTTATCATTAAAATTATAAAATGACTTTGATGTATTCCCAGTTACGGTATTTAATCTTACTAAACTAATTTGATAGTTATTTTGAGTAGCACTTTTCTTTAATTCATCAAATACTCTTTTTTTAGAATACTTTCCATTTTGATTGGTTACTTCAATAACAGTAGGACTTCCAGGAACATTTCCCTTATCCAACTGCTGAGTAAGCATACCAAGTAAAATCAAACTAAGAGCAGTTATAATTCCAAAGATTCCTAATTTAACAATCCTAAACATTTTCTCATATACAAAAATAATAGCGCATCTAATGCGTTATTATTTTTCCCTTTATAAATTATTTCACATTGTAATATGATTGGTTTCCCATCCATGCCTTCGTAGCAGAAGCTCTTGCAGTTACTCCTGGTCGTGTCCATCCACTAGAAGTCGAGTAATTTCCCTTCACGGAAGCACTGTGAGTTCTACCATTATGTGAATAATATGACCAGACATAAGTATTACCTACTCCATAATTCCAAGTTCCTCCTTGAGCATAAACTGTTGCTGCCAAGGCTGGCGTGATAGTTAATGCTAAGGCTGCTCCAGTGGTTGCAAGAGCAGTTATAATTCTACCTTTCTTTTTCATGATAATTCCCTTCCTTTCTTAAAAGTTACTTTTTTAAAATAGTGAATAGAAGCGCAAAGATTTCGAAAATCATCTTTATTCCTCCTCTATTTCTTATCTTATCTAAGATAATATATATAAATACTCAAGTTCACAATTAAATTTCGATATTTCGAATTATTTTTATATCAGCTTTCATTCTGTAATCGATTTGCAAGTTTCGTTAGACCTGCATGTCTTAACACATCTTTTAATTGCTGCATAGATTTTTTATCTCCATTTCTCATATCTTCAAAATATTGGGTAATAAGAATCTTTAATCCAAACCTGTCATCAAAAGGCAATGTACGAATAAGGGCCATTGTTTCTGAAACATATTTATCAATTTTTCTAATACAAAGTGCCATATATAAATAATTAACACAAACTGTGGATACTCTCCGCTGAAAAGTAGCTGGACAATTTTCTAAATTTTTATAGTAGCGTAATACCTTTCCCATTCTAGCAATCAAAATGTCTGGATCAGAAATAGGCATAGAGTTACCAAAAATTGTTAATGCCTCGTTATCTGTAACCCAATTATCTTTCTGATAAATATATTGATTAATTTTTGCTCGAGTTGCTTTATCCATTGAAGTCATTTCGTCCTTTAAATAAGCCCTGATTAATACAGCACGATAATATGTAATTTTTGGAACAGCAGGCATACTTTCCAATTCATGAGTAATTTTCTCCACTTCTTCTAAATCATTATTATTAAAAGCAACCGATAATTGATTAGAAATATTCTCTATCATCTTTGTACGTTCATTAATTTTGTACGAGCCATTGACTGACTCAAAAAATTTTATTATATCTACATGATTAGATTTAAGAAGTAAAATTAATTTTTCACTATCAATATCTGCTTCTTTTCCATTTTTAGCATAACCTGTTTCTATCTCTGAATAGTGAGAAATAGACATAGGTATATTTTTAATCCAAGCGGCTTGTGTTTTATGTTGAGCCAATCTTTCTTTTCGAAGAGCTTCTCTTATTTTCATATTATCATCTATTCCTATATTTGAGCTTATAAGTACTAGTATTTGTAAATATAATACTCTTTATAACTAAAAAAAGCTGGCTAAATTAACCAGCTCAATTAAATAAATTCATCATAAAACATATTCATGTATAGGATAACAAGTAAAAATAAAAAAGATCCTTTGACCCTTTCTATTTAAATACGACCACGTTTTTTAATCGTATAACAGTTAACAAAATAGCCGATTGATCCAATGAAATAAAGCATCGCTAACCCAGCTGCGCCTAAGAAACGATTACCATTAACTGATAAATAAATCATTCCACCAAGACCAGCTAAAACAATCAAGACTAAAATAATGTTAATAAACAGTTTCATAATGAATTCACTTCTTTCAAAGTATTATTCTCTACTTTGTATTCGCTTTCATTATAAACCTTTATTGTTATTTTTTTAATTATTTTTACTCATTAAAATGTAGTAACCCTTATCACGAGCTAAAATCTCACAATTTCCGTATATCTTTGTCATTAATTTCTTGGCACTAGGTGCACCTTGTTTCTTCTGAATTACTACCAACAAGACGCCATTTTCTACTAGATGGTCTTTTGCTTCAGTTAAAATTTGGTCGACTACCTTTTTACCAGCGCGAATTGGTGGATTAGTAATAATTAGCCCATATTTTTTATCCACCTGTTCATAAATATCTGACTGATAAATATTTACATTATCAATCCGATTAAACTGTGCATTTCTTTTAGCTAAGTCTAAGGCACGCTCATTTACATCTACCATATCAACTTCTTGATCAGGCCAAAACTTAGCCGCAAATAATCCCATTGGACCGTAACCAGTCCCAACATCTAAGATACCATCTTTTGGAAAATCAACGTTTTTCATTGCCTTTATTAAAACGCCGGAACCATAATCAACTCTTAATTTTGAAAAAACGCCCGCATCAGTCGTAAATTTTAAATCAATATCATCAATATGATAGTCAACTAAGTGTTCATCATGCTTGGCATCAGGATTAGCCGCAAAATACATTTGATTCTTTTTTGTCATAATTATTCTCGCTTCTTTAATTTCTATTTATAGTTTATCAATTCTGCTTTGTTTTTTTCCATAAAGCCTTATAATTAGAATGTTACAGAAAGGAAGAGATAGAATGATGATTTCTATTCCTATATTTATTTTAGCAATTATTATTGGAATTATCTGTTTATGGGTAGGATTTAGAATAAAAGGCAACCAAGCAGTTTTTGGTCGTGTCCTTTCAACAAATAGACAAACCTGGGCAAGATTTTGGTTAACAGCTGGTTGGGTTATCATTATTACTGCAGTTTGCTACATTCTATTTATGATCATCTTACATTTTTATTTAAGCATGTAAAAAAGCTTACTAAATCTGAAGTGCCATAGAAAAGTTAGACATTTATAAAATTAGAATTTATTGAGCGTCCCATCTTGTTTCTAATTTTATACTCTTAGTAATAATGTTTTGGGGGATTTTTTTAGGAG
>NZ_CAJURR010000033.1 GCF_910589175.1 uncultured Lactobacillus sp.
GGTATGCGGTTGGAACAATCCTTATTATTGTCAACATGCAATTTGATGCTGAACAATTATGGAAATTAGCACCAATTGTATACTGGCTAAGTGTATTTTTAATGTTCGCAATCCTAGTCTTTTATAGTCGAGCCTATTATGCTAGTACAGGGGCTAAGAGTTGGTTTGCAATTGGACCATTTACGTTTCAGCCTTCGGAAATAATGAAGCCTGCCTATATTTTAATGATGGGACGTGTTATTACGACTCATAATAATCGATATAGTGTGCATACTGTTGATTCAGATTGGCGATTAATTGGGACAATGTTCCTATGGCTATTACCAATTTTGATTTCGCTGAAGTTTCAAAATGACTTTGGGACTGGGTTAGTATTCTTCGCTATTTTCTGTGGAATGGTCTTAGTTTCTGGAGTTACTTGGCGAATTTTGGCGCCAGCAGCTACGATATTAGTTGTTGTTGGGGGTTCAGCCTTAGCGATGGTAACTAGTTCGGTTGGGCGACAAATACTTGAACATGTTGGATTCCAAGCATACCAGTTTGATCGGGTTGATACCTGGCTTCATCCAGAACAGGATACAACTAACCAAGGGTATCAGTTATGGCAGAGTATTAAGGCGGTTGGTTCTGGTGGTATTACTGGAACTGGTTTTAATAACTCAAAGGTTTATGTTCCGGTTCGTGAATCAGATATGATTTTTTCCGTTATCGGTGAGAATTTTGGGTTCATTGGCGGGGTTTTATTAATCCTTATCTATTTGTTACTGATCTACTTAATGATTCGAGTAACATTCGACACCAAGAACGAATTCTATGCTTATATCTCAACTGGGGTCATCATGATGATTTTATTCCACGTTTTTGAAAATATCGGAATGGGAATTGATCTTTTACCATTGACTGGTATCCCGCTACCATTTGTATCTCAAGGGGGATCAGCCTTATTAGGAAATATGATTGGAATTGGCTTGATTCTATCGATGAAGTGGCACCATAAAGATTATATTTTTAGTACCGCTGGAGACTTTTAAAAGTATAAAAAAATACCTCATCATTTTTGATGAGGTATTTTTTTGCTCTTAATTTTTTCTATTTTTCTTAATATCTTCGTTTTGTGCAGCTGGTTGACGAATTACAAGAACATCACAAGCTGCAGTACGGGTAACATACTCCGTAATACTACCAATTAGTAATCTTTCTACGGCGTTTAAACCCGTAGCACCTAAAATTATTAAATCGATATTGTGTTCTTCTGGAAACTCATGAGCAATGATATTCTTTGGAGAACCAAATTCAATTGAATAGTGAACATCTTTAACTCCAGCATCTTTAGCCCGGTTATAATATTCTTCAATTTTGGTTTTTGCCTCTTCAGATACTTGTTCAACCATTGCTGAATCAAAGCTAGAAACATCTTGAAATGCACGAGTATCTACTACGTGTAAAATTTCAAGAGTAGCACCGTTTCTTTTAGCTACTTCAACAGCTTTGCTAAATGCAACGTCAGCTTCTTTTGAACCATCTACGGCAACTTGGATATGTTGGTATTGTTTTAACATGTTGATCACCTCTCCATCAATATTTTACCAAAATTTGATTTAAATAGAATAATAATAAAACTATTCATTTAAATTCATGAAAGTAAATGAAAAGATGGAAAGCGCCATTGCAGCAATAATTAAGGTAATGAAATTAAATATTTTAGGTAAGGTAAATAAAATAATAATCCCAATAAAACCAGTTAAAATTAACACTAAACTAGTAATTGAGAACAGCATATTAATTTTCTTATTTCCGATAAAAGTGAAAATAATGAATTGTCCTTTATTTTTACTTCTAATTAAATACCAAGCTGTAATAAACACTAATAAAATAAAAATTAGCATTAGAACTTTTAATACCACTTATTAAACCTCACTTAATAAAAAAAGCGGCTTACGCCGCTTCCTTGAATTTCAATAAAATCTGAGTTGACTGCAACATAATGACGCTTGTTGAACCCGCAGTGTTCAAAATTTGAATCTATGTCGCAGTGAATATGGATCCTAGGACAAGCTAGTATTCCGATTCAGATGTTATTCATAAATTCCAACGTCTTTAGTTTGATCGGTCAACTTTGTAATTAGGTTGATCAACTCAGATCACTATCTATTCTAGCAAAGATATGATTAATGTCAATAAATTGGATTTACTTTTGCAGCCCGTCTTTTTGCATTTTTTTTAGGCGCAGATATTGTCTTTTTAATGCATCTTCAACTTTAGAATTACCCTTCGGATTAAAGTAGGAGACATTTTTTAGGTTGTTAGGTAAGTATTGCTGGGCAATCCAATCACCTTGAAAGTCATGGGGATAAAGATAAGAAACACCATGATTTAAGGTAGCCGCTCCCTTGTAGTGTGCGTCCTTTAGACTATCAGGGATAGGATCATTCTGCTTATTTCGAATGTCACCTATTGCGGCATCAATTGCAGTAATTGCACTATTACTTTTGGGCGATAAGCAGAGTTCAATGACAGCATTTGACAAAATAATTCGCGCTTCTGGTAGACCTACCATTTGAGCGGCTTGTACTGCATTAACTGCACGACTGCAGGCTGGGGGATTAGCGAGTCCAATATCTTCATAGGCAATTACCAATAATCGTCTACAGATTGCTACTAAATCGCCAGATTCGCAGAGATTCCCTAGATAATAAAGTGCTGCATCTGTGTCAGAACCCCGAATTGATTTTTGAAAGGCAGATAATAAATCGTAGTGGCCATCACCATTTGCATCATAATTTTGAGATTTAAATTGGATGGAATCTTGCATTTCAGCTTTATCAATTACTAGTTTATTATCAGCGTTCTCCTGTTTTTCTTCTTTTGTTGATAGAACTGCTAATTCTAATGCATTAAGGATTGCTCTTAAATCGCCATTTCCTTTTTCAATGAGGAGATTACGCGCATCTTTTGTTAACTCTACATTGTATTTACCTAATCCTGTTTCGGAATCTTTAAGAGCACGATCAATCGCGTGCGAAATATCCATTTCTTTAAGACGATGTAATTCAAAAATCTGACATCTGGATCGAATAGCGGGAGAGATGGAAATATAGGGATTTTCTGTCGTAGCACCGATTAAAATAATATTCCCTGATTCTAAAAGAGGTAATAGAAAGTCTTGCTTTGTTTTGTCTAAACGATGTATTTCATCTAAAAGTAAGATGACAGTTCCACTCATTTTTCCTTCTTCAGCAACGATTTGAAGATCTTTTTTTGTGTCAGTTGCTGCATTAAGTTTTCTAAATGCATATTTAGTGGAACCTGCGATTGCGCTGGCAATACTAGTTTTTCCAATACCAGGAGGTCCATAAAGAATCATTGAAGATAGAAGTTTAGCTTCGACCATTCGTCTAATTATTTTCTTATTTCCTACTAAATGTTCTTGACCAACAACTTCATCTAAGTTTTTGGGGCGCATACGATAAGCAAGAGGTTGCATAATTAGTCCTTTTTTCTAAATAATTTGTCCCAGAAATTTTCTTTTTTTGGTTTTGATAATTGTTCATGTGGCACTTCTGGAGCATATACTTGGTTGATGTCAATTCGATAATGATTAATAGCAGTTTTTGAAACTACTAAAACGCCAGTGGAGTCTGGTTCGTTTTTGGCAGTTTCGTCATTTATTAAAGTGAACTTAATATCTTTTTGTGAACACAAACTCATTAATTTACTAATAAATTTATTTTGAGGCATTTTACCATTGATTAAGATAGTATAATTTTTAAAGTCATTTAAATGGTCTAAAAACAAAGTATCTAAGGCCCGGTTATCGGTTTCTTTTACAGTCATTCTTACTAGAACTCGTTCACGTAAAGAACCTAAATATCTTCTCCGTTCATCGGGACAAGTTTGAGGAGTAATACCTTTAGCAGCATGTTCAAGACGTGTATTTAAATCTTCAGTCATATTTCTTTTTCCTTTTTATAATAAAATATTACATTCTTAGTGTAGCAAGTGGAAAAGAAGAAAACAAAAAAGTCTTTCCAAAAGAGGAAAGACTTTTTGTAATGAAGCAGTAAGTATTAAAGCTTCTTGTTGTACCATTCAACGATAAGAGCTTCATCAACTTCTGGTTCCATTTCGTCACGTTCTGGAAGACGAACTAAAGTACCAGTCATCTTGCTGTCGTCAAATGAAACAAATGGTGGACGTGATACAACTGCATCTAAAGCGTCCTTAACTTGTTGCAAGTTCTTTGACTTATCTCTTAAGCTGATTTCTTGACCAACTTTAACTTCGTATGAAGGAATGTCAACACGCTTGCCATCTACTAAGATGTGACCGTGGTTAACAAGTTGTCTAGCTTGTTCTCTAGTTGAAGCTAAACCTAAGCGGTAAACGATGTTGTCTAAACGTCTTTCAAGTAAAGCCATAAAGTTAACACCGTGCTTACCTTCACGAATCTTGCCGGCACGGATGAATAAGTTTTGGAATTGACGTTCATTTAAACCAAACATCCAACGTAACTTTTGCTTTTCTTTTAATTGTTGACCATATTCAGAAACCTTTGCACGGTTGTTAGGACCATGATCACCAGGTGCGTAGTTACGACGGCTAATTTCCTTACCAGTACCTGAAAGTGAGATACCTAAGCGTCTTGAACGTTTCCAACTTGGACCAGTATATCTTGACATAAAAAATCCTCCATAAAAAATAATAATTTTTTGGAGTAAAATATGAGAAATAAGTTCAACATTCGTGCATCTCAAGTTGCATGTTTCGCCCAGTGCAGCGCGGGTTACTCGTTCACTAAACGCCTCAAGATGTTGACGTTCTTGTCACTTATTGCTGCAAATATTTTACACGAAGACTATTATAGTAAGAAATATGTTTTAAAGCAAGTAAAAGTAGAGATTTTCTAGCTGGTATTAAGATGAAGTCTGGTATAATTAATATGAAATATGGAGGGTATTATGTCATCAGGGTTATCTATTCTTATTATTGTAATATTGATTGCTATAATTGCTGTTATTGCTACAGTTGTTATTCTTAATAAGTATTTTAATCATCAGATTGCGGAATTAGATGCGCTAACTGATGAATTGAAAGATATTAGCGTTGAAGAAGATATTAAACGTTTAGAGAAAATGGAATTAGCCGGAAAAAGTTTGGAAACTTTTAAAAGATGGCAGAAAGTATACCAGAAGGTTGATACTAAGGACGTTGGAGAATTAAAGCATCTTCTTGAACAAGCGGCTGGGCTTAATGCAAAATTTAATTTAATAAAAACTCGCCAATTAATTAAAGAAGCAACAGAATTATTACAGACTAATCAAGATAATGTAGAACACAGTAAGCAAGTATTTACTAATTTACTCGAAGCAAATCGAGATAATCAAAAGCACTATGCTGCTTTATCAAAAGACTACCAACAACTACGTAAAAAAATATTATCCCAATCTTTTAATTATGGGAATGCAATTGATCAGATTGAAGAAGATCTGGCGACTTTAGAAAGTGATTTTCAAACTGTAAAGAATTTATCTGGTGAAGGAGATCATGAAGAAGCAAAGAAAGTATTAGTTAAAATTGATACACAGCTTACCACTTTAAAAACTGATCTTCCTAAGATAGAGAACTTTGATCAAGAGTTGAAAAATGTTTTTCCCGACCAACTTAACGAACTCAGCAATACTTACCGTCAAATGATAAAAGATAAGTACAAAATTACTGAAGTGGATGTACTAGAAGAAATCAAGAGCTTAAGAGAACTAGTTGATAGTACTAAAAAGAGTCTTACCAAATTAGAGCTTAAAAAGGTTGAAAAGAATAATAAAGAAATAAGTACACGAATTGATAGCTTATATGACATTCTTACAAAAGAATTTAAAGCTCGGCCATTTGTTGATAAAAATCAAGATAAAATTGTTCAAATTCTTTCCCATGTTGGAAATGCATCTAATCAACTTGTAGCTAAGTTAGAGCATGTGGATCAAAGTTATGAATTGACACATGGAGAGCTAGCTGAAGCTAGACAACTAAAAAGTCAAGTTAGCCGAATGAATTCTGACTTTGATGTTGACTGTCAAAAACTAGCTGATGGCAACGGTGTTTATTCTCAAATTGAGAATAAGTGGCTAACCATGTTAGATAATTTAAAAGAAATTGAAAAGACTGAGAAAAAACTCTCAAATGATATAGATGGACTATTTGATGCAGAAAAAATTGCTAATGATTCTATAATTCATTTTAAGCAAGAAATTTCTTTAGTTTATCGAAAAGTTGAACGACGTCAGTTACCAGGAAAGCCTGAAAGTTTCATTCAAATGTATACTTTAGTCTTAAATGAAGTTAAGCATACAGATAATGAATTGAATCAAGTTAGAATAAATATGGAAAAAATATCTAGTGAACTGATTCAGATTCAAGAAGATATTGAACGTTTAAAGAAAGAAGCAGATGAGATTTTAAATTCTGCTGATTTAGTTGAATTGACTATGCAATATTCAAATAAATATCTTTCAAATCCTGAAATTAAACGCGCACGTAAAGAAGCTTATGATTTATATCAGAATAAATATGAGTATAAAGAAGCGTTGGACGTAATTGCGACAGCGCTAGAAAAGGTAGAGCCAGGAAGCTATCAAAGAATTGAAAAAGAATACTATAGCGAGCAAGAAGCAGACGAAGAAGAGTAAAAGATTGAAGCAATAGTATTTTTAAGTTAAGATTTTATATGATTATCAAACGACCATCTTCTATGGTCGTTTTTTAGGGGAGAAAGAAAATTGATCTATTTTGATAATAGTGCTACAACAGCTGTCTATCCTGCAGCTTTAGAGACATATGATAAAGTAACAAAGGATATCTGGGGAAATCCTTCAAGTTTGCATAAAATGGGAGATCGATCTCATCAACTTTTAGAAGCTTCTAGAAAACAAATTGCTAATTTATTGAATGTTAAGCCATATGAGATATTTTTCACATCTAGTGGAAGTGAATCTGATAATTGGGCAATCAAAGGTACTGCTTTAGCTAAAAAAGAATTTGGTAACCATATTATTACATCAAGTGTTGAACATGCAGCAGTTTCAAATTCAGTACGTGCTTTAGAAAATTTGGGATTTCGTATAACTGTTTTACCAGTTGATAAGAGTGGACAAGTAAATCCTGAAGATTTAAAAGAAGCATTAGATAAAGAAACAATTTTGGTTTCAATTATGGGCGTTAATAATGAGATTGGTACAATTCAACCTATTAAAGCTATTAGTAAAGTTTTAGAAGATTATCCTAACGTTACTTTTCATGTTGATAATGTTCAAGCTTTGGGAAAAGATGTTTGGGATGAGGTATTTACTGATCGAGTAGACCTAATGAGTCTATCAGCTCATAAATTTCATGCACCTCGTGGCGTAGGTATTCTTTATAAAAAAGAAGGTAAAATGATTAATCCGTTAATTGATGGCGGTGGTCAAGAAAAGGCCCTACGTTCAAGTACTGAAAATTTACCTGCAATTGCGGCAACTGCTAAAGCCATGCGTTTATATTTAGCTGATGAAAAGAAAAATGCTGAGCAAGAATTGGCAGTTAAGAATAAAATAGTTTCCTATCTAAATGGAAAACCAGGAATTCATATTTTTTCACCAATTAACGATAATTTTGTTCCAAGTATTTTATGTTTTTCATTAGAAGGTATTCGCGGGGAAACTTTAGTTCATACGCTTGAGTCTGAAGATATCTATGTTTCAACCACTAGTGCATGTTCTTCAAGAAGTGGTGTAGAGAGTGGCACTTTGAATTCTATGAAGGTAGATGATGATTTAGCTACCGGTGCAATTAGACTAAGTTTTGATCCAAGTAATACAATTGAAGAAGCTGAGCAATTTATTTCAGTTTTTGATAAAATATATAAGCACTTCGCTGAAATTAATCATTTGAAATAAGGTGAAATTATGCAATATACAGAAGTAATGGTTCGCTATGGCGAGCTATCAACTAAAGGAAAAAATCGAAAAGATTTTATTGGAAGACTTGCTGGTAATGTAACTAGAGCTTTGCAAGATTTTCCAGAAATCGAAATCCATCCTAAACATGATCGTATGCATATTGTCTTAAATGGTGCACCATTTGAGAAAATTGATCAACGTTTAAAACTTGTTTTTGGTATTCAAACATATTCTCCAACTATAAAAGTTGATAAGAATCTTGATGCAATTAAAAAAGCATCCCTTGAATTGATGCAAGCAACTTTTAAAGATGGTATGACATTTAAAGTTAATACTAGACGTAGTGACCATGATTTTGAATATGACACTAATCAATTAAACATGATGATTGGTGATTACCTATTTGATAATATGGATAATTTAAAGGTTCAAATGAAAAAGCCTGACCTAGTCTTAAGAATTGAAGTTCGTCAAGACGCAATCTATATTTCAAACCAACTTCTTCATGGAGCAGGTGGTATGCCGGTTGGAACTGCTGGAAAGGCCGTCATGATGCTATCAGGTGGGATTGATTCTCCAGTAGCTTCTTACTTAGCAATGAAGCGTGGAGTTGAAATTGATATGGTGCACTTCTTTAGTCCTCCATATACTACTGAAAAGGCACTTGCTAAAGCAAAAGAGTTAACTGGAATTTTGGCTAACTATTCTGGAAAGATTAACTTTATTGCTGTACCTTTTACTGAAATTCAAGAGCAAATTAAGGAAAAGTTACCAGAAGGTTACTTAATGACCATTCAACGCCGCTTTATGTTGCAATTAGCAGATCGTATTCGTGCAATGCGGGGTGGGTTAGCAATCTTCAACGGTGAATCAGTTGGTCAAGTGGCATCTCAAACACTAGAATCAATGGTTGCAATTAATGATGTGACTTCAACGCCGGTTCTTCGTCCAGTGGCTACAATGGATAAAACTGAAATTATTAAGCTAGCTGAGCAAATCGGAACATTCAACCTTTCTATTGAACCATTTGAAGACTGCTGTACAATTTTTGCTCCACCGCGTCCAAAGACTAAACCAAAATTGGATGAAGCTCGTAAGCTAGAAGATAGACTTGATGCTGAAGGAATGATTCAGCGAGCAATTGATGGAATGGAGATTACACCAATTTATCCAAATCAAAAGTTCTTGGATGATAAGGCTCAAGAAGACGCAGACTTGTTATAAAAAAGTGCTAGCAGAATGCTAGCGCTTTTTATTTTAGAAAGACAAAATATATGAGAATTGATAAGTATTTGGCTAACATGAATGTTGGTTCACGTAAAGAAGTTCATAATCTCATTAAAAAGAAGATTGTGACAGTTAATGGAGAAGTTGTAAAGACACCCAAGGAGCAAGTTAAAGAAGAAGACCAAGTAGCAGTTGATGGAGAAAAAGTGGCATATCAGCAATACCATTATTTTCTTCTCAATAAACCTAAAGGTGTTATTTCAGCAACAGAAGATAAAAGTCAAAAAACTGTTCTTTCTTTACTTAAACCTAAAGATCGTTATAAAGATATAGCGCCAGTAGGTAGACTGGATAAGGATACAACGGGTTTATTATTGTTAACAAATGATGGTGCTTTAGCCCATGAGTTGCTAGCTCCTAATAAACATGTTACTAAAAAATATCGGGCAAAAATTGCTGGAGTAGCTGATGAAGAGACAGTTAAAATTTTTGCTAGTGGCATGACATTAGGTGATGGTACAAAACTTAAACCAGCAGGATTAAAAATTTTGATGCAGGATAAGGAGTCCGACCAATCAGAAATTGAGATTGAAATTCAAGAGGGAAAGTATCACCAAATTAAGCGAATGTTTGGAGCAGTGGGGATGAAAGTAATAAAATTAGATCGAATTTCCATGGGAAAATTAGTCCTGCCAGCTAACCTAAAACGCGGCCAATATCAGGAAATTACTCTAAAAGAAATTAAGTAGAGAATTAGAATTATGAACAAATATATTTTGGTTGGTTTCTTTATTTTAATTTTTCCTTTTACTTGTGGTTTTTTAAACATCGCCCACCGCGGGGATAATGAACAAGGAAAGTTTGCAGAGCATAGTTGGGTTGCATATGATCGTGCAGTATGTGCAAAAGTAGACTATTTAGAACTAGATTTACAACAAACTGCTGATCATGTTCTCGTAGTGAGCCATGATGAAAACCTAAGTAGAGTTTTTGGGATCGATAAAAGCATTGCAAACTTGCCTTATCATGATCTAATTACATATAAAAATCAAAATGATGAGTCCATTCATCGTCTTGTCGATGTCTTTAAACGTTATCAGAGTTCTAACGTAAAATTTATGATTGAACCAAAAGATAATAGTGATAACGATATCAATAATCTACTTAGTTTGATCAAAAAATATCATTTACAAAATCGGGTATTGTTAGAATCGTTCTCAGAGCTAGCTCTTTTAAAAATTCATAAAAGTGATCCACAAATTCCACTAACTCAATTAGCTGGTGATTTTAAAATATCACCAATGCTGCAGTATTATGCAAATAATTTTTATGCTAAGAAAGCTGCGGATTATTTAGGTGAGCATAACAAAAAGTATTTACTCTGGGGCATTGATACAGAAACTCAAATGAAGAAGTATTCGCGCCCAGAAGAAAATGTTTCAGGAATATTGACAGATTATCCAGTTAAATTGGCCACTATTTTACATGAAAATAGTATCTTTAAAAGATATTATGAAGCAGCCGCTTACCCCAGTGAATCAATTTCAGGTTATATGTATTTGAAAAATGGTAAAAAAGTTTATGTTGATCAAGTTAAAATGAAAGACAATCAACTTTTTTATCATGTAAAACCTAATATTTGGATTAGTTATGATAATTTAAAAAATTCCAATAAGTTTGCTCCTAAAGCACAAGTTGGCAAAATCAAGTTAGAACATGATGTTCAAGTTTATATCGATCCAGCTTTTGAAAAGAAAACCGAGAAGAAATTACGTAAAGATAGTACTTGGAATTATTTTGCAGTAAAGAAAATGCCCGGGAAAACTGCCTATAACTTGGGTGGTGCACAGTGGGTAAGTCAATAATTTTTTATTGCTAGCTTAATTAAAACATGGTAAACTTATAACCAACATATAGGGAGTAACCGGCATAAGGGTGTACTTACGGCGTCAAAACGAAATTAATTTTTCCGCTGTAAGTTTAAATGGTGAGACTATTGGCTAAACGTTTTTTGTTCAGACAATGGTCTCTTTTTTTATGCCAAAGTCTGGTTTTCCTATTAGATGGAGGGTTTAAGTGAAAGCATATTATCGTGAGAGTAAAGAAGAAGTTCTAAAACAGCTTGGGGCTAATGAACAGCAAGGTTTAACTAGTAAAGCTGCTCAAGAAAAATTAGCTCAAGTAGGACCAAATGCTCTAGTAGAAGGTAAGAAAAAAAGTGTTGTAGAAGTCTTTTTAGAACAATTTAAAGACCTAATGGTTATTATTTTGATTGTTGCAGCTGTGATTTCTGCATTCACTGGTAACTTAGAAAGTACAGCAGTTATTATTGTTGTTTTGATTCTAAACGCTATTTTAGGAACAGTGCAACATGTTAAGGCGGAAAAGTCGCTAGAAGCCTTGAAGTCCCTATCTGCCCCTGCCGCTAAGGTTTTAAGAGATGGTAAGAAACAAGAAATTGCCGCAAAAGATGTTGTTCCTGGCGATATACTCTTACTTGAAGCAGGGGATTTAGTCACTGCGGATGGTAGAATTTTAGATAATTTTTCATTGCAGGTAAATGAAAGTTCCTTAACAGGTGAGTCAACTAATATTGACAAATTAGACACGACTTTTGAAAAAGAAGTTCCTTTGGCTGATCGTGTAAACATGGTATATTCTAGTTCTCTTGTAACTTATGGACGTGCAAATGTTTTAGTTACAGCAACTGGTATGGATACTGAAATTGGTAAAATTGCTACCTTAATGAATGAAACTAAGGAGCGCAGAACACCATTACAAGTTTCACTTGATCAATTTTCATCTCGTCTTGCAACTGCAATTTTGATTTTCTGTGCCTTGATCTTAGGATTGCAAATGTGGCGTGGTCAACCTTTACTAGATGCATTACTATTTGCAGTAGCATTAGCCGTAGCAGCTATTCCTGAAGCTTTAAGCTCAATTGTAACTATTGTGCAGGCTATGGGAACTCAAAAAATGGCTAAAGAACATGCAATTATCAAAAATTTAGCTGCGGTTGAATCATTAGGGTCAGTTTCAGTAATTTGTTCTGATAAAACTGGAACTTTAACGCAAAATAAGATGATTGTTGAAGACATTTATATTGGCGGTAAAGTTCTTAAGCCGGAAGAGTTGAACTTAAGTAATCAGTTGCATCGGTATTTACTATATGATGTAGTTTTAAACAATGATGCAAGTTTATCTGATGGTAAAAAAATTGGTGATCCAACAGAATCAGCCTTATTAGAAATGTACCGTAAAGTTCCAGGAATTGATCTTGGTGACGGAAAATTAGGCTTATCTGAAAGTGAGTTAAGAGAACATTTAGATCGTTTAGAGGAAGTGCCTTTTGACTCTGATAGAAAATTAATGAGTACTAAGCACTTAATTCACACTGTTCCTACAATTTTTGTAAAAGGAGCAATCGATGTTTTACTTAAACGTTGTGTGAATATTCGTTTTGGTGATGATGTCCGCCCAATGACTGAACAAGATCGAAAAGATATTTTGGCTCAAAATAATCACTTTTCAGAAAATGGACTAAGAGTGTTGGCATTTGCCTATAAGGAAAGTGATGAAGAGTTATCTACTGATAGTGAAAAAGACTTAACTTTCATTGGTTTAGTTTCCGAAATGGATCCACCTAGAAAAGAAAGTGTTGCAGCTGTTGCACGTGCTAAAGAAGCCGGGATTAGAACTGTGATGATCACTGGTGACCACAAAGTAACTGCAGTAGCAATTGCGAAAAAGATTGGTGTTTTCACTGATGGTGATCTTGCATTAACAGGTTTAGAGTTAGATGCATTAAGTGATAAAGAATTAGACCAACAAATTGAAAAAGTAGCAGTTTATGCTCGAGTTTCACCAGAAAACAAAATTAGAATTGTTAATGCCTGGCAAAGAAAGAATCATATTGTATCAATGACAGGTGACGGAGTTAACGATGCACCTGCATTAAAGAAGGCAGACGTTGGTGTTGCAATGGGTATTACTGGTACTGAAGTATCAAAAGATGCTGCAAGTATGATCTTGACTGATGACAACTTTGCGACAATTATTAAAGCTGTTGCAAATGGTAGAACAGTTTATGAAAATATCCGTAATGCGATTGGATATTTATTATCGGGTAACTTATCAGCTATCATTACTGTTTTATTTGCTTCAATCGCTGCATTGCCAGTTCCATTTGTTGCAGTTCAACTTTTATTCATTAACTTAGTTACTGACTCTCTTCCAGCTTTAGCTATTGGGATGGAGCCAGGAAATCCTGATATTTTAAAACGTAAACCACGTGATCCTAAAGCTAGTTTATTAGATAAAAAATTCGTTACACAAATTAGTATTCAAGGTTTTTTAATTTCACTAAGTGTTATTGCTGCTTTCTTACTTGGCTTAAGAGATACACCAGCAATTGCATGTACTATGGCCTTTTCAACTTTAACATTTGCGCGTTTACTTCATGGGTTCAACTGCCGTTCACAGCACAGCATTTTTAAGATTGGATTTAAAAATAATTGGTACAGCTTAGCAGCTTTTGCATTAGGAACTGTACTTTTAGCCTTAATTCTTTTTGTACCAGCATTACATGGATTATTTGCAGTTCAACCATTAACTCCTCAAGAAGTATGGCTAATTGTGATTTTGGCAATTATTCCAACTATCTTAATTCAATTAGTGAAAGTGATTAGAGAAAATAGAGATTAATTCTTAGCTTTCTTCTTATTTTCTTTCATGCTATAATCATAAACAAAGCAAGAATCAAGAGGAGTAATTTCGCATTACAGAGAAAAGTCAATATGCTGAGAGACTTAAAGAATATTACTAGTAGCTTGATTAGCTGATTAATTGAATTTTTTAGTAGGTTAATCCGGACACTTCAGCACCGTTATCGCTTATAAGAGAGGTATAGGTTCTATACCTAATCGTAGGTGGTACCGCGGAAAAATTTCGTCCTAGACAAATATTTGTCTAGGACTTTTTTATTGGAGGAATTTAAATGGCAGATTTAGCACCTAAATATAATCCTAATGAAGTTGAAAAAGGAAGATACCAGGAATGGCTTGATGAAGATCTTTTTAAGCCATCTGGCGATAAAAAAGCTCATCCTTATTCAATCGTTATCCCGCCACCAAATGTAACTGGTAAGTTGCACTTGGGACATGCATGGGATACAGCAATTCAAGATACATTAATTCGTTTTAAGCGTATGCAAGGCTATGATACCTTATACCTTCCTGGTATGGATCATGCTGGTATTGCAACTCAAGCTAAAGTTGAAGCTAAACTTCGCGCGCAAGGAAAAGATCGTCACCAAATGGGACGTGAAGCTTTTGTTAAGCAAGTTTGGGACTGGAAAGATGAATATGCATCAATTATCAAAAGCCAATGGGCAAAGATGGGTCTTTCATTAGATTATTCTCGTGAAAGATTTACTCTTGATAAAGGTCTTTCAAAAGCTGTTAGAAAAGTTTTCGTTCAACTTTATAATGAAGGACTCATTTACCGTGGTGAATACATCATTAACTGGGATCCAAAATTGGAAACTGCTCTTAGTGATATCGAAGTTATTCACAAAGATGATAAGGGTGCATTTTACCACATTAAGTATCCATTTGCAGATGGTGCTGGATTTGTTGAAATTGCAACTACTCGTCCTGAAACTATGTTTGGTGATACTGCAGTAGCTGTTGCACCAGGGGATGAACGCTACAAAGATATTGTTGGTAAGGAATTAGTATTACCACTTGTTGGTCGTCATATTCCAATTATTGAAGACCAACATGTTGACCCAGAATTTGGTACTGGTCTTGTTAAGATCACTCCAGCTCATGATCCTAACGACTTCCAAGTAGGTAATCGTCATAACTTAGAAAGAATTAATGTTATGAACGATAATGGAACTATGAATGAAGAAGCTGGTAAGTATGCTGGCATGGATCGATTTGAGGCTCGTGAAGCTTTAGTTAAGGATCTTGAAAAAGAAGGTTTCTTAATCAAGGTTGAACCAATTGTTCACTCTGTTGGTCACTCAGAACGTTCTGGTGTTCAAGTAGAACCAAGACTTTCTAAACAATGGTTCGTTAAGATGAAGCCATTAGCTGAAAAAGTTTTGGAGAACCAAAAGACTGACGACAAGGTAAACTTTGTTCCGGAAAGATTTGAGCATACTCTTGAACAATGGATGAGTGATGTTCATGACTGGGTAATTTCTCGTCAATTGTGGTGGGGACACAGAATTCCAGCTTGGTACAACAAGAAGACTGGTGAAACTTATGTAGGTCTTGAAGCTCCTAAAGATAGTGAAAACTGGGAGCAAGATCCAGATGTACTTGATACCTGGTTCTCAAGTGCATTGTGGCCATTTTCTACTTTAGGCTGGCCTGATGAAAATTCAGAAGACTTCAAGCGCTACTTCCCAACTAATACTTTAGTTACTGGTTATGACATCATCTTCTTCTGGGT
>NZ_CAJURR010000034.1 GCF_910589175.1 uncultured Lactobacillus sp.
TGTATTATCAAATCTTTAAAATTTTATAAATGTCTAACTTTTCTATGGCACTTCAAGATCGAGGTGCTTTTATAGTCTTTAATTTATTTATTCATCATCGTTATGATTAGTGAAGTAGCGGTAATCTTTACTCTTATCAAAAATTATTCCACGCGCGTTTTCACCGTTTGAAACGCTAAATACTGCGTCTGGGTATTTTTCCTTAACTTCTGCTTCCATGTATGAACGCATCATAGCGTTGTTTGAAAGAACTGAACCAGTTAAAGCAACGCGCATTGGCTTAGGATCTTCGTAGCGATCTAAGCACATAATAATGTCGCGTGCCAAAAGATGTGCTTGATCAGCAATAATTTTACGAGCATCTTCATCACCGCTATCTGCTAACTTAGCAACTTTAACAGCCTTTGAAGCAACTTCTGGACTAGTTAAGTTGTAGAATTTAGCAGGAACTTCACCCATGTTATCAACATTGAATTCTTTAACGAATAAATCAATCAAAGAATTCTTTTCACGCTTGTCCCAGCTAAGAAGAGCAGATTGAAGAGCAGCCTTGGTAATAGCATAACCACTACCTTCGTCTCCAAGTAAAGAACCGTAACCGCCAACAGCGATTAAAGAACCGTTTTGACGGCCGTTAACAACAGATCCAGTACCTGCAATAACTAAAGCACCATCTGCTCCTTCAAGACCATTGTAAAGAGCAAGAAGTGAGTCAGTAATAGCACGTGTTGGAATGTTACCAACCATTGAAGAAATAGTTGCTGCAACTTCTGGTGCATTACCAACAACGGATAAACCGGCAATTCCGGCTAAAACCTTAATACAATCGCCATCAATCTTGTCACGCAATTCATTAACTGCTTGAGCAATGTTTTTGATACCGAGTTCGTAGTCATTGTTGATTTGACCTGGGCCAGATTCAGCACGACCTAATTCTTTACCATTTTCGTCATAAGCGATTGCCGTAGAGTGTGTACCACCTGCGTCAATACCGATCATATATTTCAACATAAATAATAATCCCTCACTGTAAATATTAATACTGGAATTATTGTACTAAAAAAAGAACAATTTGTGAACGCATTCAGCAAATCCTATATAAAGAAAAGATAATCTTAAAAAATAGAATAATCCTTAGTCTTTAAACTTTTTTAGGTATTAGCATGATAAAATAAAAAATATGTGATTAAGGAGATTTTTAATGAAAAATAAAATATTTTTAGGGGCGATTTTATCCTCTTTTTGTGCATTAGCTTTTTATATGACTAGTATTAATCATATGAAGACACAAACTTTAGAAATTTATGGAAACTCAACAGCCAAAGTAGCTCAAAAAAGTAAAATGAAAGAGGGCACTAAACAAACTCGTATTACTAGTGGAGAAAGCGAGATTGGAGAGGCTGCTATTTCAAAAAATAGTAATAAAAATTTAGCCAAAGATATTGTTAAGGCTAGTTCAAACGTTCAAGGAAGCTATCAAGTAAGCGTAAAAGACTTGAATAATCCTAAAATATTTGCCGATTTAACAAATACTAGTCAAGATAATTTAAATGCTGGGAATGTTTTAAAGTTATTTGTGCTGCTCGCTTATTATAAGGGGGTTCAAGATAAAAGTTTAAACTCGGCAACTCCTTATAAAGTTAAATCAAGTGACTTAAATGGGGGAGATAAGGTATTAAAGACTGATATGGCTTATTCCTACACATATTTACTTGATTTAATGATGCGTCAGCAAAATAATAATGCAGCTAATATTATTTTGAACAAAATTGGAAAAGAAAAAGTAAATCAAACTGCAAAAGAGTTTGGTGCAAGTAATACTGAAATCACCGATAATTTTGGTAAGGATTTTGCCGGAAAAACAAGTAGTAGTGATCTAGTTAATACTATGCAAAAGCTTTACCAGGGAAAAATTTTAGGAACCAATGTGGATAATCAAATTTTAGGACAATTAGCTAATTTTCCTGAAAAAGGCTTAGCGAAAAACATTAATGGCGTAGTTTATAAAATAGCTGATAAAAAACAAGGAGCAGCTATAATTCAAGAAGATGGGAAGACTTATACCATGGCAATGGTTAGTGAAGAAGATGCCGACCTAGCTAAAATTGGGGATTCAATTAATAATTGGATGATTAAACAAAAATAGATTTAAAGGAGTTTTATAACTCCTTTTTATTTTTTTCAAAAAGTAGATAATTTTCTACACATTGTAGATTGTTTTCTACACATTGACGTGTTAAAGTATATGAGTACACAAAAAGAAGGTGATTATCTTGGCTAAAAAAAGAGCTTTGGACCGCTCAAAAGTGATTGATCAAGCTATAACAATTATTAGTGAAAAGGGATTAAGCGAATTAACAATGCCAGCTCTAGCTAAAGCATTAGGAATTCGGTCTCAATCTTTGTATCACTATGTTGCTAATCGTAATGATTTATTAGTTTTAGTTTGTGTTAACAGACTGCAAGTTTTGCGTCAGCACTTAACAAAGAAGATAATAGGCCATTCAGGTCTTGATGCTTTGTTTAGGTTTGCAGATGAAATACGAGACTTTTTACTACATGATAAGGCTATTTCTAGCATTTACTATGGACTAAATGAATATGTTCAAAATGAACAAATTCGTGAAGAAGTTTTAAAGATAGTAGATCTAGGAGAAAAGCTAGATGTAGGCAAGAAGAATGTTGTCTCTTTGCATAGTTTACTTGGAGCTGTTTTGGGTTATGTTTTCTTAGATCGATATGTGATCGATGAAACAGAAAAAGAAGCTGACGATAATTACCATGAGATGCTTTTAAGACTTGTAGCGCCAAAACTTCAAGTTGAAGGTACAAAATAAGGGGAAAGGAAAGTAGCACATGAAATTGCTGAAAAATCATCTTGGTGCTTTGATAGCATGGATAGCAATTTTACTAATTGCTGTCTTCTCGTTGCCAAATGTGGATGCATTGACACGTCAGCATTCAGAAATTTCACTTCCTAAAGATGTTCAAAGTTCTATTGCAACGAACATCGAAAGTAAGTGGGGGCATGGACAAGATAATACCTATGTTGTAGGAGTAGTTTTTAATAAAAAACACGGGAAACTAACCTCGAGTGATAAGGAGAAAATTGACGATACAATTCGCTTTTTAAAGGACAATAAGAAAAAGCTTGGTATCAAGTCAATGATGACTCCTAATGACAACTATGCAACAAAAGCACAATTAATTTCTAAAGATAAAACAACAGAAATTGTGCAATTAAATATTGCTAATGATCATTCGACTGTTTCTAACGTTAATAAGACTTTAACAAAGGCTGTTAAAACTCCAGGAGTTAGAACATATGTAACTGGGGTTAGAATTCTTGAAGATGATTTCTCTGCTTCGGTTCAAGAAGGTATTAAAAAGACTGAATTAATTACTATCTTCTTTATTTTTATTGTTTTAGTAATTGTATTTAAGTCGCCAATTGTGCCAATAATTTCATTATTAACAGTTGGTGTTTCATTTATTACTTCATTCTCAATTGTTACTAACTTAGTAGAGAAATTTAACTTTCCATTTTCAAACTTTACTCAAGTTTTCATGGTTATTGTTTTGTTTGGTATTGGTACTGACTACAATATCCTGCTGTATGATAAATTTAAAGAGAACTTGAGTAAGGGGATGTCGAACCATGAGGCAACAAATGATGCGTTGCGTAAAGCTGGTAAGACAATTCTTTATTCTGGATCTTCAATCTTAATTGGATTTAGTGCGTTAGGTTTAGCTAACTTCTCAATTTACCGTTCAGCTGTTGGGGTTGCTGTTGGGGTCGCTGTATTATTAGTAGTACTTTTAACTTTAAACCCATTCTTTATGGCTGTCTTAGGTAAGAAATTATTCTGGCCAGTTAAGAAGTTTGAAGGTGAAAGCAACTCTAAGTTATGGCATGCTCTTTCAAAAGGGAGCTTGACTCATCCAATTATTTACTTAGTGGTAATGGCAGTTGCAGTATTGCCATTTGCCTTATTCTATTCAAATAATTTGAATTATGATGATGCAGATGAAATTTCTAATTCTACACCATCAAAAGCTGGACTATTAGTTTTACAAGATCATTTCTCAATTGGTACTCCTGAATATTCAACTTTATACATTCAGAGCAAAGATAAGCTTGATAACGAAAAGAGCTTAAAAGAAATCGATCAAATTGTTAAAAAGATTCAGGCAGACCCAGATGTTAAATTTGCATCTTCTGTAACTGAACCAAATGGAAAATCAATTAAACGGCTTTACGTTGACAACCAATTAGGCACTGTTAACTCAGGTGTTAATACTGCTAGAAATGGTTTGGGAACTTTAAGTAACGGTAGTAAACAAATTACTAATGGTGCTGTTCAACTACAGAATGGTGCAAATCAACTTTCTAACGGAACTGGCCGTCTGCAAGCTGGTGCAAATCAATTAGCTAGCGGAACTACACGTCTTCAAAATGGTGCAGAGGCTCTTAGATCAGGAACTATGCGTTTAGCAACTGGTGCTGGTCGTTTAGAGAGTGGTACTTTGAACTTACAACAAGGTGCTGTACAACTTGAAAATGGAACTATTAAGTTGGCTAATGGTGCTGCAAGTTTACAAAGTGGTACTCAGAGTTTGCAGAATGGTACTCAGGCCTTAGTAAATGGTTTGAATACTATGAGTGCACAATTATCTGGACAAATGAATAGTGCTACTAAGGCACAATTAGATGCTCTTCAAAAGGGATTGCCTCAAATTAACAATGGTATTCAACAATTGAATCAAGCATTGGGTCAGTCATCAAGTTCTGTAGATACTGCTGGCCTAAAAGCTAATTTAACTGATGTTGGAACTCAAGCCAAAACTATAGGCGATAATTTAACTCAAGCAGGTAACACTTTAAAAGGGTTACAAAGTGCAGGTGCTGGTCTTAGCGATAGTGAAAAAGCTGAATTAACACAAGCTTATGCTCAAGCTATGGATAGTGCTAAATTAAATGACCAACAAAAGCAGGCTATGAGTGCAGCCTTTAGTCAAATTTTAGGTAAAGTAGAATCTGCTTCTACTCAAAAAACTCAGAATCTTACATCAAGCTTACAAAGTGTAGCTGGTAATATTCAAGCAGCTGGTGAAGCAGATAAGAAACTTGGAGAGTCAGCAAATAATGTAGGAAATACTCTACAAACCCTTCAAAGTTTAATGGGTCAAGTTGATAACTTGAAACAACAAGTAAACACTTTGGCTACTGCATCAAACACTGCTTTACCAGGTGCAACTACTGCTTTGAACCAATTAAGCTCAGGCTTAACCCAAGTTCAAGGTGCTGTAGCTCAAGGTGCTGCAGGTGCTAGTCGCTTAAATGATGGCGCAGCCCGCTTAAACAGTGGAGCAGGCCAACTTGCAAGTGGTTTACAAGCAGGTGCAGCTGGTTCTAGTCAGCTTGCAAACGGCGCAGGCCAATTAGCAAACGGTGCTGGTCAATTAAACACTGGGTTACAATCTGGTTTAAACGGTACTAACCAATTGGCAAATGGTATTGGTCAATTAAACAGTGGTGCTGGTCAATTAAGTTCAGGTATTGGTCAACTTAATGGCGGTGCAAATCAATTAGCAAATGGTGCTGGTCAAATTGCATCAAACAACCCTAAGATTACTGCTGGAATCGATAAAGTAAACAGTGGTTTAGGTGCTGGTCAAGAATACTTAACTGGCTTAGCTGATTCAGCAGCTGGTAAGACTTTCTACATCCCAGCAAATATGATTCACTCATCAACCTTTAAACCTGCTCTTGATAACTACATGAGTTCAGATCTTAAATCTACTAAGATCATCATCATTCTAAAGATGAACCCTGCTTCAACTGAAGGGGCAAAGAAGGCTCATGAAATTAGCAACATGGTTAAGAAATCAGTTAAGGGTACAAGTCTTGCTGGTTCAACAGTTGCAATGGGTGGACAATCTGAAAAGATTTACGATACTCAAGAAACAGCAAGTAGCGACTTCTTAAGAACTGCAATTATTATGTTAGTGGGTATTGGTATTGCTTTGATCTTTGTTACTAGATCAGTATTGCAACCAATGTTTATCCTAGGTACTTTAGTAATTGCATATCTAACTTCTTTATCAATTAATCAATGGATTGTTAAGGCCGTTTTAGGTAGATCATTATTGGCTTGGAACACCCCATTCTTCAGTTTCATCATGATTGTTGCTTTGGGTGTTGATTACTCAATTTTCCTAATGATGCGTTATCGTGAGTTGGGAGAAGTAAATCCTGGCTGGAGCACAAGTCAACGAATGCTTGAAGCCTGCGATATTATCGGAACAGTTGTAATATCAGCAGCTATTATTCTTGGTGGTACTTTCGCTGCCTTAATCCCATCTGGTGTACCAACTTTAATTGAAGTTGCATTATGTGTGGATATTGGATTATTACTTTTGGTATTCTTACTTCCAATTAATATGTCTGCTGCTATGAAGATTACTTACGAAGGCTTAGGCAGAAAAAAGAATAAAGAAGAGACTAAATAATATCTAGTTCTCCGAGACAAAAAAAGATTGAAGTTTATCCTTTTGTGAATGAGGATTAAAACTTCAATCTTTTTAGTTAGAAATTTTATTTAATACTGCAGCAATTCCATTATGATCATTATCAAGAGTTATTGGAATGGATAAGCTCTCTTTCAAATCTTTTGGAGCATTTCCCATTAAAACGGGATGACCAACTGAATTAAACATTGATTTATCATTATAATTATCGCCAAAGGCCCAAGCATTGCTTTTATCCATTGCAAAACTATCAAGGATAATTTTAACTGCATTTCCTTTATTAACACCTTTAAGAACAATTTCTAAAAGATGAGGTGCTGATTTAACAAAATCTAGGCTAGGAAACTTAGGTGCAAGGATTGGGATAATTTTATCTATAAGAGTAGGTTTGCCGATAATTAGCATCTTATGAACTCCCTTTAATTCTTTTATTTGCTCTGTAGAAACGGGCAAAGATTTAACTCCTATTGTTTCTTCCTCTTTGGCAATTAATGGGTTTTTATTAAGAGAAGAAAACCAGTTATAGCCACTATAGACATTCCAGGCAAGCTCATTAGTATCAAGTGCTTCAATTTCTTTAATTAACTTAAGAGCAAGTGAAGCTTCGAAGAATTGTGAATTAAGCGGACGGCCCATTTCATCTAAAACTAGTGCTCCATTATAAGCAATCATTGGACAGAAGTTGGTAATTTTTTCTACTACATTCATAATTCCTTTAGGAAAACGGGCAGAAACTGGAATAAATAAATTACCAGCTATAACTTGTTTACGTATTGCTTCGATAGTGGTAGAAGAAACGGTACCCTGAGAAGTAATAAGAGTTCCATCTATATCACTAAAGATAAGTTTTGCGGACATTTTTTCTCCTTTCGAGATAGCTTTATTTTTACTATTATAATACGATAAAGTATAAGAACGAATGGATAATACTGGTTTTGATAATTGGTCTGAAACGTGGAAAAATATGATTATGCCATATGAATTTAGAATAAACGAGTGAAATAATGACAAAGAAATTGAGAAAAATATTATTTATAATCTGTGGGATTTTAGTAGCCGGAATTTTATTATACTTGCTTTATCGTGACTACCGTCCTGAAATTGATTTGTTAATGCACCCAGGGAAGGATATGAAAACAAAACTACTCTATTTGCTTCGACAACATGAAGTACGGGATGGCTTATTCTTATTAGGATTAATAACAATCTTAAATGCGATTCCAGGAATGTCGAATTCTGTTTTTTGTATTTTAGCTGGCCTTTGTTATGGACCGTGGATTGGACTAGCAATTAATTGGAGTGGAAATGTTCTTGGAAATTGTATCGTAGAAAGTTTAATAAAGAGAGTGAGCTTTTCACACAAGTTTAAGAAAAATAGGTTTCTTAATTGGTTAATGGATCAGAAACATCCAAATTTGGGTATGATTTTAGGATTCATGGTACCAGTTATACCAAGTGTGTTAGTTGATTATACAGCTGCGCGATTAGAAACACCGCCTAATAAGTTTTTATCAATGGTGATTGTGGGAATGTTTCCTACTTCATTTATCTATGCCTTTGGAGGGGATGCAATCTTTAATGGTGATATTAAAAAATTAGCTGGTGCTTTAATCGGAATTACCATTTTATTTATTATGGCTTGGTGGTTAGTTAACCGAGCATCGAGAAAAAGACAGAAAGCAGCATAGTTATGCTTTCTGTCTTTTTTAGTTTATAATCTGAAATGCTATAATAAACTAAAAAAGTTTATGAGGGAATAAAAAATGAAGTGTCCAAATTGTGGAGAAGATGTAAAGCCAACTGACAAGCAGTGTCCTAATTGTCACTTTGACCTAGAAAAGTTTAGAAATGAATTCTTTACTGGTCAGGATACTACACGTAATGAAAAAAATGATGATCATCAGAAACAAGAAACACGTTCTGTTAAGAAAGTTGAGCCAAAGAAACAAAATTCTACAATTGCGACTATGATTAATTGGATTCAAGTGAATTCAATGATTGTTTTTGTAGTTGGAATTATTCTTTTGATTTTAACAAGTTTTTCCCCATCTTTAGGATGGTCTTGTTTCTTTGCTTTATTAATTTGGTTATTTATAGTTTCTGATAAGAATAAAGGAAAGAAAACTGAGCAGTATACGGTTGATCAACGACTGACGGAACATGTTAATAAGGTTGGTTCCGATGTAGTTAATTCTTTTGAAGAAGGGGAGAATAAAGTAAGGGCTCACCGTCAAAAGATTGATGATAAATTAGGTCGGGATCCAGAAGCTATAAAAAAAGTTGTTAAGCAAAAACGAACTGCAACTCAATTAGGAGTAATCTTAATTGCAGTTTTAAACTTACTTTTGGTTTTCAGTGGTCCATTTTCATCTGGAATGATGCAAGGCTACCAAGCACTATCTATTTCTAAGGCGCTCCTTTCAATTGGTAGATTTAATGGAAAATATATTTTTATTGGTTATGGGATGTGGCTACTTTTAGTTGGTGTACCAATTGCAATTATTATCTTGACTATTAAAAATGGTAAGAATAATAAGAAATTAGTTTTCTTCCTTTCATTAATTGAATCAATTGTTTTAATAGTTTGTGCTGTAGAATTGATCTTTATGAATGCTGGATCTCCTCTAGGTATTACCAATAATACAGTAGCCAATAGCATTGAAATTCAACGCATTGTAACTAATGCAATTTCTTTTGGGGTTTCGACATATTTGTTATTTGTATCAAGTATTCTTTTAACAGTAGTTGCTTTTCGCAGTATGAGACAAAATTAAAAAGGCCTAGATCAATATTGATCTAGGCCTTTTTTTGTCCACTTAAAAAATTATTTTGAAACGTCAATAACTAAATGTTCATTTACAAATGACATCAAGCCAAGTTCACTAAGTTCACGACCATAGCCAGATTTTTTAACACCACCGAATGGCAATTCAGGAGCAGTAATCCAGCGTCCATTAATAACAGTCATCCCAGTTTCAATTTCACTTGCAACTTCTTGTGCATGAGTTCTATTTTCAGAAATAACACTAGATCCTAAACCAAAACTTGAAGCATTTGCTAGAGCAATTGCTTCTTCTTCGTTTTTAACCTTGAATACTTCAGCAACTGGGCCAAACAATTCTTCGTCAAATAATGGATTCTTCTTATCAATATTAGTTAAAATCATTGGGCGGAAGAAGGCACCAGAACTTTTTATTTCAGGATATTGATAAGCAACTTCTGCGCCATGTTCAACTCCTTTTTTAACTTGTTCAGCTAACTTATCCGCAGCTCTTTGAGAATTCATTGGCGCAAGACTAGTATTCTTATCTAAAGGATTACCAGGTTCAAGTCCAGCAAACGTATGATGCAAGATATTCATTACTTCGTCATAACGAGATTCAACAACAATAATTCGTTTAGAAGAAGTGCAGACTTGACCGCAATTATAGGTTCTGGCATCACTTAGTACATTCTTTAATACAGTAGAGTCAGCATCTGCCAAAACGATAAATGGATCATTTCCACCTAATTCCATTGTCGATTTTTTAATATTTTTACCAGCAGCTTCTGCAACACTGCTACCACCACGTTCTGAACCAGTTACTGCAACGCCTTGAACACGTTTATCAGCAATCACATCGCCAATTTGATCATAAGATAGGAATAAGTTTTGTAGACTTCCTTTTGGTGCACCAGCTTTTTCGATAATTTCTTCGGTTAATTGTGCTGAGCCTGGAACATTATGAGCGTGTTTTAAGATAATAGGATTTCCAACCATAAAATTAGGGGCAAAGACTCTAATTACTTGATAAAGTGGGAAGTTCCATGGTTCGCAAGCCATGATAATACCTGTAGACTGTTTTAGATAATAGGCATTTCCTAAATCTGTTTCTAAAGGGATAGGTTCTAACATTTCCGGAGCCTTATCAGCGTAATAGTTACAAATATTTACACATAGATCTACTTCTTCAAGTGATTCACGATATAATTTTCCCATTTCTAAAGTCATGGTTTTTGCCATTTCTTCGCGATGCTTTTGAAAATTATTTGCTATCTCATGAAGTAATTTGCTTCTAGTAGCTGGAAGCTGATTACGCCAAGTTAGATATAATTTTTCTCCAGTTTCAAGTGCTTGCTCAATTTCTTCTTGAGTTGCAGTTGGATAACTTTTAATTAATTGGTTTGTATATGGATTAATTGATTCGTATTTAGACATAAAATTTCCTCTTTTCAATATAATATATTATAAAGCGCTTTCTTATAGATGTATATAAAAACCACTTCTCTTTAGTAAGAATTAAAAAGAAGTGATTAGATTTAAGCTAACTTATTAATTTTTTCTAGTAAAACATGATTATTATTCAGACGAGCAAAGGCAGCAGAATCATTCAAGTATTGGGTAGTTTTTTGCGGAGATCCATTTTCAGCAATATTATTTTGTGCTAATTGATAAAGAATGCGGGCAGCAAAATAGATTACATGGCGTTTTTGGCATAGATCATATCCCATGTTTAATAGTTTATCTGATTGCTCATAATCCTTATTACGACCATAAAATTCTCCCCCATTACAAAGAATAGAAAGAAATTGTAATAAAGAGTCTTCATTTTCAAGCGGAACATTGGATATTGAGGACAAAATGATGTCATAATAATGACGAGCTTTATAAACATCGTTTTGTAAGTCGTAGACTTGACTACATCCTTTAAGAGCAAGAAGATAATAAATTTTATTTCGTTTTGATAAATTTGTATCTAGAATTGAATTAAAGTAGTAAAGGGCATCAGTTTGAGCATGGTCTAAATTTAAAGCTAGTAGGCCACGCAGATAAGAATAGTGAAGAATATCTTCTTGGCGGACTAATTCATCCTTATTAATACTGCTTAAAATTTGAGCAACTTTTGGAAAATCAAGTTGAATAACAGCAAAGTCTGCCTCAAATAATTTATGGGATGTTTTTTTATTAGAGTCAACGTCCATGATATCAGCTACATTAATATTCATGCGGTCGCACAGACTATTTAAAATTTTTAGAGAAGGGATACGGCCATTATTTTCAAATTTACTTAATGTAGATTGAGTACAAATTCCATTGCATAGTTCAGTTTGAGATAAACCTAATTTTTTACGAATGGAAACAAATTTGTTAATGTTGATCATTCTTCTCCTCCTTGATTGTCTGATACAAAAAATCTAAAGATTCATCAATATAATCCATGGCGTAATCCATTGCATGCCGATGACCTTTAATAATTAATAATTCAACCTCATGATCATTGTTAGCTAAAAAGTCGATAAATTTTAAAACACCATTTAGTGGAACTAATTCATGGGCAGAATTAATCATTTTTAGCCGTCCTAAATGGCTAAGATCATAATTTTCGACATCCATTTTTTTCAAAATAGCTTGATCATTTTTCCCAGCATACGTTTTTACAAAAAATTTGTAGAATGATTCAAAAATATCGTGTAAATTTGTTAGTTTTAATTCATTGGCACCATATCTTGATGGAATAACATCTTGATGATTTTTCATCCAATTTGAGAAGTCTACGGATGCTGACCACGTGACTGTAGGAAAACCATAAATTCCAGCAATATATAAGGCTAGTGTACCGCCAACACTGGCACCAATTTGTACGATATTTTGTTGATCGTCATCATCGGTATAATTAGAATCTAAAAGCCATTCAACAAATTTCTTACTATCTTGGTGTGCAGCTGGATAAGTAAATTCAGGTGCTAAGCGATAATCGGGAATTAAGGTCATAAAACCAGCATTTGCGAATTTTATTCCTAGATCTTTAACATCGTTTTTAGAACCTGCAAACCATCCTCCGCCATGCCAAAAGATTAAGAGTTTTGTTTGTGAAGTAGTATCATTTGGAAAATAGATATCAGTCTTCAAATTGTTATTTTCATCGTAAATTATATCTTTTTTTATAACAACCATAGTCATGCCTCTTAGTTATTTTATAACACACTAATATTATAGAATAAATTTTAATGATAAGTCATATCTTATTTTCACTGTAATTAAGTTTAATTTATAGGTTAGTGCGCCTATTTTACCTTGTTTTTGTTATCATTAATTTAACATACCAAGGAGGGCAGAAAAATGTCTACTAAAACGAGTCGTAAATTAATTAACATTTTGACTATTGTTACTACAATTATTTTAATTTTGCTAAGTATTTATTGGTATAGGTTAGGAATTTTTACCAGCCAAGAAAAAATGAAGGCCTATCTAGCAGACAAGCAAATTATCGGTCCTTTGATTTTTACATTAATTCAGATAATCCAAGTTGTAATTCCGATTATCCCAGGTGGAGTTTCACTACTTGGAGGAGTAATATTTTTTGGCCCAATATGGGGCTTTATTTACAATTATGTTGGAATATGTCTAGGATCTATTATTTTATTCTTCCTGGCTAGACATTATGGTAGACCCTTTATCTTGCATTTAGTTTCTGAAAAGACATATGAAAAATACATGAAGTGGACAGCAAATCAGAAAAAGTTTAATTGGTTTTTCGGGCTATGTATTATTGCGCCAATGGCGCCAGATGACATTTTATGTATGATCGCTGGCTTAACTGAAATGAAGTTTTCAACATATTTATGGATAATTTTATTAGGAAAACCTTGGACCATTGCAGCCTATAGTTTAGGGTTAGTTTATGGTGCAAAATGGTTAGTGAAGTTAGTAGGCAAGTAATGCTAGAAACCGAGAGAATTATTTTAAGAAAAATTGATCCTAAAGATGCCCCTACTCTTCTTATGTGGGGACAAGATAATATTTATCACAAAAGTGCGGGTTATCAATATTTACAAGATTTAGATGCAGCTAAGAAAAGTGTCTTGCAATATCAGGCACGTCCTTATAGTTACGGCATAGTACTAAAAGAAAATAATCGTCTAATCGGTTTAGTTGAATTATATGAACGTGGATTAGATGAATACAATGGTCTTTTGCTAACAAAAGATCTAGGTTTTTTATTGGATAAAGAATATTGGCACAGAGGTTTAATGACTGAGGCATTACAACTAATTATTGGCTTTGCCTTTAACGAATTAGGACAAAATCAAATTTGGGCAGGTACATTTGTGTCTAATACAAATTCACAAAAATTGTTGAAAAAATTAGGATTTAGATATGTTTATACCACTGATTATTCAATGGTTTCGTCACTTTTTAATTATCAAGAAAAATATTATTTGTTAACACCACAGGATTGGCATGATATAATGCAAATAAACATGAAATCCTAAGACTAATTTCAGAGAGCTCATGGTTGGTGTGAATGAGTAAAAAAGTCGTTTCCAGATTTCGAATGTGGGTAGGTAATTCTACACGGTTAGCACCGTTATCGCTTTTTGAGTGTGGTATTTTTTAACCAAATGTGGGTGGTACCGCGAACCGTGTAAGTCGATTCGTCCCAGTGTAGGGATGAGTCGGCTTTTTTGTTTTATTTTTAAGGAGGAAATATGTTAGATATTAAAGTGATTCGAGAGAATTTAGACTGGTCAAAGAAAAAATTAGCTACACGAGGAATTAAACCGGAAGAATTAGACAAATTAGTAGCTATTGATAAAGAAAGACGTGAAGCTTTAACTAAGAGTGAACAATTAAAGCAAAAGCGTAATGAAGTATCTGATCAAATTGCTCAAGCTAAACGCAATAAAGAAGATGCAAGTGAAGCTATTAAAGCAATGCGTGAAGTAGGTAAAGAAATTAAGGATTTAGATAAAGAAGTAGAAGATTTAACTCAAAAACAAAACTATATCTTACTTCGTTTACCAAACTTCCCAGCAGACTCAGATCCTATTGGACCTGATGAAAGTTACAACGAAGAAGTGCGTAAGTGGCACGAACCTACTAAACTTGATTTTGAACCAAAACCTCACTGGGAAATTGGAACAGAATTGAATATTTTAGACTGGGATACTGCTGCTAAAGTTTCAGGTGCTCGCTTTGTTTATTACAAAGGTGCAGGTGCATTGCTTGAACGTGCAGTTTCAAACTTCTTCTTAGATGAAAATACTAAAGATGGATATACTGAAGTAATTCCACCATACTTAGTTAACGATGCTTCTATGCAAGGAACTGGCCAATTCCCTAAGTTTACTGAAGATGTTTACACAATTGTAGATAATGATGATCCTGATAAGCCACGTGATTTAACTTTAATTCCAACTGCTGAAGTACCATTAGTTAATTACTTCCGCGGCAAGATTTTAGATGGAGAACAATTACCAATTAATGTAACTGCATTCTCTCCAGCATTTAGAAGTGAAGCAGGATCAGCTGGACGTGACACTCGTGGATTAATTAGAATGCACGAATTTAGAAAAGTTGAAATGGTAAAAATTGTTGACGAAGAAAGTTCATGGGACGAATTGGAAAAATTAACCCATAATGCTGAACACTTACTTCAAAAACTTGGTTTACCATATCATGTGGTTGCTCTTTCAACTGGGGATGCAAGTTTTACTAGTGCCAAAACTTATGATCTAGAAGTTTGGATGCCAGCACAAGATAAGTACCGTGAGATTTCAAGTTGTTCAAACTGTACTGACTTCCAAGCACGTCGTAGTTTAATTCGTTACCGAGACGAAAATGGTAAACTTCATTTAGCACATACTTTAAATGGTTCTGGGCTAGCTGTAGGTAGAACAGTAGCTGCTATTTTGGAAAATTACCAAAATGAAGATGGAACTGTAAATGTTCCAGAAGCTTTACAACCATATATGCATGGAATGAAAGTCATTACTAAGGAACCAAAATTTGGTGAATAAAATTTAATAAAGTAAGAATGGTATTCAATTGCTAAAATAGCAAAAGAATACCATTTTTTATATCTAAAATACGAGAGAAAAGGCTTGAAATTAGCACTCTAAAAAAATATTGCTAATTTTTTACAAAAAAGGGTTGACGAAAAGT
>NZ_CAJURR010000035.1 GCF_910589175.1 uncultured Lactobacillus sp.
TGAATTTCTCTGTTTTTTTATCTGGAATAAAAGCCTAGTTTTTTCCCAGACACTTATTTTTTCTCTAATTTAACTGTTTTATTTTCAAAACTAAAGGGTTTTCTAAAGGTGAGTTGATAAGCTGTCAATTGTAATTGTTCCCCATCTTGATAAGCTGGATTATATAAGGGATCACCAATTATTGGAGCACCAAGAGCCGCTAAATGAACTCTAATTTGATGAGTTCGACCAGTTTCTAGTGTAAGTTTTACTAGTATTCTATCTTTATCTCTTTTTATTACTTCATAGTGAGTTATGGCTTTTTGACCATCTTGTCTCACCATTCTTTTTCTTTGATCATTGGGATTGTGACCAATTGGAAGATCAATAGTACCAATATTTTTTATTTGTGACGAGTTAGAAATCCAGGCTAAATATTCTCGATGCAATGTTTTATCAGTTAATTGCCTGTTTAAAATTGGTACGACCGCAGGATTTTTGGCTACTAATAAAAGACCATTAGTCAACATATCTAATCTGTGAACAATAAAAGGACTATAGCCTAAATAAGTTGCACAGTCATTTAATGCAGTATCTTCTTCATTTAAATTGGGATGCGTCTTTTGTCCTGCAGGTTTATTAATCACTAAAATATCATTATCCTCATAGAGAATTTTAGGTAATTTTCCACTAGGGTGGTAAGTTTGTTGATCACTTTCAACATGATCAAGCTGAATTTCAATTTTATCTGCAGGCTTTACTAAAAAATTAAGTGGTAAATATTTTCCATTAATTAATATTTTCTTTTCACTACGTAAAAAGTGTCGCCATTTTCTTGGAATAAGCAATTTACGCATTAGCTTATCAACACTCATTGGCGTTAAATGGTCGGGATATGTAATCGAATATTGGTATATAGTCATTTTTTCACCTTATCTAATTTTTAACCTTTAAAACACTATTTTTCAAATAAAGATATGCTAAAATCGTCATATTAGGTTTATTGACGAAAAGGGAGTTTTAATTTTATGCATTCCCAAAATCATGAGTTTTGGCATCGCGTTCATTTAGCGATTAAAAACTTCAACCATCGTTTTCAAATTTGGCGTTGGTTAATTTTGATATTACTGTCTTGTTGTTTGTTCGTTTGTACTTATTATACCGTTAAGGTAAAAACTTCAAACATCTCTAATATGAAGGCAGCACTTTCTACGACAACTACAATTTATGATAATAAAAATCAGAAGGCTGGGTCTTTATACTCACAAAAGGGATCTTTTGTAGAATTAAACCAGATATCACCTTATATTCAAGATGCTGTCATCGCTACAGAAGACCGGACTTTTTATAAAAATCCAGGTTTTAGTGTAAAGGGAATGGCAAGAGCTGCCATCAGTAGTTTAATCCACCGGGGTATTGTTGGTGGTGGATCTACATTAACACAACAACTAGCCAAGAATGCATTACTTACGCAAAAGCAGACTTTCTCTAGAAAACTGGAGGAACTCTTTTTTGCGATCGAAATTAATCGTGTCTATTCTAAAAAAGACATCTTAACAATGTACCTTAACAATGCTTATTTTGGTAACGGTGTTTGGGGTGTTCAAGATGCAGCACGACGCTACTTTGGAAAAAATGCTAGTGATGTGACGGTTGGCGAAGCGGCAACGATTGCAGGTATGCTTCGTAGTCCAAGCTACTATAATCCAATTGATCATATGGATAATGCAATCTCACGTCGTAATGTTGTTTTAGGATTGATGGCTGATACAGGTAAAATTTCTAAGGCGCAAGCTGATAACGCTAAGAAGACTACTCTTACACTTGATGATACATTTTCTCAAGAAGATGGCTATCGCTATCCTTACTTCTTTGATGCTGTTGTTGATGAAGCAATTGATCGTTACGGCTTAAAAGAAGAAGATGTGATGAATAAAGGGCTAAAAATCTACACGACTTTAGATACTGGTTATCAAACTGCCCTGCAAGATAGTTTTGAAGAAAGCTGGAATTTTCCACCAAATGCAAGTGATGGCACTAAAGTACAAGGCGCTAGCGTTGCAATGGATCCCAAGACTGGAGCTATTCGGGCAATGGTTGGCGGTAGAGGACAACATGTCTTCCGAGGCTATAACCGTGCTACGCAGATGAAGCGGCAACCTGGTTCAACCATGAAGCCCTTAGCTGTCTATTCACCAGCTTTGCAGAGCGGCTATCATTATGATTCTGAACTTTCTAATAAATTACAAAAATTTGGAAAAAATGGCTATGAGCCAAAGAATGTTGACAATCAATACTCAAATAAAATTCCAATGTATGAAGCACTAGCTCAAAGTAAGAACGTACCAGCAGTATGGCTTTTAGATAAGATTGGTGTAAGTAAGGGTGTTCAATCAGTGGAAAACTTTGGCATTCACGTTAATAAGAGTGACCAAAACTTGGCATTAGCCTTAGGTGGACTTTCAACTGGTGTTTCACCACTTCAGATGGCAAGAGCTTATAGTGCTTTTGCTAACGAAGGTAATTTACCAAATCAATCCTACTGTATTACTAAAATCACTGATGCTAGCGGAAATGTTATTGCTCAAAACAAGAATCCTGGTAGTCACCGAATTATTTCAACTAATACTGCTAAAGAAATGACGTCAATGCTTTTAGGAGTATTTACTTCAGGAACTGGAAAATCAGCTCAACCATCAAGTTTTAGAGTGGCAGGTAAGACTGGTTCAACTGAAGTGCCAGATAGTTATGGATTTGGTACAAAAGATCAATGGATCGTTGGCTATACTCCGGATGTTGTTTTATCAACTTGGGTAGGTTTTGATAAGACTGATCAGGAACATTATATGGAGGGGATTTCAGAAACTGGAATTACTCACTTGTATAAATCTGAATTAGAACGGCTACTTCCATATACTTCTCAGACACAGTTTAAGGAAAAGAGCGCCCAACAGATAGCCAAAGATACAGGTGCAAATTCAGACTGGCTTGGGAATTTAGGTCAACAAGTACAAAAAGGAATCAATGATACTGGGTCTAAGTTCAACGAATGGTATAATAATCTTAAAGGACTTTTAGGTCGTTAAAAAAGGAGTTTTTATTTAAAATGGTTAATATTTACGATAACACTAATCAATTAGCAAAGGACTTACAAGAAACAGAACAATTCAAAGATTTGAAGAAATCTCTTGAAAACTTAAAGAACAATCCAGAAAGTTTAGATTTATACCAAAGAATGGATAAGCTTCAACAACAAATTTTAGCTGCTCAAAATTCTGGTCAACCACTTTCTGAAGAAGCACAAAATGAATATCAAAAGATCAATGAAGAAGTTCGTAATAATGACGAATTAAAAGACATGATTACCAAGGAACAAGCTCTCTTCCAAATGATCAACGACGTTCAACAAGCTATGACTAAGCCAATTGGCGATTTGTATGATGATTTAAAGGCAAAATAATTAGTATGAAATTTATGCATTTAGCAGATGCGCACTTAGATAGTCCCTTTCAAGGACTATCTTTTTTGCCATCTAATGAATTTAAAAAGATTAAACAATCTACCCAAAAGTCATTCACTAAAGCAATTGATACAGCACTAGATAGAAATGTAGATTTAGTATTAATTGCTGGTGATACATTTGACTCAGTTCATCCTAGTCCTCAGAGTCAACTATTTTTTAATCGTGAAATAAAACGACTGACAGATCAAAAAATTCAAGTTGTGATGATTTTAGGAAATCATGATTATTTGAATCCTGATGAGATGTTATTGCCACAAACTCCGTATTTTAAACTTTTAGGCTCTAATGAAGAAGTCGAAGAATTTGAATCTAAAACTAAAGAAGATTTTCCATATACTGTGGTTGGATTTTCTTATCAACATAATCATATCGAAACTGATAAGATTAGTGAATTTCCTAAAAAGGGAGATAACTTTACCATTGGTTTAATGCATGCAGGCGCTAAGACTACTACAAATTATCAAAACGTTTATGCTCCATTTACAACGGCTGAAATTAAAGATTTAAACTATGATTATTTTGCTTTAGGTCATATTCATTTGCGTCAGACTTTAAGCGAAGATCCTTTAATTGTTTATAGTGGTAATCTTCAGGGTAGACACATTAACGAACAAGATAGTAAGGGTGTATATATTGGTACAGTCGATGAAACAACAAAAAAAGTAGGTCTTGATTTTGTTGAAACGGCACCAATTATTTGGCAAATGGCAACTTTAACTTTGGATCAAGAAATTTCACAAAATGATTTAACAAGACAAATAGTTGAAATTTTGACTAAGCAAAATGTGCAACAAACTTTATTTGGTTTAACAATTGAAGGAGCCCAGTATTTAAGTGAAAAAGAACTAGAATTAGTCAAGGACAGTGATTATTGGCTTCAACTTTCTAATTCTTTAAAATTTAATTCTAGACTTGTAAAAGTTTATCTGACAAATAATGAAAAACTTCAACTTAGAACAGCGGATAAAGAAGCATTTGATCAAGCTGAAAGTGAAACTTTTGAACTAGATAAGATTTATGCGTTAGCCAATGATTTAAGTAAAAAAAGTGACTATGTTGCTGATATTTTGAAGAAACCAGAATTTATTGACGAAGTAAAAGAATTAGCCCAGGTTAAATTGGGACAAAAATTAAAGGATATAGATGATGAAGTTAACTCAAATTAAAATTATTCACTTTGGAAAATTAAATGATGTGACTTTTAATTTGAACAAAGATTTAACGATATTTTTAGGTGCGAATGAAGCTGGAAAAAGTACAACTGTAGCCTTTGTTAAGCAAGTTCTATTTGGCTTTCACCTAAGAACTAATAAATCACCTTTCTTTGAGGATTATCAACCTTTGGATCATGTTAGTCCAATGGGTGGAAACTTAACTTTTGAAGATACAGATGGAACTTTTATTTTAAGTCGGTTATATGCAAAAGGGGATCCTAAGAAAGGTGTTTTAAAAGTTAGTTTAAACGATCAAGAAGTGCCAGAGAGTGTATTTTTTGATCGTATCCAAAATATAGATGGCAGTTTTTATACTGATAGCTTTATTTTTAATCAGGATATGATGCGTGAGGTAAATGGATTATCTCAGGCCGAATTAATGGAACAAATTTACTTTTTAGGAGCATCCCAAAGTCACAAATTACTTGATTTAAGAGATGAGTTTTCAAATAATGCTCAGAAGCTTTTTAAAAAGAGTGGACGCAAGCCGATAGTTAATCAATTAATTAATCAAATTGAAGAACAAAAAGAAGTTTTGGCTCAAACTAATAGTGAACTTAATGATTATCGTGAACTTGAAGAAAAATTAACTCAAGAAAAGGAAGAGCTTAAAAAAATTCAAGCTGAACTACTTGAATTAAATAAAGAAGACCAAAAAATTAGTCTATTAATGCAAAAGCTAACTAATTTTAAGCAGTATCAGCAGCTTAAAGAAGAAGTACAACCTGTTTCTTTTTCTAAAGAGAGTTATGAGAAAGCACGGGCTATTCAAAGTAAGATTTCAGATTTAACAGCTGATATTAAAAATTTAGAGACGCAGCTTGATGAAATTAAGAATAGCAGCGAATTATCAAACAAAGATAAAATTCAAGCATTAGTTGATCATAAGGCCGAAGTTTTGCATTGGGAAAGTGAAAGTAAAGATTTGCACCGCCAAATTGAAACTACTAAGAAAGATTTAAAGTCTTATGAACAGTTTCAGCCAGAAGCAGTTAAATTAAGCAAATTATCAAGCGAGACTCGAAACAAAATAAAGGACGATTATCAAGCTCTAAAGAGTCAAAAGCAAGAAAATAATAATTTGCCAGGAATTTTATCATTAATTTTATTAGTTGCAGGACTTTTTAGTGCAATTGCAATTAATAATTTATTCGTACGTTTCTTGGGAATAATGATTGCTTTAGGTGGGCTTGGACTATTTGTTTGGACAAAGCAAACTAATGCCAAGAAAAGCCAAAAAGACCAAGAATTTATTGAAAAATATGGGCTTGATCCTAACGTCATTGACTTAAGTAGTTTGTGGAATGAAGTAGTCCAAATTGAATCTAAAAAGCAAACACTTAGCCAATTAGATCAAGATCAGGCTGCTTTGAATGAAAAGATTCAAGCTTTTGTTCAGGAGTTATATCCTTTTACTCAAAGAAATGTTCAGACATTTTCAGATATTGTAAATCAGTTAAATTCATTACAAAAAGTGATTGATCAGAATAATTTGTCTAAGCAACATTTAAATGATGTGGCAGTACATTTACAAGAAAAAAAGAACCAATTAGCTAAGAATAAAATTGATCTTTCTAATCTATTTGCGGCAAGTAAAGTTACTGATTTTGCGGAATTTTCTGAGCTAAAGCAACAAGCCGAAGCGCAAGAACAATTGAAGTTGAAAATAGAAGCATTACAAAATGATTTGCAAGCCGATCTCGCGCAATTAGAAGAAATTGCAAAAGATCCAAATAAATTAGCAGAAAATAAGGATCAAATAGAAAAGCAAATTTCTCAAAAGCAAGAGCAAATTAATGATTTGCATGCAAAAAATGCTAAGCTTGAAAATCAGATGCATGTTTTAGCAAATTCTGATAAATATTTTGCTGAAAAACAAAAATTAACTGACCTAGAAACATCATTGAGTGAAAATGTTAAAGAATATTTAGCTAACTTATTAACTAGCAATTGGATTGCGCGAGGCTTAGATTTAGCCTCAAATGAGCGTTTTCCTAAGATGCTTGAAGATGCAAAGAAATATTTCAATCTTTTAACTGGTGGAAGATATGTTGATATTCAGTTAGATAAAAAACTTAAAGTTAAAAGAAAAGATGGTAAAAAGTTTGATGTTGAATATCTATCTCGTGGGACAAGTGAGCAATTATATTTTGCTTTGAAATTAGCTTTTGTTGAACAAGTTGCTGATAAAATTGCTTTACCAATTTTGATTGATGATGCTTTTGTAAACTTTGATGCACAAAGAACCAATTATATTGTCAAACTATTAGAAGAGTTGGCCCAGAAGACACAAGTTTTAATTTTTACAGCACGACAAGATTTAGTAGCTAATCTTGAGATGGAACCAATAAGAATAGAAAAGGAACAATAATGATAAAAAGGTTGCTTGATTATAATGATGGCGAAGATATGAATTTGGTTTTACTTCTAAAAGATTCAAGTCTTCGTACTAGTAAAAATGGTAAACAATACTTAGTTTTACAATTTAGCGATTCAAGTGGCACAATTAGAGGAAATCTTTGGAACGCTAGTCAGCAGGATGCGGATACTTTTAGTCCAGGAACCATCGTGGAATTGAGCGGAAGACGAGAAGAGTATCAAGATAGACCTCAAATAAGAATTTATGATTTGAGAGTAGTGGGACCAAATGAAGGATATGACTTAAGTCAATTTGTTCATTCAGCTCCAATTAAACAAAAAGATCTTGAAGAAGAAATTAATAAACGTGTTTTTGAGATCTTAAATCCAACCTGGAATCGAATTGTCCGCTACTTACTTAAGAAATGGAATAAAGAGTTTTTCTCATATCCAGCTGGCAAATCTAACCATCATGCCGTCAGAAACGGACTGGCATTCCATACTGTTTCAATGCTAAGGGATGCGGAAGGAATTGCTAATACTTATCCTCAAATTGATCGATCACTTCTATATGCGGGATGCATTTTACATGATATGGGAAAGGTAATTGAACTATCTGGTCCTGTAGCCACAACTTATACGGCCGAAGGAAATTTGATTGGACACTTAGTTTTAATTGATGAGCAGATTATGCTAGCAGCTCATGAATTGAAAATTGATGAGCATAGTGAAGATTTAATGCTCTTGCGGCATTTAGTTTTGTCACATCACGGCTTACCTGAATATGGCGCAGCTCATCGACCAGTAGTGCTAGAAGCTGAAGTTTTACATAAAATTGATGATTTAGATGCTACAGTTTATGCAATTACTAATGCTTTGCAGCAAACTAAGCCAGGAGAATTTACTGAAACCATTAAGTCACAAGACAATCGGAGATTTTACAGACCTAAAAATGATGATGCCTTAGATAAAGCACCAAAATTAGAGTAAATAAAAACCAAGGTTAATGATGATTTTAACCTTGGTTTTTTATATTATGTAAAAATTCTATTTTGAAAGACTATCTGATGAAACGTATTGAGAAAGAACGTTCTTAGCTTCTTTTGGATAAAAAATAATGGTATCAGAAGTTGTTTTAATACTAAAACGTTTTATTATCCACTTAGGGATGTTAAAAGATCGAGGATTTCCAATTAAGATGATTTTAAAAATATCTATATTATTTGTCATCATTGTAAATTGTCGTAAGTTTCGGACACGAATAGCACGATGGGTTAATAAAGATTCATTAATTATTTCATCATCAATATTTCGCATTAGAGTGTATATATAATTTTTAGTTTCTGCAAAAGCACCTGTATTATTATGAACTGCAAAACATGTAATATCTAATAGATCTTTTATAGAAAGAAATGTTTTACAATTTGAAGGAGTATCAGTAGTTTGTGATGATGTAATATAAGATAAGTGATTGTTCATTTTTAATCCTTTCTAGATGGATCTCAAATTAAATGTTCCTCTATTAATAACTGATATAAATCATTAGAATTTGAAACAGAGTTTAATTTAGTAATCCAATCTTTATTTTGAATACAACGCAATAAATTACTTAAAATTTTTAAATGGCTTTTTTGGTCTATAGGTGCCAATCCTATTACAAAATTAATAGGTTTATCCTCATTAAAAATACAGAACTGCTTCTTAAAATAAGTAAAAGACACACCTAATTGGTGGACTCCTGATTGAGGAGTAGCATGCGCTAAAAAAACGCCGTTTCCTAATACCATGTAATCTCCACGATCTTCGGTCAATTCAATAATCTTCTCAATATATTTTTCCTCAATAATGCTATTTTTAAGTAAATTATCTAAAGAAAAAGAAACTGCTTCTTTCCAATTCATTTTTTGATCAGTAAATTGCCAATCAGAAAAGTAAGAGTTAAGGGAATGATTTTGATTACCTGAAGATTTATAAATATAAGAATTTAAGGCATTTTCTAGATTTTTAGGCTCTACAATTCTGGCGTAATTAGAAATAATATCCATAATTGTAACGATATTAATAGAGTTATTCGATGATTTAATTAATTGATTTTTTCGTAAATATGAATCTAAATTTAACCAGTCTGCTGTATTAGGTAGAGGAGGAATTTGAATAATAGGGGGAAAATTATTGGATGGGGAAGAGAGCTTGGTTGTGGATAGAACTAACTGGATATTTGTTTTAGATAAATTTTCGAATTCTATCATATTAAGTGGACCAATAAAGTTTAGTGTAGGATAACGTTGAGTAAGCTGCATTAATAATAATCTAGAAGTACCTATTCCGCTAGAACATACGACAGCAATTTGGCTTTTTTGCTTAGACTGACCAATCTGTAGACTTCTTAATGCACCGCTAAAATAAATCGTAATCAAAGCAATTTCATCATCACTTAACTGAATCCCAGTAATGTCTTTTAAAGGACTTAGAGCAGCCTTAGTAATCTCAAAAGTTGCACGATACGAAGATTTTATTTGATTTAATAATGGATTGCGATAAGAAATATGGTATTTAGCTCTATAATATGTTGAAACTAAATGGCTAGCTAACATGTATTTGAGATTATGCTCTCCGATTTCTTTTGGAAGTTCTATATTAGTAAGATTAGTGAATTCATCAATTATTTGTTGGGTAACAGGAATTAATCGATTTAAGAGAGGATCTTTAGTATTAATTTGTTGAAAACTTTGAGTGGTAACAATTTCGGCTAAAAATTGAGTTTCGTATGAATTATGTATATCTTCGTCATTAAAAAAACTCTGTGCCCAAATATATATAAGAGAAGAATCGCTAGAACTTGTTCTATTTAAAGTGATTTGTATTGATAAATTAGATACTTTAATACGTTCAATTTCCCATTGCATAAAATATGCCAAAAGTATTCTTGAATCATCAGTAAAGGTATTTCCTGTAATTCGCTCCAATAAACATAATTGTTGAAGATACTTAGGAGAGAAAGAAAAAGAAAAATTATTATTTAATATTTTTAAAACACTATTTAAGTTAGAAAAGATCCATTTTCTTTTTTCTTTCTCTTTCTCTTTACCTACTACTATCTTTCCCTTTCTTTTATTTTCAATAGTAAATTTTTTTGAAAAATCGTGTCGAATTATTTGTAAATCTGCTATTACTGTATTTTTACTAATATTAAAAATAACCGATAGTTGATTCAAAGAAGTATAAGGACGGGATATAAGAAAATATTTTGTTATAAGAATTCGTTCTTCTTTACTTAAATTAGGGAAGTGAAAGATATTTCTATTAAGCTCATTAAAAGAACTAATTTGTTGAGCTTTTGTAGTATGAGTAAGAAAATAATTCTTTGCTTTGGGTGATAAGGTATACCCACTTTTTCTAATATTTTCAATTTCATCTATATTTTTAGCTTTTAATTCTTTGTTTAATTGTTTAATAGTATAAAAAATACTGCGACGTGAGATATTAAGTCTGTTTTCCAACGTTTCTATAGATATAGGAGCTTTTTGATTATAGAGTTCTCGAAGTAGGCTATCTCCATGTTTGGTTTTACTAAAATTCATAATTTCCCTCCAGACCCATAATAATGTACTTTCTGGGATGTTTTCTTATAAATAACATTATATATATCAACTTAGTGTAAAAAGTTCACTTTTGTATGTGTAAGATGTGCAATAAGTGAACTTTTTATATTTGCACAGTAAAATGGTACAAATGTGAACTTTTGGATGTTGATAAAACAATTTAATATAAGACTCGTAAAGGAAATGAGGTGATCAAATGGCCTTAGAACTTTTAAATCAAAATACAGTTCAAATAGTAAGAAATAAACATATTAATTGGCAAGAAGCTATTAAACTTGCTTCTGTACCGCTAGTAAAGGAAGGTCGAATTGGACAAGACTATGTAGAAAATATGATTAATGCAGTTGAGACTGTTGGCCCTTATTTTAACATTGGGCCAGGAATTGCTTTAGCTCATAGTAGACCGATTCCAAGTGTAAAAAAAATCAGTTTGACACTTTTAAAAACTGATTATCCGGTGAATTTATTAGATGAGAGCCACCCCGTAAAATTATGGTTTGTGTTAGCTGCCACAGATAATAAGAGTCACTTAAAAGTTATACAGGAATTGGCTGCACTATTAATGGATAAAAATAAAAATAAAGAATTAATGAATGCAGAATCAGTTAATGAATTGTTAGATGTATTACAAGGAGAATAATTATGAAATTAGAAGCATTATGTCAATCAGGATTAGGAAGTAGCTTTATGGTAGAAATGAATATTCAAAATCTTTTAAATGAAGAAAATGTAAAAGATGATATAAAGGTAACACATTCAGATGTAGGAAGTGCGACGTCAGATCAAGCTGATTACTTCTTTTTAGATCCAACTTTAGAAACATCGGCAAGTAGTTTACCAAAAGAAAAATTGATCATTCTAAATAGTTTAGTAGATGGAAATGAATTAAAAGAAAAAGTAAACGCTATTCTTGATAAGGAGGGAATAGCACATAGTTAATCCATGAATTTATATGGAGGAAAAGACATGAAGGAAATACTAAGTTTATTTGAAAGTATTGCTACTACTCCTGCTTTATTAGTTGGATTAATTGCAATGATAGGGTTGTTATTACAGAAAAAGAGTGCAACTGAAACTGTTCAAGGAACTATTAAAACTTTTGCTGGTTTTTTGATATTAACAGGTGGTTCTACTATTTTAAGTGGTGCGTTAGAGCCTTTTGCCAAAATGTTTAAGTTTGCTTTGGGAGTACAAGGTGTTGTTCCTAGTAACGAGGCTGTAGTTGCTATTGCATTAGTAAAGTATGGTACAACTACTGCTTTAATAATGCTAGTAGGAATGATTGTAAACGTAGTTCTGTCTCGCATAACTCGATTTAAATACATATTTTTAACCGGACAAGCTATGCTATATGTTTCATGTTTAACAGCTGTAATTTTGATTAGTGCAGGTATGGGCTCAAGCTGGGAAACTATTTTGTTAGGTGGATTATTTGAAGGTACTTTGTTGACTGTAACACCAGCATTTTGCCAACCGTTTATGAAATCTATAACGCATGCAGATAATATAGCAATGGGACATACAGGAAATATTGGATATGCTATTTCAGGTTTAATCGGAAAATGGTTTGGCAACAGTAAAAATAGTACTGAAGATATTGAATTGCCGAAGTCTTTAGGTTTTTTACGGGATACGACTGTATCTATCACTATAGTAATGGCGCTTGTTTACATTATTTTAGCCCTTATAGCTGGTCCAACTTTTGTAGAAACCAAATTAAGTAATGGTACCAATTATATTATCTTTGCTATTGTGCAAGCCGGAACTTTTGCTGCTGGATTTGCTGTCGTATTACAAGGTGTAAGAATGATTTTGGCCGAAATTGTTCCAGCCTTCCAAGGTATCGCTAAAAAAGTAGTTCCAAATTCTAAACCAGCATTGGATGTACCAATTATTTTCCCCTTTGCGCCTAATGCAGTTTTGCTTGGATTCTTTGTAAGTTTTATTGTCGGAACCTTAAGTATGTTAGTAATGGTTGCTCTTCATACCGTAGTTATTATTCCGGGAGTAGTAGGTCACTTCTTCTGTGGAGCTGCCGCAGCAATTTTCGGTAACTCTAAAGGTGGACGTCGTGGTGCTATCTTAGGAACAATTGTAAATAGTCTCTTAATTAGCTGGCTTCCACTATATATCTTACCTGTATTAGGAAATTTAAAGATGGCATCCTCTACTTTTGCTGATACCGATTATTTAGTACCTGGAATTATATTAGGAAACTTAGGTCGCTGGGGTGTTCCAGCTTTGGCAACAGGGATTGTAGCATTTACAGCAACAGTAATTATTGTAAGTGTTCTTATGAATATGCGTGAAAAGAGTAAAAACAGTGAAAAAGTAGCCAAAAGTTAGATTAATAAATAGAGGAGGAACAAATGATGGAAACGTCTGAACTACAAGCGGTAAATGCATTAAGAATTTTAAGTGCTGATATGATTGAAAATGCTAATAGTGGACATCCAGGTATAGCTATTGATGCAGCTCCAATGGCATTTAGTCTTTGGGAACATAATATGAATTTTAATCCTCAGGATCCAAAGTGGATAAATAGGGATAGATTTGTACTATCGGCAGGTCATGGGTCAGCTTTACTTTATAGCCTATTGTATTTCAATAACTTTGATTTAAACATTGAAGACTTAAAGAACTTTAGACATTTAGGATCAAAAACACCGGGGCATCCAGAGTATGGAGAAACAGTAGGTGTAGATGCAACTACTGGCCCATTATCGCAAGGATTGGGAATGGCTGTAGGAATGGCTATGGCAGAAAAGCATTTAGCTGCTATTTATAATGAACCTGGATACAAAGTCATAGACCATTATACTTACAGTATTGTTGGTGATGGAGATTTAATGGAGGGACTAAGCGAAGAAAGTTTAAATTTAGCTGGTGATAAAGGCTTATCAAAACTGATAGTCCTATATGATTCAAATGATGTTTCGTTAGATGGTCCCCTTAATTTGTCAACTAATGAAAGTATAAAAAGAAGAGTTGAAGCTGCTGGATGGGATTATCAAAGAATTGAAAATGGTAACACAGATATTGAGGGCATTACAAGAGCAATTGAATATGCTAAAACTACTGATAAACCTTCATTTATTGAGATTAAAACTACAATTGGATATGGTACTCCGCAAGGAGGAAGTAATGCGGTTCATGGATCTCCATTAGGTGAAAAAAATTTGAAGGAAATGAAAGGATTTTATAACTGGGAATTACCACCATTTGAATTTAATCAGGAAATATATCAAGTATTTGAAAAATTTCTTGATAAGAAAAAAGAAAAATATAATAAGTGGATGTCGATGTTTGAAAAATATCAGAAAGAGTATCCTGAAAAGGCCTATACATTGACTGTTTCTAAATTAAATACAGGTAAACTTAAGAATCCTTATAGAGTAGGTGAGAAAGTAGCTACCAGAGTAGCTAGTCAAACATTTTTGCAGCAAGTTGCAAAATATAATCCTGAATTTTGGGGCGGAGCCGCTGATCTAGCTTCATCTAATAAAACTTATTTAGCTGGTGATGGTAATTTTACTAAAGAAAATCCAGCAGGTCGAAATGTATTCTTTGGAGTTAGAGAATTTGGAATGGGAGCTGCTTTAAACGGAATGAATTTACATGGAGGAAATCGTGCATTTGGAAGTACATTTTTAGTATTCACCGATTATCTAAGAGCTTCAGTACGTTTAGCTGCTTTAATGCATGTTCCATCAATTTTTATTGGTTCGCATGATTCTATTGCAGTTGGTGAAGATGGTCCAACCCATGAGCCTGTTGAACAACTGACAAGTTTTAGAGCAATGCCTAATTTAAATGTGATTAGACCAGCTGATGCTAATGAAACAATGGCTGCATGGAAATTAATAGGGAACAGCACAACTCGTCCCTCTCTATTGGTAACTACCCGTCAAGCTTTACCTGTCTTAGCAGTTACTCAAAATGCGCCTATAGAAAAAGGTGCATATATTGCAGAAGATTCATATAAAGAAATACCTGATGGCATTTTAATTGCGAGTGGTTCAGAGCTTGCACTTGCATTACAAGTTAGAAAAATATTATTAGCAGAGGACATCGATGTTAGAGTGGTTTCAATGCCCGTTCAGAACTTATTTGACGAACAGCCTTTAGAATATCAAGAAAAAGTATTACCACCATCTATTTCAAAAAGATTGGCTATTGAAATGGGAGCAAGTATGAGCTGGTATAAATATGTAGGCTTGAATGGAAAAGTGATAGGAGTTGATAAATTTGGTGAAAGTGGCGATGGTCTTCAAATTGTAAAAGATTATGGATTTACACCAGATCATATTGTAAATGAATTTAAATCATTACAATATGAAAGTAGAAGAGAATTAGTACATTAATGTTAAGGAGATATTTTTAATGGCTTATTTAGTAAATGGTAATGATATTTTCAAAGCTGCTCGTGAAAACCACTACGCTGTAGGTGCATACAACACTAACA
>NZ_CAJURR010000036.1 GCF_910589175.1 uncultured Lactobacillus sp.
TAGAGCACCTGACTGTTAATCAGGTTGTCGTCAGTTCGAGTCTGACAGCCGGAGTTTATGGCAATAATAAAATAATGGAGTGTTGTCCGAGTGGCTGAAGGAGCATGATTGGAAATCATGTATACGGGCTTTACCTGTATCGAGAGTTCGAATCTCTCACACTCCGTTGGAGAATATTTTTCGCCATAATATGTATTTCATTTATTGAGTAAATTTTTTAAAAAGGTACTTGCTTTTTGAAAAATATCTGGTATAGTAATATATGTGCTCAATTGTGAGATCTGGCCCGTTGGTCAAGCGGTTAAGACACCGCCCTTTCACGGCGGTAACATGAGTTCAAATCTCGTACGGGTCATTGCCATATTAAATATGGTTGTTGGAGGATTAGCTCAGCTGGGAGAGCATCTGCCTTACAAGCAGGAGGTCACAGGTTCGAGCCCTGTATCCTCCATCGTTCAAAGGACTACCAAATATGGTAGTCCTTTTTTGTGTTTAAAGACAAATGAACGAAATTTTATTGTATTTATTGTTATTCGGTTAAGGTCCCGAAAGGATTCGTTTTTAACGAAGATGCCTTGTAACCGAAAGATGGGGGACTCTATGAAAAAAGAAAAACGTTTATTTACTTCAGAATCAGTTTCAGAAGGACATCCAGATAAAGTTGCCGATCAAATTTCTGATGCAATTTTAGATGCAATTTTAGCTAAGGATCCAGATGGCCGTGTAGCTTGTGAAACTACTGTTACTACTGGACTTGTTTTAGTTGTAGGTGAAATTTCAACCTCTGCGTATGTGGATATTCAATCTGTAGTTAGAAAAACTATTTTAGAGATTGGATATAATCGTCCTGAACTTGGTTTTGATGGTAATAATTGTGCTATTTTAGTCGATATTGATGAACAATCTAGTGATATCGCTGGTGGTGTTAATGAATCACTTGAAACACGTGAAAACCATCAGGACAAAGATGATTTAGATAAAATAGGTGCAGGTGACCAAGGGTTAATGTTTGGTTTTGCCATTAAGGAAACTCCTGAATTAATGCCACTACCTATTTCTTTGGCTCATTCATTGATGAGACGGGTTGCTAGTCTTCGCAAAGAGGGGCGTCTTGATTGGCTAAGACCTGATGCAAAAGCACAAGTAACTGTAGAATACGATGATGAAAATAAACCAAAACGTGTAGATACAGTGGTTATTTCTACTCAGACTGATGCAACAGTAACTAACGATGAAATTCGTGAAGCAATGATCGATATGGTAATTAAGAAGGTTATTCCATCTCAATATCTTGATGAAGATACTAAGTTTTTGATTAATCCTTCTGGTCGCTTTGTTATTGGTGGACCTAAGGGGGATTCAGGCTTAACTGGACGTAAGATTATTGTCGATACTTATGGTGGATATGCTCGCCATGGTGGAGGTGCTTTCTCAGGTAAAGATTTAACTAAGGTTGATCGAAGTGCAAGTTATGCGGCTAGATATGTAGCTAAGAACATTGTGGCAGCCGATTTAGCCTACCAATGTGAAATTCAACTTGCTTACGCAATTGGAGTTGCCCACCCCGTTTCAATCATGGTTGATACTCATGGAACAAGTAAGGTAAGTGAGGATCTATTGGTAGAAGCAGTTAGAAATGTCTTTGATTTAAGACCAGCTGGGATTATTGAAATGCTTAACTTAAAGCGACCTATTTATCGCCAAACTGCTGCTTATGGTCATTTTGGACGAACAGATGTAGATTTACCTTGGGAGCATACAGATAAGGTAGAAGCGCTAAAAACATATGTGAGTGAGCATGCAGAATAAAAGTAATACTAAAATTGTAACAATTGCGATCTTTTTGACAACATTCATGACAGCAATTGAAGGGACTATTGTATCAACGGCGATGCCAACAATTGTTTCTGATTTAAATGGATTAGAAATCATGAATTGGGTTGTTTCTATCTTTCTATTAATGACGGCTGTTTCAACCCCAATTTATGGAAAATTAGCTGATAGTCTTGGAAGAAAACCTGTATTTCTGTTCGGAATTGCCGTTTTTGTGATTGGATCGGCTCTTTGTGGAATTGCGCAGAATATGGTGGAACTAATTCTCTTTCGAGTAATTCAGGGGCTCGGATCAGGAGCTGTACAGCCAGTAGCTGTTACTATTATTGCTGACTTATATACGCTTGAAAAAAGAGCGAAGATGCTTGGTCTAAACTCCGGTTTTTGGGGAGTAGCTTCAGTTATTGCACCATTATTAGGTGGATTCATTGTTCAACATTTGTCATGGCACTGGATTTTTTATATTAATGTTCCGTTAGGAATTTTAGCCTTTTTACTTGTAGTCTTCTTTTTGAAAGAAACAAAGACAAGTAGTAATTCCACTTTAGATTTAAAGGGAACAACTTGTTTAGTCATCTTTTTATTAGCTTTAATGGTCTTCTTGCAAGAACTAGAAAATGGCTTTAATTTGATCTTATTAGGATTACTAATTATTATTGTTGCTTCAGCTATTCTTTTCTTTAGAATGGAGAAGAAAGCAAAAGATCCAATTATGCCACTAGATATGCTAACTAGCAAAGAATTTACAATGATTAATTTGATTACTTTGCTTATTTCAGGGGTAGTCATTGGCTTTGAATTTTATATTCCAACTTGGATGCAAGGAATAAATGGGACAAGTGCTTCTGTAGCTGGATTTGCTGTGACGCCCAGTTCATTAATGTGGATTGTAGGATCATTTTTAATCGGCGGAATGCTTGGACGATGGGGAATAAAGAAAACCTATGATTATATGTTAATTATCCTTGTTGTGGCAGATTTAGCCTTAATATTTGTTCCAATCTACACTTCGTTTTGGGTCTTTTGTCTGATTGCAGCCTTTAACGGGACAGCTTTTGGAGCTATTACAACTGCTTCGCAAGTTCGTTCTCAAGTTTTAGTAGGACGCGATAAAATTGGAGTTGCAACTAGTTTCAATACATTAATGAAATATTTAGGACAGACTATGATGGTCTCTATATATGGAATTACATTTAACATGGTTGTAGCTAAGCAGTTAGCACATCATCCGCAATTAACCCAAAGAATGATGAATGATATTGTTTCTGCTGATAAAGCTAAACATTTAGCACCTAATTTAATACCTGCTTTAAGACAAGTTTTATTAAGTGGTTTAAAGTCGGTATATGTAATTTCTTTAATTGTGCTAATTTTATCGCTAGTTCTTAATCAACTATATAAACAGAAGAAAATTGTTGAATAAAAAAATGCTAACTGAGTTAAAACCATACTCAGTTAGCATTTTTTTATTTATTCTTTTTTAAATAGAGGTGGTATAAAACTGAAAATCCAAGTAAAACGAATGTTGTACCTTCTAGCCATCCACCAAGTACATCTGAAGGATAGTGGACATGACAGAAGATCCTAGTATAACCAATAAAAAGTGGGAAAATACTCCAAATAATAATTAAAATAGCGCGCCAGGGTTTATTTTTTACTAAAAGGATAGTTAAAACTATTAGAATACCAAAGAAAGTTGCACTACCTACTGAGTGGCCTGATGGAAAGCTATAGCCATCAGCAAAAACTAAATGGTGAACTAAGGGGCGATGACGTTCAACGGCATGTTTTGTAATCCAGTTATAACCATTGGCACAGATCATTAATCCAGCTGAGAAGAAAGCATAAGCGAATCTTTTTGCAATTAGCAAGCCAATAAATAAAATTATCGTAGCAATGGTTAAAGTACTAGTATTACCAATTACTGTTAATTTGGTAGCGATCGCTACATTAGTAGGATTGTTGTTAGAAACTAGATGAATAATGGTTTGGTCAAAAGAATGTATAAATGGATTTTGATAAATGACCAAGAGTGCCCAAATTACATAAAGAATTAAAAAAATAAATCCAGGAATAAGGGTATCGTGGATAGTTAAATTGTTATATTTCTTTTTCAAAAAAATTTCTCCCCTTGTAATTTCTAGTAGATGTGGTAAATTATAATCATTATCCATAAAAAAATAAAGACTAGGGAGTAGTAACAAGTCAGAATTGTTATTAGAGATGAGCTGGTTGGTGTAAAGCTTAACAATTGTGCTGTGAACTTGCCCTAATGACAAAGTCTATCGTTTGCTTTCCGCGTTAAGGGGCACGAGTGTCGCGCATTGTATGTGTGGAACTTAGGTGGTAACGCGAAATTAACTTCGTCCTATGATTTTAATCATAGGACGTTTTTTAGTTTTAAGGAGAGATATTTTTGTATAATCATAAAACTGTAGAAAAAAAGTGGCAAAAATACTGGGCTGAGCATGATACTTTTAAGACAGGCAATGATCCTAAGAAAAAGAACTATTATGCTTTAGATATGTTCCCATTTCCATCTGGTAAAGGTCTTCATGTAGGACACCCAGAAGGATATACTGCAACTGATATTGTTTCAAGAATGAAGAGAGCTCAAGGCTATAACGTTCTTCACCCAATGGGCTGGGATGCATTTGGTCTTCCAACTGAACAATATGCCTTAAAGACCGGTGAAGATCCAGCTAAGGTTACTAAAGAAAATATTGCTAACTTTAAAAAGCAATTGAATAAACTAGGCTTTTCATATGATTGGGACCGTGAAGTTACTACATCTGATCCAAATTATTATAAGTGGACTCAATGGGTTTTTGAACAAATGTATAAAAAGGGCTTGGCTTATGAAGCTGAAGTTCCTGTTAACTGGTCCCCAGACCTAGGTACAGTTGTTGCAAATGAAGAGATTATTGATGGTAAAACTGAACGTGGTGGTTATCCAGTTTACCGTCGTAATATGCGTCAATGGATGCTTAAAATGACAGCTTATGCTGATCGTTTGCTCGAAGATTTAGATGATTTAGATTGGCCAGAGCCAGTTAAAGAAATGCAAAGAAACTGGATTGGTCGCTCAGAAGGTGCTCAAGTTACTTTTAAGGTTAAGGATAGTGATAAAACATTTGATGTGTTTACTACACGTCCGGATACTTTATTTGGAGTTAGTTATACTGTTTTAGCTCCTGAAAGTAAGTTAGTTCAAGAAATTACAACTCCTGAACAAAAAGAGGCCGTGGATGCTTACATTAAGAAAATTGAATCAAAATCTGATCTGGAAAGAACGGATCTAAATAAAGATAAGACTGGTGTCTTTACTGGTGCCTATGCAGTTAACCCAGTAAATGGAAAAGAAGTTCCAATTTGGATTTCTGATTATGTTTTAGCAAGCTATGGTACTGGTGCAGTAATGGCCGTACCAGCTCATGATGATCGTGACTATGCTTTTGCAACTAAATTTGGCTTACCAATCAATCGAGTTATTGAAGGTGGAGATTTAGAAAAAGAAGCCTTTGGTGGAGATGGTAAACACATCAATTCTGAATTCTTAGATGGCTTAAACAATGAAGAAGCTAAGAAGAGAATGATCGAATGGCTTGAAGATCATAATGTCGGTGAAAAGAAAGTTAACTATAAGCTTCGTGACTGGGACTTTAGTCGTCAACGTTACTGGGGTGAACCAATTCCTGTAATTCACTGGGAAGATGGTACTACTTCACTAGTTCCAGAAGATGAATTACCATTACGTTTGCCACATGCAACTGACATTAAGCCATCAGGTACTCCAGAAAGTCCACTTGCCAATTTGACTGATTGGGTAAATGTTGTTGATGAAAATGGTCGAAAAGGTAAGCGTGAAACTAATACTATGCCTAACTGGGCAGGTTCAAGTTGGTACTACTTACGCTATATTGATCCACATAACGATAAAGAATTAGCTGATTATGACTTACTTAAGAAGTGGCTCCCAGTAGATCTTTACATTGGTGGGGCAGAACACGCTGTTCGTCACTTACTCTATGCTAGATTTTGGCACAAGGTTCTTTATGACTTGGGCGTTGTACCAACTAAAGAGCCATTCCAAAAGCTTTATAATCAAGGTTTGATTTTAAAGAATCATGAAAAGATGTCTAAGTCTAAAGGAAATGTTGTTAACCCTGATGAAGTAATCGATGAATATGGCGCAGATTCACTTAGAATGTATGAAATGTTCATGGGTCCATTAGATGCTTCGATTGATTGGGATGATAATGGTCCTGCATCTACTAAGAAATTCTTAGATCGTGTATGGCGCTTATTTGTTAACGATCTTGATCTAAAGGCAATTCCTCAAGAAAAGATTGTTGACGAAAATGATGGTGAACTTGATAAGGTATATGCCGAGACTGTCAAAAAGGTTACAGAAGACTTTGAAGCTTTACACTTTAATACTGCAATCAGTCAAATGATGGTCTTTATGAATGCAGCTCAAAAAGCTAAGACTATTCCACGTGAATATGCAGAAGGATTTGTACAACTTCTTGCTCCTGTTGCACCTCACATGATGGAAGAAATCTGGTCAGTATTTGGTCATGATGAATCTATTGCATATGCTAAATGGCCAGAATATGATCCTGCAAAATTAGTTGAATCAACAGTTGAAATTATGGTTCAAGTTAATGGTAAGCTTCGTGGTAAATTTAAGGCTGCTAAGGATAGTGATAAAGATACCTTAGAAAAAGAAGCTCTTGCTCTTGATCATGTTCAAAAATTCTTAGATGGAAAAGATGTCAAGAAAGTCATCGTTATTCCAAACAAGATTGTTAATATTGTTGCTAAGTAATTTAAGTTTTTCCTAAATAATTAATATTTGTAAATACAATTTACATTAATGAGTAATATATAATTCAGACGCTTAACTGGATATAGGGAAAATTTATCTTTATGGAAAACAATACTAAAGAGACAATGGTCAAAGGCTCCGCATGGATGACTTTTGGCTCTATTGTGTCACGAATTTTAGGAGCATTGTATATTATTCCATGGTATGCCTGGATGGGAAGTCATGGGAACATTGCCAATGCTTTAACAGCAAAAAGCTATAACATTTATAGTTTATTTATTATTATTTCTACCGCAGGTATTCCCGGAGCGGTTGCCAAGCAGGTGGCGAAGTATAATGCTTTAAATGAATATGATATTGGGCGAAAACTATTTAGGCGCGGCTTAATCTTGATGGCCATGTTTGGTGTGATTTGTGCAGCAATTATGTACTTTGGTGCTCCAATTTTAGCTACTGATGATATCATTGGTGCACTTTTGCACGGGGCTAAAAGTGATCCGCGTCAAGTTGCCGTGATGAGAAGTCTTTCTTATGCAGTTTTAATTATTCCAATTTTGAGTATCATGCGTGGGTATTTTCAAGGTTATGCAGATATGATGCCTCCAGCTATGTCTCAATTTGTTGAACAATTGGCCCGAGTAATATGGATGCTATTGACAGCTTATATTATTATGCAAGTTCAACACGGATCCTATGTTCATGCGGTTGTTCAATCAAATTTAGCTGCAGCTATTGGTGCAGTATTTGGAATTTTGCTCTTAGTATGGTTTTTATATCGTAGGCGAAATGAACTGAACGCATTAATGGAGCAATCAAACCACGCAATTAAAATTTCTACTGCAGGAATTTTCTGGGAAATTATTAATCAATCTATTCCATTTATCATCATTGATTCTGGAATTACCTTGTTTCAATTAATTGACCAATATACCTTCCATCCAATGATTGCTATGTTTGTTCATGCTAGTTCTGATCAAATTGAATCCTGGTATGCATTGTTTGGATTAAATGCAAATAAATTAATCATGATTATTGTATCTTTAGCAACTGCAATGTCGGTAACTGCTATTCCGCTTTTATCAGGTGCCCATGCACGACGTGATTATGCCAGCATTTCTAACCAAATTGAAAACACCTTGGAATTATTCTTATTTGTTATGATTCCAGCTTCATTGGGGATGGCTGCTATTGCAACGCCAATTTATACAATTTTTTATGGCTACGATCAACTAGGTTCAAATGTCTTGTACTTATCGTCATTTACGGCAATTAGTTTAGGGCTATTTACAGTTTTGATGGCAATTTTACAAGGTCTATCAGAGAACGGACTAGCTATAAAATACCTGGTTTTAGGAATTATCATTAAATTTGCTGTCCAACTTCCAATGATTAAATTCTTTAAAGTATATGGACCACTTCTGGCTACAAATATTGGATTGATTATTACTATCTGGCTCTCTTTAAAACACTTAAAAGTTAGATACAAATACAATAGTAGTCGTACATCGAGACGATTTATTGGAATTGCAATTTTTTCAATGGCAATGTTTGTGATAGTTACCGGGGTAGTTAATTTCGGTGGAAAAATCATTTCATCTGAACGTAGGCCAACCTCATTTGTTCTTGTTACACTTGCGGTAGTTATTGGCGGCTTACTCTATACCTTTTTAACAGTGAAATTTGGTTTAGCTCAAAAGATAATTGGACCAAAAGTTGATAGGGTCTTAGAAAAATTACATATTAAAGTTTAAAAGAGAAAAAGGAAACTTGAGTAAGATACTTACCTAAGTTTCCTTTTTTGCCCCTGCCAAGGAAGTCTATTATATAATATTTTCGGAGAAAGTGAGGAAGAAAAAAGTGGATAATATGCTTGTATATGCTGCAAAAGAGAGGCGAAGTTTTAATGAATTTCCCTTAAACGAAGTAGATAGCATGATTTTTTCTCAATTAGCATATTGTAATTTTGATACTCTTCCTCAGCGTCATAGTTTACAAAGTTTGACTTCTGATGAAGAGATTAATACTTTAGCTCAAGGAAATCTTGGTGGAAAGAATACTGAAAAGTTAATCAAGACTATGCTAGAAAATCCACGCTTTAAAGATCTATGTTGGCGTAATGTTGTTAGTAAAGTAGATGCAAAAACACAAATGCAATTTAATGCTGTTACCTTTTGTATTGCAGAGAATCAATATTATATTGCATATCGGGGGACAACGGCTACTACCATCGGTTGGAAAGAAAATTTTAATATGTCTTTTAATGATTGGGTACCAGCCCATTATTTTGCTCGTTCTTATTATCGAAAAATCAAAAATTTGTTTTCAGGAAAATTTTATCTTGGTGGGCATTCAAAGGGCGGAAATTTAGCTTTTGCCGTTGCATTGAACATAAAAGAATCCGACTTGTCGCATATTGATAGAATTGATTGTTTTGATGGACCAGGTTTTCATAATCAAGAACGATTAAAGGATAGATTCTTAAAATTAAAGGGAAAAATTCATAAATATATTCCACAAGGCTCATTGATTGGCATATTGCAAGATGATCTGATTGGAGAAAAAGATTATTGTACTATTGTGGCAGCTTCTGGAAATAGTTTGCTCCAGCATGATATGTTTACTTGGCGCGTTATCGATGATCAATTTGTAGTTTTAAAACAATTAGATAGCACATCAGAAGTTTCATGGAAGGCAATTGCTGAATGGCTAAAAAATACAAGTGATACAGAAAGAAAAGATTTTATTGAAATGCTATATTTAACGGTGAGTGACACTAATCAAATTTATTTCAGGAAGCTGTTAACGCCTAAGACGACATATAAATTAGCTACTCGTTTGATAAAAAATAGTTCTACCCAGAAGAATGTTTGGGAACCAATAATAAGAAAACTTTTTAAAGCCTATGTAAATTCAGGAACGGTTGCTTTTAGTGAACAAAGAAAAAATCAATTAGCAAACTTTAAAAGAATTTTAGATGAACAACGCAATAAATAGGATGAGTTATAAAAATCAATCTTGACTTAAAAACTACCTGCTTATCTAGAAAAAGAGTAAAATAACGATTGAAAGAGGTGGACAAAATTGAAAAAAGATACATATATGACTTTACTAGGATTGCGTGATACTTGTTACAATGATTTCAATTTTGATATTGATGAGAAAGATTTTTATTTAGGAACTGATACCTATAAAAAAATTGACAAGATATTAAAGGATGCACAGGATGAGCAACTATTAGTTCAGTTTGAAGAGGGTACTCATCTTTATCAAGATTATGATCCGGAATACTTGAGCGTAGCACAAAAGAGAGAAATTCAACATGATATTAATGCAGCCCGTAACTTTTTGGATAATTACGATGGTGATGCAGACGATAAGCATGATAATTATGCAGCTTACTTGGATGACAATTCTTTAAGCTATTCTTTTGGTCCCGATAGTAATTTAGATGAAGTACAAAACAATTTAAATGATATTGAAACCAATGGTGTAATCATCTGGCAAAGACGAAAAAATGAATATATTTTATTACCACATACTATTCATAGCCTTGAAAGAATTAAAAAACAGATTGCATCAAGTAAACGTGTTGATGATAAAAAATTGCGTTATGCAATGGAACGCTTATTTGACAATATAACTGATTTTCTTAAGCCATTTAGTGATAGTGAATTAGGAAAATACGAAAATACAATTTCACCGGAGCTTAGAGATAATTTGGAACATTATGCTTTAAGTGTTCAAACTGATGCACGTGAAGTAGCTGCAGATAAATTAACTAAATATGCAGTACAACTTGCAGAAAAAGAAAATAATGACAGTATTTAAAGCAAAGCTCATCGATTGGATGAGCTTTTTTGGATAGGATAAAATGAAGTTTATTTCACAAGGGTTAATATCTAGAGTAATAAAGAAGAGAAAAAGTGCTACACATAAAGGAAATTATGGTCGTTTACTCCTAATTGGAGGTAGTAAAAAATATGGTGGAGCACTAATTATGGCAGCAGAAGGTGCATTGAACAGTGGTGCAGGCTTAGTGACAGTTGCTACAGACCAAGTCACTATTGCTGCCTTACATACTAGGGACCCAGAGATTATGGCTCTTAATTGGGATGAAAGTGTAGAGTTAAAAAATTTAATTAAGAACTCTGATGTAGTAGTTTGTGGAATGGGGCTTGGATTAGATGATAAAGCACAACAAATATTAGGACTAGTCAGAGATAATATCACCTTAAAGCAAACACTAATCTTAGATGCTAGTGCACTAGATTTAATTGGTCAGCAGACGGATTTACTACCATTAAATTCAAAAGTTCTGATTTTTACCCCTCATCAAATGGAATGGGAACGATTAAGTGGAATAAAAATTTCTGATCAGAATGATGAATTGAATCAAGCAATTTTGAATAAATTAGTTAAAAATAAGAATGCAATTCTGGTTTTGAAATCTAATCACACTAAAGTTTATGATCAAGCAGGTCATATTTATTTAAATCCTTTTGGTAATCCAGGAATGGCTATTGGTGGCATGGGAGATACATTAGCTGGAATTATTGGGGGCTTTTGTGGTCAATTTATACCTAACTTAGAAACAGTGGCAGCTGCTGTGGGGATTCATTCTTTAGTTGCTGATAAAATCGCAGAGAATCAATATATTGTACGACCAACTCAATTATCAGCTCATCTTCCAAAAATAATGAAACGATATGAAAAATGATTAAGTAAAGACGAAATAAATTGCATAAAGAGAATTTAGGTGACCGAATGAAACATGCAAAGAAGAAACCTAAGAAAAAGTATTTATGGTTAATTATATTTGTAATAGCAGCTATTTGTTTTTTTGTATGGAAAAACAATTTTAGTTCAAATAGAATGCCGTCGAATTATAATGCTGACCAAGTAGATTTAAACGTTAAAGCTGCCGTAGCAATTAATGAAAAAGATGGAACAACCATTTACGCTAAAAATGCTAATCAAAGCTTGCCGATTGCTTCAATGACCAAACTCTTAACTGTCTATTTAACTTTACAAGCAATTAAAGAGAAAAAAATATCTTGGGATACAACTGTTACCCCACCTCAAGAAATAGTAAACTTAGGCTCAAATCAAGATTATGCAAGTGTTCCGCTTAGGCTAGGGCAAAAATATACCGTAAGAGAGCTCTATGATGCAGCCTTAATAAAGTCGGCAAATAATGCAGCTCGTTTACTTGCGATTGCAGTTAGTGGAAGCGAGACAAATTTCCTAAATCAAATGCGCCGGCAAGCTCGTAAATGGAAACTCAATGATGCTAAATTCGTAACTATTGATGGTTTACCAGAGAAAAGGAAAAATTTTTTAGGGATGACGACAACAGTTGAAAATAAAATGAGTGCTAATGATATGGCAATTGTAGCGAGAAAATTAATAACTGATTATCCTGAAATTTTAAATACTACAAAGCAAGCCAGAGCATATTTTCAAAATACACTTATGACTAATAGTAATAAAATGCTAAATGGTCTCTCATACTATGATTCGACATTTCCTGTGGATGGTTTAAAGACTGGTACTACTGATGGTGCTGGTTCGTGTTTCACTTGTACAGCAGATAAAAATGGAAAAAGAGTAATTACAGTAATTTTAGGTGCTGAAAATGATAATGAACGGTTTGTGGAGACCAAAAAGTTATTAAGTTATTGTTTTAATTAAAATTTTACTATGCATTCGATTTAATATTGCACTTTCCCTAAGTTTGCTGATATAATCTTCATGACAAAAGGTTAAAAGTAGTAGTATTGCATTTATGTTCAGCGAGTCTATGGTTGGTGGGAGTTAGACAATAGGGCAATATGAAGGCGTGTTTAACTTTAACTTTAAAATCAATTAATAAGCGGATACTTTGTATCAAGTAGAGTGGTACCGCGGGAACTTTCTCGTCTCTTTCTAGTTTACTAGGAAGAGACTTTTTTTATGCAAGAGGTGTTATAAGTGGATTTTAAACAAAAAGTCGTTGATTTAGTTAGTGAACAGGTAGATTTACCTAAAGAAAAAATTTCTATGTTAATTGAAAGACCAAAGAATCCTAAGATGGGTGATTATGCTTTTCCAGCATTTGCTTTGGCTAAAATTGAACATAAAAATCCTGCTTTAATTGCTAAGGATATTGCAGAAAAAATTAGTGATGATAATTTCACTAGTATTCAAGCAGTTGGACCATATGTAAACTTTGCAATTGATCATGCTAAATTAGTCAATGCAACTTTAAATGATGTTCTAACTGAAAAAGAACATTTTGGTGATCAGAAACTTGGTGAAGGAAATGTTCCAATTGACATGTCTTCTCCTAATATTGCTAAACCAATGTCAATGGGACACTTACGTTCCACAGTAATTGGTAATTCAATTGCTAAGACTTTGGAAAAAGTTGGATATACTCCAATTAAAATTAATTATCTTGGAGATTACGGAACCCAATTTGGTAAATTAATTACTGCTTATCGTTTATGGGGGAATGAGGAAGATGTTAAGAAAGATCCGATCACAAATCTTTTCCATTACTACGTTAAGTTCCATGAAGAAGCTGAAAAAGATCCTAAGTTAGAAGATGAGGGACGTGCTGCCTTTAAGAAACTAGAAAACGGTGATGAAGAAGAAATCAAATTATGGAAATGGTTCCGTGGAGTTTCCCTACAAGAATTTAACCGTATCTATAAAGAATTAGGAGTAACTTTTGATTCATATAACGGAGAAGCATTTTTCAACGATAAGATGCAGCCAGTGGTTGATGAATTAAGAGAAAAGGGCTTACTTGAAGAATCTCGTGGAGCTCAAGTTGTCAACTTAGGCGAAGATGAAAATCCAGCTTTAATCTTGAAATCTGATGGTTCTAGTCTTTATATGACTCGTGATTTAGCTGCTGCCTTATATCGTAAAAAAGAATATGACTTTGTTATGTCATTATATGTTGCCGGTGGTGAACAAACTGGTCACTTTAAGCAATTAAAACAAGTTTTGAAGAAGATGGGTTATGACTGGTCAGATAATATTCACCACATTCCATTTGGTTTGATTACTCAAGGCGGAAAGAAACTGTCTACTAGAAAAGGAAACGTTGTTTTCTTAGACCAAGTCTTAAAGGATGCAGTTTCTTTAGCAGAACAACAAATTGAAGAAAAGAATCCAAATCTATCTAATAAGAAGCAAGTTGCTCATGATGTTGGTGTGGGCGCCGTTGTATTCCATGACTTAAAGAATGATAGAATGGATAACTTTGATTTTGACTTAGAAGAAGTTGTTCGTTTTGAAGGAGATACTGGTCCATACGTTCAATACACTAATGCTAGAGCTCAAAGTATTTTACGCAAAGCTAATAAAGAAATCTCAATGGATAATTTAAGCTTAAATGATGATTGGTCCTTTGCAGTTGCAAAAGCATTAGCTGATTTCCCTGCTATTGTAGAAAAAGCTTCAGAAAAATTTGAACCATCAATTATTGCAAAATATGCCTTGGATTTAAGTAAGAAATTTAATAAGTATTATGCAAATGTTAGAATTTTAGATGAAGATGATCAACTAAACGCTCGTCTTGCATTAGTTCAAGCAACTTCAATTGTTTTAACGGAAGCATTAAGACTTTTGGGTGTAAATGCACCTAAAGAAATGTAATATTTCTTTAAATAAAAATATTCACTGAATTTTTTTGAGCTAAAGTATGTTAATTTTTGCACTAATGGGTTAAACTAGTGATGTGTTAAAAATTTAGGAGGTATTTTTTTAATGGCTTATTTAGTAAATGGTAATGACATTTTCAAAGCTGCTCGTGAAAACCACTACGCTGTAGGTGCATACAACACTAACA
>NZ_CAJURR010000037.1 GCF_910589175.1 uncultured Lactobacillus sp.
AGATCGCTTGGTAGGTTATTCAATTAGTCCGATTTTGTGGCAAAAGGTAAAGAAAGGCTTGTCAGCTGGACGTGTTCAATCGATTGCCTTGAAGTTAGTAATTGATCGTGAAAATGAAATCAAGAACTTTAAGCCAGAAGAGTACTGGACTATTGATGCTGATTTCGAAAAAGGTACAGAAAAGTTCAAAGGTGCTTTTTATGGCATTAAAGGCAAAAAACAGGAATTGCCAAATAACGAAGCAGTTCAAGATGTTTTAAAGCGAATTGATAAGCGGAAAAACTTTGAAGTTACAAAAGTAGTTAAAAAGGAAAGAAGACGTCAACCGGCTGCTCCTTTTACCACTTCAACTATGCAACAAGAAGCAAACAAGCGCTTAGGCTACAGAACTCGTCGAACAATGAGAATTGCTCAATCTCTTTATGAAGGTGTGAATCTTGGTAAAGGATCTGTCGGTTTGATCACTTATATGCGTACTGACTCAAAGCGTATTGCCAATGTTGCAAAGCACGAAGCTTCAAAATTTATTCATGAAGAATATGGTGAAAATTACGCAGCAGTTAAGCCGCAACATTTTAAAAATGATGCGGATGCTCAAGATGCCCACGAAGCAATTCGTCCTACTTCAGCTTTTAGAACTCCAGCTTCTGTAAAAGAGTATTTAACCACTGAAGAATATCGACTATATACTTTAATTTGGTCAAGATTTATTGCTAGTCAAATGACTCCAGCTGTTTACGATACAGTTAGAGCTGATATTGAGCAAAATGACGTAACTTTTAGAACAACAGGATCAAAACTTAAGTTTGCTGGATTTACTAAGGTATACGATAACCAAAAAGAAAAGAGTAATGAACTCCCTGAGTTAAATGAAGGCGATAAAGTTAAGCTTAAGAAGACTGATGATCGTCAACACTTTACTCAACCACCTGCACGTTATACAGAAGCTAGTTTAGTTCGTGCTCTTGAAGAAAATGGTGTCGGTCGTCCATCAACTTATGCACCAACAATTGATACCATTCAAAAACGTTACTACGTAAAACTTGAAGGTAGATCAATTGTACCTACAGAATTAGGTGAAATCGTAGATAAGTTAATCGAAGAATTTTTCCCTGACATTGTTAATGTTGACTTTACGGCTCAACTTGAAAATGACCTAGACGGTGTTGAAGTAGGGAAGAAAAACTGGATTAAAGTAGTTGATGAATACTACAAGCCATTTTCTAAAGAATTAGATAAAGCCGATCAACAAATTGAAAAGGTTCAAATTAAAGATGAACCTGCGGGCTTTAACTGTGATATTTGTGGAGCTCCAATGGTTATTAAAATGGGACGCTATGGTAAGTTCTATGCTTGCTCTCGTTTCCCGGATTGTCGTAATACTAAACCAATCGTTAAGAAGATTGGCGTAACTTGTCCTAAGTGTGGTAAGGGCGAAGTTATTGAAAAGAAATCAAAACGCAACCGTAAATTCTATGGCTGTTCACGCTATCCAGATTGTGATTTTGTTTCATGGGATCAACCAATTGGTCGTAACTGTCCAAATGATGGTCACTTCTTAGTTCAAAAGAAGAACAAGAAAGGATTAGTAATCCTTTGTCCAAATGGTGATTACCGTGAAGAACCAGAAGAAAATTAAATTATAATAAAAATCAATGATATCATTAAAACGAAAGCGGTTTAATGATATCATTTTTATATAGACTTGAAAGAGTCGAGCAGAAAGGAAAGATTGCATGGTAAAGAATGTAACCGTAATTGGCGGAGGGCTTGCAGGAAGTGAAGCTGCATGGCAATTAGCTAAGCGTGGCATTGAAGTAGATTTATATGAAATGCGACCTAAGAAAAATACGCCTGCTCATGAAACTGCAAACTTTGCAGAATTAGTATGTACTAACTCAATGAGATCTAACCAACTGTCAAATGCTGTTGGTTTATTAAAAGAAGAAATGCGGCAGCTGGATTCCTTAATTATGAAAGCAGCGGATGAAACTGCAGTACCTGCTGGTGGAGCCTTAGCCGTTGATAGAGATAAGTTTAGTGCAGTTGTAACTAAAACTTTGAAAGACTTGCCAAATGTTCATGTTCATGAGGAAGAAATCACTGAAATTCCAAAAGATGGTATCACGATCATTGCGACTGGTCCATTAACCTCAGATACCCTAGCAGAACAGATTAAGGAGTTTTGCGGTACTGATTCACTTCATTTCTTTGATGCAGCTGCTCCAATTGTGGCAGCTAGCTCAATTAATCGTGACATTGTTTATAAAAAATCACGTTATGACAAGGGTGAAGCTGCATATTTGAATTGTCCAATGACTAAAGAGGAGTTTTATAATTTCTACAAAAATTTAGTTGCGGCAGAAACAGCTACCTTACATGGTTTTGAAGATAAGAATGTCTTTGAAGGATGTATGCCAATTGAAGTAATGGCTAAAAGAGGAGAAAAAACAATGCTCTTTGGCCCACTTAAACCAGTTGGTTTAGAAGATCCGAAGACTGGAAAAACTCCTTATGCAGTTGTGCAATTGCGTCAAGATAATGCAGCTAGCACAATGTATAACATTGTTGGTTTCCAAACTCATCTAAAATATGGTGAGCAAAAGAGAGTCTTTTCAATGATTCCAGGTCTTGAAAATGCAAAATTTGTTCGCTATGGTAAAATGCACCGCAATACCTATATTGCTAGTCCTGAGGTTTTGAATGCAAATTATGAAGCTAGAAAGCAAACTGGTCTCTTCTTTGCTGGACAAATGACTGGAGTAGAAGGTTATGTTGAAAGTGCAGGTTCTGGTTTAGTTGCCGGAATTAATGCGGCTAGAGAAGCTTTAGGAGAAGAAACACTAGTCTTTCCTAAGTCAACTGCTTTGGGTTCTATGGCTAACTACATCACAACCACTAGCGCAAAGCATTTCCAACCAATGAATGCTTCATATGCTCTCTTGCCAAAATTAGATTACAAGGTAAGAAACAAGCAAGAAAGACACTTAGAAATTTCAAAGCGAGCATTGAAAGATCTTGAAGCCTTTAAGGAAGAGAAGAAGCTTGATTAATAATGTCTAAAGAAAATGATAAATTAATCAAACAATTTCAAGATTACTTGAACTATGAACGTAATTATAGTAAAAATACTGTAAACTCTTACTTAAACGACCTGATTGAAGCTAAGGAATTTTTTAAAGAAAATGGTGGCTTTAGCGGCTGGAATCAAGTCAAAAGTCGTGATGTTGAAATTTTCTTACAAAACTTAGCGACGCAAAATAGGTCAAGGACTACTCAAGCGCGTAAAATGTCGAGTTTAAGATCTTTTTATCGCTTTCTTGTTAAGCGGGAAGTGCTAGATAATGATCCAATGCAGACAATTAGTTTAAGATTAGGCGAAAAGAAATTACCACAATTTTTCTATGAAAAAGAGATGCGGCAAGTCTTTGATAGTCTTGCTGGTCATGAAAAGTTGGTAGTAAGAAATCGTGCGATGTTTGAACTTTTTTATGCGACTGGGATGCGTTTAAGTGAGATGGCATCTTTAAAGCTAGATCAGATTGATTTTGATTTAAAGATTATCTTAGTTCATGGGAAGGGTAATAAAGACCGCTATGTTCCTTTTGGAAAAGATGCAGCCAATGCTTTAAAAGAATATTGTGATAGTAGTCGACCTGCTCTACTAGGTAAAAATGAAGATCGAGGCTATGTATTTTTAAATAACCGAGGACAAAAGTTAACGGGCCGCGGAATTGAATATATTATGCAGCAAGTTTTTATTAAAGCTGGAGTTGGTGGAAAGGTTCATCCCCATATGCTTAGACACTCTTTTGCAACCGAAATGCTCAATAATGGGGCCGACCTAAGGAGTGTACAGGAGCTTTTGGGCCATGAATCTTTGTCAACGACGCAAATTTATACTCATGTCACAATGAAGCATTTACAGGCAGATTATCAAAAATTTTTCCCAAGAAAAGATAAGAAAGACGAGACATAATAATATGACAACAATTTGTTCTGTTAGATATAACAATAAAACAGCCATCGCTGGTGATGGTCAAGTTACCTTAGGTGAAAAAGTTATTGCTAAGGCAACTGCTAAAAAGATTAGAAGAATTTATCATGATCAAGTAGTAATCGGCTTTGCTGGCGGTGTTGCAGATGCAGTTAGCTTGCAAGATATGCTTGAAGGAAAACTTGAAACTTATTCAGGTGACTTACGTAGAGCTGCCGTTGAAATGGCTCAAAGCTGGCGTAAAGATCCAACTTTAGCTAAATTACAAGCTATGGTAATTGCTTTTAATGATAAAGATTTACTATTAATTTCTGGTAATGGTGAAGTACTTGAACCAGATGAAGATGTGGTGGCTATTGGTTCTGGTGGTAACTTTGCCCAAGCAGCTGCAATTGCTATGACTCGCCACAGTAATGGGATGAGCGCAAGTGAAATTGCTAAAGAAGCTGTTAAGATTGCTTCCGGAATTGATGTGTTTACAGATGACCACATTACTACTGATGAAATCTAGGTGAAATATTTTGACTGAAGAAAAAACTCCAAAACAAATTGTAGAATTACTTGATAAATATATTATTGGCCAAAACGAAGCTAAAAAGTCTGTTGCGGTTGCATTGTATAACCGTTATCGTAGATTGCAATTACCAAAACAAATGCAACAAGATATTACGCCAAAAAACATGTTAATGGCAGGTCCTACTGGTGTAGGTAAGACAGAAATTGCACGTCGACTTGCTAAAATTGTTGATGCACCTTTTGTAAAGGTTGAAGCAACTAAGTTTACTGAGGTTGGTTACGTTGGACGTGATGTTGAATCAATGGTCCGTGACTTAGTTGAAGAAGCAGTTCGAATGGAAGAAAAAGATCAATTTGAACATGTTAAAATGCAAGCTACTAAGAAAGCTAATAATCGTCTAGTTAAGTTAATTGTGCCCGGAATTAAGCGTGAAAACCGTGAAAATTCTATGCAACAAATGATGCAGATGCTTTCTGGTAACTTCAACATGAATCAACCTCAAGATAATGAAGAAGTAACTGATGATATTCGTAATGAACGTCTTAGCGTAGCTGATCAACTTAATAAGGGATTACTTGAGAATCGTGAAGTTACCATCGAAGTAGAACAAGCTCCAAAGGTAAATCCAATGGGCGATATGATGGGCCAAATGGGAATTGACATGTCAAGTTTGATGGGCGACTTAATGCCTAAGAAGACTGTTAAGCGTACACTAAAAGTATCAGATGCACGTGAAGTTTTAATTCAAGAAGAATCAAAGAAGTTAATTAACTACGATTCTCTCTACCAACGTGCAATTGAGCGTACTCAACAAAATGGTATTATCTTTATCGACGAAATTGATAAGATCACTGCTGGTAACAAGAAGACCTCTGGTGAAGTTTCTCGTGAAGGTGTACAAAGAGATATCTTACCAATTGTTGAGGGTTCAACTGTTTCAACTAAGTATGGTCCGGTATCTACTGACCACATCCTATTTATTGCAGCTGGTGCTTTTGCCGAAAGTAAGCCAAGCGATTTAATTCCAGAATTGCAAGGACGTTTTCCAATTCGTGTTGAATTAAATGCCTTGACCCAAGAAGACTTCGTTAAGATCTTAAAGGATCCACAAAATTCACTTTTGAAGCAATATATTGCACTTCTTAAGGCTGATGGTATTAAATTAGTCTTTACTCAAGAAGCAATTGACCGAATTGCTCAAATAGCTTTTGAGGTAAACCAAGGAACTGACAACATTGGTGCCCGTCGTTTGGCAACTATTTTAGAAAAATTACTTGAAGATGTTCTTTACGAAGGTCCAGACATGAACATGGGTGAGATCACTATTACTCAGAAGTATGTTGATCAAAAATTGAGTGATATAATTATTAATAAAGACTTAACAAAATTTATTTTGTAATTTTAGTAGATAAAGAGAAGTTAAATTATGGATTATCAATTAAAGAATAATTTTTTAACAGTAACACTTTCTGATAAGGGTGCTGAAATTCAAAGTGTTAAAGATGTAAACAGCGGTCGAGAATACATGTGGCAAGCGGATCCCGAAATTTGGGGACGTCATGCTCCGGTTTTGTTCCCAGTAGTTGGACGTTTAAAGGACGATCAATATACTTATGATGGTAAAACTTACCATATGGGACAACATGGTTTTGCTCGGGATGCACAATTTACTGTTGAAGAACAAGATGATAAGCACATTGTTTTTCTTCTAACTTCTAATGAAGATACTAAAAAAATGTATCCATTTGATTTTGAACTAAGGGTATCTTACAGTTTAATGAATAATTTGCTGGAAGAACACTTTACAGTAACTAATACTGATACTAAAGAAATGATCTTTGGTATTGGTGGCCACCCTGGTTTTAATTTGCCAACTGATAATGGTTTGAATAAGAATGATTACTACTTTAAGTTCGATCCTTCAATGGACCATGTGAAGATTCCTTTAAAGGCACCATATCTTGACTGGGAAAATCGTTCTTTGCTCGCAACTGATTCAATGTTTGAAATTAGTGATGAATTATTTAAGGATGACGCCTGGGTCTTTGAATTAAAGCAACCTAACAAGATTTCTATTAGAACTGATAAGAGTGATTACCACATTAACGTCAAAATGGAAAATGCACCATTTGTGGGTTTATGGTCACAATATCCTAAGGCTGGCAACTATATTTGTATTGAACCATGGTGGGGAATTGCAGATACTTTAGACAGTGATGGTCAACTAGAACATAAACGTGGAATGAATCATATTGCTCCAAGTGAAGTTTGGGAGAATGGTTTTACTATTGCGTTTCATGACAAAGCTAAGTAATTAGGACAAATAAGACTTTGGTTGAAAGATCAAAGTCTTATTTTGTATGCAGGTGAGAAAATGAAGATTGGATATTTAAAAAATTTAGGCAGACATGAGCTGGAAAAGTCAGCATGTAGATGGCAAACTTTACATAAAGATGAAAAGGTGAATTTAGAGCCTGTTTCATATGATAAGATTGAAGATAAGATTCAAAACAATGAGTTAGATGCAGTCTTAGTTAATTCAAGACATATTATCTATCAGCAACTAGCTACTTATCCGGTTGATGATGTTGCTGTAGTGGCCCTGGTGCAAGCGGGTAATTTTAATAAATATCAACAAACTGTCGAAGTGAGTGATTTAAAGAATTTGCCTTGCATTATGGTAGCAGGAGTAGAGGAAGAAAAGAGTGAATACCACTATTTAAAAGGTGTTCTTCAAGTTGATAGTGATTTACTTGCGGTTGAAACCTTAGGAGAAGCTGTTTTAATGGTTGAATCTGGATCTGGCTATTTAATTATGAATGAAAAAACAGCAGCCCACATTGATGATGACCAAGTACAAAAGTTATTCTTGTTGCGAGCTGGAAAACAACTAACTGAAGAATATGCTTTTATTGCTAAACCAGAAGATCAGCGAGTAGAAAAATTGAGCAAGATATTAAAAGAAATTATCAATTAAAAGTAAAATAATTATGTAAAGCTATAAAATTATATTACTTAAAAACTCTAGTGCAAAACTAGAGTTTTTTATACCTTGGCGTATACAAGTTCCCATTCTGGTAGGAATTTTGTTAAAATAGAATATATGTTCTAGAGAGGGTGAAAAGAAGTGCTGACTAGGTCACATAGAATTTGCAGTATTGCAATCGTGGAACTAAGCTTATTATTAACTAATCGTCTATTGATCGATCCAGTTAACAACATTATTATTCTGGCTGCGACTGCCATTGGCGCTTCTTTACCTGATATTGATGAATATAACAGTTCGGCAAGCAAGAAGTCAGTGATCAATTTTAGCCTTTTTCTTAAACATCGAGGAATTACGCATTCTTTCCTTGGCTGGGCTATTTTTTCTGGTGGTCTATATTATTTAATGAATAAATTTATTCCTATTCATATCAACAACTTAACTTCTCAGAATTATTGGAGTGCGCTTTGGTTTGGGCTGGTAATTGGCTATTTTTTGCATCTAGTTGAAGATAGTTTCAGTAAGCAAGGAGTAGAGTGGCTAGCGCCATTTTATAAGAAAAAAAGAAAGTCACCAATTCATTATAAAGTTGGAGGTTGCTTTGAGAACTTTTTAACTATGATGTCTTATTTAGCGGTAATTATGATGACCTTTTATTGGATTTGGCTTTCTTTGACACCTGCAACCCAAGTCTTTTTGTTTTGAAAAGTAGACTTAAGCCTGTAAGATAGGTACTGGGGGGAAGATTCCAAGAGAGGAGTCCTGAATATGTCCCAATTATTAGTAATAGCCGGTTTAATCGGTATTTTGTATGGTGCAGTTGAGCTTAAAGCCCAGCCAATTCCAGTTGAAAATGACACAGTTCATAAAGGACGTTAATTGACCTAGATGACCAAGAGTTAAAATTGCTCTTGGTCATTTTTAGTTTAACCAGTATACTGGTAGAAAGAAGAATATTAAAGGATATGAAGTATGGATTCGAATGAATTAATTTTTACTAAATTAGAAAATAAACGTTTACGTTATAATTTGCTTGCGGACATCTTGCTAATTCTTGGAGGCATTTTAATGTTTAGACAGCCTCCAATGAGTCTTTTATTCCAATTACTTGGAGCCGGCTTAATTATTATTGGAACCGTATTTACTTTTTTATCATTTCGAGTAAGGACTAGTAAGCAATATCATGACCTATCTTTATTAGTTAAAAATGAGCCAAGCAGTTTTAAGGAGGTCGTTAATTTATTTGGAGCAAAGTTAACTGCCTTAGCTTTGTTTGTAGGAATAGGGCTTATAGCATTAGCAATTTGCTTTTTCTTTTTACTCAGTCGATCTTGGATTAAAGCTTTATTGTTTTTCTTAACATTTGAGACTGTAATTGATTTGAAAGATTTTATGAATAATATCACAAAATTGAAGGATGAAAGTACAATTTAGGCTTTCATCCTTTTTATATCAATAAAAATATTTGTGATTTTATGAGCATATTATTTTACTTTAATTATTGGATTGGATATTATAGTAATATAAGAATTTTGCTTTCGAGAAAGAATCACTTTAAAACACTATATAATTGCTTATTCTGTAAATTTTCCTGGGTGAGAATAAGTAATTAAACTGGAGGTTATTTTTATTGATAAGTATTGTTAAGAGTAAATCATTTGGTCTTGCAGCTGTAATGACTTTAATTTGTTCCGTGGCAGGTATTTTTCTAGCAAAATTACCCTATGTTAACTTGATTGGTGCGTTGGTAATTGCACTTTTATTGGGAATTTCGCTGCAGGTTTTACCAGTTGGGGTAAGAGAAGAAGGAGCCCCAGGGATTGGTTTTATTTCTAATAAGTTTTTGAGATTAGGAATTATTTTACTGGGTTTTAGACTTAATCTTACTAAGCTAGCTGATGCTGGTATTAAAACAATTTTAGTTGCAATGCTAGGAGTAAGTGGAACGATTGTTTTGACTTACTGGCTTAGTAAAAAATTTGGGGCAGAAGATGAATTAGCAGTGTTATCAGCTTGTGGCTGCGGAATCTGTGGAGCAGCTGCTGTAATGGGTGTTTCCCCTCAAATTGAGAGTAGAGATGAAGAACGTAAAAGAGAAAACGAGGTACTTGCCGTTGCCGTAGTTTGTGTAATGGGAACAGTATTTACACTCTTAGAAATTGTGATTAAACCAATGCTTGGATTAACAGATTCACAATTTGGTATTGTTGCTGGTGGATCTCTTCATGAAATTGCTCATGCTATTGCAGCTGGTAGTGCTTTTGGTGAAGCAAGTTTAGATAGTGCATTAATTATGAAATTATCACGTGTTTTACTTTTAGCACCAGTTGCTTTAATAATTGGATACTGGTACCAAAGAAGACTGGTAAAAGAAAGTGCGCAAGATCATACACAAGCACCTAAGAAATTACCAATTCCTTGGTTCTTAGGCGGATTTATTTTAACCAGTATTTTAGGTACTTTCTTACCATTCCCCCCAGTAGTTTTAGATGGCTTAGTTCAAGCAGCGTATGTATTTTTGGGGATGGCAATGGCCGCTTTAGGTATTTCCGTTAACTTCAGTGTTATCTTCAAACGTGGTGGTACCGTCTTTGGGGCTGCTGCAATTAGTTCTACTTGTTTGATGATCTTCATGATTATTATGAGTAAGTTATTCTTTTAAATAATGGTAAAAAGCCGATTGCTTCCTTACTAAGCAATCGGCTTTTTTTGGCTCTTTTGCAAATCCTGTTGATGGATAATTTTAAGAAGGAATTAAGCAGCTA
>NZ_CAJURR010000038.1 GCF_910589175.1 uncultured Lactobacillus sp.
GGGTGTAGGTCGGTTTATACCGGCGCGAGGGTTCGAATCTCTCAATCTCCGCTTTAAGATAAACACACTAGTAACATTACTAGTGTGTTTTTGTGTCTTTAAAAATAAAAAATCGGCTCTTTTGCAAATCCTGTTGATGGATAATTTTAAGAAGGAATTAAGCAGCTAAGAAATAGCTGTTTGATTCCTTTTCTTTTATAACATTTTTTTCGACTCTAATTCTAATTAATAAATGTTTGAAATTTCTATAGCCATAAGCAGTGCGCTTAATCTGCTTAATCTTGCGATTGACACCTTTAAGACAACCATTCGAGTAGTTAGAAGATATACAGGACTCCAGTATAATTATGCTTAAAGGTCAGTAGTGTTTGATGCATCTGCTTGCTTACAGTTTGTTTTGAATTAAGTAAGTGAATAATCTGTTTTTCATCTTTATTTTGAATAGCAGTCATAAAGTCCTGCATAATCCAATATGTATTTTCGAGATCTTTATTGCAGTCTAATACATTCTCTAGGAATGCTGATCATTGAGCGATCTTCAGTAAGAGCAGAAAGTATTTTTCGCTTAGAAGTGTTAGAGATATAGCAGCCTTTATTAATAAGATTAGATTGAGCCATTGATCTTTTAAGGCAAGCATTGCATAAAACGCGCTGTTTTTTATTAAGTCTGATGATAACTGGATGGCTAGCATCAGCAGTAATAAAGCGCATGTTAGAAGTATCATGAACATTATGCTTAAGATTAGAGGAATAGCAGTAAGGATAATCCGGTTGAATAAGTTCGGCGACATAGAGATTATGATATTTGCCGTTAATACATGTTTTAATAATCAGAAAAAATAATATTAGGATCTTCAGTATTGAGCTGAAATTTAATATAATCATTAAGAGAGGACATAGCAAAAACTCCTAGTAAACTTAATTGAATTGGTCGAAGAAGGATTTTAAGTTAAGAGAGGCTATGGCCTCTTTCTTTATGCAATAAAAAAATCCTGTCGATAGAATATCGTAGATATTCATCAACAGGAAAAAGTATAGAACCAAAAATCTTTGTTCAAGTGTATGGATGAGTAGACAGAAAAAGAAACAAATAACTATGAAGTTAACCTCTGAGTTGGACATAAATCCAACCTGGGAATTTTGCTATGAACAAATATACAGTTGAAATTAAATTAAAAGCAATTGAATTATACGAAAATAGCCTTGGAAGTAGATAAATTGTAGTTTTCTTCCAGTTCCTTACCTTGATTGAACTAAGAAATTTTTTAGCTCCTTCTTATTAAAAGTAAGACAACACTTGTGTGTAAGAGGGCATTGAAAGTTAAGTTATGTAATAATCATAGAAAATTTGTGTACCTATTTATACGGACAAAAAAGATGTAGGGTAGCTGCCTTTTGAAAAGTTAGAATTTTATACGGTGATGAGAGATATATCTGCTCTGTATAGCTTTTAAAGGTTGTTGAGGGTAAATTAGCTTTTAAACAAATTAAAGGACTTATAGAGCGATTTTTGCGCATTTTAAGGCTAGATGTTTATTAGTCTAAAAAAGACACATGGTTCAGATAGAACGAATGTGTCTATAGTTATATAGCCGAGCTAGTTTCTTGTCTTTAATTCTTTAAGCAGGTCAATTATTTCTGCATTTTGCTTGATTAATATCCAATTTTGAAGCTTTAATGTGTCTTCTGGGGAACTATTTGCCATTAGATCACTCTGCACCGCTCTATGAAGAAGAGGCTTATATGATGCTTCTGTATTTTCTAAGCCATATGCAGCTAAATGGGTCTTAGTCATTTTATCTATGTACTCATTAACTTGATTTGCATCTTTTTCAATTAATTCTTCTTTTTGCCAAGGAGTAAGTTTTGCATGATCTTCACAAATCATATTTCCATCAGCTAATTTAATTAGGTTTTTGCCTTTTTTGTTGTCAATAATACATCTTTCATTAGACATAAAAACACCTCCGTATACGCTTAGTGTAGCACCATATAGGCTTAAAGAGATAAAAAAAGAAATAAAGTAAAAAAATTTAAAATTAGGGGTTGCATAGTTAGAATGTTTTTAGTAATATAGTTATTGCTGATGCGGAGAGTAACAAACAGCAAAGCTTCAAAAAAAGTTTTTGAAAAAAGTTATTGACATCACTTTCTAAATCAGGTATGATTAATAAGTACGTTAAAAAACGTATGACCCGTTGGTCAAGTGGTTAAGACACCGCCCTTTCACGGCGGTAACATGAGTTCAAATCTCGTACGGGTCATTACCATATTAAAAGATGGTATAAATGGAGGATTACCCAAGTCCGGCTGAAGGGAACGGTCTTGAAAACCGTCAGGCGGGTTCTGCCCGCGCGTGGGTCCGAATCCCACATCCTCCTTAATCATCGCGGGATGGAGCAGTCTGGTAGCTCGTCGGGCTCATAACCCGAAGGTCATAGGTTCAAATCCTGTTCCCGCAATATGGTCCCTTGGTGTAGGGGTTATCACGCCTCCCTGTCACGGAGGAGATCACCGGTCCGAATCCGGTAGGGACCGTAATGGCTCGATAGCTCAGTTGGTAGAGCAAAGGATTGAAGCTCCTTGTGTCGGCGGTTCGATTCCGTCTCGCGCCATTCTGGAGGCCTAGCGAAGTGGCTAAACGCGGCGGTCTGTAAAACCGCTCTCTCTGAGTTCGGTGGTTCGAATCCACTGGCCTCCATTAAATAGGGATATCGTATAAAGGTAGTACATCGGTCTCCAAAACCGCTAGTGTGGGTTCAATTCCTACTATCCCTGTTTTTAATATTATGGCGGAATTGGTGAAGTGGTTAACACACCGGTTTGTGGATCCGGCATGCGTGGGTTCGATCCCCACATTCCGCCCTAACATTGGGATATAGCCAAGTGGTAAGGCAATGGACTTTGACTTCATCATGCGTTGGTTCGAATCCAACTATCCCAATTTGTTAATGATCAGAGGTTGGCGGTGTAGCCAAGTGGTAAGGCACGGGTCTGCAAAACCCTAATCATCGGTTCAAATCCGATCACCGCCTTCGCCTGAATTTCCTGATTAATTTCATTTATGGCGGTGTGGCGGAATTGGCAGACGCGTCAGACTCAAAATCTGGTGTCCCCTGGGACGTATCGGTTCGACCCCGATCACCGCTATTTATTCAGACATTCTGGCAAAAAGACGTGAGTTAATTCTCACGTCTTTTTTTTATCCAAAATTGCAACTCCTTTCTACTAACTTTATAATGTTCTTTAATGGAGGTATTTTTATATGAATATTGGGTTATTTACCGATACTTATTTTCCTCAGCTTTCTGGGGTCGCAACTTCAATTCAAACTTTAAAAAATTCTCTTGAAGCAGATGGGCATTCTGTCTTTATTTTTACTACAACGGATCCCCATTTAGGAAAAGGGACTGTTGAGCCAAATATTTTCAGAGTTAGCAGTGTACCTTTTGTCTCTTTTACGGATAGAAGAATTGCAGTTAGAGGTTTATTTCAGGCAACAAAAATTGCTAAAGAAGTAAAATTAGATATTGTTCATACTCAAACTGAGTTTGCAATGGGTATGATTGGAAAATACGTTGCGCATTCGTTAGATATTCCCGCTATTCATACTTACCATACTATGTATGAAGATTATTTACATTATGTGTTAAATGGACATCTATTGAAGCCATATCATGTTAAACAAATTACGAAGGCTTATCTACACAAGATGGATGGGGTAGTGGCACCAAGTCAGCGTGTAAAAGAAACCTTGAAACGTTATGGAGTTACAATTCCAATGCGTATTATTCCAACAGGGGTTGATTTAACAGCTATCAATGAAAATCCTCGTCGCGATGTTCGGAAGGAATTGGGACTCAATTCAAAAGATAAAGTTATTCTTACACTAAGTAGGGTAGCAGCTGAAAAGAAAATAGATCAAATCTTAGATGTTTTACCTGAGATTTTGGAAAAAGAGCCTAACGTAAAGTTTGTAATTGCCGGTGATGGTCCTGATGTACAGCCGCTAAAAGATCAAGTTGCTCGACTTTCTTTAGAAGACTATGTAACTTTCGCGGGTAGTGTCGAACATAGTGATGTTGGAAATTATTATCGTATGGCCGACTTATTCGTATCTGCAAGTGATACAGAAACACAGGGGTTAACCTATATTGAGGCATTAGCTGCTGGAACAAAAAGTGTAGTGTATAGTACCGATTACACAGAGAATGTTTTTGATAATAAAGAATTGGGTTGTACCTTTAAAACAAAGGATGAAATGAAAAGTGAGATTCTTGATTATTTAAAAGAAGATCGATTTACTATTCCTGAAGATATAAAGAAAAATAAATTAGTGGATGTATCAGCAGCTACTTTCGCACATAAAATAGAAGATTTTTATCAGGATGCAATCCAGAATAAACAAACAACTGAGGTAAATTATGATTAGAATTAATATGTTTTCCCAGGCTGATTCAGTTCAGGGACAGGGTGTGGGATCGGCTTACAAAGAACTAGTGCGCTTACTTAGGACCCGCTTAGTAGAAGATTTTTATGTAACGGTTAATAAATATGGAGCAAGTGATTTAACTCATTACCACACTATCAATCCTACTTATTTTGCTAACAGTTTTTTACCTAGTCGTGGAAGAAAAATTGGATATGTGCATTTTCTGCCGGAAACATTAGAAGGATCTGTTAAGCTACCTGAACCAGCAAAAAGTATCTTTTATAAGTACGTTATTGATTTTTATAAAAGAATGGATCAGATAGTAGTAGTTAATCCAATCTTCATTGACAAATTGGTGAAGTATGGAATTAGCGAAAAAAAGGTAAAATATATTCCTAATTTTGTAGCAAAAAGTGAATTTTATGAGCAAACTCAAGTACAAAAAAATGCCTTTAGGAACAAATTGCATATTCCGTTAGATAAGTTTGTAATTGTTGGAGATGGACAAGTTCAAGAAAGAAAAGGTGTGGATGACTTTGCGAAGTTAGCAGAAGCCAATCCGGATATTCAATTTATTTGGGCTGGTGGATTCTCATTCGGTAAAATGACGGATGGATATGCTCATTTTAAGAAGTTAATTGATAATCCTCCAAAAAATTTGAAATTTACTGGTATTGTGCCACGAGAAGAATTAGTTAGCTATTTAAACATTGCTGACTTGTTTTTACTCCCATCTTTTGATGAATTATTTCCAATGTCAGTTTTAGAAGCTTTTTCATGTAATACTCCTGTTTTATTACGTGATTTGGATTTATATCAAGCTATTATTGACGAATACTATATGAAAGGTAAGGATTTTACTGAGTTAAATGCTCAAATTAAATCCGTAGTATCAAATCCTAAAAAATTGAAGAAGTATCAAGATTTATCTGCTCAAGCCAGTCAAGAATATTCTGAAGATCATCTTGCTAAAATATGGCATGACTTTTACATGGAACAATACGAAATTGGTAGAAAGTTAGGGCAAATCAAATAATGAACAAAAAACATTTTATAGGGATGCTGATTGTTCTTTTAATTAGTGGCTTTGTTATTTGGCAGGAATTACGGAAAACACCAATTAAGGCATTATGGGGAGCAAGTAAAAAATTAAATTTAACTTTCTTGCTGTTAGTTTTGTTGGTAATGGTTTTGTCATATGTTTGTGAAGCTGCTATTATTTGGATTTTAGAGCATAAAAAGGGAGATCCACATCGCTCGGCATGGTCTTTTTTTAGAATTCCAATTATTCAAGCTTTATTTAATGCGATAACGCCATTGTCTACCGGTGGTCAACCTTCTCAGTTAGTAGCCATGATTCAGATGGGAATAGAAGGTGGACGGGCGACATCTATTCTGTTAATGAAATTTATAATTTATCAAATTTGCGTTTTATTTGCGTACGTATCGACAATTATTTTTGGTTTTCATATGGTAGTGACCAAATTTTCAGGATTAGCCTTGTTTATTTTAATTGGTTTTATTCTTCATGTAAGTTCCATAATTTTTCTATTAGCAATTATGTTTGCATATCGATGGACAAAAAATACTACTAATTGGGTCATGGATTTACTGGAAAAATTTATGAACAAAAATACTGTTGAAAAATGGCGTAAGAATACGATGGAGAAAATTGAAACTTTTTATGCAGAAGGACAGAATTTAAAACGTGAAAAGAAAAAATTATTAGGGGCCAGTATTTTGACTATTGGTCAACTTCTATGTTTCTATTCAATTCCGTACTTAATCTTGTTGGCGTTAAATTTAACACCTTCTTGGCTAGACGTTACACAGATGAACATTATGATTATCATGTTTATGGCAATTGTTCCAATTCCAGGAGCATCTGGTGGAGCAGAATTTAGTTTTCAGACATTGTTTTCTACTTTTATTCATTCAAATATTTTGTTGACTCTAGGGATGTTCTTATGGCGTTTTACTACCTACTTTTTTGGAATGATTTTAGGGATATTCGGTTGGCTCTTTAAGCCCAAGAAAGTAAAAAGTCATTAAAATTCCTTAAATTTGCTGTTTTAATTTATCAAAACCATTTTTTAGTAGTAATATCATGAAAGAACAAAGTTGAGGAGGACTTAAATGGGACGCCTAAAAGCATCGTATAATTGGTTAACTAAAACTAAATTAGGCTTTTTCACTGTAGTTGTTGTATTTTTTTGGATAAAAACGTATTTAACCTATATAACAAAGTTTAATTTAGGTGTAGTGGGCTCAATGCAAAATTTTTTGCTACTGATAAATCCACTGCCAACTGCTATTTTATTAATTGGAATTGGTTTGTTTTTTAAAGGTAGGAAATCCTACTGGATTATGGTCATAATTGATTTTCTTTTATCTCTTTGGCTATTTTCAAATATATTATATTATCGAGAATTTTCTGATTTTTTATCTACTTCTATCATTAAAACGTCCGGATCTACTTCTGATAATTTAGGAAAAAGTATTGCGGGCATCACAAAAGGAACAGATTTTTTAGTATTTTTAGATGTAGTTATTATTGTTCTACTAATAGCTTTTAAAGTTTTTAAAATTGATGTTCGACGTCTAAAATTAAAGGTTTCACTTTTAATTGAAGGTTTAGCTGTAGTATTGATTGGTACTAATTTAACTATGGCACAAAAGGATCGTTCTGGTTTATTGACTAGAACTTTTGATAATAACTATATTGTTAAATATTTAGGATTAAATGCTTTTGCAGTATACGACGGAGTAAAAACTGCTCAAAATAATGCAATTATGGCTAAAGCAAACCATAGTGATCTAAAAACTGTTCAGTCGTATATCAAGAAAAACTATATTGCCCCTAATCCGGAATATTATGGCGTGGCAAAGAATAAAAACGTATTGGTAATCCACTTAGAGAGTTTTCAGCAGTTTTTAATTGATTATAAGTGGCATGGAAAAGAAGTTACCCCTAACTTGAATAAGTTATATCATGCTAACGACACTATTAGTTTTGATAACTTCTTTAATCAAGTAGGACAGGGTAAGACTTCCGATGCTGAAATGATGCTAGAAAATTCTATTTTTGGTTTGCAATCAGGATCTGCTATGTCAAGTTATGGAACGTCTAACACTTTTGAAAGTGCTCCAGCTATACTAGGTCAAAAGGCTGGCTACACTAGTGCAGTTATGCATGGTGGGGCAGGTTCATTCTGGAATCGTGATAATGCTTATAAGTCTTTTGGCTATGATTATTTCATGCCTTTATCCTGTTATCAAAATAAAAAAGGATATTACTTAGGATATGGAATTAAAGATAAGCTTTTCTTTGATCAGTCGATTAAATATATGGAGCATTTACCACAACCATTTTATTTAAAGATGATTACGGTAACGAACCACTATCCATATGATTTGGATAAGAAAAATCAATCTATTGATAAAACTGATACTGGTGATAAAACAGTAGACGGATATGTTCAAACTGCTCATTATCTTGACCAAGCAATTGGAGAATTGATGAGCTATCTAAAGAAATCGGGTTTAGAGAAGAATACGCTAATTATGCTTTATGGAGATCACTACGGAATTTCTGGAAATCACCATAAGGCGTCTGCCCAATTATTAGATAAAGACAGCTTTAATAATTTTGATAATCTCCAATTCCAACGGGTACCATTAATGTTCCACATGCCTGGACTTAAGGGTGGTATTAATCATACCTATGGTGGCGAGATTGACGTTAGACCAACTTTATTTAATTTATTAGGAATTAATGACCAAAATATGATTCAGTTTGGTCATAGTCTTTTGGCTAAAAATGCGCCACAAATTGTTGCCCAGCGAAATGGTGACTTTATTACTCCAAAATATAGTAAAGTGGAAGGAAGTTATTACTACACGCAATCAGGAAAGCGAATAACTCATCCAAGCAAGAAAGTAAAGGCCCAATTAGCATCCATTTCTAATACCGTAACTACTGAACTCTCCCTATCAGACAGAGTAATTACAGGAAATCTTTTGCGCTTCTATAAGCCTGATGGATTTGAATATGTAAAGAGGAAAAATTATTCCTATAAGAAGTCCGATTCGTTAAAACGATTGAAAAAGGCAGAAAAGAAGAGTAAAAATAGTGTCTGGTATCAGAATGGGAAAAAGACAACTCAAAGTGATTTCAAGACAGATGCTCCAGAATTGAAAAAATAATTAAAAATTGTGTTAAGTGATTATACTTAACACAATTTTTTTATATCCGAATTTTAAAAGCTTAAATCTCAATTAAATTAGGTGCCAAAAA
>NZ_CAJURR010000039.1 GCF_910589175.1 uncultured Lactobacillus sp.
CCCGTGATCCGTATTTCAACGGACTAGATGTAATATCATGCCCGACACACATAAAATAAGGAAACTTCACAGGAGAAGTTTCCTTTTTATTTTTGAAAAAAAGAGTAATATAGGGACTGTAAAAGATATAAGGAGGAATTTATATGTGTACCTCAATTGTTTATAGTTCAAATAATCATCATTATTTTGGCCGAAATCTAGACTTGGAAATTTCTTTTGGTGAACATCCTGTAATTACACCAAGAAATTATGAGTTTCAATATCGTAAATTACCAAATAAAAAGGCAAAATATGCCATGGTTGGGATGGCCATCGTAGAGGATAACTATCCTTTGTATTTTGATGCATCAAATGAAGAAGGACTAGGAATTGCTGGTCTTAATTTTGATGGACCATGTCATTATTTCCCAGAAGTGTCTGGAAAAAATAATGTTACACCATTTGAATTAATTCCTTATTTGTTAAGTCAATATGCTACGGTCGCTGAAGTAAAAGAAGCATTGAAAGATGTTAACTTAGTAAAGATAAACTTTTCAGAAAAACTCCAACTTTCACCACTTCATTGGTTAATGGCTGATAAGAGTGGAGAGTCAATTGTTGTAGAATCCACTTTAAGTGGATTACACGTTTATGATAATCCAGTTCATGTTTTAACCAATAATCCTGAATTTCCAGGCCAGTTACGTAACTTAGCTAATTATAGTAATATAGCACCTGCACAGCCTAAAAATACTCTTGTTCCAGGTGTTGACCTAGATTTATATAGTCGCGGATTAGGGACTCATTTTTTGCCAGGAGGGATGGATTCAGCTAGTCGATTTGTAAAAGTGGCTTTTGTGCGTGCACATTCTCCTGAAGGAGATAATGAATTAAGTAGTGTAACAAATTATTTCCATATTCTACATTCAGTTGAACAGCCAAAAGGAACGGATGAAGTAGGACCAAATTCTTATGAGTACACAATTTATTCTGATGGAACTAACTTGGAAACAGGAACGTTTTATTATACCAATTATGAAAATAATCAAATTAACGCCATTGAATTAAATAAAGAAAACTTAGATGATGATAAGTTAATAGATTACAAGTTGATTGAAAAGCAAACAATTAATTATCAAAATTAGACTATAAAATAAAAAACTTTGCCAGATAGAAGATATCTGGCAAAGTTTTTATTTATCTTCTTTAGCAAAAGTATTAATTATTGTAATAAAACTTTTAGCCAAAGCTTCTTCCTGTTCAACAGGAAGTTTTTTCATGTCATTTGTAAGCTTATCAAGAAAAACACGGTCATTACTTAATTTACTTGCAAATGCCTGTGGTTCAGGAGTTTTGGATGATTCATCAATTAAAGTAATTACGGATGTTTGTAGTGCCTTTGCAATCGCATCTAATTTTTGAATACTGATATTTTGATTACCTGTTCTTTCAATCTTAGAGATGAAATTCACTGATAGACTACTGAATTCCGCAAGGTCTTCTTGAGTCATTCTCAAACTCCTGCGCCTTTTTTTGATCGCAGCTCCTAAGTTGTCTATCACTTCAATCACAATTCCTTTCACACAGATTTTTGCCTGCGCTTTTTAGAATAAAGTTAAACTGTAATTAAATGAAGAATTTATAATATTATCTTTCTTCATTTAGTATATTCATACACCTAAACCATTAAGCATAAATACTAATTGAATAAGTATTATGAAAGAAAAGTATAGGTTTGAACTTAGGAAATTAAGAGAAGCGAATAGAAGTATAGCAAAAAAAATAACTTTAATATAGTTATTTTATTAAAATTTAAGAAGCTTTACTGGTTCCATTCGAATAATTTAGATTTACGCCATCTTGAATATTAAAAATATAAACATGGAAATGAACATCATTTGAATTAATTGACTGACCTTCCATTTCGACACCACGAGCTAATAACTCATTATTTCTAAAAATAGGCGTAACGCGATAACGAACATAATGTGATGGGGAAGCTTTTAGATAAGTAGCCACTTCATTTTCATACATTAGCATATCCGGGTCATTTAAGTGTCTAGTCCCAGTCATCAAATTTTTCCAATTATTATTCTGTCCCGTAAGTTGATAGCCAATTAAGTGAGAACGATTATAGAGCCAATGGTTATTTATTTTTTTATTATGCCAGCCAGTTGGATTGACATGGAGTGGTTCTCTTTTTGTTTTTGGCATTAAGGAACTATTTAAAAGTGCATTTGCAGCAGTTACACGATTTTGTGAATCAAGATTGCCATATTTTTGCCAGGCACCATGACTTGTATCTAAATCTTCTTTTGAAAATTCTGGGTTATTATTGTTCACGTTAACAACAGTTTTCCCCGTATAATCAAGACTAGCTAATTTTTGTTTACTTAAAGATTCAACTGCATTTGGATTAGTGTAGTTTTTTAATTGCTTTTGAAGATCAGCTATCTTTTTATCTAAAGAGTCAATATTTTTCTCAATTTTTTTGTTCTTCTTTTTTAATTTTTTTGCTTTCTTTTGATCAGTATAGTCATACTTATATTTTTTAACGACTTTAGTCTCGTTAGATGAACTAGCTTGAACAGTATATGATTGACTAATTCCGATAGAAAACAAAAGGGTAGCTGTTAAAAATTCGGTAATTTTCTTATGTTTCATTATCTTTTGGCCTTTCTATAACCAGCATTAATTGCGTCTTGTTCACTGTTAAAGTAAACGGCATTAGCTGAATTCATATGGTAGCCTGCTTGACCAGGTACGTGGTAGATCTTTGAATTACTGTTTCCGACAATTGTGCCTTGGTTACCAGTATAAAGATCACCTTGATTAGAAGAAGCAGAAGAATTAGAAGAACTAGAAGAACTAGAAGAACTACTAGTATTTGCTTCCTGACGTTGAGCAGCTTTTTGCTGTTCTTCAGCTTCTTTTTGACGGGCTTTAGCCTCTTTTTTAGCTGCCGCTTCAGCCCTTTTTCTTGCTTGTTCAGCTTCTTGTTTTTGTTGTTTTTGTTGTTTTTCTTTTTCTTGGTAGTCATCAAGTTGCTGCTTTAACTTGTCATATTCAGCTTGTTTATTCTTTTGTTCTTGTTTGAGAACCTTAGCTCTAGCTTTTTCTTTATTAAGTTCTTTAGTTCCAACTTTTTTAGTGATTGTTTTATGAACTACTCTGCTGCTTTTGGCTAAGGCGTCCTCATTACTTGAAGTAGTGGTTGTGCTGCTTGGGCTAACAGCTAGACTTAGTAAAACGAACAAAGCGATTGTTACACAATTTGCCCAAAAAACTTGATGCTTGTTTTTCTTAAAAACAAATTTTTTTAGTAAATAATATGGAATTAGATAAAACCAAAAGAGGATCCACATTATTATTTTGACAATATTCTTTTTCATCATTCTTTCTCCATTCTTAAATATCCTCATGTATCAGAATAATATAATGATTTCGATAAGAAAATAAAAAATTAAAAAAAGACTTGACGAAATTTGATTAAGATTATAATATATTTTTAACAATTAACTTAAACATTTTGCTAGTTGAGTAGATTGGTAATGTTTTTTTAGAGAGTCTACGTGTGGTGGAAGTAGATAAAACAACTAATTGAAGATGGACTAGAGATTAAAATGGTGGTAACGAATTTTAATAATAAGTTATCAACGGTGTTGCGATCGTTAAAAACGCAAGGTAATTCTTAATTAAAATTAGGAGCTACTTACTAAGGTCATTTATGTGAGTAAATGGCAAATTAAAGGTGGTAACGCGAGCACTCGTCCTTTTATGGATGAGTGCTTTTTTGTTTGGAGGAAAATACAATGCATAAAAAGAGAATTAGAAATAGAATAATTTGGTCACTAGTGGTAGTTTTAATTGTAATTGCTGGATGGTTTAGTTTTGGTCCAACTAGTAACACTACTAAGAATCAAAAAGAGGTAGTAGTGGGTGTAGTTGGTCAAACGAAACAAGATTCTGAAATTTGGAAAAGTGTAGCAGAAACTGCTGAAGAAGAGTATGGCATAAAAATTAAAATTAAGAATTTTACTGACTATAATCAGCCGAATAAGGCGCTTCAAAATGGCGATATTGATCTAAATGCTTTCCAGCACTACACATTTTTAAATGCCTGGAATAAAGCAAATCATGGTTCATTAGTCGCAATTGGAAATACATATATCGCTCCAATTAGGTTGTATTCAAAGAAATATAAGAGTATTAAGGATTTGCCACAAGGCGCTACAATTGCAGTACCAAATGATGCGTCTAATGAGTCAAGAGCCCTATATGTTTTGAAAAATGCAGGACTAATTAACTTGAAAAAAGGCGTTAAACTGGCAACGGTAGCTGACATTACTTCAAATCCAAAGGGTCTAAAAATTAAAGAAGTTAGTGCAGAGCAAACAGCACGAGTAATTGATGATGTAGATGCAAGTATCGTTAATAATACCTATGCTGTGCCTGCTAAATTAGGTGATAAGCAAACAATTTATATTGAGCCTTTGAATAAAGATTCTGAACAATGGATTAACATAATTGTTGCAAATAAAAAAGATAAGAATAACAAAATTTACAAGGATTTAGTTAAAGCATATCAAACAGAAAAAACTAAGAAGTTATCTGACAAGCTTTATGGTAAGACTGAAGTTGCAGCTTGGGGATTGAAATTAAAGTAAGAGGAGGAGCAGTCTAATGGCAGCACAAATTGATTTGAAAAATATTACCGTTCAATTTGGACAAAATAAAGCAGTTAACGATGTAAGTTTAGAAATAAATAAGGGTGATATTTACGGTGTAATTGGATTTTCTGGAGCCGGAAAATCCACTTTAGTAAGAACAATCAACTTACTTCAATATCCTTCTGCTGGATCAGTAGAGGTTAATGGAACGGTATTGTTTAAAGATAATACATTGCAGATTAGTAAGAAGCAATTGCAAGAAAAAAGACGTAAAATTGGAATGATTTTTCAAAATTTTAACCTCTTAAACGAAGAAACTGTTATTGAAAATGTTGCTTTTGCTCTGCAGCATAGTCGCTTATCCGATAAGGAACTAGAGGAAAAATCTCTCCATTTATTAGAATTAGTTGGCTTAAAAGATAAGGCAGATTTTTATCCCGCTCAGTTATCTGGAGGCCAACAACAGCGTGTTGCTATTGCCCGTGCCTTGGCGAATGATCCTGATATTTTGATTTCTGATGAGGCAACTAGTGCTCTTGATCCAAAAACTACCAACCAAATCTTAGATTTGCTATATGATCTAAATAAAAAGTTGGGTTTAACTGTTGTTTTAATTACACATGAAATGGATGCCGTAAAACGTGTAGCAAATAAGATTGCAGTAATGGAAACGGGAAAAGTAATCGAAAAAGGTGAGCTAAGAGAAGTTTTCTTACATCCTCAGAAGCAACTTACTCGTCAATTTGTAGGTGGAGCTTTGCAGGCTCAACATATTTTGAATACTTATAACTTTGATAAATTAGCTGAGAACGCAGAATTGTATCAATTAGTTTATAGCATTAATGATGTAACTAAATCAGTTGTGGCTGATTTAGATGTTTCGCTGAATACAAAAGCAAGTATTTTATATGGAAATGTAGAAGTTTTAAGTGGTGAACCAATAGGAACACTTGCAATTTTATTGGATTTAGATGAATTAAAGCAAAAAGAAGCCATTAAATTCTTGGAGAGTAAAAATGTTGTAGTAACGAAGTTAGATAAAGGAGTGCTGACTAATGATTAGTTTTTTCACTAATAACTTTCCTAATGTAGTAGCCCTAGGTTGGGGCGGAGATGCTGGTTGGGGGACAGCTATTTTCCAAACCTTATTTATGACTTTTTGGTCAGCTATTTTTGGGGGAATTCTGGGTTTAATTTTTGGCTTATTACTAGTTTTAACAAAGCCAAAAGGAATTTTAGCTAATAAAGTAGTTTATTGGATTGTTGATAAATTAGTATCGATTTTTAGAGCTGTGCCATTTATTATTTTATTAGCATTTGTTGCTCCAGTTACCCAAAAAATTGTTGGAACTCAAATTGGTATGAAAGCAGCTTTAGTACCATTAACTTTAGGTGTTTTCCCATTTTTTGCTAGACAAGTTCAAGTTGCACTTGAAAGTGTAGATAAAGGAAAGATTGAAGCGGCAGAAGCATTAGGTGCTTCAACCAAAGACATTATTTTTGACGTATATTTAAGAGAAAGTCGATCTGAATTAGCTAGAGTTTCAACAGTTACCTTAATTAGTTTAATTGGTTTAACGGCAATGGCTGGAGCTGTTGGAGCCGGTGGTTTAGGTAATACAGCTATTTCATATGGATACAATAGATTTAATAATGATGTGACCTTAGTAGCAACTTTATTAGTTTTATTATTGGTATTGATTGTTCAAGTTGTTGGAGATTTAGTTGCTAAGAAATTAAATCATCAAGAACAATAAGCGTATAGCATTGAAAAAGTATTTTTAGTATAATTTAATACAATTATATTAGCGAAGAATTATATTCTCCGCTTTTTGTATGCCCTTTCATTTAAATGTAGCTTATAATGAAGATAATGAAAACGGAGGACAAAAAATATGGTGAAAAAAGGTTATCGTATTGAAAGTGATACATTAGGCCCAGTAGAAATTCCTGAAAAGGCATTGTGGGGTCCACAAACACAAAGAAGTAAGGATAATTTCCATACTGGGGCATTGATGCCAATTGGTATTATTCGTGCACTTCTTCAAATAAAGCTGGCTGCTGCTCAAGCTAATATTGAAGCAGGAACTGAAACAGAAGAAAAAGGACGTGCCATTATTGAAGCAATTCATCAACTACTTGATTTAAATAATGAAGAATTGCAACCATATTTTCCATTGCACGTCTATCAGACTGGATCAGGTACCCAAACTAATATGAATGTTAATGAAGTGGTGGCTAATCTTGCTAATAAAAATCATCCAGGTTTAGATATTTTACCTAATGATGACGTGAACATGGGACAATCATCAAATGATACTTTTCCCACTGCAATGAATTTAGTTGCAACACAAGCGTTAGATGACTTAAAACCTTCTATCAAACACTTGATTAAGGAATTAAAAGTAAAACAAGATGAATATTGGACAACTGTTAAAGTAGGAAGAACTCACTTACAAGATGCTGTCCCATTGACTTTTGGTCAGGAACTATCAGGTTATATTTCTGCTCTTAATCATGATCTATCCTATATTGACGAGCTAGAAGAAACACTTTATGAATTACCAATTGGAGGAACTGCTGTTGGTACTGGACTTAATGCGGCTCCTGGTATGGCAGAAGATATCGCTGAGCGTTTATCAAGAAAATATGGACATCATTTTAAAGTTGATACAAATAAATTCTTTGGTTTAGCAAATCACTCAGGATTAAATGTGGTTCATGGTGCTTTAAAAGCTTTAGCAGCTGATATGTTCAAAATTGCTCAAGATATTCGTTTCTTAGGATCTGGCCCAAGAGCTGGTTTAGGAGAACTTAATTTACCTGCCAACGAACCAGGTTCCTCAATTATGCCTGGTAAAGTAAATCCAACTCAAGCTGAAGCTGTTACTATGGCGTGTTTGAGAGTCTTTGGAAATGATACAACTATTACGATGGCAGCTTCTCAGGGAAACTTTGAAATGAACGTCTTTAAGCCAGTGATGATTGCCGCTTTTCTAGAGTCTGCTAATGTTTTATCAGGAACTATTTCTGGCTTTGCAGATAAGATGATTCATGGTATGACTGTCAATAAGGAAAGAATGGCTAAGGATGTAGCAAATTCATTAATGACGGTTACTGCACTTTCACCACATATTGGTTACCACGAAGCTGCTACTATTGCACAGACTGCAGCTAAAAATAATACGACTTTACGTACGGCGGCTTTAAAG
>NZ_CAJURR010000040.1 GCF_910589175.1 uncultured Lactobacillus sp.
CTACGGCACTCCAGGTGAGCCACTTGTGAAGGAAGAGTTGCCAAAGGCTAACTATGGCACTCCAGGTGAGCCACTTGTGCAAGAAGAATTGCCAAAGGCCAACTACGGTAAGCCAAGCGAACCTGGTAAATCTGAAACTCCTCAAACACCAGATACAAAGATTCCAGTGTCAGAGACTCCAAAACAAGAAAAGCAAACTGAAGAGACTACACCAGCTCAAAATGAATCTACTTCGGTAAAACCAACTGAATCAACATCACCTGAAGTAAAGCACGTTTCAGAGAGTAAAACTTTAAACGTAAGTAATAAAGGTGGCGTAGATTCTACACCTCAAAGAAAGGGACAATTGCCACAAACTGGTGAAACCAATACTACTTTAGCTGTGGTTACAGGTTTACTTTCACTTACCGGGGGACTCTTGGGACTAGTTCTACTTCGTCGAAAGAAAAGATAGACTCACTTTCTGATAGTAAATTTTAAATACTATGATGTTAAAAAAGCGATGAACCTTATCAAAAAAGGATCACCGCTTTTTCTGTAGCACCTTAAAAATTTGGTCTTAATTGGGTACAGTGAATATCTCAATCGATCTGAATGGTAATTATTTTGAAATGATGCAATTTACTGATAAATCCTACCAAATAAATGCTCATATTGATAAATGATTATATAAAAATGTATTGCTGTTTCTTTTTATTTTTAAATTAAAAGTGAAGAGAATAAATTTATGTATGAGCTGCTTTAAAAGTGCTAATCTTAAAAAGATATATTAGAATGTTAGTAAGTGTGTTTTAAGAAAAGGATTAATGACTATGAAAAAAACTGGTGTAATGAATTCTAATATTTCAAGAGTAATTGCTGACATGGGGCACATGGATTGGTTAGGAGTTGGAGATGCTGGCACTCCAGTTCCTGCTGAAACTGAAAAGATTGACTTGTCTGTGCGTCCAGGCTTGCCATCATTTATTGATGTTTTAGAAGAAGTCTTGAAAGAGTTAGAAGTTCAAAAAATGTATATTGCAGAGGAAATTAAAACTGAAAATCCAAAGCAATTAGAAGCTATTAAGAAAGCAGTTCCGAATGTTGAGATTGAATTTATTCCACATTCAGAATTAAAGAAGGATTTAAAGGCTTCTAAAGCATTTATTAGAACTGGTGAAGAAACTCCATATTCTAATGTAATTTTAGAAAGTGGAGTAGTTTTTTAAAGTAAATATTTAGCTGCAACAATAATTGCATCTGTAAATTACAATTACTTTTATATTTTAAGGAAAGTTTAGTGTATGAATGGAATAGCTTTATTAATTGGATTGGGACCTTTACTTGGCTGGAGCTTGTTTCCGACAATTGCCTCAAAAATTGGCGGTAAACCAGTAAATCAAATTATTGGTACTACCTTTGGTACTTTTATCTTTGCTTTAATCTATAGTTTGGTTCAAGGAATAGCATTACCTAGCGGTGCTGCTTTGATCTGGTCAATTATCTCTGGAATAGGCTGGGCTAGTGCGCAGATTCTTACTTTTCATTCTTTTACTTTGGTCGGATCGTCCCGCGCAATGCCAATTACAACTGCCTTTCAGTTGTTAGGTACTTCTTTATGGGGAGTATTTGCTTTAGGGGATTGGCCAAGTACGAGTGATAAGTTAGTAGGTTTTCTTGCATTAGCTCTGATCATTTTAGGTGCTTGGATGACAACCTGGAGTGAACATAAAACTGATGAGAATAGTGCTAAGTTGAGAAAAGCAGTAATCATTTTATTAATTGGTGAAATTGGATATTGGGCATATTCTGCAGCACCTCAAGCTGCTAAAATTGATGGATCCAAAGCATTTTTACCACAAGCTATTGGAATGTGCTTAGTTGCTATTTGTTATGCAGTTTATTTAAAAGTTAAAGAACCAAGTCAAAGAAGTGCTTTAGCTCAAGGCGTTTCTTACAAACAAATTATATCTGGATTTTTCTTTGCATTTGCTGCATTGACATATTTAATTTCAGCTCAACCAAATATGAATGGTTTAGCAACTGGATTTATTTTGTCACAAACATCTGTAGTATTAGCAACTCTAACTGGAATCTGGTTCTTGCATGAAAAGAAGACTAAGAAAGAAATGATAGTTACTTTAATTGGTTTAGCTATCATTATCGGAGCTGCTACAATGACAGTTATGGTATAACGAATATATAGAAAAAAGTAGGATTTATTCCTACTTTTTTTGTTATCTATTATTATCTTTCTTTTTAAACCAATCTCTAGCAAAGTCAATTAAAGGTCTCATTTCAATTACTTTGATAAAACTGTTATTCAAGCTGACCTGGTTAAAGTACTCCGGATATTTCTTTTCGAAAGCTAATCCGAGCTCATTAAAATCGTCATAAGAATCTAAATCAACGTTTTGATATTCAGTCCAGGTAGTTTTACCTTGGTCATCAAGACCAATAGCAGCTGACCATGTTTCAGTTGGCCGATTAATTGTCGATTCAGCATAGTGAAGGGCAGTACAAGTTTCATAGTCTGTTCCTAGAAAAACTATTTTACCATTATTTTTGTAGAGATAATCTAAGGGACTATTAATGCCGTATGGAAGATTTAATGGTTGTGCCCGAGCTATTTGAACTTTATTTTTACCCCAAATTGCAATGGGTAAATAAGGATGAGTGCTTCTCACTACATCGGTCAAAGTTCTAAAATATTCAGGTGTTATTCCGAGTCCCTCAGTAGCTGAAGTCATTGGATCATAGGGTGGCATATTATCTCTAATCGTTTGAATTAGATCAGAACGAACTGGAGGATACTCCCATGTTGCTGGATCACAATTTGTTGAAACTTCTGAAGGCATCATAATTGTTCCTTTACTTATTGTCTCCTTAAGTGCCAGAATGACGGTTTCAGGACCAGCTGGAACATAGTAGAACTTACTTAATGATGTATGGACAATGACTGTATCGGAGGCATTAAGATGAACGCTGTTAAATGCCTCTTTGAAATCATTTTTTGTTGTAACTGTAGTAATCAAATCTTGCGCCATAAAAATCTCTTTTCTAAATTAAAATTAATCATTGACTTGGACGATAGAAAACTACTCTTGTTTTTATTTCAGCATTATTAATTTTTACTTTTTTATTACTCATTAGAAAACTCCTAAAATTAGAGTGAAGTGCCTCATAATTGTTAGACATAAAATCTAATAATTATGAGGTATTTTTTT
>NZ_CAJURR010000041.1 GCF_910589175.1 uncultured Lactobacillus sp.
CTACTAAACTGATCCAACATCTTTGCCACGCTTTGTGTCATGTAACGTGGAGTATAAATCATGCCATCTTCTAGCCATCGACTTACTAAGCCAAGAAATGCTGAATCAATAAAGGAAATCTGCAAATTAAGCGGGACTTTCAACTGTTGGTTCTTATTCACTTGCTCATTAAAGTGTGTCATCTCATTTGCTAACCGATTGTAGAGTTGTTCATAAAAGAAGTTATTCTTTTCATTATTTAACAGAACATCAAAAATATCGGCGTTATTTTCGATATACTGAAATGCTTTGCGGAGTGAAAACACCTTTACCGTCCGTTCTTTCGAAAAATTACTATCGATCATTACTTGGTTGAAGAAATCGTCAATAATCTCTTGGATTGCTGACTGAATAAAATCTTGTTTATCCTTATAGTGAAGATAGAAAGTTCCTCGGGTGATGTTGGCAGTTTCAGTAATCTTTTGGACGCTAATATCTTCAAGCTTTTCACGTCTCATCAGATATACAAGAGCTTTGCGCAGACTATTACGTGTTTTAATTACACGCGGGTCTGTCTTATTAGCAGCCATTTAATCATCATCCTTCCATCATACAGCTTAAGTCCTTTCTACTTTCGTACTTCTACTATATTTAAAGTATAGTTGTCATGAAAGCGTTTTGTCAACGAAAGTGCCGGCTTTACCTTAATAAAATAATTATATTAGATTATTACCATTGACAACTTTGTAGTGAAAATTATATACTTAAATCTGTTTGGAGCGGTAGCTCAACTGGATAGAGCATCGGTCTTCTAAACCGAGGGTTGCGAGTTCAAGTCTCGCTCGCTCCATATAAACGTTAAAAAGAGGATAGAGAAACACTTTTGTTTCCTTATCCTCTTTTTTAGTTGCTTCAATATAAATTTAGGGATAATTTTCTAATTTTTCACTTTTATTTTTAAGTATTTCTTAAATACGTCCTCATATATTACACTTTTGTTGCAAAAATAAACATTTTTAATAATAATGAATATAGAGATTGCTTTTTGAGGTGATTATTATGCTACCATTTCTTATTATTGTTTTAATTTTGGTTGCGTCGGTAATTGGTGAATTTATGTTTGGCAGTCTTAGTAACCAAGAAACTGGAAAACATAGTGCAACTACCAATCGCCTACGAGATCGAAAAGCTTAATCTTATACTCCGTTCAACACGAGAGGCCGAGGAAAAATCCCTCGACCTCTCGCTTTTTTATTCTAATGTTGGTCAATCATTGCTTGGTAAGCATCGGAAATCTGATCAGGCGTTAATTGCCAATCGCTAATTCCCATTTTTAACAAAAGATGCCAAGCGTGCCGGAAACTTTCCTGTTGATGATTAAAGTAGGCATCACTCAAAAAGTGTTTGATTGCCAAATACGATTTATTAAGGTCTGCTAACTTTGTAGATCTTTTCGCATCCGTAATCCGTTGCCAGGCTTGATCATCGAGTACAACCAAGTGTGTCCATTGCATCTTTGCACTATACAATAAGAGTAGCGCTACTGATTCAACATATGATTTTAGCAAATCCTCTTTGTCTATTTCACTAGGATTAACTACCTTATACCACCCTGCTGCTTCAGCCATATTTGATAAAGAAATATCAAGGTCAACAAAAATTGTTTGCTTTCTTGTTTCTGGCCCAATCATTAATTCCTTTTCATCATCAATTTTTAATTCTAAATTGATAATTTGGTGAAGCATTTTAGTAACATCTAACATTGCTGTGCCTCCACAATAAAATCTGCTGCTTATTCTTCCTCATTAGGAGCTGGATCTTCTGATGGTTCAGCAGAAGATGGTTCATCTGAAGATTCATCTTCTACTACCTCTGTCATTGCTGGTGGTTCTTCATCAACGATCTCCATATGATCTGTTCTCACGGCTAGGGCAGAACGGTTTGCTAAATACCATTCGCGAACTAGGTCGTAATGAAGCAATACATCAAAGAATGAAATTTGCTCATCAGAATCTTTAACCAAGAAGGCCCACTCTTGACTATAATCGTCCGGATCAAAAGCAATGTCAAGTTTTGTACCTTGATCTAATAGTAACTCAGCCCCATTGTTCCGTGGCAAATTCATCAACATATAATCTTCATCAGCAGTCGCAACAAATAAACGATCAATTACTGTCAGTGGAAGTTCAGGCTTATCCAACATAAAGCGACAATCATTAGAAGTTGCTAAAATACCTAGATCAATCGTGAAATCAAGATCTTTTTGCAAGTATTTAGCAAAATCAATTAGAGGTTTAACCGCATCACGTAATTCAAAGTCAGTATGCTGTTTAAGCGCATAAACGATAAAATAATTTACTAATGCGCGGTTATTAAATTGCATTAATTTATCTTCTAAACTCAAGTAGAAAAGTGGTTCGTGCTGACTTTGCTCTGTAAAAGCTGCTTCTCCTCGACTATCAACTTCAAATTTAAAAACAGCTTCACTACCAATAGCCGCAACAGTCGCTTCAAATTCATGATTTAATTCATTTTCTGCAACATTAACCGCTATATCCCCATGCATTTTTAATAGGCGATCCATAAAAATCAGATAATAGTCAGCCGCCTTATAGTGTGGTGGGAAATTAATAAACGCGTTTGCCAAATCCATTTTGGTTAGTTTATTAGCGGCTGATAATAGATTCTTAGCATCCTTTGTCTGGGCTAACTGGTCTAAAAGGTCAACATATTTTTGTCCAAGGCTTAAAACATCTTTAAAGGAATCAGAAAGAGCTTGGACCCGTTCACTAGGAGAAGTCACGATTCGATTATTG
>NZ_CAJURR010000042.1 GCF_910589175.1 uncultured Lactobacillus sp.
TTGGCAATTCTTCTTGCACAAGTGGTTCGCCTGGTGTGCCGTAGTTAGCCTTTGGCAACTCTTCTTGCACAAGTGGTTCGCCTGGCGTGCCGTAGTTGGCTTTTGGCAACTCTTCTTGTGTAAGTGGTTCGCCTGGCGTGCCGTAGTTAGCCTTTGGCAATTCTTCTTGCACAAGTGGTTCGCCTGGTGTGCCGTAGTTAGCCTTTGGTAACTCTTCTCGAGTAAGAGGGTCACCAGTTTCATGTTGCTTAGCAGGTGTATAAGTAATAGTGATTGTTTCATCCTGATATTCATAAGGATTGATTGCTTTTCCTTCAACCTTATCCTGTGAAGGAATGTATCCTTCTATTTCTGGGGTGATAAATTCAGGGAATGATTGAATAAGATATTTTTGTGCTTCTTCCTTTGTTTTAGCAGTTAGCTCCTCAAGTGCGTGGTCATAGGTATCAGCCCATTCTGATAACAGTATTATCTGACCATAATACCCGTCCGTTAGAGTGTAAGCATATGGATAATCATATGGACGGACAGCCCCCGCCTCATAATCATGCACATCGCGTTCCCATGTCAATTTTTGCACGGTTCTATTTTTTTACCAGTAATTGGATCTATTACATCAATATATCTTCTTTTTATTAAGGTCTGCAATTGCGATTCAAGATCATTTGCATCATTAGTGGCATAACTTGGTAAATCGGCATCGGTTTCATCTGTGAGACCAGATTGACTAACTACATTGTGACTAGTTGAACTATTTTGGTTTTCAGACAAGTTCGTAGATTCAATATTATTAGCAATAGGAGCATCACTGATTTCAGTTTGTGAATTACCCTGCGCGGTCTTTTCGGTCTGAGCGTCGGACTGACTAACTAGTGCATTTTGGCTTTGACCCCCTTCATTAACTTCATCTGCATGAACAGTATTTGCTTGTGTCAAGAATGTAATTCCAAGACATACACCAGCAAGGCCCACACATGTTTTTCTAAATCCAAATTTATGCTTAGGAGTACTGGTCATGATGTTTCCCCTCTTTCTTTATATCATCTTTTATAATATATATTATAATGAAATGTTATTTTTTATACAAGTGCTTCTTTTGCCATAATATAAGCGATTATAGGAATAATATAGTTTAAGCAACATGAAAATCAGTTCATAAATCATCCAGAACTATCCATGTATAGTTATTTAATTTATCTTTTACAAGAAAAGCAATTGCTACCTTCAATGAAATTTTACCTAATCGTAAACAATCTTAGATCTTTTCATTATTTATTGCTTGACCAATAATTATTTGAGCTGCCTTAGTTGGATCACCTGGTTCATGGTGAGGACGATTACTATATCCTAAATAAAATGTGTAAATTGAAAAGAGTCTATACGCTTAGGTATCTTTGGTTAATTACTATTACGATCTTAATGGTTTAAGTCAACAGCAATGGAGAGTTTTATACGATATGCAGTCAGAGAAGTTTCAGAAAAGTTAAACACCTCTTCTTCGGCACTTTATCGATCTCAATATGCAAGGTGACATTACACTAAATGCATGTTGCGATCTACTAGCCCAAGAAGATAGTGTGGTTAACCAAGTTAATGAACTTCAAAGGCAATGAGCCTTTTTCGGTTATAAAATGTGGTATTTCAAGACTACTTTTAAAAGTAAGACCAGAAGATATCCATCTGCTCTCTATAACTTCAGAAATTCATATTAGCTCCCTCCTTCTAAGTCTATCCAGAAAAATGTTATTATGGTAAGTGTAAATTTTCTTCGATGCATTAAAACAACATGCTATTGATTTATTACAGAAACTTTTAAATACAAATTTTCTACTCTAAAATAGCATTTTTTCTTAGAGAAAAGGGGCGCTTTTATTAGTGACAAACGTTATTAACGGACGTAAAATTGCCAAACAACTTAATCAAGAAACCAAAACCAGAGTTGATAAATTAAAAAAAGAAAAAGGGATAATTCCAGGAATTGCGGTTATTCTTGTAGGAGATAACCCAGCTAGTGTCATTTATACGCGTAATAAACAGAGAACTGCCGAAAAGTTGGGCATGAAATCTATCTTGAAAAAATTTCCAAAAGATGTCAGTCAAGCTGAAGTTTTACAAGCCATTCATCACTATAATAATGATCCGACTATTCATGCAATTTTAATTCAGCTTCCTTTACCTAAACATCTCAATCAAACTGAACTAATTGAAGCAATTGCTCCTGAAAAAGATGTTGACGGCTTTAATTCCAAAAATGTTGGTAAACTTTATAACAATGAAGATGGACATTATCCCGTTTCTTGTACTTCGCGAGGAATTATGACTTTGCTTCATTCTTATTTAGATAAAATTGAAGGCAAAAACGTAACAATCATTGGACGCAGCATTTTAGTAAGTCGCCCTCTTCAATCGCTCCTCATCAATGAAAATGCGACAGTAACAATGGTAAGCTTACACACGGATAATATCGATTATTACACTAAACATGCTGATATTTTAGTTGTAGCTGCTGGCAAGCCTAACTTAATTAAAAAAGATCAAGTTAAAGCTGGAGCAACTGTGATCGATGTAGGGATTAATCGAATGGCAAATCATCATTTAGTTGGGGATGTAGATTTTGATGATGTTAAAGAAGTAGCTGAAAACATCACTCCAGTTCCTGGTGGAGTAGGTCCAATGACTATTGCAACTTTAATGCAGCAAACTGTTGATTTAGCCGAATGGAACAAATAGAGTAGAGGAAACTTTTCTAGTTTGCCCCTCTCATTGCACCGTACGTACG